>NZ_CP157575.1:1910000-2630000 GCF_051628905.1 Asaia sp. BMEF1 | reverse complement strand
GGGCCGCGCTGGCTCCTGACACTTTCACTCATGATCGGAGTCAAACTGGCCATAGGGCTGGCATCGCAACTTGGATGGGCTGCGCTCGGGATTTACCTGTATCGATCGGGTACCGGGCCCAGACATCTTGTTCTGATCAATCGCGTCATGGGCGGCCTGCTGGCGGCCTCGGCTTTTGCGATTCTGGTCTGATCAAGACACCAGACACACGAAAGCCGCCTCGCACCTTCATGCCAGACGGCTTTCGCGGGAAAAACTCAAAGCTTGTTAAGGCCGTCTTTCACACTGTCGATCCCGTTACTGACGGCGCTCTTGACGTCGCCCTTTGCCTTTTCTGCCTTGCCTTCGAGATTCTGGGCGGCGCCTTCAGCCTCCAGCTTCTCATTATGGGTCAGCTTGCCGGCTTCTTCCTTGATCGAACCGACAACCTGTTTGACGGTGCCGCTGACCTTATCGGTGAATGAGCTCATCGTGCTGTTCCTTCTCACTAGACCCTGCCTTTTGAGGAATGCCCCAAGGAAATCTGCCCTAGGCAGGGGAGCTGCTTGAACGCGTGATCTTGCGCAAAGTCGCATGGCACGGGCATTTTCTGCACTGTTTCGGTCTTCATTCCGAAACAGCGATCCCATAGGGTGAGTTGCTCCGAACCCTGCACCGAGAAAGCGCATAAATGGCCCCCTTCCTGTTTTTCGCAGTCGTTATTTTCTGGGGCCTGACCTGGTTTGCCATTACGCTTCAGATTGGCGGCACAAGCGCCGATGTCGCCATATTCTGGCGTTTTCTTTTCTCGGCGGGTCTGATCGGTATCGGCCTTGCCATAACCGGAAGGCTGCGACGTCCACCCGCTTCTGCCTGGGTATGGATCCTGGGTATGGGGGCCTGCCTGTTCTCCTGCAATTATCTCGGCATCTACACGTCGGAGCTGTATCTGCCGAGCGGCACGGTATCGGTCGTTTTCAGCATGGCCACGCTGCTCAACACCCTTAATCTCTGGCTGTTTTTCAGACAGAAGCCCGATCTGCGTGTGCTGGCGGGCGGGTTGCTCGGCGTTTGCGGTGTTGCCCTTTTGCTCGCTGGCGGAATGGGACATGGCAACTGGCATCACACGTTGATCGGCCTCGGTTTTGCCCTGCTGGGGACGTTTCTGTTTTCCTGTGGCAACATGTTTTCGCGCCGGATGGGACGCTACACCCTGAGCCTCACCAATACCGTATTCTGGGGCATGCTCAGCGGCGCGGTCATCATGGCGCTCTTCATCCCTCTGGTCGGTCATGGCTACGGCTTTCCCCTGACATGGCGCTGGATGACAGGGCTGGTCTACCTGATCCTGTTTGGTTCGATTGTGGGCTTTCTCTTCTACCTCGAACTGGTGCGGCGCATCGGGGCCGATCGTGCTGCCTATGCGACCATTCTCTCACCCGTCATTGCGCTGGGCATGTCCGCGTTTTTTGAGCAGGTGCACTGGTCTGCGCCCATGCTCGCCGGGCTGGTGCTGATTCTGCTCGGCAATGTTCTGGCTTTTCTGCGTCGCAAGCCCCTGCCGCAGCCGGTGGAAGTCGAGCAGGGCTGAGCCGCCCGATTTGACAGCTGGACGAGGCGGTTTTCTGATGGGGTACTGAAATGCCCCATCAGGAGAAAGACCGATGAAGCCCGCCTCTGGCCAGACCCCTGCCCTCGTTCTGCTGGAGAAGGAGGGCGTAGCCTATACCCTGCATACGCATGACTACGACCCGGAAGCGAGCCGCAAGGGATTGCAGGCCGCCGAGTCACTGGGCGTGTCGCCTGAACGCGTTTTCAAGACGCTGATGGTCTGGCTGGACAAGGACAAACCGGCCTGCGCGATCATTCGTTCGGATCACAAGCTGCATCTCAAGGCAGTCGCCGCCGCCCTGAAGGGCAAATCGGTCGCAATGATGGCCCCGCCGGATGCAGAAC
Source organism: Asaia sp. BMEF1 (assembly GCF_051628905.1). Classification (GTDB taxonomy): domain Bacteria; phylum Pseudomonadota; class Alphaproteobacteria; order Acetobacterales; family Acetobacteraceae; genus Asaia. Next base: position 2,628,065 of record NZ_CP157575.1, on the reverse strand, counting down.
GTCTGACAGCCTATAAAACGGGCGGGATCAGCCCTTTCGGGCAAAAAAAACGCGTACCCGTCCTTCTGGACCGGCACGCGCTGGAACAGGAGACGATCTACGTGAACGCTGGCCGCAGGGGGCTGCAATGCGAGATCGCACCGGGACCGACCGCCAGCCATTTTGGCTGGGCAGTAGCGGCCATTGCAGAGTGATCAGAACCCGGTCGAAAGAGTGACCATCGCCGAGAAGGGCGGGTTCAGGTAGTAGGAAGGCGAACCTGACGCGGCGATCATGGTGCCATAAACCCCTCTTACCGCATTGGCGTTGTTCTGGAAGCCATAAACACCGTTGCGAAACTTGGCGCCAGTCAGATTGGTCATATTCAGCTGGATCTGCGGCGACTTCATGAAACCGGCATTCTTGAAGCGATAGCCAAGACCCACCTGATTGGTGATGTATTGCGGAACCGAATTGTCGTTCATGAACGTGGAATACTGCTTGCCGACATATTTGATCTGACCCGAAAACCAGAAGCTGCCATCGTCGTAATCCAGCCCGAGCCCTGCCTGCTCTTGAGGCGAACGAATAGCGATCTTGCCCTTGGTCGGCAGCAGGTCATTACCGACGCGCAGGTTGTTGTCGATGGTGGCGTGCAGATATTCGAACGTCACGTATGGCCGGAGATGGTGCCAAGGGCGGGTACCCAGCTGGATATCAACGCCACGCGTTGTCTGGCCACCTGCATTGACTGTCTGGCTGTAAACCGCGTTGCCCGGGCCATAATAGGTAAGAGACTGCTGGCGGTTGGTCAGATTGTAGTTGAAGAACGAAATTGAGCCGATCAGCAGGTCGCCGTTATAGCGGTACCCAAGTTCTTCCTCGATCGAATATTCAGGCGCAGACGGACCGCCAAGCTGACTGGCCTTGCCGGTTGTCGGGCTGATATAATCAACCAGCGATGTATTGGCCGGCGCCTTGAAGTTGGTATTACCTGCAATATAAATTTGATGGCGCTTGTTGAAGTTCCATGAGATTCCAACCTGCGGCAGCGGCTCAGGCGTATGCAGATTACGGTTATACTGCGTGCCCGGCGTGTAATTGTACATCCGCCTCGTCACCATGGCCTCCTTGAAGCCAACCACGATGTTCAGACGGTCGTTGAAATACTTCATCGTGTCGCCGATGAAGAGCATGTTGACCTGTGTCAGGGACAGGAAATCACGCGAGCGGTAGGGCTGACCGGACGATGTGGTGATCAGGTCCGTCGTTCCCCAGACATTATTGGGAATACCCGTCTGCTGATTGACCACTCCGTACGGGGAGTACTGATAAAGATTAGCGTATTCGTACCACCAGCCCAGCGAGATATCGTGATGGTGATCAGGACGATAATGCAACGAGAGCGTGTTGCCGGTACGGAACTGCTCCTGGTTTGATGGGGAGAACGCCAGAGCGCTCTGCGCACCGTTCAGGGCCAGCGCAACCTTCTGGGTGCCCAGATAGGCATTCGAGTTGTTGACAACCGATGCGCCTGTACCATTGCCGATACCGTGCCAGAAGTAAACCGAATCTTCGAGCGTCAGCTTCGGCGTGATCACGACATGGGTTGGAATGACCGCAATGACATTTTCGAACGGATTGACGTGCAGACGATAGTAATTGGTACCAGCCGAATTCGGCCCCGCATAATCAGCGGCGTAATTGGTTGAATAACCGGCATTACGCCACTGGCTCAGGTTGGGTGCTAGATAGAAATCATTGGTCTGATTGTTATAGGCAACGGTCAGGCCAGTATGACTTCCGTTACGGAAATCTTTAACGAGCTTAAAGTCATAGTGATACTTCTCGGCCTGGCCGGGGCCGCGCCAGTTATTGCCCTTGGTATGGCTGAAAGCGAACATTGCACGTACGCCGCTATTACCAATATCTCCGGAGTTCAGACGCAGAAACTGGCGGAACGTATCGAACGAGCCGAACGACACGTCCATCACGCCACCGAAGTGATGCGACGGGTTGCTCATGGTCATCGCCGTCAGGCCGGCAGAGGCGCTGATGACCGGGCTATTGATGTCGACCGATCCGGGCTGAAGCGATACACTCTCAAGGTTTTCAGATTCGAGAACTTCGTTCGCATAGAACTGGCCACCACCGATATCGTTCAGGGGCGCGCCATCCAGAAGCCAACCCACCTCACTGGTATCGAAACCACGAACGTTCAGCTGACCCGTGTACAGACCGAAAGGATCCGCCTGTGCCACGTTGACGCTGGGCATCATGGCCATCACTTGCTGCACGTTCACCGAAGGGGCGAGCTTGGCGATAAAATCATGCGTGACGGTTTGGATAGCCTTCGGCTCAACCTCAACACGCATCAGGCCTCCGCCCGGCTGGCGGGTGCGCTGACTGCGGCCTGTCACGGCAATTTCTTCAGGCTGCGAGCGCGCCATGACAGGGGCAGGCGCCGGGCGCGGGGCCATCATTGCGACAGGAGCAGCGGCGGGGACCGGCGCCGTGGAAGGCTTTGCCGTCCGATGTGTGGACGCATGGTGCTTGTGGCGGGTCGGCGCGGCGGTCGATACCTGAACACTGCCAGCAAGGGCGGTACCTGCAAGCAGCATCTTAAGACAGCGATGCGTGAAACTGGACGACATAGAGTAGCGTTTCCCTCGGCACTGGACAAAAAAAGACGGCGCTATTCGACCCGCACCTGATCGTTACGATATCAAACAGAAACCCACTTCCCGGCTACCAGTTACGTTAAGAAACAGCAACGAAACCTCGGTGATAATCGCGCCGCGGTGACTCAATCGTCACTCACTGTTACCCATCTGCATCATCTACTGCTTCCTCAGACGGGTCATGCCTGCTAGAGCCCTGAAAGTTCACACGGCGCGACGGGTCAGGAATGCTCCGGCCCGTTGGGCCGCCATGCCGTCATCAGAGGATCAGGCACAACGCTGCCGGATCATACTCTGGGCGCGATCCGTGCACAGATTGGAGCCCCTCCCCTGACGCTTTCCGCCCCGACGAAACGATCGCTGTCCAAAAGCCTCTGGAAACCGGGCCTGACGATTCTGGTCATCATCGTGCTGCTTTTGCTCGTGCGCGCCTTTCCCGTCACCCGTGCCCTGCTGGCCACTATCGAAAGCTGGAAAAACCAGCCTCTCGCCCCGCTGATCTTTCTTGCCATCGGCATTCCCTACAGCTTGTTCGGTTTGCCCCGTCAGGCGCTCTGTCTAGCAGCTGGGCTGATGTTCGGGACGCTCCCAGGGTTCGGCCTTGCCTCGACCGCGACACTGGGCGGCACGATACTCGGGTTTTTATGGATGCGACGCCTGGCCACACCTGCACAGCGCCAGCGCTGGCAGCAGCGTTTCCGGGGCAGACTGCGTCTCATCGGTCATGTTCTGGAAAAAGCGCCTTTTCAGGCCGTACTGACGCTTCGGCTCATGCCGGTCGGTTCGGCCCTGATGGTCACGGCGGCTGCCGGGCTGTATGGCGTGCCGCTTGGCGCCTTCGCCTGGGCGAGTTTCATCGGGGCAGTTCCGCAGAATCTTGTCTTCGTGCTGATCGGCGCAGGCGCTCAACTTGGGCAAGGTGTCCAGATCGGGCTCGGGATATTGCTTTTCGCAGGATCCTCCCTCCTTGCGTGGATACTGCTTGCCAAAGCCAGACGAGAGGGCGGCGAACTCGCCGCCCTGGCCGAGAGCGATGTGACCGAAGAAGAAGCCTGACACAAAGGCGACGAGCGATGTCCGCACGTTAAAAGACGATGCGACAACGAAAAAAGAGATTGAAAAACCACCGCGCTGCGATATCTGACACCTGATTGCCAGAGACTGGCCTGAAAACTGCCTTGTTCCTGATGCGCTTGAAGAGCGCGCCCCCGGACCGTTACGGGGCCTTCGCCTGATTTTTCGCAGCCCTTCATCCAGCAGGAGCGCCTCATGGCCTCTCCCGACGGGATCTCTTTTTCTGACAATTCAGCCACCGGGCGTCAGACCGACGCGGCGCCTGTCGCCATGCCCAGTTGGCTTCCCCTGCTTCTGGGGTTTCTGACGGCGGTTGGCCCGGTTTCGACAGATATCTATCTGCCCGCTTTCCCCGCGCTCGAAAAATCGCTGAACTCTCCGGCAGGCAGCGCAGGCATGACACTCTCTGCCTGGATGGTCGGACTGGCTATCGGGCAGATCACCATGGGTCCGCTGGCCGATCGTTTCGGTCGGCGCATTCCGATGCTCATCGGCATGAGCATATACACACTGGGCAGTGTCGGTTGCGCCATGGCCGCGACCATGACCGAGATGTGCCTGTTCAGGCTGATTGCCGCCGTCGCTGCCTCGGCCAGTATCGTCATCCCGAGCGCCTGCGTGCGCGATCTTTCCTCGGGGAACGACGCCGCAAAGCTGATGTCGAAGCTGATTCTCATACAGGGAATCGTACCGATTCTTGCCCCCATGCTGGGCGGGATCGCGCTGGACTATATCAGCTGGCGGGCGATCTTCTGGGTTTCTGCAGTTTATGGCGCACTTTGCGTGCTTCTGCTTTTGCGGGCCTTTCCCGAGACCTTGCCACGCGAGAGCCGACGCGAATTGCGGCCACTCTCATTGCTACATCGCTATCTCTTCATCGCCCGCGAGCGGAGTTTCATCACCAACGCGCTCGTCTGGGGGTTTTGCGGCTTTCTCTCTTTCACTTACCTCACAGCGGCACCAACGGTCTTCGAGCATATCTTCGGGTTTACACCGGCCCATTACGGCATGCTGTTCGGGTTGTTTGCGGTGTGCATGATCGGCTCGTCGCAGATCAACGGCGCGCTGGTCGGTCGTGTCAGCTCATCCGCCATGCTGGGCTGGGGGATCGCCTTTTCGGTTCTCGGCGCCATCGCTCTCCTGGTGGTGGTGATGGTGGCCGAACAATATCCTGGTCCGACGCACCATATCCGCCCGGTCATGCTGATCCCGATCGTGGGCTGCATGATGATCACCTTGGGCATGACCGGCATTATCGGCCCCAATGCCATGGTCGGGGCGCTGAGTAACCAGTCGCAATATGCCGGAAGTGCCTCGGCCTTTGCCGGAACCATGCAATACGCGTTAGGTTCTCTGGCGAGTACGGCAATCGGCGTTCTTCCGGCGGATACCCCCATGCCCATGGCAGCACTCATGCTGTTTGCGGCACTGATGATGGGGGGATTTGCGGTGATGCGTCCGCATACCCGCCCCCCTGTCGCTTCGGCTGACTAGTCAGCCTTTCCGGAGAGCCTCCTGATGACCGACTCGCCTGTCCTTCTTGTTGAGGATGACGATTCAATCGCCCTTATCGTCGAGGCGATCCTTTCCTCCGCAGGGCAGACGATCAACCGGGCCATCTCGGCGGAAGACGCGCTCTCGCTTGCGGCAAGCCGCGCGCCGTCCCTGATCATCTCCGATCTCAATCTGCCCGGCGCCCTGAACGGTGATGCGCTGGCGCGCAAACTGCGCGAGACCCAGCCCGGTCTGCCGGTCATTCTGATCTCGGGCGACTTTGAAGACGCTTCGTCACGCGACGACCTGGTGCCGGGCGCTGTGATCCTGCCCAAGCCATTTCGTCGTGCAGCGCTGATCGAGGCCGTCGAGAAAGCCCGCGCAGCGTCGTGCTGACATTATAGAAACACCCGACATTTACATTTGAGGCATGACGCGGCTAGATGCCGCGCCTTTTGACGATGTTACGCAGCAGGGAAGAGAAACACCGACATGACCCAGAACACGCCGCATGGCGATCAGCCCGAGCTCGATCTCAAGAAATACATTCGCGAGATCCCGGATTTCCCCAAGCCCGGCATCCTGTTCTACGACATTTCGACCCTGATCCGTAATGCCGATGCCTGGCAGATCGCCACCGCTCGTCTGACGCGCGCCATCGCGCCCTGGCAGCCCGATCTTCTGGCCGGAATCGAGAGCCGCGGCTTTCTGACGGCGGCCCCCGTTGCCATGCGTCTGGGCTGCGGCTTCATCATGCTACGCAAGCCGGGCAAGCTGCCGGGCAAGACCATCTCGCTGAAATACGGCCTCGAATACGGCCAGGACGAACTGCATATCCAGGCCGATGCCATCAAGCCCGGCCAGCGCGTGGTCGTACTGGACGATCTGCTGGCGACAGGCGGCACGCTCTCTGCCTCGATCAAGCTGCTGCAGAATGTGGGCGCCGAAGTGGTTGGCACCTCGGTGCTGGTCGAACTCGACGGTCTCGGCGGACGCGACAAGCTGGACGTGCCGCTACATTCGCTTCTAACCTACCCGGCCTGAGGCCTGCGTTCTGACGGGCGGGCGGTAGTCAGGCTCTTCGGCAAGGGCAGCACCGCTCTGCCCCCGGCCGGCAGGCCCCCTCATGCGGAGCCTCGCCATGACCGATCGCCTTTCTTCTCTCTGGCAGCAGCGTTATCGCACGCCTCTTCCCGAGGCGCTGGCCGATAACAAGGTGAGCCAGAGCGCCGTTTTCGACTCTCTTCTGACCCATCGCTCCGTACGAGCCTACCTGCCCAACGCCCTCCCCGAGGGCACGATAGAAGCCGCCATCGCGGCGGCGCAATCGGCTGCGACATCCAGCAATCTGCAATGCTGGACCGTCATCGCCGTAGAAGACCCGGTCAGACGCGCCCGCCTAGCCGCGCTCTGCGGCAATCAGTCCCATATCGCGACAGCGCCGGTCTTTCTGGTCTGGGTGGCCGATCTCTCCCGGCTGCGACGGATTGCGCAAAACGAGGGAGAAACGCATGAGGCGCTCGATTATACGGAAGCCTTTCTGATCGCTGCCATCGACACGGCGCTGGCGGCCCAGAATGCCGTCAGCGCACTCGAGGCAGCGGGGCTTGGCACGGTTTATATCGGTGGGCTGCGCAATCATCCTGAGGAAATTGCGGAAAAGCTCGCTTTGCCTGAGGGCTGTGTCGGTCTGTTCGGCCTTTGCGTCGGCTACCCCGACCCGGCAGAGCCTGCGAGCGTCAAACCACGCTTACCACAGCGGGCCGTCTTGCATCGTGAGCGTTACGATTTCGAGGCTGAGGCTGAGGCTGAAATCATCGCAGCTTATGACGCACTCGATGATGCCTTCCAGAAAGAACAGGGCCTGCCCTCCAGACGCTGGTCTGCCACCATGGTCAGGCGCATCGCGACCCGCGCGGGGCTGCATGGGCGCGACACCATGCGCACCTCGCTCAAAGCGCTCGGTTTCCCGTTGAAATAGGATCAGGGGCGTGGATCTGGTGCGCCCTTTCCCTTGCCCCGATCAGATCGCGCCATTCAGCATCCCTGTCCGGTCGTGACAACCAATATACTCGAGTATCTGGGCATCGCTTTGCAGAACGGCCACCTCGTGGAACAGGCGCAGGGCGAGCCTGCCTTGTAATTGCTGCACGACCTGAAGGAAATCGCCGAAGATCGCCTTGTGGGTCGGATGATGCTCGGCCCAGCTTTCCATTGAAGCCAGATCGCGCCAGGCACTCATTCCAAAGCTGCGACAGGGCTTGCCACCATTCTCAATGCTGACACGCATATAGCGATTGAAATAGCATCCGATAGCCAGCCCCTCGTCACGCAGGAACGCCATGCCTGCCCGCAAGGTCGGCTCGATGCGGTCGCGATAAAGCGTCAGCTCTTCTCCCGTTACATCTGACCAATCCTGCCCCGAGCGGATCAGGGCGACCCCTTCGTGGCTGATCACGCGTCGGCGAAGCGGAGCCTCCTCCTGGACGACCCTTCCACCTGACGAGGCCAGTGCATCGGTCTGGCTGGCAGGAATACGGTCGCGCATACCGCCCCAATAACCGTGCTCCTGTATCGTCTCGGCGCTTCTTTCGCCCAGCAGGACACCGACCCCTTCCAGCCGGTCGGCCGCGCTGAACAGCGTTTCGAGATGGGTACTACGTGGCAGATAGATCTCGCGATAGAGACCCATGCCCTCGCTTTCTCGCGCTGGATCGGCCCACCAGGCTACGTGCTGCTGCCACCAGACCCGATAGGAGTCGGGATCGGGCCAATAGCCGATTGCAACACCATTGGCGTAGCCTGCGCTGTCGATGAAGTCGGCACGCTCTATGCCCTGGGCCGCCTCCCCATCCCCAAGCTGACGGACCAGAGCGGCAAGAAGGTGGCCTGCCTGTTCCGCCTGCGTGTCCTCGCGCCATTGCACCCCGAAATACCCCATGACGCGTTGAGACGATTCCGTCTTGCCGCGCGCCGTCCAGGCAGGGAAAGGCGGCTGAAAATCATCGGCAATCCGCCGCTCTCGCGAGCGCGGACAGCGAAGATGCGGAGCAATGGCGCTTTCCATGATCAGGCCTCACCCGAAAGCGGGAAGGCAAACGACGCACTCTCGACCGGATCGGGATCAGCCGGTCTGACATACTCCACACGGCGCGCTCTGGTCGGGTTGAACAGCAGACGGGTGACATCGGGACGCGAATAATGACCGACCGGATCGGCCGAGGCCTTGGCAATGGGAATGGCTGCCAGATCGATCTCTGCGTAGAGCAGTCCCTCCTCATCCGGCGCGAGAGGTGTGGCACGCTCACGACCATCGGGGCCGAAGATGCGGGCGGCGGCACCACCGGCACGAAGAAGCTCGCGTTTGTTCGGCGTGTCGCACAAGACCTCGAGCATGGTTTCGGAAACGACCGCGCAAGGCGCCAGCACGAAACAGCCACCCTCAACCGCATAGACCCGAGAGGCCGCAGTGTTCACCTCCGCACTCAGCGCGTAGGCGAAGGGTTCGTAAAGCGAAAAACTGGGCCACGCACCCACATGCACCTGCTCGTTCTGGGCATACATCGCATATTTCGTCAGAGGCTGGATATGCTCCCAGCAGCAGAGCGCCCCCACACGGCCCAGACCCGGCAGGTCATGCACGGCCAGATCGCTGCCATCGCCCTCGCCATAGACGGTGCGTTCCACATGGGTCACACGCAGCTTGCGTCGGGTCGCAACCGTCTCGCCATCGGGCCCGAGGATCCATTGAGCGATATAAAGCGAGCCCTCATAACGCTCGGACAGACCCAGAACGGCCGTGATGCCTGACTCTCTGACAGCCTTGCGCAGGCGGTCGGCCTCGGGACTTTCATAAGCGAGCGAGTTATCGAAATAACGGCTGGTAAAGCCTTTGCCGATCGACCAGGCCGGGCTGTCGAGCCAGATGTGCCAAGGATAGCCGGGGATGAACGTCTCGGGGAAAGCGATCAGCGCAGCGCCCGAAGCAGCCGCCTCCCTGATCAGGGCAATCGTCTTGTCGATGGTGGCGTCGAGATCGAGAAAGACCGGGGCTGCCTGAACGACAGCGACCTTGTATCGGGGGTGCTTGAGACTCATGTGCCTGCTCCGTCCGTTGATGTCTGGTCGGGCGGAAAATGCCCGGAACAAGATCGATCTTAGGTCGGAACGAATTTCTGTCTTGTCTGTGAAGGAAGCAAAACATGCCTGCCGTTTTCGAGGCATATGCCGGTCTTCATTCGGGCAGGGCGAGCCTCTCCTGACGGCTGTTGCGGTAGGCGCGGGGGGCGCAGCCATAGGCCGCTGAAAAAACCCGGCTGAAATGAGCCTGGCTTACAAACCCGCTCATACGGGCGATTTCGCCAATCTGATAACGGTCCCGGCCCGGGTCGGATAATGCGCCGCGCGCCCATTCGAGACGACGCTTCATGACATATTCGGCCACCCCCAGCCCTTCATCGGCAAACAGATCGTCGAGATAGCGCGTGGAGATACGAAACTGCTCGGCAAGCGCCCTGCGCCCGAGATCGGGATCACGCAGACGCGTCTCGATGGCATTGCGTATCTGTAGCCCCATGGCCATGCGGTGCGATGTCGGGGCCCCTGAGCGCGTGCCGGTGGCGATCAGCATGGTCGCGACCAGCTCGGCGGCTTGGGCGGTGAGTTTCGACACCAGCATGTCAGGCAAAGCCCGTGTGGTGGCCATCAGCCCGGTCAGGAAATGGCGCGTCAGCTCTGCCAGAGGGTTGGACGTATCGATCAGAGTCGCCGTGAGGTGTTCCGCATGGCCGAAGCGGGCATTCAGCGCCTCGCTCGGCAGCATGAAGATGATCTGTTCGAAATCGCGATCGAAACGCAGCGTGTAAGGACGGCTCGAATGATACAGCGCGAAATTACCGGGCAGTACGACAGCCTCGCGCCCATCCTGCAAAACCTGCCCCCTGCCACTGACACCGAGGCTCAGCAGGTAATGTGTGCCCTCAGAGGCACCGATCAGGCGGCGCGTGCGTGAGACCGACTGCGCACTGGAGCGCACGGTCGAGACGCTGAAAGAGTCGAGGGCAAGACGCGTGACCGCGCCCCGAAACCCGCTCTGTTGCGGCGCGCATTCGAGCGGCACGAAAGACCGGCAGACGATATCGTGCCAGAACTCGAGCCCGGCTCGGGGCGACAGACCTGCAATATCGTAACTCTGCAATACAAGCGGCATATCTCTTTGCCTCCGTCTGTACCGTCATCCGACCGCAGAAACCCGATTAGCATGCTGCAAAATGTTGCGGTATCGTTATTGTTCCGCCTTGGGACAATACGACCTCCCTGGGCAAAAGAACCCTCTCTGTCAGACAAGAGCCGCACCCTGTCTGCATGCTGACATTCCTGCTCGATTTCAAGCGGGGATGAGATGAAGCAGATCCTGAAAACCAGTGTGGCCCTTACGCTTTGCCTGACAACACTCTGCCTGGGCCTGGCATGTCCGGGCCTGATACCGGCAGCACAGGCTACCGAAGGCGGCCAGACCAACTGGGCCTCGGGCGTGCAGACGATCTATCCCGCGCTGACGCCGCCGCAAGGCCAGACTTTCTGGCAGGATTATTTCGTGGTCAATCCGAATGGAGCCTATTCCAGCACGGGCAAGAAATCTGCAGTGCCAGGCTTCAGGGCGACCGCCATCGCCAACGCCGCCAGAATTTTCCATAGCTGGAACGGGCAGTTTCTCGGCGCGACACTATCGAGCAGCGCCATTATGGCCGTCAACAGCCTGACCTTGCGCGCAGGCGGACAGGGTGGAACCGCATTCGGCGCCAACTGGCTCTATGTCGCGCCACTCTATCTCTCATGGCACACACCAACCGTGCATGTTTATCTTGGCGAGGGCGCCTTTCTGCCCATAGGCGCGTTCAGCAAGACCGATCTCGTCAATGAATCGACGCATGTCTTTGCTTTCAATCAGGAAGCGGCCCTGACCTGGATGCCGACAAAACGCTTCGACGTGTCAGCCGAGGGCGAACTCCAGATCAATTCGAAAAACGGTGCCACCGACTATAAATCAGGCAACGTCATCAATATCGATTTCGGCGCGAATTACATGATCGCCCCTGCCTTGCCACAGCTCCGTCTTGGCCTGAACGGTTTCGTGACGTCGCAATTCACCAATGACGTGCAAAATGGACATCGTGTCGGAGACGGCAATCGCCTGAGCAAATTCGCGCTGGGCCCGCAGCTTATCTGGTTTTTCAAGCCGCCTTACGCAGTCGCGCTCAAATGGCAACATGAAATGGGCGTGCAGAACAGCACGCGCGGCGATCGTTACTGGCTGCAATTCCAGATACCGCTCTGACCCGTGCGCTCTTTGCTTTGTCTCTCCGATGGCAGACCGGCCCTCCCCTGAGGGCCGCCTGACGTGACGGATCAGCCTATGGCTTTCACGAGACTTTCCGACGTGATTTCGGCAATCGACCGTGCACCGGTCAAGGTCATGGCAACGCGCAATTCGCGCTCCATCAGATCGAGAAGCTTCTCGACCCCGCGCTGCCCGCCTGCAGCAAGGGCGTAGATATAGGCACGCCCCAGAAGCACGGCATCCGCACCGAGGGCGACCATGCGGGCAATATCCAGACCCGACCGCACGCCGGAATCGACCAGAATGGCCAGATCGCCCTTCACCGCATCCGCGATAGGCGGCAGGGCACGACAACTCGACATGACGCCATCGAGCTGTCTGCCTCCATGATTGGACACCACGATCCCATCGGCGCCAAAACGCACGGCGTCGCGGGCATCCTCAGGGTCGAGAATCCCCTTGATCAGCATCGGTCCTTTCCAGAACGTGCGTATCCATTCCAGATCTTTCCAGCTGATCGACGAGTCGAAATTCTGGGCCAGCCAGCCGATATAATCTTCGAGCCCCGTCGGGTGGCCGCGATAGGTCGAGATATTGCCCAGATCATGCGGCCTTCCGTTGAGACCAACATCCCAGGCCCATTCGGGATGGAGCACTGCCTGAGCGATACGCCGCGCCGCCGCATAGGGGCCGGACATACCCGAATGCACGTCGCGATAACGTGCGCCCGGCGTCGGCATATCGACCGTGAAGACGAGTGTCGTCACCCCTGCATCGCGTGCGCGCTCCAGCACATTGCGCATGAAACCACGATCTTTCAGCACATAAAGCTGAAACCAGATCGGCGCGGGGCTCTGGCTCTGCACCTCCTCGATGGGACAAACCGAAACGGTCGAAAGCGTGAAGGGAATGCCCTTGCGAGCAGCGGCGCGTGCCGCCTGAACTTCGCCGCGTCGCGCATACATGCCGGTCAGCCCAACCGGCGCAAGGGCGGCTGGGAGGCTGAGTTTCTGGCCGAAAAGCGTGGTAGAGGTATCGAGACCGGAGACATTGCGCAAAACGCGCTGCCTCAACGCGACATCAGACAAATCAGCCCGATTGCGCCGCATCGTATGTTCCGCGTAGGCCCCGCCATCAATGTAATGGAACAGGAAAGGCGGCAGCTTGCGGCGCGCAGCCTTGCGAAAATCCGTCGGGGCGGAAATCAGCATGGGATCGGGCTCCTGAGAATGAACGTCTTATTGTCAACGTCCAGCAGGACCGCATTACCCCGAGGCGTCCAGTCACATCACCGTGGTGCCCAGACGGGACTCTTTCAGGCCATGCGCCTGCCGAAAGCGCCCCATCGGCCCAAAAAGCCAGAATGGGGCGACAGGGAAAACCGGGGACTGCTTAGCGCAGGATACCGGTATGACCGACGCTGTAACGGCCCGGCTGAGGCCAGACGGTCAGACCGTGCGGCTCGGCGCCGACAGGGATCTTCTTCATCTCGCCGGTTTCGGTATTGATGGCATAGGCCACGTCATCGAAACGTCCCGAGAGCCAAAGCAGCTTTCCGTCTGCGCTGACATTGCCCATATCGGGGCTGCCGCCACCGGGGATCGGCCAGGTCCTGACCACCTTGTCCGTCGCGAAATCGATAACCGATACGCTGCCGGGGCTGTGGCGCGGGCCATGGATCTTGTGCGACCCGCGATTGGCCACATACATGAACTTGCCGTCGCGGCTCGGATATTCGCCATGCGTGCCGGGACCGGTTGGAATGAAGCCGGTCTCCTTGAAGCTGTCGCCATCGACCACGAACACGCCATCGGCATGCATGTCGGCAATATAGAATTTATGCCCGTCGGGCGCCGTCAGGATATCCTGCGGCATACCGCCCTTGGAAAGCTTCAAGTAGCCGATCAGGCTGCGATTGACGGTGTCGATCTTGGCCAGATAGCCGCCGAACTCGCAGGTGAAGATGGCATAGCGCCCGTCGATCGAGAAATCGGCGTGGTTGATGCCCTTGCACTGGGGAGCCTCGACCGAACCGATCAGCGCCATGCTATGCGGATCGCGAAAATCGAGACGCTCATGGGCCTCGGCCACCACGATGGCGTATTTGCCATCGGGGGTGAAATACATGTTGTAGGGGTCGTCTACCGTGACGGCCGTGCCCGGCTTGCCTGTGCGCGGATCGATGGGGGTCAGGCTGCCGTCATTGCTGCCCTCGGCGTTGTTGGTGACCCAGAGCGTGCGCAGATCCCAGCTCGGTACGACATGCTGCGGGCTGCGGCCCACCTTGAAGGTATCGACCACCTTGAAAGTCGCAGGGTCGATGACCGATACGCTGTTGCCGCGCAGATTGGGCACATAGACCCGCGCCAGATCGTCCTTGATGGCGGGCGAAATCCTGCCGGCGACCGTCTCGCTATAGATATTCTTCGGGTCGATCACGGCTGGCATGCCGGGAATGGTCTGCACGGCGCCAGACGTCGCCTGGGCGGCAGGCGCCGCTGCCGTGGCAGGGTCAACAGAGGTCGGGGCGTTTGTCTGTGAGGCAGGCTGGGCCTGTGGTGCGGAAACCGCCGCGTCAGCCGGTTTCGAAGGGGCCGCCGGAACAGCATTCGGCGTGGTGTCCTGCGCCCATGTCGCCGGGGCGGCGCCGAGCGCCACGCCGAACAGCGAAACGATGAACGCGTGATGTGAGAACTTCATAGATGCTCCTTGAAAACGACTCATCTCAGCGGGCTTTGCCAAGGGCACTGAGCGCTGCCTGAACCTGAATATCCGTTCCGATCTGCCCCAACGCCACCGTAGCGGGACGCGGGTCTCCACCATAAACGCCCTGAGCGACTCCCGGCAGGGGCGCCTTTTCGAGAGCGTCCTGACGCACCATCGTCGGGTCGATTGCCAGCATCAGCGCCGTGTCGCTCAGATCGGCATGTTTGCCAAGCGCCGCGCCAAGGCCTTTCTGACGCAGGGCGTCGGCAAAAGCGCCGCCGATACTGTCATAATACGCAGCCAGATAGAGGGCTTCTCCCTGACCGTGCCACTTATTGTTCAGCTTTTCTACGGCTGCCTTGAGATAGGACAAATATCCGCCATGATCGGCAATGAAAACGACACGGCGAAAGCCCTGAACATGGAAGCTCTCTCCAGCGCCCTCAATCACCCCTTCGAATACCGCAGGCGGAATCGAGATAGTACCGGGGAAGCGCATGTGCGAGCTGCGCGGCGTGGTGCTGCCCTCGGGCACATAGGCGATGACCGGCGCCACGAGCGTGTGGCCCAGACGTCCGGCGATACGCTCCGCCTGGGTTTGCGCCCTCACATTATGCTTGCCGACCGCGATATAGGGGCCGCTCTGTTCGGTGCCCCCAACAGGCACGATGATCGTATCCGTACCGCTCTGCAAACGCGCCTGGATCTCGGTCCAGGTCAATCGTTCGAAAGAGACAGTCTCGGCATGGACGGCGGAAAGCGCCCCGCATGCCGGAGCCGCCGCGGCCAGAAGAACCGACAGGAAAAAGCCCCGCGCAGCAGGGCGGAGACAGGTCATAAAAGCCACGCGCGCGACGTCCTCCTGAAGAAACCGCCGCAGTTCTATCACAGGTGTGGACAGGCGCCAGAGCCGGGCACGGATGTTGCAGAGTTTTGCCAGAGCTGTAAAACACCCAGCTTATTCCGACTCAGATATGGAGCCATCGCCTCATGGCGCTCGACCCCGTCGGCCTCAATGCCCTTCTGGCCCCCGAACCGATCGATAGCGTGGCGCATGTCATTCAGGTCGCGCTGACACCCGTTTTCATGCTCTCGGGCGTCGCGTCTCTGCTGACGCTGTTCAATACACGGCTCGCCCGCGTTTCCGACCATGTGGAAGAGGTCGCCCATCGTCTGGGCGAGGCCAATGACGACACCAAGGAAACAGCGCGGCTGGAGCGTCACCAGCGGCGGTTGCGCCGACGTATCGTCGCGCTCGACAGTGCCGTCATGCTGGGCGGGGTCGGCGGTGCCTCGACTTGCGGCGCGGCGCTCGCGCTCTTTCTGGGCAGTCTTCATAACAGTCAGACCGTCGCCTGGCTCATCTTTCTCTTCGGCGGTGCCCTGTTCTGCACGGTCGGCGCACTCTCTGCCTTCCTCGCCGACACGTTTCTGGCCTGGCATGGACTGAAAAGAGATGGCGCCTTGCCCAAGCCCGTCGCCATGGTCAAAGCAACAAGATAGCGCATCGTCGCGCAGGTCAGGTAATTTTATTACCTGACCTGGTGGTAAATAACGATAAAATAGAAAACACGATCGTTCCATGCATTTACTGCATTGCTGGAACGCGTTTTCAGCGATTGCCTTCGGTTGGGTTTGGGCGCTTTTTCCGCCGCCACACACCAAACTCCCTAGGAAACCCTGATGTTCAGCGTCGAAATCGCCAATCTCATCGCCCATCCGATCAGTGCCCTCAGCACCCTCACGATGGTCTCTTTCATTCCCGTTATTGGCGCTCTTCTGGTTGCCACTATTGCCGCCGACCGTACGGCCTGATTTTGCGACGATCAATACCATGATTACTTGAAGAAGAGACGCGATACCGATCCGGATCGCCTCCCGTCTTCAAGCTATTCATCTGAATAGTTTACTTGCGCGCAGGCGCGTAGAGCCCCAGATCCAGATGGTGGCCATTGGAATAATTGAGACCGGTCACCCGGCCATATTCCGTCAGCGAAAAACCTTTTTCCAACATCTGCGTCGTGAGCGCCGCCTCGTCCTTGCGGTCCACCAGCACAAGCGCACAGGAAGAATTTGCCGCAAGATAATCCGCGGCTTTAGGCACGCCGAGCAGCTTCGTGTTCGACCCTGCCAGAAAAGCAAGGCTCGGCTCGGAATAAGAAACCGAGACCAGCGTGCTGTCTTCACACGGGCGATAATCGTCATAGAGTGCTGCTGCACGCGGGGCGAGCTGCAAAAGGCCCAGATTGGGTATGACCGTCAGGAAGATGCCCGCATGCACCACGACAGCGGCGCCGATTGCCACCAAGGCAGCTCGCAGACGCTGCGCCTGCCGCAGTAACCAAAATGCGTAGAGAACCAGAGGCAGAGCGCCGAACACCGCAATCAACGTGCCATAATCGAGCCGGTGCTCGCTCTGCCACAGCAGGATCACCCCAGCCACGACGAAGCCAATCGCCAGTATGCCCCAGAGCAACGTGTAGAACACCATGAAACCACGCGCCCACAACGCCTTGGGACGACTGAGCGGCCATTTGGTCAAGGTTGCTGCGGCCAGTATGGCAATAGCCGGATAGGTGGGCAGGACATAATGCGGCAGCTTGGTCGCAATCGCTTCGAAAACGAGCCAGTGCGGCACGATCCAGCAGAGCAGAAAGCGCACGGCAGGCTCGCGATGACGCGCCCAGATGGCTGGCAGGCCAAGGACGAGAAAAAGCGACCCCGGCCAGAAGGCAAGCAGGAACACAACCAGATGGAAGCCTGGCGGTAGGCCATGGGCCTGCTGACCGTGACCGATCTTGCCCAGGAAATTGGTGCCTACCGAATGGGAGAAAAACGCCCCATGGCTCACCACCCCGATGGCAACGCACCAGGGGAGCACCACGGCAAGCGTGACGAGCCAGCCCCAGCGTGGCCGCAGACGGCCGAACCAGGACGCCTGACGCTCGATAATGCGCAAGGCAAGAGGCGTTGCCAGCCCGGGGATAAGCACCACCGGCCCCTTGAGCATCAGACCGCAACCCAGAGCGCCCCAGAAAAGCAGAGCGATACCGATGGACGTCTCACGATTACGCTGCTGGTCGATATAGGCGCGTAGCAACGCCGTCTCGACCAGAAGGATATCCAGCAGCAGCACCGTATCGATGGTCGCCATCCGCCCTTCGGCAGTGAGTAGCGTCGACACGGCCAGGAAGGCCGCAGCGACAAGACCGGTCAGACCGCCGAACAGTGTCGCGCCAAGATAGGCTGTAAGCGTGACGGCAGAAACAGCGGCAATCAGGCTGGGGATGCGATAGGGCCAGGCGACGTGGCGGTCATGAGGTCCGCCGAAGAGCTTCTGTGCGCCGGCTTCGAGCCAGTAGATACCGGCAGGCTGAAGATAGCGCGGCTGGTCGAGAAAGCGGACATCGACGAAATTGCCGCTCTCGATCATCTGCGCCGAGGCTTCCATATAGCGCGGCTCGTCACGATCGAGGGGCACAAGGCTCATACGCCCCGGCAGGAAAATCAGCAGGGTGAGCAAGGCCACGCCGAGATAGTGGCGCCAGGTCAGAGTCATGAGAGCCCTCAGCGTTCGGTTACGCGGCCCGGCAGTCTCGTACGATTGAGCAGCCACATGACACCCAGAAGATCACGGATGCCGACGAGCGCGCGATTGAAATTGGTATATTTGGACTGACCGTGCAGGCGGGCACGATGGCGCGTCTCGACACAGATCAGCTTTGCCCCGTAGCAACCAAGCAGGGCGGGAAGAAAGCGGTGTACGCCCTCGAACTGGGGAATACGCAGGAAAGCGGACCGCGCGAAGAGTTTCATAGGTGCCCCGGTATCGGGGCAACCGTCGTTGAGAAGCCGACGACGCAGGCCATTCGCTAGTTTGGTAGCAACGACACGCGACAGGCGGTCATTGCGCTTGAGGCGAACCCCCACTACCAGCGGCTCGCCCTCCTCGCAGGCCTCGGCCTGCTTGAGCATGTCGATGATCACTGCCGGGTCGTCCTGACCGTCACCATCGAGTGTCGCGATCCAGTGTCCGCGTGCGGCCTCGATGCCCGTGCGAAGCGCCGCCGACTTTCCACGACGCCTGTCATGGCTTAACAGACGCAGCCCCGGCATAAGCCCCTTGCGTGCCGCCAGAAGCGCCTCACAGGTAGCATCCGTGCTGCCATCATCGACGAAGAGAATTTCGATATCGGGTGCGTTCTCGAAAACGGTCGCGAGTTCTTCGCAGACCGGACGGATATTTTCCGCCTCGTTGAGAACGGCAATGACGATGGAAAGTCGTACACTCATGGCAGAAACCGCCTTTGGCTTGTCCGGGCAAGCAACCCGGACAGTTCGGTCACGCAGCGCTCTGGCTGCGCGATCCGGCCTCGTTCGATGCCTTGAGCGCCTGGGGCAGATCGCTGATACCCCGGTCAAGCAGGGCTGAAGCCCCGGCCTGCTCGGAGTGCAGATACTGACCGACCAGAGCACGTGTCGCCTGAATTGCGGCATCGGCTGCGACCTGGCGCATTTCGCGAATGGCCTGGCGCTCGGAAGCCGCAATACGGTCGCGTGCCATCTGTTCGCGGCGCGATGCGACTGCCTCGGCCTCACGGCGGGCGTGCTCGGCGATGGCAGCAGCTTCTTCACGCGAACGCTC
Source organism: Asaia sp. BMEF1 (assembly GCF_051628905.1). Classification (GTDB taxonomy): domain Bacteria; phylum Pseudomonadota; class Alphaproteobacteria; order Acetobacterales; family Acetobacteraceae; genus Asaia. The sequence goes on along the minus strand of NZ_CP157575.1, from coordinate 2,609,146 downwards.
GATCAGGGCGCGGGATTCTGCCAAGGCCTGCTCACGCTCACGCGTGGCATCCTCAAGCATCTTCTCGGCCTCACGGCGCAGGCGGCTCGCCTCGTCAAGGTTGCTGCGCACCTGATTGGCGCGGGCATCCAGAACGGCAGCGATAGCCTTCCAGAGCTTGCCACCGAACAGCACGAAGAAAGCAACGAAGGAGACAGCGACCCAAAAACGTTGATCGTGGAACATCGCTTTATCCCTCAGCCTCTGCTTGCCGCAAGACCGGCGCGGACAGCGTCCTGCACCTGCGCCTCGGAGATCGCATTCTCGACACCGGCGGGGCGCAGCAGCTTCGCGATCAGGCTCTGGGCCGTCTCGGTAGCCACGCCGGGCAGGCTGGCAAGCGCTTCTGCACGAGCAGAGGCAATACGCTTCTCGGCTTCGGCAATATCGGCCATGAGCCGATGGTTCATTTCATGGGTCTGGGCTTCGGCAGCCGAACGGGCTTCCTGAACGACCCGATCGATATTGGCCTGGGCCTGCGCGGCCGCGTCATGACGGGCGCGACGCAGTTCGTCAACGGCGCGGTCAGCGTCGTCACGGGCACGGCGGGCAATATCGAGATCGCCCTCGATCCGGTTGCGTCGATGGGTCAGAACCCCTTCGATGCGCGGCAGGGCCGAGCGGCTCAGAATGACGTAGAAAACCGCGAAAATGACCGCTCCCCAGACCACCTGCCCAATGAGCAGGGGGTTGGAGAAGTCAAGCTGCGGCATGCCAACGGCCAAGGCCCGTCCCGGCACAGTGCCGAGCGCCAGCGCGATGGCCAGCGGGGCAGCGAGATTTCGAGACGGAAGGCGCATGATGGCTATCCCTGCCTTTCGATCAGACGAAGAGGATCAGGAAGGCGATCAGAAGAGCGAACAGCGCGACGGCTTCCGTCAGCGCGAAGCCGAGCATGCCGAGGCCGAACACGTGGGGGCGGGCAGCCGGGTTGCGGGCGATCGAGCTCACCAGCGTGGAGAAGATGTTGCCGAGGCCGATGCCGACACCGGCAAGAGCGATAACAGCAATACCGGCGCCGATTTCGCGAGCAGCAGAGACGTCCATGAGTCAGGTTCCTTGGTTACGACGAAACAACAGTTGAGCGTGGATCGGGGCGTGCACGTCAGTGCGCCACAGCCTCACGCAGATAAATGCAGGTGAGGATGGCGAACACATAAGCCTGCAGAACGCCCACCAGCAATTCCAGAGCCGTCAGCGCGACATTGATGACGACAGGCGCCACAGCCAGCACCGACCCGAAAGCTCCGAGACCTGCCAGCATCAGGGTGAAGCCAGCAAATACTTCGAGCAGAACGTGACCAGCCATCATGTTGGCGAAAAGTCGGATCGACAGGCTGACGGGTCGCGAAAGGAAGGAGAGAATCTCGATCGGGATCAGAAGCGGCGCAAGGAACACAGGGGCGCCTTCAGGCATGAAATGCGCGAAGAACTTGATACCCTGATATTTCAGCGAGGCCAGGATCGACACCACGAAAACGAGAATGGCCAGAGATACCGTGACCGCAATATGGCTCGTGAACGTGAAGCAATAAGGGATCAGGCCCAGATAATTACCGGCCAGAATGAAGAAAAACAGGGCGAAGACGAACGGGAAGAAGGCTGTGCCCTCCTTACCGATGGTCTCGACAGCCATGTTATGGATAAAGTCGTAGCCGATCTCGGCGGCGGCCTGCATCCGTCCCGGCACAACTGCGGCAGGGCGCATGCCGACATACAGGAAGGCGAGAACCAGAACGACAGCCACCAGCATGAAAGCCGGAGACTGGCTGAAGCGCAGCGCCTCGCCGATCTGCCCGAGAACAGGATGAAGCTCGAACTGGCCGAGCGCGTCAATCGTTGATCCGGCGGCCAAGCTGCCTCTCCCGTTTACGATGCAGATCCCGGGAGGACCCCGGCAATCCATAAAAACCCAAAAACCGACGCATCACCCTGCGCCGGGATATCAGACGTTGGCGTTTTTCACCGCACGCCAGACATTCAGCATTCCTGCCGCACCGCCGACCAGCGAGAAGAGGATCAGAAAGAGAGGCTTGGTTCCGCACAGGCGATCAAGCCCATAACCCAGAACCACACCGACAACCAGTGCCGCGACCATTTCGGTCCCGATCCTCATCGCCAGCCCGAATGCCGAATAATCGGCATTGCCACCATCCTGCGTAGAAACATCGTCCGACTTGCCGCTTTTGCCGCGCATCCGGGCCTCAGCCTCTGCAAGCCTCTTGTCGAAGCTCTCAGGGCCTGTGCCCGCGTGCGAGGAAACGTTCAGGTCGTCCTGTGCGCCCACGATTCCATACCTCGCTTTTCTCCCCGAAGCGGGGAGTCCTTGGTGCGCGGTTGCTACCCATCAAGACGTGTCCTGTCAACGCCTCGTAACAGCAGGACAATGATTTCTTGGTGTCATTCGGGCGGCTCAGATCCTTCGCACCTCACCGGCCAGTTCGCGCCTCGTGCGATCCAGTGCCTCGGCGTAACGACGCAGCACGTATTTCTCGCTCAGCAACCCCACAACCCGGCACGTTACTACATCCTCAACCACGATGAGGGCGTCGGCTTCGGCGCGTTCGAAGAAATGTACAGCCTCCTCGCATGCCATCCCCGGTAAAAGCATGGCATCCCGATGCTGGGCGAGCGTCTCCAGGAGACGACCGGGCGGATGATCGGGAGCGTGGATCTCGGACACCAACACGATCCCGCGATATCGCTTGTCCTGATCAACGAGCACGATATGAGGCGCCATACCGAGCGGGCAACACTGCCGCGCATCCCCCAGATTCATATCGGCCGACCGGCAGGGAAAGTCGCGCTGCATCAGACGCCCGACGGTGAGCGCCCTCAGCCAGCTCACATCGATGGCTGAACGAATCGACTCGCCGCGCTGGTGAAAACGCCATGTGGCGAAGGAGTACCCGAAAAGACGGCGCACGGTGAGCATCGAAAGCACGCTCGCCAGCAATACCCCACTCGCGAGGGTCAGATCGGCTGTCATCTCCACAATCAGACATGTCATGGTCATCGGTACGCCAATGATCGCAACTGCCGTAGCACTCATGCCCAGAACGGCGCAGCTCGCGACAGACAGGCCGCCAACACCCAGGGCCGCGATGCCGAAACCGTAAAGCGATCCAGCCAGCACACCCAGATAGAGCGAGGCAAAGAACAGCCCACCGCGAAACCCGCTGCCAATGGAAATGGAAGAAGCCGTGATTTTCAGGATCAGGAGCAGCATCAAGGGGAGAGGCGTCAGCCCCTCCTCAAGCACCTTGATGACAGCAGCATGGCCCGCGGACAGAATGGAGGGGGAGTAAAGCGCCAGCACTCCCACCACGACGCCCCCGAGCGCAGGACGAAGCCAGACCGGCAGCGGCACCAGCCTGAACAGGGCCTCGGCACACGTCACGCCACGCATCGTCGCGATGCCGACGAGCCCGCAAAATACGCCAAGCACGAGCACCGGTACGGTTTCATGCAGCGTCAGCGGCGCATGAGGCAGCAGCGTCAGTGTCGTGCTGACCCCACCCAGAAGATGCACAGTCCCGACAGCGGCGATGGCGGCGACCGCAACAGGTGCAAGATTGACCAGCGAATACGTACCGATCACCAGCTCGAAGGCGTAGAAGGCCCCGGCGATAGGCGCGTTGAACGCCGCACCGATCGCGCCTCCTGCGCCACAGCCGACAAGAATGCGCAGGTCGGACCGACGCACCCGAAACAGACGGCCGCACCGGCTTCCCAACGCCGCGGCGATCTGCGTGAACCCGGCCTCCAGTCCGAGAGACGCGCCGCTCCCATTCGAGAGAAAGGTCTGAAATGCGACGATTACGCTATCGCGCACCGACATACGGCCGCCACGCAGGGCATTGGCTTCGATCGGGTCGACCGGCCGGTGGCTGAAACGACGGGCGAGCACGACCCCGAAAGCCCCGAGCACAACCCCGCCGAGACACGGCATCAGCACGGTGCGCCAGGGGCTGAGACTGGCAAGGCCAGAAAGCCGCCCGTCATTATGAAGGGCATAGAGCACACGATGCGCGTAAAGCGTGCTGCGCGTCATGACCCAGACGCTCAGCCCGGCCAGAACGCCCACGCAAGCCGCGAGGACGGTCAACCAGATTTCATTGGATCGAACGAGCGCACGCACATAGTACGGCACATGCGCTACATGCCGGAGCCAGTCGAACGTTCTGCGAAACCCTGAGGCCAAGAAAGATCCTCACATGGCTTTGAAGACAGACGGAGAGCGATGCCCTTATTGTCGCCCGGACTTGCCGCAGGCAACAGAAAACCCCAGACTTCGCGCAATCTGCCTCCCTGAAAGGAGCCTTCTACCGTGCTGCTAAACGTCATCGAACGCCTCCCGGCCCAGCCGGGCGGACATCCGCCGGTCGTTTTTCTGCATGGGCTGTTCGGACGAGCGCGCAATATGGGCTTTCTCCAACGTCAGGTTTCGCGCACGCATCGCACTCTGGCGCTCGACCTGCGCAACCATGGCGAGAGCCCTCATGGCCCGATGGACTTCCCCTTGATGGTCGAAGACGTGGTAGAGACCTTGCGCGCCAACGAAGCACTCCCCGCCATTCTGGTCGGGCACTCGATGGGCGGCAAAGTCGCCATGATCATGGCGCTGCAATATCCCGAACTCGTTGCCGGAATTCTGATCGGCGACATGGCCCCTGCCCGCACCGGGTTCGGCCAGGCCGCTCTGGCAGAGGCCATGCTGCACATTCACTTTCCCGATCAGTTGGACCGGCAGCAGGCCGATCAACTCCTAGCCAAAGACATTCCCAACCGCAGCGTTCGCGACCTGATGCTGCAGAATGTCCGTCTGGGCACCGAGCCGGGCTGGCAGATCGGACTACAGGACATCACAAACTCGATGACCAATATCGAGAACTGGCCTTACGTTCCGGAGGGCTATGTCTATGAGGGGCCGACGCTCTTCCTTAGAGGCGAGCATTCGCCCTATATCGGCAAGGATCACGAGCCTGTCATGCGCAGGCTTTTCCCCAATTACCGGCTCGAGACCATTCCCGATGCGGGTCACTGGCTTCACGCAGATAATCCGAAGCTTTTCTCTGAGAAAATGCTTGGGTTCATAGAGGCCATCTGATCGACACACCCTCTCTTCAAGGTAACGCCTCATGATAAAACGTGCCGCGCTGCTGCTGCTGCTTTCCATCGGTTCCGCGCAGGCCGACCCGCTACCCACCCTCACACGGGACGGGCTGAAGGCGCTTACCCTGGCAAAAGACTCCATCGCCTTTCGTTCGGTCGCGGGCGTACACAACCAGACAATCAACGTCGCGGAGCTTTATCGAAAGGCGCTTGTCGATGGCGGGTTTCCCGCCGATGCGATCACCATCACCCGACTGAACGACACCGCCTACATGGTCTTTCGCTGGGCCGGGCAAGAGAACACGCTCAAACCACTCGTAATTTCCGGTCATATGGATGTGGTGGCCGCCGACCCTTCCGACTGGACACGCGATCCCTTCACCCCGGTCGTGGAGAATGGCTATCTTTACGGTCGTGGCGCTTCAGACATGAAAATGAGCAACGCGCTGGCGATCACGACGCTGCTTCATCTTCACCATCAAGGCTACAAGCCCAAGCGCGACATCATTCTCGCACTTTCCGGCGATGAAGAAACGGCGATGAAAACCGGCCAGATTCTGGCGAACCAGTTCCCCAATGCAGAAGAGGTGCTGAATCTCGACGTTGGCGGCGGCACGCTCGATGAGGAAACGGGCCGCCCGCTGTTCTATAGCTGGTCCGGCGCCGAGAAGACCTATGCCGATATCGGGCTGATGGTCGCCGACCCGGGCGGCCACTCCTCCGAACCGCGGGAGCGCAACGCTATCTCGGTGTTGGCTCAGGCTCTCGTGAAAATTCAGACCCATCCCTTCAGGCCAGAGCTGAACGCCCTGACACGCAGCTACTTTTTGAATGCCGCGCGTTTTACCTCGCCTCGCCTCGCCTCGGCCATGCGCATATTCGCTGCAAGCCCGGATAATGTGCAGGCCGTCGCTACATTGCGCGCCGATCCGTCTCTCGTCGGGGCCATCGGCACAACCTGCGTCGTGACCATGATCAAAGGGGGCCATGCCCTTAACGCCCTCCCCCAGCATGCCGATGCCAATATCAATTGCCGGATCTTCCCCGGCCATTCGCGCGGGGATATCATCCACGAGCTATCGGCCATCATCGACGATCCCTCGGTGCATATCGAAGATCACAGCCAGGGCTCTGTGGAAACGCAGCCTTCGCCAATGAATGGTCCACTCCCATCAGCCGTGACGCGCGCCGCTCATGAGGCCTTTCCGAATGTTCCGGTCTTTCCGAGCATGAGTTCCGGCGCGAGCGACAGCATGTGGTTCAGAGAGAAGGGTATCCCCGCCTACGGCGCCAGCCCGATCTTCATGAAAGCGTCCGACGATTTCAGCCATGGGCTGAATGAGCGCGTACCGCTCTCGGCCATTACGCCCGGGATGCATTTCCTGCTCTCACTCATTCCCGCCCTGTCGCAGAACTAAACCCGACCGGGGCTCGACCCACTCAGTCGCCCGTGAGGACGTTCTTGATCGTCTTCCCCTCCTCGGAAAGGCGCCAGAGATACCAGGCGAGCGCAGAGCGATAGGGGCTGAAGCGCTCACCCTCCTTCCTCAGGGCCGCCGGCTTGGGCGGGAGGTCGAGCCCGTATAGTTTCTGCCATCCTGCGCGCACGGCGAAATCGTCTACAGGCAGCACATCACGCCGATTTAATGTAAAGATGAGCAACATCTCTACAGTCCACCGACCGATGCCACGCAGCGTCACCAGACGTGAGATCAGCGCCTCGTCGCTCAAATGTGCCGCCTCCTGCAGATCTGGAACGAGCCCCGTCAGACGCGCCTCGGCCAGGCCGCGCAGCGCCAGAAGCTTTGAAGCCGAAAGACCGCAGGCGCGCAGCGTCTCGTCAGGTTGAGCCAAAAGGGCTTCTGGCTCGGGCATGAGGCCACCGGTCAACGCGCAGACACGCCCCAGAATCGCTTCTGCCGCCCGACCATGCAGCTGTTGCCCGATAATGGCGCGAAACAGCGCCTGGTAGGGGGTCTTGCCGTCAGTTCCCCTGAGACGACATGGCCCGATACGGGTCAGTGCGGTCGCCAAAACGGGATCCTGCCCGAGACAGGCATAGAGAGCTTGATCGTCGGACACGGAAAACTCCTCTTCCATTACAGCCTCGGACTCTCGCCCGCTTGGCAAGAGGAGGGGTCCAATGTCATGATAGCGGCAAGTGCCAGATCGTGTCGTCATGCAGAGTTCGTTGCCTGCCCGATCACGTGGTGGCGTGTGTTCCGATTCTCTACAGGTGTTCTTCTGACACGCACCCAGCCCGTCGATCCGGCTCCGCCCTCTTCCGGTGTGGCCCCTGCCCCGCGCCCGGGCAAGAAACGGACGCGAAACGAGCCGCTGCTTTTTGCGCCGTCGGCAGCGCAGACGCGCGCCCTGCCCAGCATGCCCGGCACGCGCGCCAGACTCAGCCATTACGAACCGAAGACAGACGCCGAACCCACCGTCAAACCGGCCGGCGCCTCGCTGATACGTCCCCAGATTCTCGAAGATTCTGGTGTCACGACCGTATTGATCGCCTCGGCGATCGCCCATGCGGTGCTAATTGCCCTACTGATCTATGAAAGCGCTCATCATGCGCGTGGCCTGCCCAACGGCATGGAACAGCCACAGGTCGAAATGATGTTCGCGCCACCAAGCCAGAGCGGCATGGCGGGCCCGCATGAAGACAAGCCGGGCGGCGAGGAGAAGCCCTCGACTAGTCATGATTCGCCTTCGGCCAGTAGCCCGGAAACCCAGCAGGAACAACAACCCAACGAGCAGGAATCAACGCCGACCCCTGCAACGCCGACCCCCACCCCACCTGCCGCGCCCCCCGTGCCCGAAGGCCCGTCAACCGAAATACCCAGGACGCAGACCGACCGGCCTGTGAGCCCCGGTATTGCCAAATCGGGCAGGCAAAGCCAGACGCGCGCCCATAGTCACCGTTCGAGCCGGCGCCCGACGCCCAAGCAGTCGGATAATCCTTTTGCCAACATGACGACGCTCGATTTTGGCGAAGCGCCCTCCACCCCACGCCGCCAGCGCGGGCGTCGTGGCGGCTCCGGCGCGCCAATCGACATGTCGCTCGGGCCGCTCTCGACCAACGGCCAGATCAATGCGCCCTTCATGACGCGTACCACCATCAAAGGTGTGAGCGACGATTATGCTGAAGAAATAGCCCATTGGGTCCAAGTCCACACTTATTTTCCGGAAGACGCAGCCAATAATGGGGAGGAAGGAGCTGCCAGTGCCCACATTGTTTTTGATAGACAAGGTCATGTAATCTCAGCGCGAATAACACAACAATCGGGATCTTACTCGCTTGACGCCGCGACAGTAGGCGCATTCGTCGGTCGCAAACTTCCTCCAGTTCCCCCCAATATGTCAGGCGACCATTTCGATATTGATCTGACGATCAATTACATCCTAATCAGACGATGAGCCTGAAATGAGCCTCGATTCCGTTCGCGACGAACTCGCCCGCCTCGCCCCGGAACTCGCCATCATCGATGACGGGTTGAGCACGGCTACGGTTCTGGAAGCAGCCGACGTGCATAAGGTCGCGCCCGACCAGATCGCCAAAACACTCTGCGTCGATGTCGGTGGCCGTATCGTGCTGGTGGTGATGGCAGGCACGGCGCGCCTCGATAATCGACGCGCTCGCGAAGCCCTTGGGGGCAAGCCCCGCTTTCTGGGTCCGGAAGCCGTGCTGGAAGCAACCAGCCATCCCGTAGGCGGCGTATGCCCTTTCGGCCTGCCTGCCCCCCTGCCCGTCTATTGCGATGAATCGCTGCTGCAATTCGAAGAGATTATTCCCGCAGCGGGCTCGATTACGGCCTCCGTGCGCATGACACCGCAGAGGCTGGCCGAATTGACCCAAGGGGTTTGGGTGCATGTGCGTCAGGATGTGGGGTAAGAGTTCTTTTTTGCAAAAAAGAACCAAAAAACTTCTGTTCGTCAGCCACCTGCGAAACGTGTAGCGCAGTAATCTCAAAAAATTAAAAGTCTTTTTGCTTCTTTTTCTTCAGAAAAAGAAGATCCCCCGCCCCATAAGGAGGCGGGGAACAAGCCCTTTTACTGCGCTGCTTCAGCGTAAGTGGAGATATCGGGGCAGGAGCAGACCAGATTGCGGTCGCCCCAGGCATTATCGATACGGTTGACCGGCGCGAAATATTTCACGCGATCGAGACCGTTCGGGAAACAACCCTGCATGCGGTCATAAGCGCGGTCCCACTCACCGACGAGGTCGGCGGTGCTGTGAGGCGCATGACGCAGCGGGCTGGCTTCCATCGCAATCGTGCCGGCTTCGATGGCGGCAATTTCCTGACGGATGGCGATCATCGCATCACAGAAGCGGTCCAGCTCTGCCTTGCCTTCGGATTCGGTCGGCTCGATCATGAAGGTACCGGCCACCGGGAAGCTGACCGTCGGAGCATGGAAGCCATGATCGATCAGGCGCTTGGCGATGTCATCGACCGTCACGCCGACAGCGTCCTTGAGCGGACGCAGGTCGATGATGCATTCATGCGCGGTACGTCCGTTGCTGCCACGATAAAGCACCGGATAATGCCCTTCGAGGCGGGCAGCGATGTAGTTGGCGTTGAGGATCGCCATCTCGGTGGCCTCACGCAGCCCGTCATCGCCCATCATCAGCACATAGGCAACGGAGATCGGCAGGATCGAAGCCGAACCGAAAGGCGCGGCTGACACGGCGCGCGCATCACCCTTTTCAGGGCGACCCGGCAGATGTGGGGCGAGGTGCGCCTTGACGCCGATTGGTCCCATGCCGGGACCACCGCCGCCATGCGGAATGCAGAAAGTCTTGTGCAGGTTGAAATGCGAGACATCGGCGCCATACAGCCCCGGGCGGGCAAGCCCGACCTGCGCGTTCATGTTCGCCCCGTCGAGATAGACCTGACCGCCCGCCTCGTGAACGAGATCGCAGATTTCCATCACGGCTTCTTCGAACACGCCATGGGTCGAGGGGTAAGTCAGCATCAGCGCCGCGATACGCCCCTCATGCTGGGCAATCTTCTTGCGCAGATCGTCCAGGTCGACATTGCCCGCGGCATCGCAAGCCGTGACGACCACGCGCATGCCGACCATCTGGGCCGAAGCCGGGTTGGTGCCATGGGCCGAGGCCGGAATCAGGCAGACATCGCGCTCGCTCTGGCCATTGGCCTGATGATAGGCGCGAATGGCCAGCAGACCGGCATACTCACCCTGTGCGCCCGAATTGGGCTGGAGCGACACGGCATCATAGCCGCTGACGGCGCAGAGCGCGTGTTCGAGAATGCCGAACAGCTCCTGATAGCCTTCCGTCTGATCGGCAGGCGCGAAAGGATGCAGCGCGCCGAATTCCGGCCATGTGATGGGGATCATCTCGGCAGTGGCGTTCAGCTTCATGGTGCAGGAGCCGAGCGGAATCATGGTGCGATCCAGCGCCAGGTCCATATCCGACAGGCGACGCATATAGCGCAGCAGATCTGTTTCGGAACGGTGGGCGTGAAACACCGATGCGGTCAGGAAAGCACCGCTGCGCTGCAAGGAGGCCGGAAGGGTGGTTGCCCCCTCGAGCTTCGCTTCGAGCGCGGCCAGGCGCGCATCATCCGGGCAGACGCAGCGCCACAGCGCCTTGATGTGGTCGGGCTGCGTGGTTTCGTCGCAGGAAATGCCCAGTCGGCCATTGCCTGCATCGCGCAGATTGATCCCGGCCTTGCGGGCGCGTTCGAGCACGAGCGCAGCCGACTCACCGGCTTCGATGGTGATCGTGTCGAAGAAGACGCTCGTCTCGACCTTCACCGCCAGCTCGCGCAGGCCCTCGGTCAGAATGGAAGCGAGACGGTTTACGCGATGCGCGATGGCGCGCAGCCCTTCAGGACCGTGATAGACCGCGTACATAGAGGCGATGACAGCCAGAAGCACCTGCGCCGTGCAGATATTCGATGTCGCCTTTTCGCGGCGGATATGCTGCTCGCGCGTCTGAAGCGCCAGACGATAGGCCGGAGCGCCACGGCTGTCACGCGACACGCCGACAAGACGACCAGGCATGGTGCGCTTATAGGCATCGCGAACAGCCATGAACCCGGCATGAGGGCCACCGAAACCCATCGGCACGCCGAAACGCTGCATCGAACCGATGGCGATATCAGCGCCGAGCTTGCCCGGCGCTTCGAGCATGACAAGCGCCAGCGGGTCGCAGGTCATGGCTGCAACGGCGCCCTTTGCATGCAGCGCGTCGATCACGCTGCGGAAGTCACGCACTTCACCCGAGCTGCCGGGATAGGAGAGCAGCGCACCGAACACGTCTGCTTCTTGCAGATCGGTTTCGGGGTTGCCCACCACAATGGTCCAGCCCAGCGGTTCGGCACGGGTGCGCAGCACGGCAAGGGTCTGCGGGTGCGTGTCGGCATCGACGAAGAAAAACGTGCTCTTGGTCCTAACATTGCGCTGGGCAAGCGCCATCGCCTCGGCGCAGGCCGTGGCTTCGTCGAGCAACGACGCATTGGCAATATCGAGCCCGGTCAGATCGCAAACCAGCGTCTGGAAGTTCAGCAGCGCCTCGAGACGGCCTTGGCTGATTTCCGGCTGATACGGCGTATAGGCCGTGTACCAAGCCGGGTTTTCAAGGATGTTGCGCTGGATCACCGGCGGTAAAACCGTGCCGTGATAGCCCTGCCCGATCATGGACTGCATGACGACATTGCGGCTGGCGATCTGCCTCAGACGGGCCAGGGCCTCGCTCTCGGTCAATGCTGGGCCGATACCAGAGGCTTTGCGATCGAGAATGGCGGCAGGCACCGTCTGTTCGATCAGCGCATCGATGCTGGAGACGCCGAGCGTTTCGAGCATGGCGACGACTTCACCGGGGCGCGGCCCGTTGTGGCGGGAAACAAATTGATCGGCAGCCTGATTGGGCCACAGGGGAGCGTTACGGGTCACGTCTCGGCAAATCCTCGTCGGGAACGGGGGCGGTCACGGGTGAAAAAACAAAGGCGGCACAATGCGCCGCCTTTGTCGGTCAGTTCAGAGAGAGGCCTTGTACGCCTCGGCATCGAGCAGGGCTTCGAGCTGGGCGGAATCGGTCACGCGCAGCTTGAAGATCCAGCCTTCGCCTTCCGGGTCGCCACCGACCAGCGTCGGCTCGTCGCTCAGGCGGGTGTTGAACCCGGCCAGAACGCCGCTCACCGGCGCATAGATGTCCGAAGCGGCCTTGACGGATTCGACCACGGCAGCGGCATCGCCCTGAGCGACTTCGGTGCCCTCGTCCTTGGCTTCGACAAAAACCAGCTCGCCCAGCTCTTCGGCGGCGTGCCCGGTGATGCCGACAGTCGCGATCTCGCCTTCGAGACGGATCCATTCATGGGACGGGGTGTAATAGGTGGTGCTCATGACGAATTCTTTCTCTGTGAGATGGTTTTCAGCGTTTGAAACCGGGAGGAACGAAAGGCAGGGCGCGCACCTGAACCGGCACGAACTTGCCGCGCAGCGCGCCGTAAAGAACAGTGCCGATAGCGGCATGGGCGGTGGCCACATAGCCCATGGCGACAGGAGCGTTCACGCTGGGGCCAAAGGCACCAGAAGTGACCACGCCGACCTTCTGTTTGCCTTCAGCATCGGCAAAAAGCTCGGTGCCGCCACGCACAGGGGCACGGCCTTCGGCAGCCAGACCGACGCGCAGGCGCGACACGCCATCGCGGGCCTGTGCCATGATGATATCCGCGCCCGGATAGCCACCTGCGCGAGCACCGCCCTCACGACGGCTCTTCTGCATGGCCCAGGTGAGCGCTGCCTCGACCGGGGTTGTGGTTTCGTCGAGATCATTGCCGTAAAGACACAGACCCGATTCCAGGCGCAGACTGTCTCGCGCGCCAAGCCCGATCGGCAATACGCGCTCATCGGCCAGAAGGGCACGGGCGATCTGCTCCGCATGCTCGGCCGGAATACCGATTTCGAAACCGTCTTCGCCAGTATAGCCCGAACGCGTGACTGTGCAGCGCACGCCATCCACATCGGCCTCGATCGCATCCATGAAACGCATCGACGCGGCTTCGGGGCAGAGATCGGCCAGAACATGAACGGCCTCAGGACCTTGCAGAGCGAGAAGCGCACGGTCGGCCAGAGTCTCGATCACGATGCGGTCACCGAGCGCTTCCTGCATCAGGGCCGTATCGGCTGCCTTGCAGGAGGCATTGACGACCACGAACAGCCAGTCGCCCATATTAGCGACCATCAGATCGTCGCGAATGCCGCCCTTCTCATTTGTCAGGAAGCCGTAACGCTGGCGGTTGGTGCCGAGCCCGGCCAGATCGACAGGGATGAGGGATTCCAGCGCCAGAGCGGCGTCTTCGAGCGTGGCTGTGCGCGATGTGACACGCAGCTGACCCATATGGGACACGTCGAACAGCCCGGCCTTGCCGCGCGTATGCAGATGCTCGGCCATAAGCCCGGCAGGATATTGCAGGGGCATGGAATAGCCCGCGAACGGCACCATACGGGCACCCAGTTCGAGATGGAGGGCGTTCAGCGGCGTGAAAAGAAGCGCGTCGGACATAGGGCAGAATCCCCCGGAAGCAGGAAACGAGAAAAATCGTCGCCCCTTCTGTCGCCTTTGCCTGAGATCGCTATCCCGTCGGCGGACACCCCACAGGGATGCCTCTCTCCAGAAGTTCCAGCCGATCGCGGTCCTTTTGCCTGAGAGTTTCCGGGGCGGTTGCTCCTTCGGCGCCGGAAAAAGTGTCCGGTCTCTCCCGTGAATCGGTGTTTACTCTTCGCAGAATTAGGGCTGAAAAGTCAATTCTGTAAACGAAAGGGATTTCAAGTCATGTCACAGCATTTCACGGTCATCGCAGAGTTTGCTGCTCCCGCCGAGAGCTTCGACGCATTCCTGGAAATCTGCCGTTACGACAGCGATCGCTCGCTGGCGGATGAAGAAGGCTGCCTGACCTTCGACGTGCTGACCCAGCAGGACGCTTCGGACATTATCGTCCTGCACGAAGTCTATACGGGCCGCCCGGCTTTCGACGCCCACCTCAAGACTCCCCATTTCGAGAAATTTGCTGCTGCCCTGCGCGACCTCAAGATCGAAGAGCGCAATGTACGCTTCTTCACGCGCCAGCATCCCTAAACTGCGACCCATCTGACTGTGCGAACAAGCAGACATCGTCCACTTGGGAAAAAGGGGCTGCAGGGCCCCTTTTTTCGTTCCTGCCTCAGGCTGAGCCATTCTGATCCCGCCTTGCTCTGCCCCGTATGAAACAGACTTTAAGGCCCGCAGACTGGCGGAGGGTTTCCGCATCCCGAACGCTAGCCTAATCTGTCTTTTTAGGTTCCTGCGTGACTGAGACAGCATGACACCGTTTTCCAGCTTCCTGCCTGCCATGGCAACGCTGTCGCCTTCGCGTGAGGCCGTTCTCCGGTCTTCCCGCCTGCCAGAGGCGGAGGCGCTTGCCGCCTTGCTGGTCAGTGCGACGCTCGGTGAGCCGTTTCTGGAACAGATCGACCGGCAGGCCCGTTTTCTTGCCACCCGCCTACGCGAAACCGCCAGGACGAAGGGGGTCGAAACCATGGTGCAGGCCTTCCCTCTGACCTCTTCAGAGGGAAAGGCCTTGCTTACCTTGGCGGCCAGCCTGCTGCGCATCCCCGATGCCGCGACACGCGATGCGCTGATTCGCGACCAGATCGGCCAGGGCGCCTGGCTGCAACAGAGCGGACACGACCACCCCTTTTTCCTCAACGCCGCAAGCTGGGCCATGTCCACCTCGTCGCGCCTTCATGCCCTGACGGGGGGATTACGCAGCCTTGCCATGAGAAGCGGCGCGCCTTTCATCCGCCATGGGGTCGAGCGCGCCATTACCATGATGGGCAGCCAGTTCGTGCTGGCCGACACGCTCGCCCAGGGGTTGAGGCGCAGTCGCAAAGCCGAGCAGGATGGTTTCTCGCTCGCCTATGCGCCTTTGCGTGAAACGGCGCGCACGGCAGAAGAGGCCGATCAGGCCCGCCATGAGGCGCTGTCCATGGTCGAAACGCTGGGCCGCCATGGGCGCGGCCAGACCCTTTACGAGCGCCCGTCGCTCTCGCTCAGGCTCTCCTCGCTGCATCCCCGTTTCGAGCGGTCCCAGACCGCGCAGGTCATGAGCGGGTTGCTGCCTTTTCTCGCGACCCTCGCATCGCGGGCCAAGGCCGCCAATATTCTCCTGATCATCGATGCCGAAACCAGCGAGACGCTCGATCTCAGCCTCGACCTGTTCGACGCGCTCTGTCGCCTGCCCGAGCTGGAAAGCTGGAACGGGCTCGGCTTCACCGTGCAGGCCTATGACAAGCGCGCGCTGCCGGTCATCGAGCACCTCATCGCCCTCGGCACCGAAACAGGGCGACGCGTGCTGCTGAGACTGGTCAAGGGCGCCTATTGGGACCACGAAATCCGGCGGAGTCAGGCGCAGATGGTGCGGGACTATCCGGTCTTCACCCGCAAATGCCATAGCGATGTCAGCTATATCGCCTGCGCCAGAAGGGCAATTGAGGCGCCTGCGGCGCTTTATCCGCAATTCGCCACCCATAATGCGCGCAGCATCGCCACCATCCAGACCATCGCTGGGCCGTGGACACCGGGGCTGTACGAATTCGGGTGTCGGCACGGCATGGGCGAGACGCTTTTCGCACCGCTGGCGCAGCCCCGTCAGGCAGGCATTGCCTGTCGTATCCTGACCCCTATCGGTCCCGATATCCGCCTTGCCTCCTTCCTCGTCCGCCGGTTGATCGAGGCGGGCGCCGCCTCGTCTTTTCTCAATCAGGCCCATGACAGGCTCGTCACGCTCGATGCTCTGATTGCCGATCCGGTCGCTCAGGCGCGCGTCGTTCTGCCGCGCGGCATGCCAAATGCCGATATCCCCCTACCCTGCGATCTGACCCTGCCGGAGCGGCAAAGCGCCGTCGCTCCCGACCTTGCAGACGATGTCACCCTGACTCAACTCGCCACAACACTGCCCGAGACGACACGCAGCGTTCAGGCCGTGCCCATTGGCCCGACCATGCCACGGGCCGAAGGACGGCCCCATACGGTCATCAACCCGGCAATTCATACCGATCGCATCGGTATTGCGCTTTATGCCCGGCCTCGCGATATCGACGCGGCGCTGAACGCCGCCGAGACGGATCAGATCTGGCGCCGCACCGAGGCGGAAGAGCGTGCTGCCTGTCTCGACCGCATGGCAGAAGCATTGGAGCAGGACCAGACAGCGCTTCTGAGCCTCCTCATTCGCGAAGCGGGCAAAACGATTGCCAATGCCGCTGACGAACTGCGCGAGGCCGTGGATTATCTGCGCTATTACGCCGCGCAGCTTCGCAGCCTGTCCGAACGGAGCCTTATCGGCGCTCCGCTCGGCACGATACTGTGCATCAGCCCCTGGAATTTTCCTCTGGCGAGTTTCACCGGGCAGATTGCGGCTGCTCTGGCCGCAGGCAACGTCGTGATTGCCAAACCGGCGGAAGAAACACCGCTGATCGCCGCGCATGCCGTCGGCTTGTTTCTGCAAACGGGTTTGCCGCCACGGGCGCTCCAGCTTCTGCCGGGCGAAGGCAATGTCGGCGCCTCTCTCGTTGCCGACTCCCGCATAGACGGCGTACTCTTTACCGGCTCGACCGCTGTGGCCAAGACGATCAGTCGCGAATTGCTTGGACGCACCGGGCGCACCGGCCAGCCCGTGCCGCTTCTGGCCGATACGAGCGGGCAGAATGCCATGCTGGTCGACAGCACCGTGTCACCCCAGCAGGTCATTCCCGATATCCTGGTTTCGGCTTTCGACAGTGCGGGGCAGCGCAGCGCCTCTCTTCGCGTGCTTCTGGTGCAGGAAGAAGGCGCCGATGCGCTGCTGGAGGCACTTCAGGCTGCCATCAGCGCACGCTATGTCGGCGCGCCCGATCAGCTCCGCTGCGATATGGGGCCGGTCATCTCGGCGGGTGCCCGCACCCGCATCGAAGCGCATATCGACCGCATGAGACGCGCGGGCTACCGGGTCTGGCAACCGGATTTGCAGGCTGAAACGCTGAGCGGTCATTTCGTCGCGCCCACCCTGATCGAAATTGGGCGCGTGGCCGATATCGGTCTCGAGGTGTTCGGCCCTGTGCTGCATGTCAGGCGCTATGCCCGCCACGAACTCGACGGCGTGGTCGATGCCTTAAATGCAACCGGCTACGCGCTGACTTTTGGCGTGCAGAGCCGTTTGCGCGAGACGCTCGACCGCGCTACAGCCCGCAGCCGGGCGGGAAATATCTATGTCAATCGCTCGATTATCGGGGCGAGCGTGGGCATGCAGCCTTTCGGCGGTCGCGGCCTCTCGGGCTCGGGGCCGAAGCTGGGCGGTCCGCTTTTCATGCCCCGGTTGATGCATGGCGCGCCCTGCCCGCTCGCCCCCGAAACAGAGGCGGCTGTACCTTCGGCAGCGCGGGCGTTTCTGGCTTTTCTCGAACCGCGCGACCCACCCTCGGCCCGCAAGGTGCGCGCTGTCATCGCTCATGGGCTGTGTGGTCTCAGCCTCGAGCTGCCTGCCCCATCGGGCGAGACCAATCGCTACAGCCTGCGCCCGAAAGGCATCGTGCTTTGCGCCTGCGAAAGCTGGCCTGCTTTGCTTCACGCTGTCGGGCTGGCTCTTGGGACAGGCAATACTGTTCTGGTTCTGGCACCCGACCCGGCGGTGGAATGGCTGCGTCAGGTCTCGCGTCAGCTCGCCAACCTGATCACCCGCGTCAATCCGGGCGCCTTGCCGGAATGCGACGTGATGCTGATCCAGCGCGGGGCGGAAAGCGCGGAACAGGCAGCGCTCACCATCACGGCGCGTGAAGGCATGGTGGTGCCTGTCTATGACCTCGATACGGTGCGACCCGAATGGCTTCTGAGCGAAACGGTTGTCACCACCAACCATGCAGCGATCGGTGCCGATCTCGACCTTGTAACCCGGCTGTGACACCCCTTCAAGGCGAGAAAGCCAACGTGTTCTCGCGATAAAACCCTGAATATGGGTTGTCACGAGAGGCCGTTTCCATTTTGGTAATGAACCGTTTCAGCCAGAGCCCCTTTTCGGAGTATCCCTGCTTGACCATCCGTCTTTTCCGCGCCGGCACGTTTCTGACCGTCCTGCTGCTCGGCGCGCGCGTTCTGCCTGCGCTCGCCGCCCAGCCCCAGCCTGAAGCCGCACCGCTTCCCTCGCCGCTGCCTCAGGCGAAGGACGTCGCTTTCCCAGGCACGCTCAAGCTGAGCGTCGATGCGACCGATCTCGACCATCATGTCATGACCATGCATGAGACGCTGCCCGTGCCGCAATCGGCACGCGAAGCGGGCGAACTGGTACTGCTTTATCCGAAGTGGATTCCGGGCGGGCACGCGCCCGAAGGCACGATCACCCAGCTTGGCGGCCTGACCATCAGCTCCGCAGGCAAGCCCCTCTCCTGGCTGCGTGACCCGGTGGATGTGTTCGCCTTCCATGTGCCCGTCACAAAGGCGCAGACGCAGATCGATCTCGATTTCAAGCTTCTTTCGCCCGTGAGCGATAATGAAGGACGCGTCGTCATGACGCCCCATATCGTCAATGTGCAGTGGAACGAGGTCTCGCTCTATCCGGCTGGTTATTACTCACGCGACATTCCCGTTCAGGCCAGCGTCAAGCTGCCGCATGGCTGGCAGGCAGCAACCGCGTTGCGTCCGACAGGAGCTGCTGTGGGCGACACCCTGACTTTCGGGACGGTGCCCTTTAACACGCTGGTCGATTCTCCGATCTTTGCGGGTGCCTATTTCAAGAAGGTCGCGCTGAACGCGCCGGGTGGCGTGCCTGTCACGCTCAACATGGTGGCCGACAAACCGGGCGATCTGGCCTATGACGATGCCGAGCTGCAGATCCATCGCAATCTGGTCACGCAGGCGCTGCTGACCTTCGGCTCGCAGCATTATGCGCATTACGACTTCTTGATGGCGCTGACCGACGAACTGGGCCGCATCGGTCTGGAGCATCACCAGTCCAGCGAAGACAGCGTGAGCGAAGACTATTTCACGGACTGGAAGCATTCCTACCCGCAGCGCGATCTGCTGGCGCATGAGTATACCCATTCCTGGAACGGCAAATATCGCCGCCCGGCCGATCTCTACGGTGCCACCTTCAATGCCCCGCAGCGCGGCTCGCTGCTCTGGGTCTATGAAGGCCAGACCGAATTCTGGGGCAACATCCTAGCCGCACGCGCGGGGCTGGTCACCAAGGAGCAGGGTTTCGATTCGCTCGCTCTCATGGCTGCGAGCTATGACGCCCAGTCCGGCCGCACCTGGCGCCCCGTTGCCGACACGACCAATGACCCGATCATCGCGCAGCGCTCGCCGCTGTCATGGCGCGATTTCCAGCGTTCGGAAGATTATTACGTCGAGGGTCAGCTGGTCTGGCTCGATGCCGACATGATGATCCGCAAGCTCTCGCATGACACGAAGTCGCTGGATGATTTCGCCAAGGCATTTTTCGGGACCAATGACGGCAGCATCATTGTCAGCACCTATACGTTCGATGACGTGGTTCTGACCCTGAACAAGGTCGTGCCCTATGACTGGGCCAAGTTCCTGCATGACCGCATCAGCACCGTGCAGAAGCGCGCGCCTCTGAACGGCCTCGAAGCCGGTGGCTAC
Source organism: Asaia sp. BMEF1 (assembly GCF_051628905.1). Lineage (GTDB taxonomy): Bacteria > Pseudomonadota > Alphaproteobacteria > Acetobacterales > Acetobacteraceae > Asaia. The sequence goes on along the minus strand of NZ_CP157575.1, from coordinate 2,589,354 downwards.
AAGCTGGTCTATACCGACAAGGAAAATGCTTTCGGCGAACAGAGCGGCAAGAACTATCACCGTCTGGGCCTGCGCTTCTCGCTCGGCGTGATGATCAACCCGAAAAACGGCTCACTGGGCACCGTGGCCTGGGACAGCCCTGCTTTTAAGGCCGGTCTCGCCATTCATGACGTGATCGTCGCCGTCAACGGCGATGCCTTCACGCCGGACGGGCTGATCGACGCCGTAAAAACTGCCAAGACCGACAAAAAGCCCATCACGCTTCTGGTCAAGACCGGCTCGCACTTCCGCACGGTTTCGATCCCCTATTACGACGGTCTGCGCTCACCCCACCTCGAACGCATCCCGAATACCCCGGATCGCCTGACGACGCTGTATTCAGCCCGTCATTGATCTCAGAATTTAAAAGGCGCCCCTGGGCGCCTTTTTTAATGAACAGTGAGGCTGACCGAAGTCTCTACTGCGAGGAAAAACGCCATAAAGTCTGGCGTTACACAACTCATGGCATGACAAGCGATGGACTGGACGCTTCGACACGAATTTTAAGGGCTTCGTTCATCCTGGCAAATTCAGCGCGGACCGGTTCGACATCATAAATCCACAAGAATACGCCGGAAAATATCTCTTTCTGTCGGAATGAAACCCCTTTTCCTGTATCCAAGATTTCGAAATCATGGATGCCAGTAAAGAAGCCCGGCAATCCCCAAAGTCGGCCAATCCATCGCAAGCGTCGTCCGGGCCGAAGGGTAATCACTCTTGGGTGAAATACCATTCTCCCGGTTTTTGCTTCCTTACCGAGACTGACTGTTATGCGCTGCCCTACCTCTAAAGGGCCTGTCAATTCGCATATGAACGGGTTCCAGACCGAATAAGCAGCGGTATCTGTCAGTACGGACCATACATGTTCTGCCGAAGAGGCGATGTCGATCCGGCTTTCGACTTCCCGTCGGGGAAGGGGCACGCCAATTCGAAAGACATGCTGGAGATAAAGCGAAAACGCCCTGGCTACGCGATTTTTTATTGTTTTCATACCGCAGGGTAATATTGGAAACGTCAGCCTCGCTATTGTCGATTATGGGAGAGTCTCTCTACATAATCGTATGGACAAGATTGACTGGCATCTCTGGCGAAGCTTCGCCGTCGCGTGTCGTACCGGCTCCTTGTCTGAGGCTGCGCGGGCTTTAGGCACGACACAACCGACGATCAGTCGCCAGATCGCGCAGTTGGAAAGAACAATCGGCCAGACACTCTTCTCGCGGTCGCAATCCGGGCTTGTGCCAACCGACCACGCCCTTGCCCTCGTGCCGATTGCATCGAACATGATCGAACAGGCCAATACCCTCGAACGCTTGGCACGTTCAGCGAGCGCAGCCGAAGTAACGACACTGGCTATTACTGCCAGCCGAGTGACCGGTGCAGAGGTGTTGCCGCCCATCCTGGCGAGTTTTCTGGAGATTCATCCGGCTATTCGTATCAAGCTGTCCTTGGACGACGCCGTCGAGAACGTACTTGAACGCGACGCTGACATCGCCGTTCGACATACGGAACCGACGCAAAAGGACCTCTGGGGACGCCGGGTAGGCGCCGTGCCAATCAAATTATACGCGCATCGCGACTATATAAGCCGCCATGGCATGCCGTGCGACGTCGCGGCATTGACCCAGCACCGCCTGATCGCATCATCCGCCCATCTGCGTCAGGTACCTGAGCTGACAAGACTTGGCCTGCAGCCCACCTTCGACTGCGATGACGACGTCGGCTTACTCGCAGCCCTGCGCGCTGGCGCGGGTATCGGCTATTGTCAGGCGTCCCTGGCATCGGAGGAGAGGAATCTCATCCCTGTTTTGCCCGGACATGCTTTCGCAGTTCTGCCATTCTGGATTGTGGCCCATTACGATCTACGGGAAATACCGGCCATACGCATCTTGATGCATCATCTGGGGAAGCATCTGGGTGCCTATTGCAACCGTCTTATGTAAGACCGTCCGACGGTAGTGCGCGATTACATTCAGGGAGCGGCGATGAAATTGAATTCCAGCCGCTGCCCTGGCACGTCGAACTGAGGTTTGAGACGCAGTGTCATGGCGGGGCGGGCGGGGCCCAGGGCTTCGGCGATGATCCGCTGGCACGAGACGAAAATGCCGCTATCGGGAATCATATAGGCCAGATGGGTAATGTCTTCAGGTAGAAGGCCGCTGGTGGCCAGAATTTCTCTCATGCGGGCGAGTGCGTTCTGGCATTCCTCGATCAAGCTGTCAGGCACCTGTCCATCGGCGCCAAGTCCTGTCACACCATAGACGGTCACGCTGTCCTGAAGGACAGGACGGGAAGAAGAAGAGGAATGATCGTGCATGAGCGCAAGCATACCGCAGATTCCTGAAACTGCCCAACGCTTATGCGCGGCCTCCCCTGCCCTGGGCGAGCATCTTCACGCCTCCTGCGCCAGTTGGGAAGGGCTCGGCGTCTTGCTCACCGGGGCGTCGGGCTGTGGCAAATCGAGCCTCTTGCTACGCCTCATCGATGCAGGCTTCACGCTCGTGGGCGACGATCAGGTTCTTTTGCAGCAGGTCACCGCGCGCCCGGCCCCCGCCCTTGCGGGACTGGTCGAAGCCAGAGGGCTGGGCATCGTTCAGATGCCCTATCTGCCAGAGGCACCTATCGCACTCAGGATAGACCTTACGCGAAACGCCCCCATCATGCGCCTGCCGGAAAAGACCATCGACCCACAGACAGGCGCCTGGTGCCTGACGCTCGATGCCTTTCATGCCGATAGCGTCGCAATCATTCGCACTGCCCTGCGCTCCATTCGCGGCGATCTCACGCTGCTTTGTGGCGTGAATGGCGGAATGGCTACCGCGAACCCCCTCCCCAATAAGCGCGAAGAAAGCTAAGGTCAGGCCATGTATCCCGGCCTTGATGACAGGAGAAGCGGTCTGTGATTCCCGCGCGACGCGTTTTGCTGGTCACCGGGCTGTCCGGGGCTGGCAAATCTTCCATCCTGCGCATTCTCGAAGATCTCGGTTACGAAGTGACCGACAATCCGCCGCTCAATCTGCTCGATGCGCTCGTCGCCCGAACGGAACACCCGCTCGCCATCGGCATCGATGCCCGAACGCGCGGCTTCGAAGCCAGCATCGTGCTTGAGGCATTGACCAAACTACGCGCCCAGCCCGGACCGCAACATGTCGAACTGATCTATGCCACTGCCGAGACCGATGTGCTGCTGCGCCGCTTCACCGCCACGCGCCGTCGTCATCCCCTTGACGCCAGTACGGGCAGCGGCCCCGGCCTCACGGCCAGCATCGAGCAGGAAATCGGCCTGCTCGTGCCGCTGCGGGGCGCTGCCGATCTGGTGATCGACACCTCGGACCTGCCGCCACCCGATCTGCGCCGGCTCATCGAGTCGCGATTCGGCCATCAGAATGATGGCGACTCGATGACGACGACTTTGCTTTCCTTCGCTTACCCCGCCGGTCTGCCCCGCGAGGCCGATCTCGTGTTCGATGCGCGTTTTCTGCGCAACCCGCATTACGATGATACTTTGAAGGTCAGAACCGGGCTTGAAGAAGAGGTGCGCGAATATGTGCGGCGCGACCCCGATTACGCGCTTTTCTTTTCGCAAATCCTTGGCTTGCTGAAACTTGTATTGCCTCGCTTCGTCGCCGAAGGAAAAAAACACGCCACGATCGCCATAGGCTGCACGGGCGGTCAGCACCGCTCCGTAACACTTATTGAAGAGATTGCGGCCGCGTTGGGGAACTCTGACGACATTACACTCTTGTCAGACGGACCAATCGCCGTCATGCATCGGGAACTGGCACGGCAGGGACGCAGCTCATGGCGATGGGTTCGGCCCCCACAACACCGTGTCACGCCGGATGAACAGATACGGACAGAGCCGTCTTGATAACCGCGATTGCTGACCAATATGTCATGGGGTCGCCAGATTTCTGGCGTTGCAGCCCCCTTGAAGGAAGGCCCCGATGATCGGGATCGTTCTTGTCACTCACGGTTCTCTCGCTCAATCCCTCCTCGAAATCGTCACCCACGTGGTGGGGCCGCAGGCTCAGATCGCCGTCATGGGCGTCATGCCCGATGACGATGTCGTTCTTGCCCGCACCCAGCTCAACACAGCCATTCGCGCCGTCGAAGCTGGCGATGGCGTGCTTCTCCTGACCGATATTTTTGGCAGCACCCCATCGAATCTCGCTCTCTCCCTGCGCGAAGAGGGCCGCGTCGAGGTTCTGGCGGGCGTCAATGTGCCGATGCTGGTCAAGCTGGCCAAGGCACGTTGCAAGCGCAGCCTCGCTGAATGCGCCGAACTGGCGACCATGGCAGGCCGCAAATATATCGCTGCCGCCTACCAACTGCCTGAGTCTTGTTTGCAAGGCGGCAAAAGCTGTGAAATGGTGGTCAATACCACCATGAGCTACGTACCACCCATCTCCCCGCTATTGACGCCCCTGCGTCAGGTCGCCCGATGAGCGCAGGCCCGACGCTGGAACGCGATGTGACCATCGTCAACCGGCTCGGCCTTCATGCCCGCGCCGCAGCGAAGTTTGTCACGCTTGCCGAAAGCTTCGACGCCACGATCGATGTAAGTCGTCATGACCAAAGCGTGTCGGCGCTGTCGATCATGGGGCTGATGATGCTGGGCGCCGGGCGCGGAGAGATGGTAAGGATTCTGGCGAGCGGCCCTCAGGCCAGCGCCGCCATCGAAGCCCTGATCGTGCTCGTCTCCGACGGCTTCGGCGAACGTGATTAAGAGACTGCGCCGCCCGTCGAGCGATATCGCCTTGCCGGATGACCGACCCATGAAGACCCTGAAAGGCACAGGGATTTCCGCCGGTATCGTGATTGCGCGAGCAAGTCTCGCCCATGAGCGCCCGCTGCCGATCATCGAGCCCCTGCCCTCGCAGATCGGCACCGAGGCGGAACGTACCCGCCTCGATCAGGCCATCGCCCTCACGCTGAAGCAGCTTAAAAAGCTGCGTAACAAGCTTGGCAGTCTGCCAGATGAGGGGCGCATCGAAATCGATGCGATGCTCACTGTCTATGAGCGGATGCTCAATCACTCGCGCCTCGTGCGCGCCGCTCATCGCCGCCTTGCAACAGACGGGCTGACGGCAGAGGCTGCGGTGCAGCTCGAGAGCGATGCCCTTGCGGCTCAGGCCGGGCCGCAGCCCGGCATGCCGGAGGAGGAAGTCGAAGGCGCCAGACGTCGCGAGGGCGAGTTTCGCGAGGTCGCCCGCAGGCTGCTGCGCAACCTCACCGGCGTCTCATTCCGCGCCTTTTCCGACACGCCGAGCGGGTCGATCCTGGTGGCAGAGCAGATCCGGCCCGCCGATGCTGCCGTCATCGATCCCAACCGCATTGCTGCCGTGCTGTCGGAAGCAGGCGGTGCGACCGATCATACGGCGATCATGCTGCGCGCGCTGAATGTGCCCGCCGTCCTGGCCGTGCCGCATCTGACCGATCTGGTCGAAGATGGCAGCCTGCTGATCGTTGACGGGTCGAGCGGTCGTGTCATCGTCAATCCCGATAGCGCGACTCTGGCCGAGGCCCGTGCCGCGATGGCGGAAGAGGCACGTGAGCGCAAGGGTATCGGCCGCCTGCGCCGCCTGCCGAGCCGTCTGATCAGCGGCGAGGATGTCGAGCTTCTTGCCAATATCGAAATCGCCAACGAACTCCCTCTGCTGCATCGTAATGGCGCCGCGGGCATCGGCCTGTTGCGCACCGAGTTTCTTTTCGATGAAAGCGCGCCCTTGCCCGATGAGGATGGGCAATACGTCGTCTATGCCGGGCTTCTTGCCGATATGCAGGGCATGGCCACCACTATCCGCGTGCTTGACTGGGGTGGCGAAAAAGGCCTTGCCCGGCTGAGACAGCTTGGCATTGACGACGAGCGGGAGGAGGAAAATCCGGCTCTGGGCGTAAGAGGCTTGCGGCTTCTGCTGCGCCACCCGGAAATTCTGGAAGACCAGCTCTGCGCCATCCTGCGCGCCAGCCTTGAGGGCAAGTGTCGCATTCTTCTGCCGATGGTCAGCTCGGTCAATGAGGTAATCGCGACGCGCCAGATTTACGAGCGCTGCGCCAGAAGGCTACGTCGTCGTGGCGTGAAGCTCCCTGCCGAACTGCCCCCTCTCGGCGTGATGATCGAAACGCCCGCCGCTGCCCTGACAGCCGGCGCGCTGGTGCGACAGGCCGAGTTTCTGGCCCTCGGCACGAATGATCTCACCATGTATACGCTCGCCGTCGATCGCTCCGCCGCCATGGGCTCGGAGCTTTATACGGCTCTTCATCCCAGCCTTTTGAAATTGCTGCGTTTTTCCGTCGATGAGGCGCTGCGGGCGCATCGCCCGATCTGCGTCTGCGGCGAGATGGCCGCAGACCCGCGCAGTGTTGCCCTGCTGATCGGCATGGGGCTGAGATCGTTCTCGATGTCTGCGGCGTCACTTCCCGCGGTGAAGCGCATGATCCGCTCGCTCAGCATCGAAGCCTGCGACGATCTGTATCGCCGCGCGATGCTGGTGGAAGACCCGATCCATCTCACGCAGCTCGTGCGCGACTTCGCCAGCTAGGGCGGTTTGGGCGCCGCTTTCCGGTGTGGCCGGGCTATCCGACTGAACGGGCCTGCCTGTCAGAAGAGCAGGATGAGCCGCAAGACGACTGGAGCCTCGCATCGCGCACCGGGGTGAACGATAGCGGGGCTCCAGACGCGAACCAGAACTGTCGCCGGTCAGGGCAGTCCGGCTAAACTTAGTGACGCAGTTCTTCAGGCACCTTGCCGCCATTTTCGGCAAGCTTCTGCATGACCTGACGGATCAGCCACACATTCATCGCAGCGCTGTCTTCCGTGCTTTCGGCATAATGCAGCTCCTGCGCCAGATGCTTACGGGCGTCGAGCGAGCTATCCATGTCGAGCAGCTTGAGCAGATCGACAATGGACGTACGCCAGTTCAGGGTCTGCCCCTTTTCAGCGGCCATGCGCGTGAGCACGGCATCGACATCGACAGGCGCGCTCGGCGCCGATGGCGTAGCAGAAGAGGCGTTGGTATCGACGGGCACTCCGGCGGCACTACCCGCCGAACCGCTGGCAGGGGCTGCCTCGGCGTGACCGAAGATCTTCGTCATGATGGTGCTGAAAATGCCCATTCTGTTTCTCCTTGGCGATCGATGCACGACTCCGGGCCTGGGCACCGGGTATCTCGATATTTCATGCCGTAACGAAAAGTGACATGTGATTTTCGTGCATCATTTGGACTGGAAAACATCTTATCGTACCAGAAATATAAAGGTTTTCTCTTGTCTGTGATTTTTTACACACACATCTGCGGCCCCTGCACCCCATTGCCCGGACGCTGACAGCCCGTTAGGCGGAGTTTTCCGCCATTTCAGAGGATCTGTCCGCGCGATGTCGCCCAGCCCAGACGTCCATTTCATTTCCGGCCTTCCGCGCTCGGGCTCCACCCTGCTTTCCGCCCTGCTCTCGCAAAATCCGGCCCTTGTTACATCGGGGCGTTCGTCACCCGTCGCTCCCATGATCCTGCGCGTCTCCTCTCTCATGGCTGAGGGCGAATATGCGGGCGATTTCGACCCCGGAAAGCGCGACCGTGTTCTGCGTCAGCTTCTCGACAGCTATTATGGCTCCAGTGGAGAGCGGCGCGTGATCGTCGATACCCATCGCGACTGGTGCGCAAGGCTGGGTCTGATCGACACGATCTTTCCTAAGGCGAAAGTCATCTGCTGCGTGCGTGACCCGATCTGGATCATGGATTCGCTCGAGCGGCTCATTGTGCGTGACCCTATTCTGTCATCGCATCTCGTGCCGATGGGCAGACGCGCCACACAGCATGACAGGCTCGATCATCTGCTCTCACCCGACGGCGTGTTCGGTTATGCGTGGCGGGTACTGATCGAGGCGTTTCACGGCACCTTCGCCAACCGGCTAATTCTGGTCGATTACGATTATCTTGCCCGCTACCCCAAGGCCGCACTTAACGCCCTGACCCGTGAACTGGGTCTGCCCGCGCATGATTACGATTTCGAACATGTCGAGAGCCCCGACCACGGTGCCTTCGACCAGGCGCTTTCCACACCGGGCCTGCATCAGCTTCGCCCTAAGATCGGTTTTGAAGCGCGACGCTGCATTCTGCCACCCTCGGTGCAGGAGCGCCTGGCAGGCGGCATGTTCTGGCGTAGCCCCCAAGCAGCGGAGAACGGCGTGCGTATTCTCGCCTGAGGACCGCCTCTAAACACCAGCGTGGTCTTGTCGGTATTTGCGCCATTCTCGCTCTCACGATGCAGTGCTGCGAAGGTTGCCGCGTCGAGCCCCGTCACTCGACGCGTGTCGGCTGGCACCAGATCGCCCGTTTTAACGAACGATGAAACCTGCTCGAAAATTTCGTGCTAACGCGCGTGGTCGGCTGTCGCGAAAAGAGAGGGTCACATCCGGTCCGGCGTCCCCGACAATCCCGACGGCATCTCAGCCCGGAACGCAAAATTCCTCACCCTCTAGCGCACCTGCACGCTGGCGGCCTTTGGTATCGACCGGATTGATGGAGACAGCCCTGAACCGAACCACCAGGTCGCCCCCCTGGGGGCGCCGGATCGGGAAGCTCTATATCCTGAAGGATGTCGGGCGCGCCGGACGCCCGGTAACCGACCGCTTTCCTGCGGATCTCCCTCTTCGTGAAAACACGATGGAAGGGGATCCTATCACAGTCATTGCGGCCGAAGCAGCATCTTGATGCGCGCTTCGACCTGTCGAGTGCAATCAGGCCGGACGAACGAGTTCATACAGGGCGACAGCAGCCGCGTTGGAGACGTTCAGACTCTCCATGTCGCCGGGCATGAAAACGCTGGCAATCTCGTCGCAGCTCTCGCGTGTCAGGCGGCGCAGACCCGCCCCTTCGGCACCGAGCACCAGCGCCACGCGACGACCGGCATAGCTCGGGCCATTCAGCACCGAGCCCCCGGCATCGAGCCCCACCGTCCACAGACCGGCATTCTGCAACTGGGCGATAATGCGCGAGAGATTGACCTCGCGCAGAACGGGAACGACATCGAGCGCCCCTGAAGCCGCCTTGGCCAGAGCACCGCCCTCCTGCGGGGTGTTGCGGTCCTGCACCACGAGAGCCGCCGCTCCGAAAGCTGCGGCAGAACGCAAAATCGCACCGATGTTGCGCGGGTCTGTCACCTGATCGAGGATCAGCAGCGGGCCTTCACGACTCTCGAGCACTTCATCAAGAAAAGGCGGGGTCAGAGGTTCGACACGCAGGCACACGCCCTGATGCACGGCGTCACGCTCACAGAGCAGATCGAGGCGCTGACGCTCGACCACATTGGGCGAGATCCGTATCGGCGTCTGTTTGGATTCGAGCGCCGAGAGCCCCTCTTTCGTCACGAGCAGCTCGTGCAGATGACGATCCGGGTTACGCAGGGCGGCCTCAACGGAATGAAGGCCGTACATCCAGTAACCACTAGCCGCAGCACGCCCCTCGGCAGAGCGGCCTGAACGGCCGGAAGAGGAACGGGGAGAGGGCGGGCGTGAGGGGCGTTTCGACATGAGCGCTCTTCTAGAGGAACCCACTCATCATGCAACAAAAATGAAGAATGCCCGTTGACACCAACCATGATCCGCCATATTCCCCGTCCCGACCTGGAGAGATGCCCGAGTGGCTAAAGGGGGCGGACTGTAAATCCGCTGGTGTACGCCTACGTTGGTTCGAATCCAACTCTCTCCACCAGGTCCCCTTCCTCAAAATTCGATCGACATTCAGCGGCAGGCATTTTCTTGCCTCTGCGCCCTGCAGCAATTCGTGTTCGGGCGGATCCTGAGCGCATTGCCAGCGCAGCGCGGGCCAAACCGCCAGGCGGCAGCTCTATTGCCTAAGCCCCCTCACGTTGTTTTCGCGACGATCACGCGGTTGCGCCATTGCGTGGGATCGGTCGCAGGCTACACATTCCTCTTTTACTGCACGCGGCACGCGAGCCGTCTTCCCACTCGGGAGACGAGCCTGTTTTCCTGCGTTTCAATACCTTCGAGGAGTGAGATATCGATGCGTTCTGACAAGCCCCTTCCCGGCGCGCCAAGCAGGTTGAAGGCTTTCGGGCTGGCCGGCTCCGCCCTCGGTTATGCCATGCGTCTGCGGCGCTGCTGTCTTAGTATCGTCTGTTTCGGTCTCGCAGCAGGCACCGCACAAGCTGAGCCGCGCAAGGTCATTCTCGACGATGACGGCTTTGCCCTCGCCCAATGGATGGTCATCAAGGCCCCCGATGTTCAGGTGCTCGGCGTGACGAGCGTGACGGGCGATACCTGGGCAAAGGAGGCTACGGCCGATGCGCTGCGCGGTGTTGAGATTGCGGGGCGTCCCGATCTGCCCGTTTATACTGGGGCAACCTATCCGCTGGTGAATACCGAGGCCCAGACCGAACGCTGGGAAGCGCTCTACGGCAAGATGGTCTGGAAAGGCGTGTGGATGAAACGCTGGGTGGAACCCACCCTGCAGAAACTACCGCCCTATCACGGACCCGATGTTGTTCCAGATCTGCCGCAAGGCAACCCGACCATCAAGGCACAGCCCGAACGCGCCGCCGATTTCATGATCGACATGGTGCATCGCTATCCGCATCAGGTGTCGATCATCGCAACCGGGCCGCTCACCAATCTTGCCTTGGCCCAGCGCCTGGACCCGGAATTCGCCTCGCTTGCGAAAGAGCTGGTTTATATGGGGGGCAGCCTCAACCCGCGCCAGACGCGGCCGGATGAAGTAGCGCATCAATTCGCCCGCGAATTTCTGAACACGCCTCGCCGTGAATTCAATATCCGCTTCGATCCCGAGGGCGCGAGCATCGCTCTGCGCGCGCCCTGGGCAAAGATCACCATGATACCGGTTGATCCCTCGACGGACACGGAACTGACCCCTGCCCTGCTCAAGCGCCTCTCGCGCTCGGATACCCCTGTAGCCCGCTCGCTCAGGACACGGGAACCGGGCTTTCCGCTCTGGGATGAAATCGCCGCTGCAGTCTGGCTCGACCCCAGCCTGATTACGCAAAAGGCGGATCTCTATGTCGATGTGAATACGCAGTTCAGCGGGTCTTACGGCGATATTCTTTCCTGGTCGCCCGGCTATCAGCCCGGTCTTGGCGAAGGCAGAACGATCGTGGTGCAGAGAATCGATATCCCCCGCTTCGAAGATCTCATCGACCGCCTCGTTGCCGCCCCACAAAAACCGCTGAGCGGCAGACCCCTACCCTGAGCATGCCCCCCCCTCTCGGGAGCCTCGCCAATCTCGTCGTGTCACCCCGGTCTCTTTCTTCGGCCTTTCGCACGCCTCAGACCGGCGCGCTGAGGTTAATGCGGAGACCGCTCCACCGGGTCGGGTGACATTCTTCAACCGTGAAAGATTGTCTTTCGACCATGGCGGATCCCGAGGCGGCACGAAAAACGAAGTGGATGATCGCACCGGGTCGTTCGACATCCCGCGCTATCTCCTCCTTTTACCATGTCAGCTGCTCCCTCCACGGAGAATCCGCCCCCCGTTTGGCGCAGGTGACACTCGCGACTTTCTGGCCGTAGGCGAGCGCGTGATGCAAGGCGGCGGCTGAGGGATGGCCCAGATTTTCCGGGGTGAGCAGACCGTTTTCATATAGCCCAGCCAGGAAACCCGCCATGAAGCTGTCTCCTGCACCAACCGTATCGACCACATCGGTAGGAATGGCAGCGGCTTGCGCATGAGAGATGCGGCTCCAGCCGCTCACACCGTCCTTGCCATGGGTGATGACCACCACTCTGGCACGATGGTCCAGCCAATTGGCGGCGGCTCGTTCATGCGGCAATCCGGGAAAGAGCCAGTCGAGATCGGCGCCGCTGATCTTGATGATGTCGGCAGCCTGAAGAAGCCTGTCGATGCGCGCCCGATAACCCGGCTCGTCGCGCACCAGTGAGGCGCGAATATTGGGGTCGAAGCTCACCAGCCTTTCCCCGCCTGCCTCACGCAGAAAGAGCCGTTCGTAAGCCGAAGCCGTCGGCTCACGCATAAGCGCGATGGAGCCGAAATGCAGCGTCCCTACCCCGGAAAGCGCCGCACGGGAGGGCATCGCCTCACAGATGCGGTCTGCCGCAGCCTCATCGTAGAAAGCATAGGCTGGTTCAGCCTGGTCGAGGCTGACGAAACCGAGAGTCGAGGGGGCGTCCAGCCTTTGCAGAAAGCGTTGCCCAACCCGACTTTCGTTCAGACCGGCCACGAACTGGTCGCCGAAAAGATCGGTCGACACGGCACAGCCATATTCTGTCGGCACGCCGAGCCTGCCCAAGGCACGCGCGACGTTATAGGACGACCCACCGAGACAGGGACGATAGGCTGCCCCTCCCCCGGCCTGCACGGGAATGAAATCGATCACTGCCTCGCCGAGGCAGAGAACAGAATGTGTCATGGCTGTCTTTCCATCCGGGAGACGCGGGTCAGTTCCGGCAACCGTCACAAATGAGAGGAATCATGCCCCCGCTGCGGTTGCCTCGAAAACGGCAGCGGCTTCTGTCGTCTGCGGATCGGAGAAAAGCTGCTCGGCAACGACAGGGCTGAAGGTGAAGGTATCGCAGCCCAGCGAGGCGAGGCGCGCCATGTCTTCGGCATGGCGCAAACTGGCCACGAGCAAACGTGTGGCCGTGCCAGAGGTGGCCAGAATGGCCTGCATCTCGCTGATAACGGCCAGAGCATCGCGTCCACTATCGCCGATGCGCCCGAAATAAGGGGCAACATAATCGGCCCCGGCAGCCACTGCCGTCAGCGCCTGATGCGCGGCATAGACCGCAGTGAGCGTCGTGCGCACGCCGCGCTCGTGCAGGGCCGCCACCGCTCTGATGCCATTTTCAGTGATGGGTACCTTGACCACGAGGCGCGGATCGAGAGCGGCAAGGGCGAGACCGGTTTCGACCAGGGCCTCGGTTTCCGTACCCCAGCACTGGGCCTGAACCTCTTGTACCGGATAGGCCAGGATTTCGCGCATGAGCGGGGCGATATCGTCAAGCATGCTGCGCAGTCCGGCACGGTCGAGAATGGTCGGATTGGTGGTCACGCCATGAAACAGGCCAGTCGGCAGCCAGCGCGCCAGTGCCTCGCGATCAGCCGTATCGAGAAATAATCTCACACCCGAAAGGGTGCCAGGTGCGGCTTTCTGGACCATGTGACTCTCCTGACCTCGTTGGCTCATGGCCGGGAGAATACGTACTTTTGTTTTATTGTCAGGACATATGTTAGATTTAGCGAACACATATGCGTCACCCGAAAAGCGGTGCGCAGCATTTGCGGAAAAGACGACCATGATACGCGTGAAGCGGATGCAAGGCAGAGGCGTGACATCGGACAAGGCGACGCGTCTGCGCGTGGCCTGGATGTATTATGATCGCAAGATGACCCAGAAAGACATCGCCGACGCGCTGGGTCTGGCACGCAGTACGGTCATCCGTCTGCTGGAAGAGGTGTTGCGTCGCGGCGAGGTGCAGATCTGGATCGGGACCGACTCACAAGAGACTCTCAGCCTTGCCGCCGATCTCGCAGCGCGCTTCGATCTGGCCGAGGCGATTATCGTGCCTCAGGCGCGCAGTCAGGATGAGGCGACACGATCGGTCGGTGCTGCGCTCGGGCGTTTTCTGTCAGAGACAGTGCATGAGGGCATGAGCCTCGGTGTCGGTTGGGGCAGGACCCTCACAGCCTCACTGAGCAGCTTTCGCCCCACTCGCCTGCCCGATACCCGCGTCATTTCACTCTTGGGCGGCATGATAGAAGCGGGGCGCGAAAACAGCACCGATTACGCCTGGCAACTCGCCAGCCGCATGGGAGCGGAGTGCTTTCTTTACCCGGCGCCGCTACTGGTCGATGCTCCCGAGACGGCGCGTATTCTGCGTGAGAAATGCGGGCTCGACAGGCTCGATCGCATGGCAGCCTCGCTCGACATGGCGGTACTGGGTGTCGGCGATATCGGGACCGGCGCGACGGCATTGTCGCGTGGCCTCATCTCTGAGCCCGAGTATGAGCGCCTGATCGAAAGCGGCGCGCTCTGCGATGTGATGTGTCACGCCCTCGATGCCCAAGGCTGTGAGATAGCCCACCCTGTCAACAGCCGTATCATGTCGGTCGCGCTCTCCGTTGTAGCGGAGACGCGTCATCTGGTCATTGCCTCTGGTGGTGAGGCGCGTGCGGGCGCCATTCTTGCCGCGATCAGGCGACTGGGCTGCCATACGCTTATAACAGACGAGGGAGCTGCACGTGCCCTGCTGGCCCTCCACGACACAACAGACTGAATCAGCATTCGCCAAAAAAAATGCCGCCCCTCGAAATGAAAGGGCGGCGTCTTCAATTGGGAAAAAAACAGGCTGTTATTTCAACTTTGCATTGCACTGCGAGTAATAGCCACCGCCCTTCTGAATCCATTTGAGCGCGCCATTGCCGCCGCTCTGCTGGTTTGCATGATACTGGTCGAGACAGGTTTTCATGCGGGCCTTGCCAGCAGAAAGCTTGGCATATTGCGCCGATACGGCCGACGGGAACACGACATTGCCGGAAGCGACTGCGCTGGGTTTGGAGGCAATGCCCGCACCCGGTGAGGCCGGGGCCTCGCTGGTCACTTTCTTGTCGGTAGCTGCCTCTTTCTCAGCGGCGGGCATGTTCTGCTGCGCCGCCTGAGTCGACACCTCGCCGCATTGAGCGGCCTTGAAGTCCTTGTATTTCTGGCCGTTCAGCGTGCCCGCCTTTTCGGCAGCCTGAAACTTCGCATGGCATTCCTTGGCGGTCAGCGCCAGAGCCGAGGGGCTGGCGCTGACTGCCCCTCCGATCATGAGACTGGCCAGAAGAGCGCGGCCCGAGAAAGTGCGAGCAGATGAGCGTTTCAGTGCCATTGGCATTTCTCCGATAGGACGGTGCGGATCAGTTGATCCGCTCGCCATGAAGAACCATGTCCAGTCCTTCAAGTTCCTCATCACGCGTGACACGCAGGCCGATTGTGAGATCGATCGCCTTCAGGATGATGAAGGTGAAGATCACGCACCAGACGATGGTGACGCCAACTGCTTCGGCCTGACGGATGAACTGGGCAAAAGAGCCCACCACACCGGCAGGATTGGCATCGGTTGCCGAAAGCGGACCATAGGCGAACACACCCGTAAGTAGCGCACCAACGATACCACCCGTGCCGTGAACGCCGAAGGCGTCGAGGCTGTCGTCATAACCGAGGCGCGGCTTGAGAATGGCAGAAGCCCAGAAGCAGACCACACCCGCCACGAGACCGATGATAAGCGCCGGACCGGCCAGAACGAAACCGGCAGCCGGGGTGATGGCGACCAGACCGGCCACCGCGCCCGAGATGATGCCCAGAGCCGTCGGCTTACGGGAATGGATCCATTCTGCGGCCATCCAGGCCATCGCACCGCCTGCGGTGGCGATCTGCGTGGTCAGCATGGCCATGCCTGCACGACCATTGGCACCACCGGCCGAACCGGCATTGAAGCCGAACCAGCCCACCCAGAGCAGCGAGGCGCCGATGATGGCGTAGGTCAGGTTGAAGGGCGACAGATCTTCATGCCCATAGCCACGGCGCTTGCCCAGAACCAGAGCCGCCACGAGACCGGCAACACCGGAATTGATGTGAACGACCGTACCACCGGCAAAATCGACGGCACCAATACCGGCCACCCAGCCGAGCGGGCTCCAGACCCAGTGCGCGATCGGGGCATAGACCAGCAGCGACCACAGAACGGTGAAGACGCAGAGCGCCGAGAACTTCATGCGCTCGGCAAAGCTGCCCGCGATCAGGGCCGGGGTGATGATGGCGAAGGTCATCTGGAACATGACCCAGACGCTCTCGGGGATGGTCATCGCCACCGGGTTGGCCGAGTTGGCGCCCATGGTGAAGGCCTGATCGACACCCTTGCTGATATGCTCGGCAACGCCGTTCAGCATGAAGCGCGACATATCGCCGATCCAGGGCGTGCCCGTGCCGAAAGCAAGGCTGTAGCCCACCACGAGCCAGACAAGGCTCGCGATACAACAAATGGCGAAAGACTGGATGAGCGTGGCCAGCACGTTTTTCTTGCGTACCATACCAGCATAGAACAGGCCCACACCGGGGATGGTCATCAGCAGAACGAGTGCCGTGCTGACGAGCATCCAGGCAGTGTCGCCCGTATCGATGGCGGCAGGGGCTGCGAAAGCAGGCAGCGGCGTAAGAGCGAGGGAAAGGGGAGCTAGCGCCTTGAACATGCGGCTCATATGGCGGTTTCTCCCGTTTCACCGGTTCGGATGCGGATGACAGTGTCGAGCGGCGAGACGAAGATCTTGCCATCGCCGATCTTGCCGGTGCGCGCAGCATTGAGGATCGCTTCGACCACCTCATCGACGATATCGTCGGTCACGGCGATCTCGATCTTGACCTTGGGCAGGAAACTGACCTGGTATTCTGCCCCTCGATAAATCTCCGTCTGTCCCTTCTGACGACCGAAACCCTTGATCTCGGTAACCGTTAGCCCCTGAACCCCTAACGGGGTGAGAGCTTCACGGACATCGTCCAGTTTAAACGGCTTGATAATCGCCGTGATGAGCTTCATTACGTCCCTCCGCGCCGCAGCAGACCTCTGTTTTCGCAAACAGTTCTGCCAGTTCTCATGAACGTAAATCGTGCCAGTTTCATAACGAGATTGGCAAGGGCCGATAACGATCCATTTCCCATTTCCCGGGACTGCATTAAAAAAGCCACGGTTATTCAGGCTGTGGAGAAATAAGCCCCATGCGACAGGTCGATATCTGCATCAACGGCGCCGGTCCGGTTGGGGCGACTCTGGCCTGTCGTCTTGCGGCTTCGGGCCTGCGAATCCTGCTGATCGACCGCGCGCCCCTGCCCGGAATGGAGCATCCGTCGCTCGACGGCCGCGCTTACGCCATTACCGAGGGCTCGCGCCGTATGCTCGACGCGGCCGGGATATGGCAGCATCTGCCGAACCCTTCCCAACCCATACGCAGCATTACCGTCAGCGACGGCCGCCCTGGTCAGGCCGCCTCACGCCATGGGCTGTGCTTTTCGCCGGACGACGCGCCTGTCGAGAATGGCGCGAAAACCCCGTTCGGCTGGATGATCGAGGCACGCGATCTGCGCGCCGCACTCAATCATGCCCTGACCACCCATGAAGGGGCCCTCGAGGTGGTTGCCCCGGAAACCGGCAGCTTCGTTTTCGAAGAGAACCACGTCACGATCACGCTCGGCTCGGGGATGCAATACCGCGCCGCACTCGTCATTGCCGCCGAAGGCAGGCAGAGCCCGCTGCGCCAGCAGGCGGGCATCATGGTGACGCGCCTGCCCTATAATCAGTGCGGGCTGATCAGCATCATCCATCACGAGCGACCACATGAAGACCGCGCGCTCGAACATTTTCTGCCCCAAGGTCCATTTGCGCGCCTGCCTCTGCCCGGCAATGCCGAGCATCCCTATCGCTCGGCCATTGTCTGGGCCGAATCGACAAGCCGCGCGGAACGTTTCTACGCCCTCGACGAGAGCGGTTTTGCCAAAGCGATCATGCAGCGTCTGGGTGACGATGTCGGCAATGCCGTGCCGGTCGGCCGCCGCTGGATCTACCCGCTCTCTGCCCAATATGCGCAACGTTATATCGCCCCCCGCCTGGCTCTGGCAGGCGATTCCGCCCACGGGCTGCACCCGATTGCGGGACAGGGGCTGAATGTCGGCTTCAAGGACGTCATCGCCTTGGCAGCCCTGCTTGAAGAGCGTTTCACCAAAGGGGGCGATCTCGGCGCTGCCGATCTTCTTACCCGCTATCAGCGCCGTGTGCGCCCCGGAAACATGGCCATGATGGCCGCCTGTGACGGGCTGGAGCGGCTTTTCGGCAATGATAATCCGGTTCTGCGTTTCGGGCGCGATCTGGGTCTGGAGGCGATGAACCGTCTGCCGGGCCTGCGGCGCGCCTTCGTGAAGAAGGCCATGGGGCTATGAGCACACCACCCGATCTCACCGTCATCTGGCAGGAAATGCTCAAACAGAGCGATGTCTGCTGCGATGTGCTGATTCAGGGTGTATTTGCGACCGGAATCAGCGACCACCGCAATTTTCAGGGCGCGCTCGCGGCCTTGCTCGGTACCAAACTGGCCGACAGGGCGCTTTCGGCGCCCGTGCTCTCCGCGCTTGTTACCTCAGCACTGATCGAAAGCCCCGAGATCGCCGAAGCCGCTGCCGAAGACATGATCGCGATTTTCGAGCGCGATGCCGCCTGCCCCGATTACGTGACGCCTTTCCTGTTCTTCAAAGGCTATCACGCCATTCAGGCCTATCGTATCGCGCATTGGCTTTGGCAACATGACCGCCAGCATCTGGCCCGCCATATCCAGAGTCTGGTGAGCGAGCGCTTCGGCCTCGACATCCACCCGGCGGCCCAGCTCGGGCGACGTCTGGTGTTCGATCATGGTGCCGGGATCATCATCGGTGAGACCTGCATTATCGAAGATGACGTCTCTCTGCTTCAGGGCGTGACGCTGGGCGGCACCGGCAAGGAAACGGGCAATCGTCACCCCAAGGTGCGTCGCGGTGTTCTGGTGGGCGCCGGTGCCATTGTTCTCGGCAATATCGAGCTCGGGGAAGGCGCCAAGATCGGCGCAGGTTCAGTGGTGCTGGAGAGCGTTCATCCCTACACTACTGTCGTCGGCAATCCGGCCCGCCGCATCGGCACGCGCCACACCAGCATGCCCGCCCTGGCGATGGATCAGCGCCTGCCCCCGGTGGATTACGTGATCTGACCGGCCTAGCGCGCTGTGAGTCGGATTGGCCCCGGCTCGCAGCGACGTGGTTTTTTACAAAAAAGCCTCGAAAACGAAGATCATTCATCCGGTAGTTGAGACGGCTGCACCGTAGAGAACCACCCTATCGATTTATCCATAATATCTCGCCGCCTAGGAGTTGAAAAATTCTAAAGAGACAGATGTGCTCATCGAAGAGGAAAACCTCTAGGCTCTCGCGAATTAGGAAAAGATACGAAATCTCTGCTCTTGAACCTCTAAGAGTAGGAGCTGTCTCAAGCCCGATCTCAGAAAACTTGGGTTTTAACAGGATTACGAGATGATTGATAAAAAACTGTGGGACGAATGTCTCAAGGATTTCTCAGGAGCTTCCTGTAAGACTTTACTTATAGGAACAGGAATAGACGAATTAGATATATCGTCTTGCGAAAAGAAGGAAATGTTTAAAGAATTTCTTGTATATGGCATGGAAAAAAACCTGGTCATTGAGTTTGACTATGATCGCGATCTACCAGTATTTTCAGGGGAGAGCCCGGAAATTGTAGCCGACCGTATTCTTTCAGACTGGCCAAAGAAAACAATTGAAGGCTCTCTGGAAAAAGATAAGGATTTTTTTCTTTATTTCATAACCTTGAACAAGTTTGCCCAGCTTTGGCATGGAACGCGTCTTGGCTATGTAGGTTGAACGACATTCTTGGAACTTATTTGTTCTTTTAGATACTAGCTAGCCTGCAGAGCCCTACTCAAGGAGCATTGTGTTCCTTGACCATTGATATCTTCCCGGCGTGAAGAAGGTTTGGACTGTAAAAACAGCGAAGGGTGAATTCCGACTGAAAAGAAAGTCGGCGTCGTCGGAAAAGGGCGACCACTGATAAATTGACAATTGATCTTCCGCGAGGGTTATCAAATCCTACCAATGCTTGATCTATGAACCTAAAAATTTTAGCAGGATGCAGATATGATAAATAAAAAACTATGGGATGAATGCCTTGAGCATTTTTCGGGAGCATCCTGCAGGACGTTGTTCGTACATACCGGAATAGACGATTCGAACTTGGATTCAGAACAGAAAAAATCTTTATTCAGGGAATTTCTTATCTATGGCATGAATAAGAATATTATAACAGAGTATGACTATGATAACGAAAGACTCATATTTTCCGGCGATATTCCCCATATCGTCGCTAATTGAATACTATCCACATGGCCTAACAAGAAAATTGACGGATTTCTAGGAGAAGACGGGGATTTTGGAATTTATCTCTCAACACTAACCAAATTTGCACAGCTTTTCCATGGGACAAACATCGGTTACGTAGAGTAATTCTATTTACAATTCCAATATCTCCTATCGATAACCTTATTTTTTCGTTTCAGCCCGGTGAGGTTGCGGTGTATCCTAGGCACCGTGAGCAGGTTGCCGGCCTGTTCATAGGAGGCGTTTCCCCGCTCAAAACTGTGGATCGAACTCATGGACTATACCGTTTGGGATAAATGCCTAAAGGACTTCTCTGTCACATCCTGCCGTACGCTATTTATCCATACAGGGATCGATGAAATTGATGTGAATTCAGAAAAGAAAAGAAAATTATTTAAAGAATTTCTCGTATACGGCATAAACAAAAATATAATAATAGAGTTCAACTATAACGAAGATAGACCTATATTTTCCGGCGATACCCCCGAGGAGGTAGCAGATCGGATCCTTTCCGATTGGCCAAAGCGTATAGTCCGGGGGTCATTAATCGATGATCTTGAGTACTATCTCTTTTTTATAACGCTAGAAAAATTTGCGCAGCTTTGGCATGGAACACGTATTGGCTATGTGGGTTGATAATCAGATCAACCTGATCCCCAACCTGATGAACGTCCAAGCACAGGGGACGTAAGAAATGGGACATCGGGGCCGGAGAAAGATCTGGAGGTCCTCCTGTCGGGCCACTCTTTGCCTGACAGGCGCGTTCGGCCTGTATATCGCCACACTGGCTTACCCTCAGCCCGCTTTCGCTTTCCGTCTCCATTACCAGCAATTCGATGTCTGGTCGGATCGCCCCATCGACGACCATATTTCTGTCGTTCTGGATGATGCGACGCGACGGCTGCGGACATCGGTTCTCTATACGTCAGAGCAACGCTTTCACGTTTTTTTCTGCAATACGCGCTGGCGGTTACAGCTTCACGGGGTGTTTCATCCCGATGTCGGTGGCATCGTGATCGGGCCTCTCACGTCCAATATCTATCTCCGTGAGTCGGACATCCCCCATGACAGGATCATTCCACCCTACGCTGGGCCGATAGCGGACGCCAAGGTGCGCCCACTCGCCTATTACATTGCCCATGAAGCAACGCATGTGATGCAAGGTCGCGCGTTTGGTCGTTTCTTCGCCGTGACCTATCCGACATGGCTCAACGAGGGCTATGCCGATCTCGTCGGCAAGGGCGGTGACTTCGATTTGAGGGATAATCTGGCGCGTTTCCAGGCGCATGATCCCCTGATGGATGTGGCCCGAAGCAGGCTCTACCGACGCTATCATCTGGAGGTCGCCTGGATGCTGGAACAAGAGGCGGTTCCCCTCGATACGCTCTATGCGCGTCCGCCTTCGGAGGACCTGCTTATGGCAAAATTACGGGCCGCCCGGCTCCCCTGAGACCGGCCGGATCGCACGTCTCTCAAATCAGTCAAAGGCCTTGCGAACGAGCGAGCCGAGCAACGTGCCCTCTGCCGCACCCGTCGCTTCCGTGGCGCCGAGATAGGGACCAAGTGCGCCTGCCAGATTGGACAGGGTAAGGGTCTGAAGCCAGATCCGCCCCGGTCCTGTCAGTCTGGCAAGAAACAGCCCATCACCGCCGAACAGCTTGTTGCGTATGCCGGGCAGTGTCGTGATATCGAACTGCACGCTCTCTTCGAACATGCCGACATGACCGGGATGCACATCTATCTGCTCACCGGGCGCGAGATCATGCGCGATGATCTCGCCGCCAAGCTCGGCCCAGAACCGGCCGTAGCCAGAGATACGTTGCAGCACAAAGCCCTCACCGCCGAACAGCCCTGCGCCCAGCTTGCGCTGGAACGCCATATCGAGACGCACCCCTTCGGTCCCGGCAATAAACCCGTGGCGATGCACGAGATAGGCGCGTGACCCGTCCAGCGCGTGCTCGGTGATATGGCCCGGTATCTTGGCGGCAAAGGCTACCATGCCGGGTGCCCCTTCGGCACGATATTCGGTCATGAACAGGCCGCCGCCTGCAATCATGCGCGAAACAGAGCCGAAAAACCCGCTATTGCCTGCCCCGGCAGTGCTCGTGCTCAGGGTCACGTGCGGGCTCTTCCAGGAGAGTTCACCCGTCTCGGCCACCAGGCGCTCGCCCGGCTGAAGCGCTATGCGAAGCACCGGAAAAAGCGACCCGTCGATTTGCACATCCATGCCAGAGGCTCCCTGCAACAATGAGACACAAAGCTTGGCACGATCGGCAGCTTCAGTGCAGGGAGAAAATCACCCAACCCGTCTCTTTTCGCAACGAACCCGCACACAGGCGCTGTCAGAGAAATTCCACATGGGTCTTGAAGCCCAGAAGTACCGCGTCCCTGAGATTGCCCTGCCCGTTCGGGCGGATGAAGGCCTGAACCATCGGCTGCATCAGCACGCCGCGAAAAGCGTGCCAGCCATAATTGGCTTCGATCACAATCGCATGGCGCTGTATGCCGGTCGCGCGATAAGGCAACACGGCGCCCTGAGCGCGCAGCAATGCCTCGGTGCGCTGCACGCCCGGTGAAATGGCGGTATAGCTGAAGGCCAGTGCAATCGTATCCTCAGGGCGTGACGCCCAGGTGCCGCGGCTGATCAGACCGCCATAGACCTGCCAGTTACGCAGGGAGACGCGCTTGTCATTATACAGAAATCCCCAGAGCGCGGTCAGGCCTGAATCGCTGTCCTTGCCTGTCTTGTCACGACGATAGGTCGTGAGCTTCTGATCCATCAGCACCCAGGTATTGAAACTGGCGCGATGCTGCCTCTGGATCAGTCCGGTCAGCACATAAGGCTGGCCATACTGGTCTTCATGAATATCCGAAAGCGGTGCCGTGGTAAGCGCGGCACCGATCTTGTAATGGCCGGGCAGATGGCCCCCGAGTTTCGGCTCCCAGCCCAGTTCGAGCGGCATTCTGACGCCATTGATATAGGCGCTGTTGAATTTGAACCCGCTGCGATTCATCGTGTACGAGAACATGCCCTCTTCGGTCAGATAGAGACCGAGCTGGATATAGGACTGCGGTAGAGGGCGGCCACGCACGCGCAACCCCCAGTTTCCGGCGGGGAAGGTCGAGGCATAGCCCGTATCGGCGGCGGCACGCGGTCGCCCGCAAATCGCATTCATCTGAAAGGTGCAGTAAAGCGGGCTGGCCGCGAAATCGGAGAGCTCGGCCATTCGCCCTGCGGCAATCGAAAGCTTGCCGCCATAGAGCGTCTCCTCGCCATAGGCCATGACGAGATGCACCACCACATTGCCGCCACCGCCATAGATTTCTGAGGAATGATTCAGCCAGTCGCCGAACATGCGATTGGCCGGTGTGCCATAACGCCCTGTCACGACCATATGAGTCGCAAAGCCCTTTATATGGGCGATACGCTCCCAATCGACATTGAGCGACAGCGCATATTGCCCGGCATTGCTCGAACCCTGGCGATAATCGCCCACATCCTTCGTCGGTGGTGTGACCGCAGCCGCATATTCGTTGATATTGTCGAGCAGCACCCCGATACCACGGCGACGCAGCCAGTCGGTCAGACCGTAAGGGTTATAGAAAACCGCCTTGGGCTGGCCAAAAGCGGGCACGCTGGTCGGTTGCAGGGGCCGGTCAGGAAAAGGATCGTTGATCTGGTAGCTGGGTTCCGACCCCGTCTCTTCCTCATCGTCTTCTCCCGCCCAGACAGGCATGGGCGCCGAAAATCCGGCCAGACAGGCCGCTGCGAGACTCCAGCGAAAGAAGGATTTCGACACGATAGGCGAAGCTCACGACAGAATAGAATGCACGTCCCTATCATCCGATCGCCTCGCCTGACCACCCATATTCCGGGTAGATCCGCTCCGCCCGCAGCGGGAGGCTCGCCTATTCCGCGTCGATCTTGCGCTTGGGAAGCAGGGCCGGAATGAAGGTCAGCGTAGCGAGAAGCGTGCAGGCGAGAGACATCAGCAGCAGGCGCCCCATGCTCGCCGTGCCAGGATGCTGCGATGCCGCCAGCGAACCGAAGGCCGTGCCCGTGGTAAGCGCTGAAAACAGAACGGCGCGTGCGGTAGGCGACGTCAGCGGGCTTTTGATGCCCGCGCGCCAGTTCATGACGAAATAGATGTTGAACGATACGCCTACACCCAGCAGCAACGGCAAGGCGATGATATTGGCGAAGTTCAGCGTCTCGGGCACGGTCACGATCAGAATGACCGTCAGCAGGGCCGAAAGCATCAGAGGGGCCAGAACCAGCACCATATCCAGCAGACGACGCAGCGCGACGAACAGAATGATCGCGATCATGACCAGCGCCGAGATCGCCGCCGTTGAAAAGGCATGGACCATGGTATGCGCGCTCTCGACCACTTCGAGCGCCGTCCCCGCCGTATTCTTGTCGACAGAGAGCATGTCGCTGAGGAAGTGATACAGCACCTTGCTGTCAGACATACGCCCTTTGGGCAGGATCTTGAGCAGGGCGCGCCCATCAGGCAGCACGTAATCGCGCGCGATATCCTGAGGAATACCCTCGAGCGTCACGGGGGTCGGCTGAAGCACATCCACCAGCTGGGCAAGCTGCTCCGGCAGGAAGCGTGTCAGCGCCGTATTGGCAGCAAGAATTTGCGCGTCGGGCGCCTTGGCGAGCAGGGCGAGCGATTTCTGGATATCACGCAGGGGCGAGCCCGGCGCCGTCTTGTCGAGCACGGCTCCGAGCTTGCCCGAAGCTGCAGCCGCGCTGGCGCGCAACGCATTGGCATCGGGCGCTGGCTGCACCTCCTGTCCCACGAGGGTCGGCAGCAGAATCGAGGCCGTATCCTGGATCATCGCCAGTTTTTCGGTCTGGTTTTCAGGCACGAACATCCCAAGCCACATGACAGACGAGACGCTGGGCAGGGCTTCGAACTGCTTCACCCGCTCCGCCGCGATTTTGAGATTGGGAACGATGACCTCGCCATCATAAGGCGAGGCGCGTGGGTCCTGCTCCAGAAGATGAAGCGCCCTCATGCCCTCGGTATCGGGGTTCTTGGTATGCAGTGGATCGGCGTCGAAGCTCAAGCGTGGAATAAGCGCCAGACCGAGCAGGGCCAGCAGAGCGAAAAAGGCCAGAACAGGTTTGCGGAAACGACGCAGCAGGCGATCCGCACCTGCAAGTTTCCTGAAGCCCGGCTCACCACGGCTCAGACGCGCACGGAACAGGCAAAGCAGTGAAGGCAGCAACGTCATGGTGCACAGAAAAGCGATGATCATGCCGATACCGGCGATCAAACCGAGCTGCGCCACACCCACGAAATTGGTCGGCACAAAAGCGAGAAAGCCCGCCGCCGTCGCGAGAGAGGCTACGAGGATCTGATGCCCGGTTTCACGCCCCGTCTCGGCCAGTGCATCGGCAGGCGACATGTCGCCCCCTGAGGCCGGACGCTGCCCGCGAAAACGCACCGAGAACTGGATGGCAAAATCGACGGCAATCCCGACGAACAGCACGGCGAACGCGACCGAAATCAGATTGAGCTTGCCCACGGCAATGGCCGCGAACCCCGTTGTGAGCAGCAGTCCGATCACGAGCGTGATCAGAATGGGCACGATGACACGCACGGAGCGCACGGCCAGCACCAGCCAGCAAGCCACCAGAACCAGCGAGGTCAGCAGCCCCAGCCCCATACCATGGGCCACGGTCGAGAACTCCTCATCGCTGAGCTGAACAGGGCCGGTAATCATCGCAATCGCGTTGCCGCTTTTGACGAAAGGCAGAGAATCGATCGCCCTGCGCATGGCGGCACTCGCCTCGCCACCGGGCTGAAGCGAGCCGAAATCCTGATGCGGCTGCGTAAGCACATATTGATAATCGCCCGCCATATTAGCCAGCGGCCCCGCCAGAAGATTCTGCCATGAGAGATCCTGCGGATGACCCTCCGCAGCCTCATGCAGCGCTTTGGCAAAACCCTGAAGCTCTGGCGTGAAGCTCTCGGGAATGTCTTCACCGGCCGAGAGGCCCTCACCCATCAGGCCAAGCGCTGAAAAGATCCCTCGTGCAGACGGATCGGCAGAAAGCGTGCCCAGAAAGGGCTGCGCAGCAACGATGGAATCGAGCAAGGAGCCGAGCACAGGCTTGTCGAGATAAAGAAGGCCGTGATTTTCAAGGAAAGGCGAATCATCAGGCAGTCTGACGGTGTGGAAATTCTTGTGATCGGCACGCAGGATCTTCGCCAGTTCGCGTGCCGTGGCGCGCCCCTGTTCGGGCATGTCTGCCTTGATGATGGCGACCATCAGATCGTCATTTTGCGGGAAAAGCCGGCTCAACTCGGCCCCACGCTGTTTCCAGGGCAGGCTCGCGGCAAACATTTCATCGGTATCCGTCGTCACACCGAGACGTTGCACTGTCAGAAACAGGCTACCCGCCGTCAGAAGCGTGAAAAGGAAAATAACGATCCAGGCGCGTCTTGTGCAGAACGAGACGATCGAGCCGATGAAATTTGCAAGCATTGGAGTGCGATTAACCCTGCCACGGTGAGACGCCAAGGCGTCACGGTCCGGGCAGGTTTAGAGCATTGTCTCCCGATTGGGAAACTTCATGCGTCACACTCTTGTAACGCTTCGGTCAGTTGCGCGTGTTGCGCAGAAAGGCGAGCGTCTCGACACAGGCAGCAGAAGCCTCGCGACCTTTGTTATGCGCATCCTTGCGCGAGCGGGCCTGGGCCTGCTCATCGGTATAGGTCGTGAGTACGCCAAACGAGATGGGCGTCTCGGTGGCAAGCTGCGCCTGCATGATACCGATGGTTGCGCCAAGACTGATGAACTCGAAATGGGCCGTGTCGCCCTTGATGACGCAACCGAGGCAGATCACGCCCTCATAGGTGCCTGTCTTGGCGAGAGCCTGCGCCATGAGCGGCAATTCGAAGGCACCGGGCGCGTCGAACACATCGACATCGCGAATGCCATGCTCCTCGAGCCATTCGAGCGCGCCATCGCGAAGACCATGCGTGACATCGGTATTGAAGCGGCTGACGAGCAAAGCGAGCTTGGGCGTCGGCACCAGAGTGAGATCGGGGGCGACAGGAATGGACTTGCTCATGGGGTGATCCTTATTTCTGAACCATGGTCTCGACGAGTTCCGGCCAGACATCGCTGAGTTGATGCCCCATCCGGGTGCGTTTAGCGTGAAGATAGGCGCGGTTGAACGGGTTGTATCCGGCTTCGAGACGCTCCTGACTGACCACTTTCAGCCCGGCAGCCTCAAGGCCCGATACCTTGCTGGGGTTGTTGGTCAACAGGGTCAGGGTGTGGATGCCGAGCAATTCGAGAATGCCGGCGCCGGTCACCCAGTCGCGCGCATCGCCGGGCAGGCCGAGTTCGAGATTGGCCTCGAGCGTATCCTTGCCCTCGTCCTGCAATGCGTAAGCCCTGATCTTGTTACCGAGGCCAATGCCCCTGCCCTCATGGCCACGCAGATAGACCAGCGCTCCCGAAGGTGCTGCTGCGATACGCTCGAGCGCTTCGCGAAGCTGAGGACCGCAATCGCAGCGCAGAGACCCCAGCGCATCGCCGGTCACGCATTCGGAATGCAGGCGCACGAGCGGAACGCCCTTTGTGAGATCGCCCTTGACCAGCGCCACATGCTCGATGCCATCCGGCGCCCGGAAGGCCTGGATACGCAGGTCATGGCCACCATAGACGCTCGGCAGCGCGGCCTCGGCAATGCGTTCGACCGCAGGCGGCACGGGCGCGGGCAGCTCGATCTCGCTCAGGGCCTCGCGGCCCTGCACGCGGCACCATGCGGCGATCTCTTCGATGCTGATGACCGGCATATCGTGACGTGACGCAAATGCCTGCAATTCAGGCAGACGCGCCATCGTGCCGTCATCGCTCATGACCTCGCAGATCACCGCAGCCGGATGAAGCCCCGCAAGACGGGCAAGGTCGATAGCGCCTTCTGTATGACCGTCACGAGCGATGGTCCCTTCAGGATGGGCACGCAGCGGAAAGATATGACCCGGCGTGCTGATATCCTCCGGCCGCGCCTCGGGATGGCCTGCAAGCTGGATCGTGCGGGCGCGGTCTGCTGCGGAAATACCGGTTGTGATGCCGGTCGTCGCCTCGATGGAAACAGTAAAGGCCGTTCCACGTGGATCATGCCCGCGTCTGGGCATCATGGGCAGGTCTAGGCGGTCGATCTGCTCGGCTTCGAGCGGCAGGCAGATCAGCCCACGCGCATGAGTCGCCATGAAATTGACGGCGTCAGGCGTCGCGAATTGCGCGGCAATTACCAGATCACCCTCGTTTTCGCGGCCTTCGTCATCGACCATCATGACCATACGCCCCTCGCGAAGCGCCGTAATGGCCCGTGCGAGCGGGTAGGACAGCATCGTGCTCATGAGCGCACCCCGTATTTCAGCAGGCTCTCGACATATTTGGCCAGAACATCGACCTCTACGTTGGCGCTCGCCCCTGCTGAAAGTTCCGAAAGGCCCGTATGCTCCCAGGTGTGGGGGATGATCATCAGCGCGATGGTGAAGGCGCCATCGGCCACATCGCTCACCTCATTGACCGTCAGGCTGACGCCATCGAGCGCGATAGAGCCTTTCTCGACCACATAGCCGCGCAGCGCAGCAGGAAGGCGAAAGGTAATGTGATGCGACTCACCGACCGACCGCACCGCCACGAGTTCGGCCAGACCATCGACATGACCCTGCACGATATGGCCCGACAATCGGGTGGCTGGCGTACTGGCCCGCTCGAGATTGACTCGCGAGCCCTCCTTCAGCCGCCCTAGAGCCGTGCGCGCCAGGGTCTCTGCACTGACGAAGAAATCGGCAAGACCCGAGGAATCATAAGCGGCGACCGTCAGACAGACCCCGTTGACGGCAATGCTCTCACCCAGATCCATATCCGAAAGTCCCGTCTCGACCTGAAGCAGAATGGCCTGGTCGCGAGATTCTACGGTTTTGATGCGGCCGATATGCTCGATAATGCCTGAAAACATCAGAATGCAGCCTTGTCAGCAGGAAGGGGCTGCGCCCCTTCATCAAGTATGAAACGCAGGGGGGAAGGTCCGTGAGAGCGCACCGAACATCGGTCGGGCCCCTCATGCGAGGCGCTTATGGTCAGCCAGTCATCCCACAGGCCAAGCGCCTCGATTTCGCCCAGAAGCGCCGGCCCCGCTTCGACCATGGCCCAGTTCACGCCATGATCGCCGAGAAGGGCGGGAATTTCGGCCAGATCGCGAGACACGATCACCCTGTATCCGCTGCCGATCATCGTCTCGCGCCAGGAATCCGGCAGGCGGTTCTGACGGTCGCAGACCACTACCAGACGCGGTCCCCTGTCGTCGTGATCGGGTACATGACGGACGGTAAAGCGCGGGCGATCGGCCAGCACCGTGCCGATGCCGGTGATGATCGCATCGCTCGCCCGCCTCAGGCGGTGGGCGATCTCGAGAGAGGTCTGACTGGTGAAGGTCGTCTTACCCTCGGGCGGGATCATCAAGCCTGTCGCATCGCAGGCCTGCTTGACCGTAATCCAGGGGCGCTGCTTCAAAATACGCGTTGCGAAGGGCGCTATCAGTGCCTGGCAGGCCCGGTGGGTCTCGGCGAGGCTGGGATGATCTTCAAGAAGATGGACCACTCGGCCCTCAGGCATCTGGCGCAGACGGGCAATGCCACCACCGGCGACCGGATTGGGATCGCGCATTCCGACCCAGACCGTGCTGACCGGGCTGTCGCGCAGGGCCTCACTGCATGGGGGGGTACGACCGACATGATTGCAGGGCTCGAGCGTCACAAATGCGGTCGCCACCCGGTCGATCACGCCCAGCTCGCGTGCCTTGTGCAGCGCCAGCGCCTCAGCATGACGCGCACCCGTGCGATGATGCGCCTCAGTAACGAGAATTGCCCCGTCACGATCGAGCAGGGTGCAGCCAACCGCGGGATTGGGAGAGGTGGCGCCGAGATAGCGCGAAGCTTCATCAAGCGCTGACTCAAAACCCAGACGGACCGAGTCGAGAACGGACTCGGTCAGAACGCCCTTTTCCGGGTCAGGTCTGGAGGAGAAAACTCCCGGCACGGCAATACGGTCCCATCCCATCAGGACGGCCCCCAGGCGCGAACATTCTTCGTCCCCGCCACGGCAAGCCATGGTGAGAGCGTTTTCTGTTCTCTTCCATCCGGACTATGACCGTCGGCTCCGGATTCTGACCGGATCTGCTGACCTCCCGGCCCAGAAGCCGAAAGCGCTCGCGGGCTCGTGCCAAGGCACCTACCGCCGGTGGGGAGTTTCACCCCGCCCCGAGAACGTCGTTTGTAAACCCGGTCTTCATGACCGGATGCCTACTATGTGCCGTCTTGCAGGCAATTTGCAAGGGGAGGCCTACGAAGCTGCCCCTCGGCCCTTATTGGAACGCGCTACAGGCGAGGCGCATAAAAAAAGGGCGGAGCCTCGCTCCACCCTTTCCCGGCAATCCAATGCTGGACTGGTTCGTTTAGTGCGTTGCCGCCTGCGGAACCGAGTTGTGGATTGCGCCCTGGGTGGCATTCGCGCCACGGCTCACGTCGTGACCGACGGAGCTGACATCGCGACCGGCCCCGTCGAGCGTGTTGCAGGCGGTAAGGCCAAGAGCCGGAAGCGCCAGCATGACAGCAAGAGCACCAGTGCGGAGGAAGGAAACCGTGGTCATGGAACATTTCCCTAATAAAATGTTTGGGGCCATTCAACGCCCTGATCATGAGACGGTTTTCTACGTTACAAAAGAGATCTTCACTTTTTCTGGCGCTGACTTGTCGGCAGGCAGTGCGATCTGAACAGAGGCAGTAACGCGCCATTTTTTTCATGTCGAACCGATGGCGGTTTCCTGCGCTTTCCCTGCTTCTGCCCTTTCTTGCTCCGCTCCCCGCATCAGGATTTTCATGACCCGCAAATCGCCTGCCCTTCTCTGGTTCAGGGACGATCTCCGTCTTGCCGATCACCCTGCCCTGAATGCGGCCCTGGACGCCGCCGGGTCCTGTTTGTGCGTCTATGTGCTCGATACCTCAGGGGCAACGCGCCCCTTTGGCGGCGCGCTGAAATGGTTTCTGCATGAGACACTCATCGCTTTCACGAAGAGCGTGGAGGACAAGGGGGGCACCTGCCTCATTCTCGAAGGCGATCCGGCGAAGCTGATACCGCAATTGATGGAAGAAACAGGCGCCGAAGCGCTCTACTGCCATTATCGCTATCAGAAAGCCGCACGCGGGCAGGACGACGCCATCGCCAGGACATTAAGCGAGGCCGGGCGGGAGATGATCCGCCTGCATGGCACGGTGCTGCGGCCGCCCGAAACGGTCACCACCAAATCCGGCACGCCCTACAAGATCTTTTCGGCCTGGTGGAAAGGCTTCAAGGCCCTTGGTGCCCCGCCCAGGCCCGTGCCGGCGCCGGGGAAATGCGCCTTCATGAAATGGGAAGAGGCTCTTGAAAAACCGAAGAAGGCCCTTTCACCGCGAGACATCGGCGAGGCGCTCCTCCCGCGCAAACCCGACTGGGCAAGCAAGATGGCCGAATATTGGGAGCTCGGCGAAGACGCCGCCCAAGAAATCGCCCATGATTTCGCCTCCGGCCCGCTCAGCCACTACGAGACCGGTCGCAACGACATGGCAGCGGAGGAAAGCTCGCGACTATCGCCTTATCTGCGCCTCGGTGTGCTCTCACCTCGGCAGGTCTGGCATATCTGCGCCGACAAAGGTGAAAAGGAAGACAGGGAGATCTATCTTTCGGAACTCGGTTGGCGCGATTTCTCTTGGTACACACTTTTCCATAACCCGCATCTGCCTGACAGAAATCTCAAATCCCAGTTTGACGCGCTCGGCTGGCGCCACAGCAAGAAGGATCTCGGCGCCTGGCAGCGTGGCCAGACCGGCATCCCTGTCGTGGATGCCGGAATGCGTCAGCTCTGGGAGACCGGCTGGATGCATAATCGGGCGCGCATGATCGTCGCCTCGTTTCTGGCCAAGCATTTGCTGATCGACTGGCGCGAAGGGGAAAGCTGGTTCTGGGACACGCTGATCGACGCCGACCCGGCATCGAATGCGGTCAACTGGCAATGGGTCGCCGGGACAGGAATAGACGCCTCGCCATTTTTCCGCATTTTCAACCCGCTGCGCCAGGCAGACAAGTTCGACCCCAACGGCGATTACATCCGTCGCTGGGTGCCCGAACTTTCGAAACTCCCAGACGACGCCATTGCCGCCCCTTGGGAGGCCGCGCCCGAACTGCTGGAAAAAGCCGGGATCAGGCTCGGCAAGACCTACCCGAGACCGATCGTCTCTCTCAGCGAGGGGCGCGACCGCGCCATGGTCGCCTATCGGAAGACGCGCGGTTCATGACCTTGTGATCTGAAGCGTCACGCGCTCACCGTCGCGCCGGATGAGAACAAGAGGCGCGGCCATGCCTGCCCCCAGGCTGGCCACATCCTCCAGAGCCGCAAGATTGGCAGCGAGTGAAAACAGATTATCGCCAATCTGGCCGTTATGGCCCTGAACGAGGCGCAGAGGCGCCTGCACCTCGCCGCGCTCATCGGTGATCGTGCTGACGCTATCCTGACTGAGAATGGCGTAGGCATGCATCATAGGCTCGGAGAGTATGAAAAAATGCTCCCAGTCTTTCGCTTCGACGGCCTGGAAATCGATCCCCTCATTCTCGACGCTGCGCAGGTATCGCCCCGTGCCATCCATCCTCCTCAGGGTAACGACGCCACTCGGCAATCGCGTTGCCAACAATTGCGGTATCGGCATGGGCAACGAAACGACCTTGCGCAACGTCACGGTAAATTCGGTGAGCGAGGCGTTATCAGCGAAGAAAAACAGGCCGGGATAACGCCCGGGCGGCGGGGCAATCGAAAACAGGCAGTCGCGCAGCGGGTCGTGATCGACGACATGACCGAAGAAATCGAGAAGCCAGAAACGGGCAGACGCATAAAGCATGGGTGAAACTCTCTTTCTTCAGTCGGCAGAAGCAACGCCTGCGACCGTCAGGCATTTTTGCATTACGCTGGGCAAGGCCTGGCGAGAAAGGTTCTCCGGCGCACAGGCAAAACCGCGCTGGTTATGCAGCGGGCCGAAATCGGGCACACGCGCCGTCATAACCCTCAGATACAACGTGAAATGTGTGAAAACATGACGTATCTGTCCAGCCTCTTTCCACGCGGCCTCCACCGGCGCTTCACCCAGAGCCTCGAGCATGCTCTGGGCCCCATCCAGCCATGCTGTGCCGGGCAGCTCCGTCATGCCGCCAAGCAGACCTTTCTCGGGGCGCTGACGCAGCCAGATGGCACCCTCGCTATCGCTGAGGAGGAAAACGACGCCATGTCGCTCAGGCTTGACCTTGCGCGGCGCGCGTACCGGAAAACGTTCCGGTGCTCCAGAAGCATGGGCTCTGCATACACCACGCCAAGGGCACATGAGACAGGACGGGCGCCGCGGCGTGCAGAGCCCAGCCCCCAGATCGAACAGCGCCTGCGCGAAATCGCTCGGGGCCGCACGCGCTGCTGGATCGTCATTGAGCAGGCTGGCCAGATGATCCAGTCTGCGGCGCACTCCGGGCAACGGCGCCTCTTCGGCATGCAGACGCGACGTAATACGTTCGACATTGCCATCGACCGGTACGACCGGCACGCCAAACGCGATTGCCGCCACGGCACGCGCCGTATAGGCGCCTATGCCCGGCAGAGCCTGTAGCCCTGCAACATCGGAGGGGAAATCGCCAAGCATTGCCACGGCCTGCGCGCAGGCATGGAGATTGCGGGCGCGGCTGTAATAGCCAAGCCCCGCCCAAAGGGCGAGCACGTCCTGCAACGGCGCCGCGGCCAGATCCTGCACGGTAGGATAGCGCTTCAGAAACCGCTCATAATACGGCATAACCGTCACCACGGTCGTCTGCTGCAACATGATCTCGCTCAGCCACACGGCATAGGGATCGGCTGCCTGACCGGGCAGAGCGCGCCAGGGCAGAACACGCCTTTGATGGGCATACCAGTCGAGAAGTGCAGAAGCTGAAGGAGTCACCCCGGCGATATGAAGCGAGATTTGCCTTCGGACAAGAGCCGCGCACGCACGTCTTCCGATAAACCACCGCGCTTTGCGGCTGCCTCACGCCAGGCCAGCGACAAGACGACGCCGAGACAAGGCGCGAAGAAAGAGCCGCCCCCTTCCGCCGCGCCAGAACGCCCCAAGGAACGCCGTGCCATGACCGGACGCGCTCTGGGCTCGATTCTGCCTCAGGTCACTAAGCCGGCTTTCAGCAAGCGTGCGGCCCCGGCCATAAGGCTGATCCTCGACTGGGCCGAAATCGTAGGCCCGGCGCTTGCAAGTCAGACAGAGCCCAGACGGGTCAGCGCAGGCACACTGACCATCGCCTGCACTGGCCCCGTCGCACTGGAACTTCAGCATCTGGCCCCCCAGCTCATAGAACGCATCAACACCCATTGCGGGCCTCTACGCAGCGGGAGGGACCTGCGTTTCGATGACGGCTCCATTCTGGTGAAGAGGATCAAGATCCTGCAGGACCCGTCGATCATGCGCCCTGTCACGCCAGCCGCACGCCCCGTGCCGCAGCCTGTTTCCATACCGGACATGAAGGAAGGCGAGTTGCAGGCCGTACTGGCCCGTCTGGGTGGGCACATACGGCGCAAACCGAAACGCTGACACCCCTGAAAAACCCTTACCCGCCCTGAATTCTACATGCGCCGACCATTTGTCACGAAA
Source organism: Asaia sp. BMEF1 (assembly GCF_051628905.1). Classification (GTDB taxonomy): domain Bacteria; phylum Pseudomonadota; class Alphaproteobacteria; order Acetobacterales; family Acetobacteraceae; genus Asaia. Next base: position 2,554,612 of record NZ_CP157575.1, on the reverse strand, counting down.
CGAAATCGCGCAGTTACGCTTTCGTCTTTATTCCGCCCCTTCGCAGCACGATATGCAGGAGAGGGAGAGTGGAATCTGACCGTTCTCCATGGAAGGGAAAGCTGAAGCCATGCATGGATCCTACAGATTGAGGGCAGTTCTTCTGGCCCTGCCTCTGCTGGTGCCCCTCTCTGCCCATGCGCAACGAGGCGGCGGTGGAGGTTTCCACGGTGGAGGCGGACCGGGCGGCGGATTTCATGGCGGCGGCGGAGGCCCAGGCGGTGGTGGGCCGGGCGGCTGGCACGGTGGAGGCCCTGGAGGGGGCGGACCGGGCGGCTGGCGTGGCGGCGGCGGTCCAGGCGGTTGGCGCGGCGCTGGCCCCGGCGGGGGCTGGGGCGGTCGTGGAGGATATTATGGCGGTGGCGGTTGGGGCCGCCCATGGGGCGGCGGCTGGCGCGGCCCTGGCTGGGGCTGGGGTGGTCCGGGCTGGGTTGGATATGGCTGGGGCTCGCCTGGATGGGGCGGCGGCTGGGGCTGGGGCGGTTGGGGCGGTGGCTGGGGCGGATGGGGCCTCGGTGTCGCAACTGGTGCCGTCATCGGCGCTGCCGTAACCAGCCCCTATTACGCCAACCCCTATTATGGCGGGGGCTATGCGGCGACCCCCTACACCTATCAATGCGGGGGCTACGCCAATTGTCCGCCTGCTCCGGGCTATACCTATCCCGGCACGTATCCCGGAACCTATCCGAACGCCTACACCGGCGACCCAGACCCCAACGGCTACTGACCGGGACAGGAAAAAAGGTGCAGGCCGCTCCGGCCTGCACCTGGGACGGAGTCCGGATTCAGCGCATTCGCCCGCGGCCGAAAATGAAGCTGAGAACGAACAGCACCAGAAAGATAAAGAACAGGATTTTGCCGATCGAGGCGAAATCAGCCGAGATACCGCCAAAACCGAGCAACCCTGCCAGCAAAGCAAGGATCAGAAACACGATTGTCCAGCGAAGAAGGTCCATGGCGATAACTCCTTGAACGGAACATAACAAAATCGTCATGGTCCCGGGTCCTTGGGTGAACGGGCCAGCCGCGAAACGGTTTGCTCTGTGACGACAAGGCCTTGTCTTTTAATCTGGAAAGACGTTTCTGGGCGAACGCCGGTGCGGGAGCCGGGAGCCTGTTACGGGGCCGATGCTGCAGGAGATGATCCCATGAGCGCGTTTCGATCTCTCTATCGTCATGGTTTTGCCCGGGTCGCCGCCTGTACCATCCCTGTGCGCCTTGCCGATCCGCGCCATAATCTGCAGCAGATCGTCGCCCTCGCCCGGCAATGCTCGGGTGCCGGAGCGGCTTTGGCCGTGTTTCCCGAGCTTTGCCTTTCAGGCTATGCAATCGACGATCTGAGGCAGCAGGATGCGCTGCTCGACGGGGTTATCGAATGCCTCATGCGTCTGAAAGACGAGAGCGCCTCCTGGAAGAGCGTTGTCGTCGCGGGTGCACCGCTCGTGCATCGGGGGCGTCTCTTCAATTGCGCGGTGGTGCTGCATCGGGGAGAAATTCTTGGCATCGTCCCGAAATCCTACCTGCCAAACTACCGCGAGTTCTACGATTCGCGCCATTTCGTCGCCGGGGTCGATATCGTCGATGAAACGCTGTGGCTTGGCGGGCGGGACGTGCCGTTCGGCACAGATCTGATTTTCGAAGCACAGGACCTGCCCGGCTTCGCGCTCGGCATCGAAATCTGCGAGGATCTCTGGGTACCTAATCCACCCAGCACCGCGCTCGCTCTGGCGGGCGCTACTGTCATCGGCAATCCTTCGGCCAGCACCATCACCATTGGCAAATCGGAGGATCGCCATCTGCTCTGTCGCGCGCAATCGCAACGCGCCCTTTGTGCTTATGTCTATGCCGCGGCCGGAGCCGGCGAGTCGACGACAGACGTCGCGTGGGACGGTCAGGTTTCCGTCTATGAAGCGGGCCGCCTGCTGGGCGAGTCAGATCGTTTTCCCGTCGAAGCCCAGATGACGCTTGCCGATATTGATCTCGATCTGATCCGTCAGGAGCGCATGCGCATGGGGAGCTTCCATGACTGCGCCCGCGCCAATGATCATGGGCAATGGCGCCGCATCGGCTTCACGCTGGCGCCGATTGAGGACGATATCGGCTTCCAGCGTGTGGTGCCGCGCTTTCCTTTCGTGCCCGAAAATCCGGCTCGTCTCGATCAGGATTGCTATGAAGCCTGGACCATTCAGGTGCGCGCCCTCACACAGCGCCTCAAGACGAGCGGTGTCGAACGCTGTGTGATCGGCGTATCAGGGGGGCTCGATTCCACCCTTGCCCTTCTGGTAGCCGCCCGGGCCGCCGATGAACTGGGATGGAGCCGTGACCGGGTCGATGCCTATACCATGCCAGGCTTTGCGACCGGAGATGCCAGCCTGGGACTCGCCCATCAACTGATGCTGGCGCTTGGCGTCGATGCTCATGAACTCGACATCAAACCGACCGCCATGCAGATGCTGGAAACCATCGGCCATCCCTTTGCCTCGGGCGCGCCAGTACACGACATCACGTTCGAAAACGTACAGGCAGGGCTGCGTACCGACTTTCTTTTCCGCCTGGCCAACCAGCGCAACGGGATCGTGATCGGCACGGGCGATCTGTCCGAGCTGGCGCTCGGCTGGTGCACCTACGGCGTCGGCGACCAGATGTCGCATTACAACGTCAATGCCGGGATGCCGAAGACGCTCATCCAGCATCTGATTCGCTGGCTGGCCCGCAAGGGGGGTCTCGGCGACGCCACAGCGCCTGTGCTGGAACGGATCGTCTCGGCGGAAATCACGCCGGAGCTCGTCCCTGCAGATGCCGGAGGCGTGCAGAAAACCGAAGACAAGATCGGCCCGTATGCCTTGCAGGATTTCACTCTCTATTATGTCCTGCGCTACGGTTTTCGACCGAGCAAGATCCTTTTCCTTGCGCTTCAGGCATGGGAAGACAGCGAGCGCGGCGTCTGGCCAGCCCATTACCCCGACGACCGGAAACTCGCTTATGACGCTGACACCATACGTCACTGGCTGAAGGTATTCCTGACGCGGTTCTTCGGCTTCAGCCAGTTCAAGCGCTCGGCCCTGCCCAATGGACCGAAGCTCTCATCTGGTGGCAGTCTTTCGCCGCGCGGCGAGTGGCGGGCACCGTCTGATGGAACTGCCGCTGCATGGCTCGAAGAGCTGGATAAGACAGCCCTGTAGAGGATCCGCAAAAACCCTGACATGCCAATTGACACGCGGCCTGCTGACGAACGACACGAGTAAATCGACCTGCGTATAGGGCCACTGCGCGCCGATCGTAGGTGACGACCCTGTCGCGTATCGAACAAAGCTGCTCAGATTTTCTTCTCAGCAGATTGCAACACAAGCTTGGTCGCAACGACGACGCACTGGACATAAGATGGGCATAGCCTATGTATCGCGGCTCCTGCTTCACCCAAGAAGTTTTTTGACAAAACCGCAATCTCTTCCGAGAGAAATCTACCTTTCGCTTGTAACATTCTTCATCAATTCGTGAAGAGATGGAGCGAAATCACAAAAGAAACCAAGAAATAAAATTTGTTTCTCAGGATATTCTTTTAGGACCCACCCTTCGAGGGATAAGTTTTCCAGCGTTATATCAATGCCTTAGAAAAAATTCTGCCTTCATTTTACGAGCATGCAGGTTTGCAAAGAATAAATAATCTGAAGAGATGTGCTGTAATCACGACAATAATTTATATTTTTACTTTAGCTAGGGTCATTACAAATAATCCATATTTGGCGAGATCAAATCCAGTTCGAAACAATAATATCGCGGGATTGTGAGTACTTAATCACTCATATTGTGAAGTTTTTTTATGTATAAACCCAGGAAACATCTTGTTTGCTACATCCAAGATCCATTTCAAACCATTTCAACGCTCAGGATTCGCGTCTAATATAAGAGTTTGCGTCAAAATATTATCCCGTGATCGCCAATACCTTCTGATTTATTGACTCAGCCCAAAGGTTAAGACATCTATAAAAAAATTGATTTTCGTATGTGAGTCTTGGTAGACGGCACAACCGATTAGCGTGGGCATGTTTAGAGCGCTCGACGCAATGTAACGGTCTTTGTCTGAAGCCTCCGGGAAATAGTAAGGAGCTGGTCGCATGGCGATCGTAACGGTAGTTGGTTCGTCTGGTATGACTGTGCAGGTCACCGTTGAAGGTGCCCGCATGCAGACACTTGCCTCGAGCTACGCAGCCCAGATTCTGGGCGCGGTGAATACGGGTGATTTCACCTCCGTCGATCTTGCTACGGGAGCGAACACAGGCCCGTCTGCCTCGACGAGCGTCGTTCAGGGCGTCATCACCACCGGTGGTGCCTTCTCGATGGCTGGCAACTACAGCAACCTGGTTATCGGCTCGCTCGGTGCGTCGCTTAACGATCCTGCGCAGGACACAGCTGTAGCACCGTCCGTGAAAGCTGTTACCGTCGACGGTACGGGCGTCACCGCGGGTAATCTATCGGTGCTGGCTGGCGCCACTGAAGGCGTGACCTTCTACGCCGGAAATTATAACGGCACCTTCGTCTCCACGATGGGCAACAATCTGTTCGACGGTCGCGGTCATACCGGTAACTGGACGATTGCAACCGGCGATGGTAACGACACCATCTACGCCGCGGCCGGGACGAACAATATCCGTGCTGGCGAGGGACAGAACGTCATCAATCTCAGCACTGGCGCCAATTTTGTCGCCTCTGAAGGTCAGGACACGATCACCGGCGTCGAAAACGCGTCTGATACGGTCACCATCCTCGGCGGCAAGTCCGTCGTCACGCTGCAGTCCAACTCGGTTGTTGTTGATTCCGCCCTTGCTGGAAGCCAGATCAGCGTCGGCATAAACAGCACCGTTTTCGGCGGTACGGGCTCGACGGTGAATTTCACGGGCAGCACCGGCACGATCGTTGGCACCGTAGGCGACACAATTTCTGCAGCGGGGGATCTGCAGGTCAACCACGGCTCCAACCAGTCGATCAGTGTTTCCGGCGCTCTGAAGTTCATCTCCGGCACTGGCAACACATCGATCAATGCCGGGCTTGGCACGATCTGGGGCGCCAACGATCTGCGCGCATCGGTCAACACGAACGGTCTGGCGCTCTTTACCGCCAACCAGCCCAGCACAACCGGCAGCCAGTATATTGACGCGTCTTCTTCGGCAGGCACGCTTGAGGCATGGACGGGCGCGGGCAACAACACCATTATCGGCACCTCCGGCTCCGATCACTTCGTTTTCGGTACGCAGTTCGCCAACTCCAATGGCGATAGCTATGCAACCGTCACGGGTGGCAGCGGCGCAGCCAACACTTTCGGTGTGCTTGCAGGCCATAATGGTGGCGACATCACCATCACCGATTTCGGCAGCGCAGCTGGCAACATGTTCTTCATGTATAATTACAAGCCGGCCGATGCCGACAAGGCTATCAAGGATCTACTGGCAACGGCGACCGTCACAGGCGGCAACACCACACTGCAGCTGGACAACAACATGAAGGTGACGTTCCTGGGCGTCACCGACCTGAAGGCATCGAATATCGTCATAAGCTGACGATTCTCTATCAAAAATTTTGATCACGTTTTTTTTAGAGGCCCAGTCCATAGGACTGGGCCTTCGTTTCTCACGGCAATGCGTTTGGGCCTATACACCCGCAGGGTTATACACGGCCCTTCCCAACAGCCTCTTCGAGTGAGAGATTTTTGCCCAACCTGAAAAAAAAACAGATGCGGCCTGCTCCAGTCTTCGAGAACAGCCTTGATGAGACGACCGAAGCCTCGGCCTATATGGCGACTCTACGCGCCGATACACTGCAGGCTGAACTACATCTGGCGAAGCAGCAGTTGAAATTGATGCGTGGGTCGCTCTCCTGGCGCTTGATGGAGCCGCTCCGCTGGGTCAGGGCGCTCACCCTCGGTCGCCTTCCTCGCGGGACCCCGCTCGGTGAAGCATGGGAGCAGTGGCAGGACTCCCGGCGTTCAGAGGGGGTTGTCAAAGCGATGAGCCGCTTCTTTGCTGGCGGTGCCGCCAAAAGACGTCTTCTGCGCCATGGCGATCAAGCGAGCGATCCGCTCTTTGTACCCACAAAGGAACAGGCGGCACTTCTCAGAAGACAGGCGCCCAAGGCAGCGCTCATGCTGCGTCCGCGTTATCTTCTGATCGCGGATATCGAGTTGCAGCAATGCACGAAATACCGCGTCACGCAGAAGGCCGAGCTGCTTTGTCGCCTCGGGTGGAACGTGCAAATTGTTGATTGGAAAGACAGCCGAGAAGTGCTGTCTTCACTTCAGGTGGCAACCTGCGTTCTCTTCTATCGTGTGCCCGGTGTCGACGCCGTGTTGTCTTTGATAGAGGAAGCGAAGCGTGTCGGGCTGGAACCAAGATGGGAGATTGATGATCTCCTGTTCAACAAGGCCCTTTATCGCCACAACGGCAATCTTGCGACGCTCTCCTCACAGGAACGACACGAGCTCTACGAACTTGCCGATCTTTATTGGCGCGCTCTGCGCGCCTGCGGGCGGGGCATGGCCTCTACCGAGGCACTCGCCCAGGAAATGCGGGAAATCGGCATTCAGGACGTGCTCGTGCTCGAAAATGCGCTGGATGAACAAACGCTCAGCATAGCAAAGGCTCTTCTTGCTGCGCCAGCGTCGCGCGATCCTGACAAGATCTGGGTATGCTACGGCTCCGGCAGTCGCGCGCATGACATCGATTTCAAAGCGGCTGAGAGCGGTCTCATCGCGGCTATGCAGGCTGATCCGCGTATCCACCTGCTGATCGTGGGGCCACTCACCCTTTCCAAGGCTTTTATGCAGTTCGGCACACGTGTGGAGCGCTGCAACGAGCTCTCCTATGCCGCCTATCTCGGTGAGCTGGCGAAAGCAGATATCGCCATTGCTCCACTCGAAAACACGGTTTTCAATGACTGCAAGAGCAATATCAAGTTTCTTGAAGCCGCCATTCTCGAAATCCCGTCCGTCTGCTCACCCACCGACACCTATCGTCGTGTGATTCGGTCAGGTCAGAACGGCCTGCTGGCGGACAGTACAGAGACCTGGAAAAACGCGTTACTGTCACTCGCACAGGACCCGAGTCTGAGACGACGCCTTGGCCTCAACGCCAGAGAAACGGCCCTTGCGGAATATGCGCCAGAGCATCTTCTGCCGCAGCAGGCCAATCCGATTTTCGGCAAGCCCACGACCTTTGCGCACAAGGCGCCTCGCGTCCTTCAGGTCAACCTCTTCTTCGCGCCGCGCTCGTTCGGGGGAGCCACGATCGTAGTGGAGGCTATGCTCAAACCGCTTGCACAGGCGGGGTTTGAAAATAGCGTCATGACGACACGACCGGTTCTCGAAGGTCTGCCTGATGGCGCTCTGCGCTATCGGAGTCTGGACACGGATGTCTTTTCCGTCAGCGTCGGTCGCGCCGGCGGGACGGATAATCTGACCATCGCCCGCCATCTCGAACGCTGGATCGACGCATGGGATGTAGAGCTGGTACATTTCCATGCCATCCAGGACATGGGCGTAGGAATGACACGGATCTGCCAGCAGCGCGGCATTCCTTACGTCATCAGCCTGCATGATTGCTGGTGGCTGTCAGACAATCTCTTCATCGCCCGCGATGACGGTCAATATCACCTCGAAAATCACGATGTTCCGCTCTCACCGGAAAACTCGACCCATAGTCGTTACCTGGGAGAACGCCGCAGGCTCATGCGCCAGGGCCTTGCTGGCGCTGCGGCCATTCTCAGCCCATCCGAAGAACATAAGAGCCTCTACGTGCGTAACGGTGTGCCCGCCGATCGTATCCTGATCAACCGCAACGGTTTCACCTGGCCTGCACGCCCCAGAGCGAAGCGTCTTCCCGGCTCGAAGCTGAGATTCGGCTTTGTCGGAGGTATCGGCAAAGTCAAAGGCTACGAGCTGATCCACCGGGCTTTGGAGCGCCTGCAGCGCGATGACTGGGAGCTCGTTCTGGTCGACAACACCCTGAATCTGGGATTTCCGTCCATCGACACGTCAGGCTGGCTGGTCAAGGGCGCCATCCGCACCGTACCCGCCTATTCCCAGACAGGGCTCGATGATTTCTACGATCAGGTCGATGTGCTGCTCTTCCCATCGCAGTGGCGCGAAAGTTACGGATTGACAGTGCGCGAGGCCCTTTCGCGCGATGTCTGGGTCATTTCGACGTCGCCCGGTGGCCAGTCCGAAGAAATCGTCGATGGTGTGAACGGCTCTCTCATCCCAATCATCGACGACCCTGCCCCACTTCAAGAGGCCATCGAGGCTCTTCTAGATCAGAAGGATCGCTTCGACGGGTATGTAAACCCGAACAAGGCCAGCCTGCCGAGCTATGACGATCAGGCAAAGGAACTCGCGGCTCTCTATCGTCGCCTTCTTGGCAGGGTTTCCTGATCCGGTCGACCGATCGGGAAAGCGATCGCGGACCATAAAAAACCCCTCTCCACACTATCGGGAGAGGGGTTTTTCTTGCCCGTTCCACCAGAAGCTTCAGAGTCTTCGCCAAAAACAGGCTCACTGCCGAAGACTCAGCCATAGATGGTGTGCAGGAGCTTTCCCTGTCACACGCGATCAACGCGTATGACAGGGGAGCCCAAGGTCAGTTGGCCGAAGGCAAGGCGTAAGCCAGAACGTAATCGCCCTTATTGGCATTGGTGCCCGTGCGGGTCGCGCCACCGGCGACAACGAGCACATATTGCTTGCCGTTTTCGACATAGCTCATGGGCGTTCCCTGGCCGCCCACAGGCAGACGCTCACGCCAGACTTCCTTGCCGGTCCTGAGATCGAAGGCACGCAGATAATTGTCGAGCGAGCCATGGAAGAAAGCGAGATTACCGCCCGTCAGGAGAGGTCCACCCATCGTCGGCATCCCTACCGGTATATAGAGATGCGGGATGATCCCCTTATCGCCGAAAATGCCATGAATGCGGGCATCCTGTATGCTGCCGACCGGCACCTGCCACAAGGTCTTCTGCGTTTTCAGGTCGATTGCTGTCAGCGAGCCAAAAGGCGGCTTGAAACAGGGGGCTCCCATGGGCGAGACGAACATCGAGCGTTCGACGCCCCAGGGGGTGCCGAGCTGCTCTGAATATTCGCCTTCTGTCGACGGCACGAGACCGGCCTTGGCCGCCTCTTCGCGCTTGATGAACTGCCCCCACATGGCCATGCGGATATCGTTCACCACGAGCACGCCGGTCTGCGGATCGATCGCCCCACCACCCCAGTTTGAACCGCCATAATAGCCGGGCCAGATCAGGGTTTTCTGCTTGTCGGTCAAAGGCGTCCATTCGCCTTCCCAGCGCATTTTCTTGAAAGCGATGCGGCAATAGAGCTGGTCGAAAATCGTTGCCCCCCACATATCGCTTTCCCTGAGCGGCGCGACACCGATCGACAGGTCGGAATAGGGCTGAACCGGGCTGATACGCTGGCCGGGCATACCATCGGTCGCGACCGGGCGATCCGTCACCTTAACAACCGGCCTGCCGGTACGGCGGTCGAGCACGAAAATCTGACTCCGCTTGGTCAGCGCCACGACAACCGGCGTGGTCTCTCCACCTGCACCCGGCAGATCATAGAGGATCGGCTGCGAGGTCACGTCATAATCGAACATGTCCTGATTGGCCGTGCGGAAATGCCAGCGCTCCTGACCCGTGCGCAGATCGAGTGCGAGAATGGCATCGGTATATTCATCCGAATAAGGATGGCGATTGCCGCTCCAGAAATCCGGCGTCTGATTACCCATGGGAATGAAGGCAAGGCCGAGCTTCGGATCATAAGACGCCGTGCCCCAGAAATTAGGCGTTTCGGGCGCATAGATCTGTCCGGCTGGAAGGGGACGGCTATCCTTGTTGCCGCGTGAGGCATCCCAGGCCCAGACGAGGCGGCCGGTACGCACGTCATAACCGCGAATGACGCCCGACGGCTCGCCCACCGTCATGTTGTCATTGATCTTGCCGCCCACCATGATCACGCCATCAGCCACCAGCGGAGCAGAGGTGAGATAATAGGAACCGGGCGCCGTCGGACCGAGGCCTTCAAGCAGATTGACCATGCCGTGGTCGCCGAAATCCTCGCAAAGCGCGCCTGTCGCGGCATCGAGCTCGAAAAGCCTGGCATCGTTGGTGGTGCTCACGATGCGGCGGGCGCAAGGCGTCTCCGCCGTGATCGCCGCAGGGGCAACCGGGCTTTCGTCAGACGGTGCCTGAGCCGGGACCGCTGGCTCAGCCGTCGGCTCCGCAGGCGGTGCAGCAACCTCCTCCGGACCGAAAGCCTTGGCATCGGATGCCAGAAGCGACATCGTGGTGAGATCGGCATAACTGACGCCACGGCAGCGCTTCCACCCCTTATTGCCGCGCGTCACCTGCATATGCGGGTCGAAGCGCCAGCGCTCATGCCCTGTCACCGGGTCGAGGGCAATCACCTTGTTGAGCGGGGTGCAGAGATAAAGGGAGCCAGCCACCTTGAGCGGCGTCACCTGATATTCCAAGCCATCAATGGCCAGATCGCCGGTATGGAAAGTCCAGGCCAGCTTAAGCCCCGACACATTGTTCGCATTGATCTGCACAGCGGGGGCAAAACGGTCACCCGTCAGATTGCGTCCCCAGGCTGGCCAGTCATTGCCATTCACCTGCCCCAATGCCGTATCGGCTTTAGGGGTCTGTGCAGGATCAGCCGTGACCTCGGCATGAGGCCGGAACATATTGAGCGACACCCCGGCAAGGACGATCGCATAGAGCGCGGCAATACCCAGCCCCCAGTTGCGGGACACCCCGGAGCGTCCGGCTGGGCCGAACCAGGGGGCCAACGCGCCCACGACGATCGGCAGCACGAGGAAAACGACCACGCGCGGCACGACGAGCCAGAACACGTCGCCCACCTCTCCGAAGGCCCAGCCAGCGGCAATCAGGCTGAGTACGATGGCGAGCGGCAGGGCCATGGTCTTGCGCGCCATCAGCGTCGCACCAACCGCTGCCATCAGCAGGCCGAGCGGGATATAGGCCCAACTCCCCCCAAGCCAGGCGAGATAGACGCCGCCAAATGTCAGGGCGACACCGAGCAGCGCGATCACCAGACCGATCACGGTACATAAAAGATGGACAAGGCTTCTCACGAGCAATCCTCACACTACGCTCTCGACGGCGCTATGCTCCGGTGGAGCAACAGGCCATCGAAAGCCATTTGAGCATTGAGCGTTTTCAAGCCAGCGGAACCCGAGGACGTCACCGCTTGGGGCGTCCGGGAACGGGAAATATTCAAATCAAAAACCAGCCTGAAAGCTCAAAGGTTGGGTAATGTGCCGCGCAAAAATTTCTTTGGCGTCATCACATCTCCATTATTTGGCAATATTCACAAACTTTTGTTCTTTTAGCCGCAATCATGTCAAAATATAGACGCGCAGCGACCTGAAGACAGCGCTGCTATGGCAAACTGGACATGATCGACAACGCATATTGTGCAGCGGGACTCAGACGACCGCCCCGGGCCCAGGCAATACCGTGCTCCATATAGAAATCGTCCCCCGCCGTTCCGCCCTCCAACACCGGCAGCCGGGAAAGCTGGGCATCCGACAACAGGGAGACAGGAATGAGTGCCGCCGCATCGCAGGACTGGACAAGATGTTCGATCAGGGTCGGCAAACTGATTTCGATCAGCCTCGGCGGAAAAGCAAGGCCACGCGCCATAAGGATCTGCTCAAACCGGTCGCGCATCGCCATCCCCCTGAGCGGAAGCAGCCAGACGCGGTCGACAAAATGCGCCCATCGATCGAAAACCTCGGTGCTGGTCATCAGCACATCGTCAATAACGATCACGCAATGCTCGAGGCAAAGCGTGCGTGTCTCGAACCGGCCTGACGACCCCACATCGAGCAGATTGACCGCGACGACGTCATTGCGGCCAGCATGCAGATCATCGAGCAGACGTTTGCGCATGCCATATTCGATGCTGATGGTCAGAAAAGGCTGCTCATGTTTCATGCGGGCGACCCAGCTCACAAGAGGGCGCTCGAGCATCGGCGCCTGAAACCCGATGCGCAACGTGCCATGCAGTAGCGCTGACTCTCGCGTAAAATCCTCACTCAGCGCCTGTAATTCGTGGTCGATACGCCGTGCGGCCAAGAGAACACGCTCAAGCCCCGGCAACGGCACGAGATGACCCTGCACGCGCTCGAACAGACGCTTGCCCAGAATTTGCTCGATTTCGATGCAGGATTTCGAAACCGCCGCAGGCGAAATACCCAGGCGCGATGCTGTCTGCCTCATGCTGCGTGTCGCGTTGAGCATTTCGAGCAGGTGCAGATGACGCAGCTTGAGCTGACGATGCAGCGTAATGCCTGCTCTGACCATGCCATCCTCCCGAGCGCGTCAACCAAATGGTTGATATGATATAACTCTATTTTGCTTCAATAACGAAACGTTTTAATTCCATAATCTTTCAACGACGATTTACCGACACAGGCGGTTACCGCGCTTTGCTCCAATAATAATCGGCAGGAAGCATGATGACAGATTCATCGACACAAAAACGCTCTGCAGAAAAATATGTGAAAGCATCGATGTTTTTGTTGCTGGCCACTGTGTCAGGCTCTGCCTTTTCAGGTTTCGCCGATGCGGCATCCCGTGATGCCCCGACGCAGGCACACGCCGCCACCGGCGCGAAAAAAAAACCTCAGGCACAAGCTGCAAAAAACGTGATCCATCACAGAGCTGTTGCAGGGGGCGCCGAAACACTTACCGTCATGACGGCCCGTCGCCGCCTGCATTTCAACGCTGCCCAGCATGATGCGGACGCCACGACCCATATCACGGCAGAGACCCTCACCCGTCAGGGCGTCGTTTCCCTGCTTGATCTGCCACGTGTAGCGCCCAATCTGACCGTGCAGAGCGTGAACGGCACTGGCACAACGAATTTCTTTCTGCGCGGGATCGGTCTGAACGACTACACACAGAACAACATGTCGTCAGTGCTCGTCTATTACGACGATGTCGCCTACCCCTTGGCACGTATGGCCTCGGGCCTGATGTTCGACATCGCGGGTGCAGCCGTCGAACCCGGCCCGGTTGGTTTCAGCCATGGCCAGACCGATACGGGCGGCGAAATCGCCTTTCGCACCGCAGATCCGACCGATGAATGGCATGGCGGTGTGTCGCAGGATATTGCGAGTTATGCCCGCAGCCGCACCAATCTTTTCGTTTCCGGCCCCATCCTCAAAGACAAGCTGAGTTTCCGTATTGCCGGTCAGACCATGCAGGGCGGCGGCTGGCAGACAAACCCGACCAATGGCGCCCATCTGGGCAATGCCAATCTCGGTGCGCTGCGCGCCAAGATCCGCTGGCGCCCCGAAGAGCATACCGAAATCATGCTGAGCGGACATTGGGTGCAGGATAATTCCGAGGTCGTGGCCGCCAAGCCGGTGATCAATTTCCTGCCGAGCCGTCCCTATCCGACGCTTTCCTATCAGCAGGCACAATGGGATTATAACGCCCGTCTGGCCAAGCTGATCGGCCGCTCGGCGTCACTATCGCCCAGCGAGCACAACACCATGTGGGGTGCCGATCTGAAAATGTCTCACGATTTCGGATTCGTAACAATCAAGAGCATCAGCGCTTTCGAGACCGAACGCGTAGGCGAATATACCGATCAGGACGGAACGCTCTGGGCCACCGGCGATAATTATCGCAATATCGTTGCCAACAGCTTTTCGCAGGAAGTGCGTCTGGAATCGCGCGAGAAAAAACCCCTCGAATGGGTAATTGGTGCCTATTACAACCGTGTGCGCATGACGCAGCAATCATTTTTCGATTTTACCGATTACGTGCCGACACGCGGCTATTTGCAGGAAACGTCTTTCGGCCAGAATGAGCAGACTTTCTCACAATTCGTGCATCTTTCCTACAAACTGCCTTATCGTGTGACTCTGATCGGCGGGCTGACGCATGAAGCGGATGACCGCCAGTTGCTCAATCTGCGCACGGTGCAGTTCGGTCGCCGTACTCTGCAATTTCAGTCTACCGGCTCGAACATGAACCAGTTTGCCGGAACTCTCGGCGTGCAGTTCCAGGCGACCAAAGATCTGATGACCTATTTCAAGATCAGCCGCAGCATGAAGCCCGGCGGCATGACCGCCAATAATACGGTGGTGCAGGGCCAGCTCGACCCGTTCAAGCCTGAGACAGTTCTGGCCTATGAGCTGGGATTCAAGGCCGATATCGTTCCCAATCGCTTTCGGCTCAATGCAGCGGCGTTCTATTACGATTATCACGACCAGCAATATCTCGGCAGCTATGTCGTGCCGAGTTACGGCCCGCTGGGGCGTTTCGACAATATTCCGAAATCTGAAATCTGGGGTGTCGAATTCAATACCGAGATCAACCCGATCCGCCATATCTATCTCACACAGAATTTCGGCTTCCTGCGAAGCAAATACCAGAAATTCCAGGCCATCAACGCCGCCGCCGTCAACACGCAATATCAGCAGACCGGCATCTGGGCGCCCATCTATACAGATTATGCTGGAACCGAGGGCATGAATCCCAAGCTCACGCTGAACGGCTCAGGCGATTACCGCGTCACATTTTTGCAGCGCTTCGAAGGCGAAGCCGGTATCGACTGGAATTTCCGCACCGCACAATCAATGGTTCCCGGCGGGACGGGCAATTACCAGCTGCCCGCCTATTTCCTGCTCGGTGCACATCTCACCGTGCATCCGGTGAAAGGACCATGGACAGCGACCATTTATGCGTCGAATATTCTCAACAGAGAGTATTTCACCACGAGTTCGCAATCGACGACGACCTATTTCCGCATACCCGGCCCGCCCCGTTTCATCGGCGGGCGCATCGGCCTCACCTACTGACGGCTCACCCGGCAAGGAGACATGTCGCATGACAGGATCGGATCAGGACAGGAAGCGGGTCATTATGGCCGCCTGTGTGGGCAATTTCCTCGAATTCTACAATTTCATGGCCTACGCATTTTTCGCGCCTATGATCGCCAAGGCGTTTTTTCCTGACTCTTCCGGCCTCACGGGGCTTTTCGAGGCGCTCATCACGTTCGGCGCAGGGTTCTTTCTGCGCCCTCTCGGTGCTTTTCTCGTCGGGCTCTATGCACGTCGCCATGGTCATCAGGCGGCACTCATGCTTACTTTTGCCATCATGGCGGCTGGTTCTCTCCTGATGGCGGCGACCCCCTCGACGCGTTCGATAGGCCTTGTCGCCGCCTTCATGATCGTGCTGGCGCGCATGTTGCAGGGCTTTTCGGATGGGGGCGAAGTCGGTCCTGCTACGGCGATGCTTTATGATGCGGCGCCGGCTGGCATGGGGGGCATCATCAGCATCATGCAATATGTCACGCAGCTTCTCGGCATGGTCGTGGCCGTGATTTTCGGTCTGGTTCTTTCCTTCACCCTTTCTCATGAAGCGCTGTATGACTGGGGTTGGCGCATACCATTCTTCATTGGCGTCGCCATTCTGCCTTTCGGTTTCTGGCTACGCCGTCAGATTCCGGCGCATCATGCGCATCGCGAAGAGCCACATCCTTTCGGTGCCACGTTGCGTCTTCTGATCACGCCGAAAATCCTTCTGGTCTTTGCGCTCATCATCTGCGGCACCGTTACCAATTATCTGCGCACTTTCGGCGTCAGCTACGCCATTGCCGTTCTTCATCTGCCGCCCGGCACCGCCATGCTCGCCATGGCGCTGGGGCTGATCTGCGGTGTAATCGCCGTCATTGCCGGCATGCGCATTGCCCATCGCAGCCCCGACCCGAAGCTCTTCGTCATTGTGGTGTCGGTCATCGGCACGCCGCTTTGCATGCTCTATTACGCGCTCTCCATAACCTATCCGGGTCTGGGCACGCAGATCGGACTGAATCTAACAGTTTTTCTCTCTTCCGGCCTGCTCATCGCACCGGTCTGGCGCCTGCTTTTTGACGCCATTCCCAACCACAGCCGGGCCTTTATTTTCGGCCTTGTCTATGCGGTTGCCGTCTCCATTTTCGGTGGCCTGACCCAACCGCTCACGGTTCTGTTGATCGCGCATTTCCATGATCCCATGGTACCCGCCTGGATGCTGGGCATTTTGATGCCGCTCACCCTTCTGGCCTATCTTGCCCTGCGTCGTCGCATGATACCCCCCTCCTCCGGGGCGCGGATCGTCGCCTCTCAACCCGACCAGGCCTATTGACTCCGTTATCCCGACAAGGATCTTCACGATGAAAAATACCGACGCCATTCTCTCCTTTGTCGATGACCGCGCCCAGAGCCTGATCGCGCTCAGCGATGCCGTCTGGGAAGTGCCGGAAACAAATTTCGAGGAAGTCCGTTCCTGCGCGCTCCATACCGAAAAACTGGGCGAGGAAGGCTTTCGCATCACACGCGATGTCGCTGGCATTCCAACCGCCGTCATGGGTGAAGCTGGAGAAGGCGGCCCTGTTATCGCCTTTCTTGGCGAGTATGACGCTCTGCCCGATCTGACCAATGCGGCAGGAGTGATGGAGCATACGCCGCTACCGGGCGATGGCAACGGCCATGCCTGCGGCCATAATCTTCTGGGCTCTGCGGCGCTTCTGGCCGCTACCGCGCTCAAGAACTTCCTTGCCGCACACGATCTGCCCGGACGCGTGCGCTATTATGGCTGCCCCGCCGAAGAAGGCGGCGCAGGCAAGGCCTTCATGGTGCGCGACGGCGTGTTCGACGATGTCGACGCCGCCATTTCCTGGCATCCTCTGTTTTTCACCGGTGTGTTTCCCCCATCGTCGCTTGCCAATATCCGGCTTGATTTTACTTTCACGGGCAAGGCAGCCCATGCGGCAGCCGCACCTTTCCTCGGACGATCGGCGCTCGATGCCGCAGAGCTGATGAATGTAGGGGTGAATTACCTGCGCGAGCATATGCTGCCCAGTTCGCGCATCCACTACGCCTATCTCGATGCCGGTGGCACTGCCCCCAATGTCGTGCAGGCCAAGACGACCATACGCTATGTCGTGCGAACACTCGATCTGGCAGATCTGGTGCCGTTGACCGAGCGCGTGCGCAAAATTGCTCAGGGTGCTGCCCTGATGACAGAAACGCAGGTGCAGGAGCGCGTGATCAGCGCCATGGCCAATATCCTGCCTTGCCCGCCGCTCGAAGCTGCCATGCAGGGCCATATCGAACGTCTGGGGCCACCGCCTTTCGATGAGGACGACCGCGATTTTGCCCGCAAGATGCAGGCGACTTTCCCGAAAAGCGACATCGTCGCCGCCTTCCGCCACGCTGGGGCCAAGCCGGATCTCGATCAGCCTTTGGCCAATTTCGTACTGCCGGCGGGCGGAAACCGCTCCTCGCTAGGCTCGACCGATGTGGGCGATGTGAGCTGGACCGTTCCCACCGTACAGGCGCTGGGCGCAACCTGTGCCATCGGCACGCAGCTTCATTCCTGGCAGATGACGGCGCAAGGCCAGTCTTCGGTCGCCCATAAAGGTATGGTGCATGTGGCCAAGATCATGGCCATGACCGGGCTCGATCTTTTTACGAACTCCGATCTGCTCGAGGCAGCGAAAAAGGACCATGCAGAGCGTCTGGCCGTTCAGCCTTATGTGACGCTCATCCCGGCGGATGTGGTGCCCTCTGCGGATAGTGAGTGAGATCTGAAGGGAGGTGGGGCTCTGCCCCACACCCCGCCAAAGGCCTTGTCCTTTGGAAGCCTGTTTCTAGCGCCTTTTTTTCATCAGGGACTGGGCGCAGGCTACACCGATTAGGACGAGCCCCCAGATGGCAAGCGTCAGGTAATCGCTGAAACCCAGCAGATTAAAGCCTGTCGCGATGAGTTGCAGCATGATCATGGCCAGAACCAGCCCGGTCACGCGCCCAAACCCGCCATTCGGGTCCACTCCCCCCAGAACCGCCGCCAGAACCGTCACCAACAGATAGGATTTGGCATAGGCCGCACTGGCTGAATTATACCGTGCCAGCATCAGACAGGCAGCACAGAAGCAGAGAAAGCCAGAAAGCGCATAAATCCTGATCGTTACCCGATCGACATTGACCGCCGAGTAGCGGGTGGCGAGCGCGTTAGAACCGATCATGCAGATCGAAATACCAAAAGCCGTATGCTGCAACACGACATGCACAATGGCCGCTATGGCGAGAAAAGCCAGAAAGGCCAGCGGTATCTGTAGCAGCGATGCGTTGCCGATCTGGCCATAGAGCGCGGGCAGACCAGAGACCACCTCACCACGCGTCAGCCAGACGCTCGTGCCCTCGACAATCGACATGACGCCCAGCGTGACCAGGATAGGATGTACTTTCGTACGTACGATCAACCAGCCTGTCAGCCCACCGAGCGCCGTACCGACCACCATACCGGCCATCAGCGCCAGGATGATGCACAAGGCGACATATCCCGTGCCATGTCCTGCCAGAGGCAGATGCGCCAGCACCGTCACCATGGCGAGGCCACAGGCATTGGCTATGGCAATAATGGCAAGGTTCAGCCCTCCCGACATCATCGGAATAGCCATGGCCAGCGCCAGCAGACCGAGCTGCGGCAACTGGAACATCATCGAGCGCATCGAGCCGAGGCTGAAGAACCCTGGCACGACAAGGCTGAAACCAACGGCCAATGCGAGAGCCGCCAGAGCCTGACCCGAAACACGCGCAGGAAACACCCGTCGCAATGGCCCAGTCAGCTCGGTCATGGAAAAATTCTGTCCCGTCAGATTTTCAAACATTGGGGGCCTCCTCCACAAGACGCGAGCGCGTGCGGCTGCGCACTGAAAGTGCCGTGAGGGTGGTCGAGGCGAGGATGATCGCGCCGGTGATGATCTCGAAACAATAGGGCGAGATATCGAGCAGATTGAGCCCGTTCTGGATAATCGCCAGCATGAGAATGCCCAGCGTGATGCCGCCAATCGTACCGACGCCGCCCAGAAGCGAGGCGCCACCGAGCACAGCCGCCGAGAGTACGGAAAGCTCGGTGCCATAAAGCGCGTTAGGCACAGCCTCACCCACGCGATTGGCCTGAACGAGTCCCGCCAGCGCCGCCATGAAACCGGCAAAACCATACGCGAAAAACTGTAGCCGCGAGATATTCAGCCCGATGCGGCGCGCGGCTTCGGCATTGCCGCCCATGGCGTAGAGCTGTCTTCCTGTTTTCGAACGATTGAGGAGCACCCAGCACAGACCGAGCGAGGCAACCATGACCACAATAGGCAGGGTAATGCGCACCAGATCGCCGCCCGCTGTCTCGAATTGCAGAAAGGTGATCCGCTCGCTCCACCATTCGGGCAGATTATAAATCGAGTGTCCGCCCGTCGCGTACATCAGCAGAGCGAAATACACGTTCATGGTGGCGATGGTGATGATGATTGAATTCACCCGCGCATAATGAATCAGCGTCGCATTGATAAAACCGAGCAGCGTGCCGACAACAAGCCCCGCCGGAATGACGAGTACTGGCGACAAACCGAAACGTGTGGCCAGTAATGCTGCCACATATTGCGCCACCGATGCTGTGGCTGCGAAGGAGATATCGATCCCGCCTGCGATCAGCACGACGAAAAGCCCGGTCGCCATGATCGCCTGGACCGCATAGCTTTCGGTGAGATCGACGAAATTGGAGACACTGAGAAAATTAGGAGTTGCGAGAGAAAGTGCGAGGACGAAAACCGCGATGACAGCGGCCAGCCAGAATTCCGGCCGATTTCGCAGGGATGAGAGATCAGGCATAGATCCGCTCCTCCAGAGCCTGTTCGGTCATGATAGCCGGGTTGTATTCGCCAGCAATGCGCCCGTTGCGCATATGCAGGATGCGATCGCAGGTTGCGAAAAGCTCGATCATCTCATCGGAGATGACAAGAATGCCCACGCCCTGATCGCTCAGTTCGCGTATCAGAGCGTAAATCCCCTCTTTATTCTTGATATCGACGCCCACGGTCGGGCTGTCGAGAATCAGGATTTTCGGGTGAGACGCAAGCCAGCGCGCCAGAATGACACGCTGCTGATTGCCTCCCGATAGCGTATTGATGGCGTCTTCCACCGAGCTGAGCTTGATGTTCAGACGTGCTACCCAGTTTTTAGCGAGTTGCGTGCGTGATTCATCCGAAATCAGCCCGAAGCGGTTCGCAAGGCCGGGCAGCACCGCAATATCCAGATTATCGACGATGGATTGCTCGGCATTAATCCCGAGATTCAGTCGATCTTCCGAGACATAGGCTATGCCCGCCGCCAGAGCGTCCTGATTGGTGCGAAAGCGCCGCTCCTGCCCATGGACGATCAGCGCGCCGGAATCAGGCTTCGTCATGCCGAAAAGCGAAAGGGCGAGTTCGGTGCGGCCTGCGCCGAGCAGGCCTGTCAGGCCGAGCACCTCGCCTTCATGCAGGGCAAGCGACACGTCATCATACTCGCCACGACGGCTCAGATAACGCGCCTCAAGCACGACATCACGCGACGCGCAGTCACGCGCGACATGATGCGAGGCGATTTCGATACCGGTCATAAGGTGGATTAGTGTCCGCTGATCGAGCGCAGCAGCCGGATAGGTGCCGACCATGCGGCCATCGCGCATCACCGTGATACGCTCGGCGATGGCCGAAACCTCATCGAGGCGATGCGAGACGAAAACCACGGCGATGCCCTCTGCCGAGAGCTTGCGCACCAGTTCGAGCAGACGACGCACTTCGGCACGTGTCAGTGAGGCTGTGGGCTCATCCATGAAAATAAGTCGGGCCGCCCCGGCGAGACCGCGGGCGATGGCCACGATCTGACGTTCGGCGATCGAAAGCGCATCGACCGGCAGATCGAGCGGCAGATCATGGCCGAGCCGGTCGAGGGTCTCGCGCGCCTTGCGCCTTATCGCGGCTTTCGGGCTGAACCCGCGTCCGAAATTGGCATCGAAGGCGATATTCTCGGCAACGCTCAGATTGGGAAAAAGCGCCAGATCCTGAAACACGACCTGGATGCCTAAGCCCCGCGCCTGCATCGGGTCGAAAGACAGCATTTCCTGACCGTCTATGCGTATCTCACCGCCCGCATCTGGCGCATGAACACCGGAAACAGCCTTGATGAGCGTCGATTTGCCGCATCCGTTCTCGCCCACGAGACAATGGATCTCGCCCCGACGCACATCCCAGTCGATGCCACGCAGAGCCTGGAACTCGCCAAATGTCTTGAAGACATTCCGTAATTCCAGAAAGACGGGCGCTGTCACAGCCCGAGCGCCACCAGCTCGGCAATGGTCGTTCGATCGATGATCTGCATTTTCGGCGCCAGAATGCTGCGCTGTGCGGGGTCGACCTGCAATGCGCCGATATCTTCCATGTCCATGCCATTGGTAATCGGCTTGTCGTTGGCCAGCATGACGCCCAGGCGCACGAGGGTCTGCCCTGCCAGCATCGGGTTCCAGATATAGCCGCAACGAATGGCCCCGGAGCGCACATATTTCGCCCCCTGCCCCGGTGAAAAGGGTCCAACCACCGAAACGGTCTTTATCTTGCCGCGCGCATCGACAGCACGCGCCGCGCCGATCGGCCCCTGCGACCCGAAGGCGAGCACCCCGGTGAGGTCGGGATGAGCGCGCAGCTGGTCCATCACGGTGCGATAGCTGTCATCCACGCTCTCGCCACAGCCGAAGCGATCGCCGATGAGGTGCATCTCGGGATATTTCGCTTTTTGCAGCGCAATCGCCGCATCGGCGCGCATTTTATGCTGCGGCACAGTCAACGAGCCGACGATGATGATGTAACCGCCCTTGCCACCCGTGGCCTTCGCCAGCGCCTCCATATGGCGTTCGCCATCAGCGGCGGGGGTAGTAAATTCGAGATCCCATTCCGCGCCCTGCTGGCCGGGGCTTTCATGACTGATCACATGTATACCGGCGGCACGGGCACGTTGAAGCACCGGCACCAGCGAACTTGCGTCATTGGGCACCACGCCGATGACATCGACTTTTCGAGCGATCAGATCCTCGATCGCACTGACCTGCTGGGCCGCATCGGCCTGTGTCGGGCCGATCATCCAGGCGGTGCATCCCGCCTCTTTGCCCGCGCTCTGTATCCCGCGCTCCATGGCGTTGAACCAGGGTATGCCGCCAATCTTGGCGACGATGGCGATTTTCTTCGGCGCGCCATCGGCGAGAGCCGATGAGAGACGGGCCGAAACGAAGGGGGAAAGGGCTGTAAGGCTTGCGGCGGCGCCCATGAAGCCGCGACGGGATAGGATCATGGTCTCAACCTTTTCGGGTCGCCACGAGGCGCCGCGCGGACGCGCTCGTGACCTTGGGTGAGGCAAGAGAAAAAAGGAGGACGATCAGCGACGCTGGCGGCCAAGCGCCTCGCGTGCGGATTTCATCTGCACATCGGTGAAGGCCTTGGCATGGGCGGCCAGATCGCGGCTGTCTTCCCAGAGATTACGCCAGATACCCAAAATGCCCTCGAGCGGCTGACCGACCACGGCGGAAGAGAAGGACTCGAACGTGATCGGCCCCTGATAATTGATGTTTTCCAGCGCGCGGAAAATACTCGGAAAATCGACTGAGCCAGAGCCCAGATAGCCACGGTGGGAATCGCCTGTGTGAAAATATCCCAGCAGATCGCCCGCCTCGCGAATGGCCTCGGCTGAATCGGCTTCCTCAATATTCATGTGATAGCAATCGAGATGCAGCTTCACATTGGGCATCTCGACTTTTTTCACATAGGCAATCGCCTGACGCGCCGTGTTGAGCACGTTGGACTCATAACGATTGACCACTTCCATACCCAGCGTAATGCCACTCGCCTGCGCCTTCTCGGCGACACGACGCACCACCTCGATGGAGCCGCGGATACCGTCTGCCGTCACCGGCGTCGCGTATTTCTGAAACGCCGAATAAAGAATACCGCAGACATGGGTAGCGCCTACATCGCGTGCGAGGGAAATAGCGTCGAGCAAATGCGCCTCGCCTCGTTTCGTGCGCTCGGCATCGCCCGATGAAATATCCATATCCGAGGTCAGACCGAAAGACATGGTAATGCCGAGCTTGTTGCGCTCGAGTTCGCGCAGCGTGGCGGGCACATCGAAAGCCTTGAGGTCCATGGTCGAGGCTTCAATCAGGTCGTAGCCAAGTTCGGCGGTCGAGCGTATGGCCATGGCGGCGTCTTCAGGCGTCCAGCCAGCGGTCCAGACAAAAGCATGCAATCCAAGCTTGTTCATGACATTTTTCCTGTTTGGGGAGGGGCGGTCGAACCGCGCACCGCGAGCGTGCAGGGCAATCTGACCTGCATGGGGGCGGTGCTTTCGCCCGCTATGCGATGCATGAGGCGCGACCAGGCCTGTGCCCCCATCTCTTCCACCGGCTGGCGAATGGCCGTGATGGGGGGCAGCGTGGCGCGCATCCACGCATAATCGTCGTATCCGACAAGCGACACATCGCCGGGTACGGCACATCCGCTCTGGTGCAGGCAACGCAGTGCGCCCAGAGTGATGGAATTGGTAAGAGCGATCACGGCAGTCGGGGCCTGACTGCCCTTGAGCATGGCCGTCAGCGCTTCTGGCCCTTCTTCCGCATGGTGGCCGACTTCCAGAACCGTAGGAGCGGGCAGACCGGCCTTTGCGCAGAACGCGATGATACCGGCGCAGCGTTCGCGGATATTGGCGAGTGACAGCGTGGTGGCGACAATCAGAATACGCCTGTGACCCAGCCCTGCGAGATAGGCCGCTGCTTCCGTTGCCGCCTGTTCGTTTTCTACCGCGACCGTATCGGCAGTGCTGGAATGCGGCAGCCGGTCGAGCACGACATAGGGAACACCGCTGGCGTCGATAATAGGCGCGTCAGCAAAGAGATCGTCATTGGGTAAAATGATCATTCCCGCGGGGCGCCACGACAAAAGCGCTTTGAGCCGTGACGAAGCAAGCCCGGATTCCTCTCCTGCACTGGCCACGATAATATCGTAACCCTCCTTGCGGGCGCATTCTTCGAGACAGGCGATAATGGCCGTAAAAAACGGATTATCGAGACTTGGCACCAGCACGCCGATAATACGATTGCGCCCCTCGCGCAGCTGCATGGCGGCCCTGTCCGGCAGGTAATTCAACCTGCTGATGGCCTCTTCGACACGCGCACGTACGGCATCCGACACGTTTTTGCGGTTGCGTACGACGTTGGAAACGGTCGCCACAGAAACCAGCGCTTCCTCTGCGACATCGCGGATCGATACCTTGGCAGCCTTGCGTGACATGAGACGCCCTTCAAACGGTTAAACGTTTAACCGTGTCGGCAGACGTAAAATGAATCCAACATTTCATGGAAATGACGTTTTCGTCATTTTATGTCACCTCCCCCGCTAGAGGAGCGTGAAGCACGGGCACAACGACCTTCTTAAGACCGCCCTCGCCGCTCTTTAGCTGGCGGGGGCGAAAGGCGCGAGCAGAGAAAGACCTTGTCTATCGCCGAATGAGAATACGCGCCGAGCGTCGGTGTGGTCTTACGGCTTCTGGCAGTATAGACCCACCCACTCAAGCGGCTCCTGCTTCGGTCTTCCATCGACCGGTATGTATCGCTCGTGAGCCCAGCATAGTCCCGCATCGGGCCGGATTGCGCGCTCCTACGAGCCGACAACCACTACACGTCGCGATTCTCTTCATCGCCCGAATCATGACGAGCGGAAATTCGGGTTTTGTTGCGGAATGCACAGGAAAAATCAGACAGGATCGGCATATCGTTATGCGTGAGCTTATCCCTCACGCCGTAACGCCTGCGTGTCAGAATGACGTGTCAGAGCTGACTGATGCTTGCAGGTAACTCATTGACCGTCACGACCCGCCAGACCCCGTTTATACGTTCGAGAATCGAGAGAGACAGGTTCTGAATCGAAAAACGCAGGGCCGTGTCCGGATGCACATTCAACGCATGTGAGATTGCCGCACGGATAGCCCCTCCATGACTTACCACCACCGTGTCCTGTCCCTCGCTGCGATCAGCCAGTTCATCGAGTGCATGGCCGACGCGGGCGCAGACATCGAGCATGCTCTCACCACCGGGCGGCTGTTCTGACGCCGAAAGCGACCAGAAATTATGCGCGGTTTGGCGCAGCTTCAAAGGCAGCTCTTCATGCGGCAAATTATGCCACTCACCCATGGATTGCTCGGTAAAGCGCGGCTCGATCGTCAGATCGCGGGTGCCATACCCAGCGGCAAAAATAGCGCGGGCGGTATCCTGCGCGCGCTTGAGCGGCGACACCACCCATTGCGCCTCATCCGGTAGCCTGTGGCCCAGTGCGGTGTAATACGGCACCTGCAAGGCCAGATGCTCGGAGCAAAGATCGACATCGAGCGCGCCATAGACACGCATACGTGCCGTCGCCTCGACGATGGCATGGCGGATCAGCCAAATGCGCGTCACACCTGATGGCAACTGCATGGAGTCGAGAAAATGACCATGCGCTTTCGGCGCGGTTGCGGAGGGCGTGTGTGACTCGGTCATGATACCAGAGACTTTCGCGAGAAATGGGAATGAGGCGCATAGCGCGGCACAGGATTGGCCTCTTCGAGCCTGTCCCAATGCGCAAGAATGAGCGAGATCTTGGCGAAGGCGCGGCGTATATCGTCAAATTCGCGCGCAAGACGCGATTGATCTGTCAGCCCTGCATGAGAGGGCTCTCCAGACACCAGACGTGCCCCGGCACAAAGGCGCAAAGCCCCGGCATTCTCGCCCCCCAATGCCGGATGCGGTACGGGCACCGGCTGACCTAGATGGCAAAGCAGCTCTGCCAGCGGCTCGTTGACGATCCAGGGCGAAAGATCGGCATTGAGCCAGCGATGCAGGGCGCGGGCGCGCTCAAGCGCCAAAGGCTTTTCGGGAGCTTGCGGATCATCAACGAGAAAGGAGAAGACGGTCGGCACGATGTCCCAGATTTCCTGGCCATCGATACGGGCGCGGTCCAGGGACGGCACGGGCAGAAGGGTCAGAGCGGGATGAAGGGCAATCACATCGCGCGCTGTAAACTCGAAGCGCCTCAGCGTCTCGACGATGCGCGGCCGTGGTACCGCAGCAAAGGCCTCACTCTCAGCAAGCGCGGCCTGCCAGCGCAGGGCCAGACCGAGATTGCCATCGCGGGCCAAGGGTTCGGGCGCGCGCGTCGCAGGCCAGTCGCAACGATTGAAATAGGCCGAAAGCCCTTCCGGCAGAGAAAAAGCGGCCAGCGCCTCGACCTGGCTCTGCGGCAGAAGAACCGCGCCACAGAATGGCGGCCCGGTCAGGAATTTCGATCCGGTCGTCATGACCATCATGCCGCGACGCACCATCATGCCCACACGCTCAGGCGCAAGACGCGCCTGGCAGGCGTCGACGACGAAGGTGAGCTGCCCGGGGTAGAGATCTGCCAGTTCCTCCAGCAGAGCATGGCACGGCCCGACCAGCCCGGTCTTGGACATGTCGAGCTGATGCAAAATCACATGGCGTCCCTCGGACACCTCGCGCATGACACAATTACGCACCTCTTCATCGAGCGCTATCGCTTCTCGCGGCGATCCGTCGGGGTTGCGTATGGCGAGGCCAAGCAGGCGCGTCTGCTCCGGAAATCCGTCGAGATGACGCGCCTTGTCGGCGGTGTTGCCGAGCGCCGTTTCAGCAGCAAAATGCCGTCCCTGCGCCGCGAGCGGCACGCCGCTCCCGGTTTCATCGGGCGCGATCAGCACATTGGTGATCGCAGCGCCCCTAGCCCGCATCAGACCGACGGCCAGAACCGCCAGCTCGCAATCAGTGCCTGAGGCAGCCAGAACGACATTATCCCGCGAGTCGAGACCGTAAAGCGCAGCCAGACCGTCTCTTACGGCAAGGCACGAAACCTCACGGGCGCGTGGTGCCTGAGTGCCATGCAACGCGTCCAGCAAAAAGGCCCGTCGGGCGCGCTCTGCCCCCAGATAGCCGCGCTCGGAAAGGGACGACGCCGTGGAAGACGAAAACGTGACAGCCCAGGGGCGCGGGCGATGCGAGCAGCCATAACGATTCAGGCCGGTCTCGGGGTCGATGCTCAGCCGTTCATCGCCGCCATCGGCCATCAGATATTCCGCCGGTGCCAGACAAGGCCAGAGCGGCTTGAGCCGCGCCAGAAGCATGGCGGGCTCGACCACCGACACACAAACCTCAGGACAGAACTGCGTCAGTTTAGGCCAGAGCGACGTCACCCGCGATGCCGAAGGCGGCTGGTCGCCAGCAAAATCATGCAGCCACTCCAGCCCGGCGGGCAGTGTCAGTGTGTCGCAATCGAGCTGATGAAAAAGGGCTGCCACACGCGCCGCTACGATGGCGGCCAGCGGGCGGTCATGCATGGGCAGACCCTGAAGCAGGAAACCCCATTCGAGCGCATAGCGGAGCAGAGTCGGTGCCATGTCCGGCCGCTCGAAGGCAATCGCGCCGAGAACAATGGCTTCGGCAGAGACCGTAAAGGGCAGTTGGAGACGCGGCGAGAGATCGAAGACAATCCGATCCGACAGGCTTTGCAGATCGGGGCGGTCAAGCGCTGCCAACAAACTATCCGTCACTTTTTCTGCAAGCACGCGGCGCCATCCTGTCATGAAGAGGCGGCTTTATAGCCCAGACCGTGGTGATTCCCAAATGTGGGCAGCGTATGGTCGAGGCTGGGCCACCGGCCATTCTTTGACAGGCTTCGGGTGTTGTAGGTCCAAAAACGTCCGTCATGTAACAATTATTAACGTAATTCATGACGGACGAAGCTATGCCTCTGCACACCTCAAGCACAGCTTGCTCATGCCACTGCGCGTGACGCAAGTGTCAGCGAGGCAGTCGCAGCGCAAGCCATTGCACAGCCAATGCAGGCGTCGGGCCCTATACAGCGTGAGATAGATGAAGGCGAAGGCCCCCGCCGCTTGACCTCGCATCTCGAACAAGCAGGAGATTATGACTTCTGCATAAACCTCTTCCCATTACCGGCTTCGCACTTCCTTCCGATGCCACTTGGGGATGATAAACGACGTACGAAAACTCTTGTCCGAGCCCTCGTTCAGCCAACAGACAACGTGTTGCGCCAACCAATCAAGGCGTAGCCGCCTAAGAGAAGAGGCCAGGATTTTCAAACCGCCCTTTGTCACATTCGTGAAGCATTCCGCACTCGGTCAGCACAGCACTCCCGGACATGCAGAAATT
This sequence comes from Asaia sp. BMEF1, assembly GCF_051628905.1. Taxonomy (GTDB): domain Bacteria; phylum Pseudomonadota; class Alphaproteobacteria; order Acetobacterales; family Acetobacteraceae; genus Asaia. The sequence continues at coordinate 2,526,433 of NZ_CP157575.1, read as the reverse complement.
GCTTTCACGCCTAAAAAGGCGTTTTTTCAAATAATCCGCGTGGTTATCTGCATCTAACTAAGAAAGCGCAGATGACTACAAGGCAAGCCGATATCATTTTCGATACTAACCCGAAGCCACACGCAAATTAATTTTGAGTAGATCACCACTGTTCAAGCTTTTCGCCACTCGCATGATGAGAAAGACGCGATGAGACCATGGGGATGGTCAGCATCGTGCTGCCAAGCGCCATGAGAAGAAGCGCGGTGAAGGTGCCGTTCGTGATGATGTGACGATCCAGAAGCACATTGGCGAAAATGATCATGATCAGGGCTTTTGTCTGAAGCAGCCAGCCCAGTGTTGTCGCCTCGCCTTTGGGCCAGCCGAGAAGCCTGCCCGCGATCTGCACGCCGATCAGCTTGCCACCTACCGATGCGCCGAGCAGCAAAGCCGCAGCGGCAAAGACCGCCCCACCACCCAGCGTCCATTCGGTGCGCAGACCGGTCGAGAGAAAAAAGACCGGCATGATTGTCAGCAGCACGAAGTGGCGGAAGCGATCCATGTCTTCCTGCCTGAACCACCCGGCATCGAGCACGGCGCCCGAGAGAAAAGCGCCCACCATGAAATGCAGCCCGGCCCAGTCAGCCGCAAAACCGCATCCCGCAAGCCAGACGAGACCGAGATACCAGCGATCCTGCTCCGAAAGACGCGCCATGAGGACGCGAAACGCCAGAGTCGCCACGCCAAAGAGGACCAGAAAGCCGAGCTGACGCCCCATGCGTTCCCAATCGAGAAGAATGACCGCAAGAACGCCCCAGATAGCCACATCGTCGAGACTGGCATAGCGCAGGATACGCTGTCCGAACGGTGTTCGCAGGATCGATAGTTTTTCCAGAAACAGGACGAGGATCGGTAAAGCCGTCACAGCGCAAGCAATGCCTATACCGAGAACGACCTGCCAAGTCGCGCCCGCCTCGCCTCTCCATCCCGGATAACGCACCATCAGCAGTGCGGCGAGACTGCCCGTCACAAGGGGCACGGTCAGAGCGAGCCCCGCGGTCAGCCCTGTTTCGCCCCGACGGCGCCAGGCCTCGCGAATATCCAGCTCGATCCCCGCCACCCAGACGAACATCATCACCGCCCACCAGGCGATGCCGTTCAACGCGGTGATCGTACCGGGCGTAAAGACGGCCTTGTAGTAATCGGGGAAAAAAGCCCCCAGAACGCCGGGACCGAGAAGAATACCCCCCACGATCTGCACCACAACGAGAGGCGCCCAGAAATCGGTGCGCAGAATCCGCCAGACGAGATAGGGCATTGTATAGATGACCAGCATTGCCATCAGAAATATTTCAGTGGGCGTTTTCGGCAATGGGTTATCCTCTTATTGGCGCCGTTATTCAGCCCGATCCTCCAATCAAATCGGGTAATCGCCAAGCATAAAAAAAGCGGAGGCCAAAACCCCCGCTCTTTCTGTTTCTATTCCCTAAAGGGAAAAAACTCAGTTCTTGGCTTTGTCGACGAGCTTGCCCTTGGCGATCCAAGGCATCATGCCACGCAGCTTTTCGCCGGTCTTTTCGATCTGGTGAACGTCATTGCGCGCGCGGATGGCCTTGAAGCCGACGCCGCCCGACTGGTTTTCCAGAATGAAGTTGCGCACGAAGGTGCCGTCCTGGATGTCGGTCAGAACGCGCTTCATCTCGGCCTTGGTTTCTGCCGTCACGATGCGCGGGCCGGTGACATATTCACCGTATTCGGCCGTGTTCGAGATCGAGTAGTTCATGTTCGCAATGCCGCCTTCGTAGATCAGATCCACGATCAGCTTCATTTCGTGCAGGCACTCGAAATAGGCCATTTCGGGAGCGTAACCGCCCTCGACCAGCGTTTCGAAACCGGCGCGGATCAGCTCGACGAGACCGCCGCAAAGAACGGCCTGCTCACCGAACAGATCGGTTTCGACCTCTTCCTTGAAGCTGGTTTCGATGATGCCAGCGCGACCGCCACCATTGGCCGAAGCGTAGGATAGGGCGATTTCAAGCGCCTGACCCGTTGCGTTCTGGGCAACAGCCACGAGCGACGGTACGCCGCCGCCCTTCTGGTATTCGGAACGCACGGTGTGGCCGGGGCCCTTGGGGGCAACCAGAAACACGTCGAGATCGGGACGGGCTTCGATGATGCGGAAATGGATCGACAGACCATGCGCGAAGACGAGGGCTGCGCCCTGCTTCAGGTTCTTTTCGAGCGAGTCCTTGTATAGTGCGCCTTGGCCTTCGTCAGGCGTCAGAACCATCACGACATCGGCCCAGGCGGCGGCATCGGCAGGATTCATGACCTTGAAGCCAGCGCCTTCTGCCTTGGCAACAGCCGACGACTCAGGACGCAGGCCGATGACCATATCGGTCACGCCGCTATCCTTCAGGTTATTGGCATGGGCATGGCCCTGGCTGCCGTAACCGATGATGGCAACTTTCTTGCCTTTGATCAGGCCCAGATCACAGTCACGATCGTAATAGACGCGCATCAGAAAGACTCCTCGATGGATTGAAAGACTTCGGTACCACGGCCTATAGCGGCGATTCCGGTCCTGGACACTTCCGCAAGACCGAGCGGTTGCATCAATTCGACGAAAGCATCGATTTTCTCGGCACTTCCCGTCAGTTCGAAAACGAAAGACCCTGCCGTCGTGTCGACAGCATGAGCGCGAAACGCCTGGGCGATACGCATACCCTCGGTGCGCATCTCGCCCTTGCTGACCACCTTGATCAGCGCCAGCTCGCGCGCCACATGCGGGCCGCATTCGGTCAGGTCGCGTACGCCATGCACCGGGATGAGGCGCGCAAGCTGCGCCTTGATCTGGGCAATCACCATTTCCGTGCCCGAGGTCACGATGGTGATGCGCGACAGATTGCGTGTCGCATCGATGGCGGAAACGGTCAGGCTTTCGATGTTATAGCCACGTCCTGAAAACAGACCGACGACGCGGGCCAGGGCTCCGCTCTCGTTTTCGATCAGAACCGCAATGACGGCTCTCTGGATATCCTGTGCCATCAGACCAGCATCATGCCTTCTTGTGTGATCTTGGCTGCATTGGCCTCCTGATCGGGGCCGAGCAGCATCTCGTTATGCGGGGCGCCCGACGGAATCATCGGGAAGCAGTTTTCATCCTGCGCCACACAGATATCGGCCACGACCGGGCCGTCATGACGCAGCATCTCATCGATTACGCCATCCAACTCACCCACGCAGGTCGCGCGAAGCCCCTTGCCGTGAAACGCCTCGGCCAGACGGATGAAATCGGGCAGCGCCTCGCTATAGGATTGCGAATAGCGCGAGCCATGCAGCAATTCCTGCCACTGGCGCACCATGCCCATATAGCGGTTGTTCAGAATGAACAGCTTCACCGGCAGGCGATACTGCGCCATTGTGCCCAGCTCCTGAATATTCATGAGCGTCGAGGCCTCGCCGGCAATATCGATCACCAGCGCGTCGGGATGTGCCACCTGCGCGCCGACAGCCGCCGGCAAGCCATAGCCCATCGTACCGAGACCGCCAGAGGTCAACCAGCGATTGGGCTTGTCGAACTGGAAATGCTGGGCCGCCCACATCTGATGCTGGCCCACTTCCGTGCTGACAAACGTATCGCGCCCCAGAGCCTGCGTGGCCTCATACAGGCGGCGCACGGCATATTGCGGGCGGATGATCGCGCTCGGCGACTGGTCCTGCACAAAGCCGAAGGAGTCCAGCGCGCGCCACCCCTCGATCTGCGCCCACCAAGGGCTCAGATCCTGGCCTTCCCCATCCCAGGCAGCCAAAAGCGCCTCGATGGTGCGCCCCACATCGCCCACGAGCGGCACGTCGATACGGATGATCTTGTTGATCTGCGATGGGTCAATATCGGCGTGGATCTTGAAGGAGTTGGGCGAGAACGCATCGACACGTCCCGTTACGCGGTCATCAAAGCGCGAGCCCAGCGCGATCAGCAGATCGCAGCCATGGGTCGCCAGATTGGCTTCGTAGCTACCATGCATACCCAGCATGCCGAGAAACTGACGATCCGTAGTCGGGAAAGCGCCAAGCCCCATCAGTGTGGAGGTCACTGGGAAATTGGTGCGACGCGCCAGCTCACGCAAACCCTCGGCGGCCTTCGGCCCCGCATTGATCACACCGCCACCCGTATAGAAAAGCGGGCGTTTGGCACGTTTCATGGCGGCAATGGTCTGACGAATGCCTTCGGCATCGGCATCGAGCGCAGGACGATAGGGGCGATGCAGACGTCCCTCGCCCGGTGCGGGCAGAGGCGCCTTGCCGACCGAGATGTCCTTCGGCAGATCGATCAGCACCGGGCCGGGGCGACCACCTGCGGCCACCTCGAATGCCTCGCGCACGATCGGCGCCAGATCCTGACCACGACGCACCAGATAATTATGCTTGGTGGCCGGACGCGTGATGCCGGTTGTATCGGCCTCCTGAAACGCGTCATTACCGATCAGCGCCGTCGGCACCTGACCGCAAAGGCAGATGAGCGGAATGGAATCCATCAGCGCATCCACCAGACCGGTCACGGCATTGGTGGCACCGGGTCCGCTGGTGACCAGCACCACGCCCACCTTGCCGGTCGAGCGGGCATAGGCTTCGGCAGCGTGAACCGCCGCCTGCTCATGGCGTACCAGAACGTGACGGATATGGTCCTGCTTGAACAGCGCATCGTAGATGGGCAGCACGGCGCCGCCGGGATAGCCGAAAATCACTTCGACGCCCTGCTCCACAAGCACGCGCAGGAGCACCTCGGCACCGTTGAGCGGCGCAGTCGAAGTTTTTCCGGTCTGCTGTGTTGACGCGTCCATGTGAGCGCACCCCTTTCATTGAGCGGGCGGGTTTATGATGGTGACGAGGATTCGTCAATGGCCGATTGTATGAAAGTTGCTATTTTTTCGAATTCTCTTTCCGAAAATTGCGTACTCTCGTCATATCTTTGCAAGGAAATCATGCAATCCTGCTCTGCGCCCAGCGCATGGTGGTTGAACCACGTCGCTTGACGCCGCGTATATTGCCCCGTCGCGATGACGGCGCGACGGATAGCCTCCTCCAGGGAGAGCGTTCCTGCAAGGGCGGCGCTCAATTCCGGCACGCCATGGGCGCGCATGGCGGGCAATGCGGGCGAAAGCCTTCGCGCTACAAGGGTTTCGACCTCCTGCATGGCGCCCAGATCGATCATGCGCGAGAACCGCTCCCCTATGGCCGCACGCAGCACCTCACGCGGCGGATCAAGCCTTACGGAGACAAAGCGACAGGGCGCTGGTGGCAGACCCGGCTGGCTTCGCCAGTACGAAAGCCCCTGCCCCGTGCCCCACAGTACTTCGAGCGCCCGCGCCACGCGTTGGCCGTCGCCTGGCCGCAGGTTTTGCGCCGTTTGCGGATCATCGCGCATCAGAACCGCGTGAGCGGCCTCGCTTCCCTGCTCGGCCACCAGCGCCCGCGCTGCCTCGCGTGCCTCATTGCCCGGTTCCGGCACCTCCACCAGACCGTCGAGCAGCGCGCGCATATACATGCCCGTGCCACCGCACAAAATGGGCAGACGCCCCTGCGGCCAGGCCGCCTGCATCTCGCCGAGCGCCGTCTCGCGCCACCAAGCTACACTACCCGGCTGAGCGGCATCCAGAACGCCGTAGAGCCGATGCGGCACGCGCGCCTCATCGTGCGCATCAGGTCGCGCGGTCAGCACGTGCAGATCCGCATAGACCTGCATGGAATCGGCATTGATCACGACGCCCGTGAAGCGCTCGGCGAGCGCAAGCGCCAAAGCCGACTTGCCCGAACAGGTCGGTCCGGCCACAATAAGGGCAATCGGGGCGTCAGCCATTCTGTCTTGCTGTCCCATGCGTTCTTCTCTGATGGGCCAAGATGACCTTACCTTACGTTCTCGTTCTCGTTGCCGACCCTGCACAGGGCACCCTGTCCAAAGATGCCATCGACATCGCAAGGAACATGGTCAAGGGCAACAACCCCATTGTGCTTTCGGCGGGCGAGGCTGTCGAGATTCCCTGCCCCACACCCGCCCCCGGTGCGCCGACCATCGCCACCATACGCGCAACCCTAGCCCGGCATAAGGTCGATGCGCTGCTGGTCAGGACACGTGGCCGCCGCAAGGCTGTGCTCGTCGCCGATATGGACAGCACCATTCTCGACGGCGAGAGTCTCGACGAAGTCGCCGCTCTTCTGGGCGTGGGTGAGGATGTCGCCCGGCTGACGCTCGATACCATGAGCGGCAAGCTCGATTTCGAAGACTCCCTGCGCACTCGCGTGGCCCTGCTTGAAGGCAAATCGACCGATTGTCTTGAGGAAGTCTGGCAGAAATCGACTCTGAACCCAGGGGCCCGCACGCTTGTCCAGACAATGCACGCCCATAACGCCCGCACGGCGCTCGTCTCAGGCGGTTTCACCTACTTCACCAGCCGCGTGGCAGAGGCCTGCGGTTTTGACGAACATTATGGCAATGAATTCGACATCGTGGATGGCGTCTTCACAGGCAAGCTCGCCACCCCTGTGCTAGGGCCGGACAGCAAGGAAGAGCATCTGCAACGCCTGCTTGAAGAGCGCGGCGTGAAGGCTTCTGCGGCCCTGACCACTGGCGATGGCACCAATGATCTACCGATGCTGGCCGTGGCCGGTCTGGGTATCGCGTACAAGGCGAAACCGAAAGTCCGTCAAATGATCGAAATGCAGGTCAATCACTCGACCCTGCGCGCCCATCTGTTCGCACAGGGTTATCCCGCGAGTGTTTTTGTAGAGTGAGGGTTCATGGGGCACAGCCCCATTCCCCGGAAAGGGGCTCGCCCCTTTCATCCCCTTCTGCCTAGGGGGTGAAAATCGCTTCGATGCTTAGATTGAAAATTTTTGCGATGGCGAACGCCAGAGGCAGGCTCGGGTCGTAACGCTCGTTCTCAATCGCATTGATGGTCTGCCGCGAGACGCCCAGCGCCTCGGCCAGCGCATTCTGGCTGAGGCCCTGAGCCAGGCGCAGATCGCGCATGCGGTTTTTCACCGGTATCTCCGGCATGCAACGACCATGCCTGCGAGCCACAGAAGCGCCATAAGCGGCCAGATGGCGAAGGCGCGAATATGGGGCGCGCCAGCGTTTTCAGCGAAGCCCCATCCTATGGTGATAAGGGCCGTGCCTAGAAAAGCCGTCGCTATGGCGTCGAACTGAACGCGACGCTGAAGTTCATCCATGCGCCGTAGTGCTCGCATGATAACCCATGCCACGGCCACGACTCCAAGTATGGGCGCCATGCTCAGAGCGAAAAGAAGCGTCCCTGTAGGGTGAAGCTGATGCTCCAACGCACCTGATGTGAGGAGCAGGAAAAGATACAGCAACAATGCCGCGCCGAGCTCGATCCCGTACTGTCTGGGCCTGAACATGCGTTTTTCCATGTAAAGTACACTTTCCATATCCCTCGTTTTGGAGTGGAAAGCAAGCTTTACACAGACAGCCTGTCAAAAAACCCGGACTTCGACCGATACCTGCTCTTTGGGTAAATCAAGACGGAGCCCCGGAAACCCCTGTCTCACTGACAATCAGATGAAATCGCATCGCCTTGCAGGCTGCGATCGGCAAAAGCCTGTGCTTCACTCTCGGCCGCGTTCAGGAGCGGTGAATGTTCCACACGATAGTGATGCACAGTCACAACCGTTCCGGCAGAGCATAGAGCCTGTTTCAGTTTTTCCTGCTGGGCCGGGGGCACCTGGGTGTCATTGGTGGCAATGCCCAGCATGACGGGCGAAGCGAGTTTGAGCGAGGGGTAGCGCGCCCATTGCAGCGCAGGAGCAAGAGCATTTTCCGCGTCTGGCTGGAACGTGTTGTCAGGCGTCAGACCGGCATGTTCGACCGCACCGAAGAAATCACCACGGCACAGCTCGGTCGCCTTGCGATAATAAGGCAGTGCGCGCGGCTTGAAGGCGCTGGACGGATCGAAGGAGGAATCGGCAGCGCCAAGCGAAGCGCCGAGCAGCAGGCCATAAACCACACCCGGGGCGAAACGGCGCGCGCCATGGGCCTGGGTCAGGATATGGCCGGAATCACCGTCGAAATAGGGCGCACCCAGCGCAATCGTGCCTTTGATCTGCAGACTGGGCGCATAGTTTTTCGCCAGAGCGGCTGCGGAGAGCACGGCCTGCGCCCCCTGATCATGACCCAGAAGCACCACATGGCCGCTCAGTGACGGGAAGCGGCGGCGGGCAGCGCGAACGGAATCCAGCACGGCCATGCCTTCTGATTTTGCATTCAGATAAAGCGCCGCACCGGGCTCGCCGAGGCCCGGATAATCGGTGGCCACCACAGCGTAGCCGCGACGCAGCCAGCTGCCATAGAAGCTTGCCTGAGGGCCGCCGATCCCCATGATCGAAGGCGCACAGGTCAGGCCGACACCGCTGGTCCCATGAGCCCAGGCCATGACGGGCCAGCCCCCTGCGGGCGGCGTGCCACGAGGCACCATCACCTCGGCGGAAACGGCAACGAGATGCGTGGGATTATGGGCGTCTGTGCTGCGATAGGCCATGCGATAGGCCGTGCCTGGGATGGGCGCGTTCTTCTGCTCCATCTTGATGGCCTGACCGGCGGCGACGGGAGCGTAGCGGGATTCGGCGTCTTCATCCGCATCCATGGCGCAGGCGGTCAGGGTCAGGGCGGAAACAGCCATCATGGCAAATACAGAACGCATCAGACCTCTTCGATCTCAAAAGCAGAAAACCAACGGACAGGTGAACATCGAACGCCGCCTGGCCATCGTGGTTTGGGAGAAGGGACCGGCAGGCTGACCCAACGGTCTGGCAAAATCATGACGTGTATTGCCCTTTCCACCTCAGTGCGGCCAGACGTTTTCTGTAACACGCGTCATTTGCCTGATGCCGCGTGAAGCGATGCGCCGATGAGCCCGGCCATGCGGGAGCGCACCATATTGAGGCGCCGGGCGCGACGGGACGAAGCACGGGGCGCCTCACCGGAACGTGAACACCACCCTCATAAAATAGAATTATTTTTCTTTTCTCTAACAAAAAAGGGAATATTAATTTCTAAACGCAGCGAGACCGTCGGCCGACGCAAGAGTTGAAAACCGCGCTCGGAGGCGGATGCTATAAGCCCCGTATCGGGCGCGGGTCCAACGCGCTTCGCCCATTACGGTCGCAGAGGAGAGGAAGACGTTCATGAGCAGTCTGATTCAGCATTACATCAACGGGTCACATACCAAGGGCCATGGCAGCAAGCGGGGCGACGTATTCAACCCTGCCACGGGCAAAGTTTCGGCACAGCTCGCCCTCGGCGATACTAAAGACGTCGATGATGCCGTTGCCGCTGCCAAGTCCGCCTTCCCCGGCTGGGCACAGACAACTCCCCTGGCACGAGCCCGCGTACTTTTCCGCTTTCGCGACCTGATCGAGAAACATGCACGCGATCTGGCAGCTGTCATCACCGCTGAGCATGGCAAGGTACTGTCAGACGCGCTGGGCGAAGTCACGCGCGGCATGGAAGTGGTGGAGTTCGCAACCGGGGCGCCGGAACTGCTGAAAGGCGAGTTCACCGAGCAGGTCGGGCGCGGCATTGATGCCTGGTCGATGCGCCAGCCTCTGGGCGTGGTGGCGGGGATCACGCCTTTCAACTTCCCCGTCATGGTGCCGCTCTGGATGGCACCGATGGCTCTGGCCTGTGGCAACTGCTTCATCCTCAAGCCGTCGGAGCGCGACCCCTCTGCCTCGCTCATTCTGGCCGATCTGCTCAAACAGGCCGGATTGCCCGATGGCGTTTTCCAGGTCGTTCATGGCGACAAGCTGGTGGTCGATGCGCTGCTCAAGCACCCGGACGTGCAGGCAATCAGCTTTGTGGGTTCGACCCCCATCGCCCGCTATATTCACGAGACCGGCGTGGCCCATGGCAAGCGCGTGCAGGCACTCGGCGGGGCCAAAAACCACGCCGTGATCATGCCCGATTGCGATCTCGATAAGACCGTCGATGCGCTGATGGGCGCCGCCTATGGCTCTGCCGGTGAGCGTTGCATGGCCATTTCGGTGGCGGTGGCGGTCGGCCCGGTAGCCGATGCGCTAATCGAAAAGCTCATCCCGAAGGTCGAGGCCCTCAAGATCGGCAACGGCACCGAAGACACGACCGAGATGGGGCCGCTGGTCACAGGAATACATCGCGAGAAAGTAACGTCTTATGTCACGATCGGTGCTGAAGAGGGCGCGACGCTTCTGGTCGACGGGCGCGATTTCAAATCGGCGCAGAACCCCGGCGGGTTCTTCATCGGCGGGTCGCTGTTCGATCATGTAACGCCCGAGATGCGTATCTATCGTGAAGAGATTTTCGGCCCTGTTCTGGCGGTGGTGCGCGTTCCCGATTTCGAAGCCGCGCTCAAGCTGGTCAATGAGCATGAATTCGGCAATGGCACGGCAATCTTCACCCGTGATGGCGATAGCGCGCGCGCCTTCACCCATCGGGTGCAGGCAGGCATGGTGGGCGTGAACGTGCCGATCCCGGTGCCGATGGCTTTCCACTCCTTCGGAGGCTGGAAGGCGTCGCTGTTCGGCGATCATCACATGCATGGCGCCGAAGGGGTGCGTTTCTTCACCAAATACAAGGCCGTCACGTCGCGCTGGCCGACCGGCATCCGTCAGGGGGCCGATTTCGTCATGCCAACGCTGGGCTGAGTCCCCTCAGCGACAAACAGCGCCGTAAAACGGCCCCAAACGGGCGCGAGGGTCTCCCCCTCGCGCCCGTTATGCGTTCCGGCGCTTTGCGCAAGCCGGAACTCGGGCTATGTCCCATGACAAGAACTGGAACACGCGCCAAACCGGAGGATATCCCATGAGCGACACCATGCCAGACCGTCTGAGCGCCACTCCGGGCAGCCCGTTTTATGACGAGGCCCTGCTGGAAAAAGGAATCGGCATTCGTTTCAATGGCGAGGAGCGCACCAATGTGCAGGAATACTGCATCAGCGAAGGCTGGGTGCGTCTGGCCGTCGGCAAGACGCTCGATCGCAAGGGCAACCCGATGACGATCAAGGTTTCGGGCAAGGTCGAAGCCTGGGTCAAAGGCCCTGAGGGAGAGACCGCCGGAGAAGCCGGGAAGGAGTAAACCCATGACGCCCACTCGGATCATTATCGACACCGATCCCGGTCAGGACGACGCCGTTGCCATTCTTCTGGCGCTGGCTTCACCCGAAGACATCACGGTCGAGGCGATCCTGACGGTGGGCGGCAATAGCGGCATTGCCAATACCACGCGCAATGCCGCAGCCATTCTCGAGCTGGCCGGGCGCCCCGAAATTCCGCTGCATAGCGGCTGCGATCTGCCTCTGTCGCGCCCCCCTGTGCGGGCCGATCATGTTCATGGCGAGAGCGGGCTCGATGGCGCCGATCTTCCACGCCCGACCAGACAGGCCGATTCCCCCCATGCGGTGGAGTTCCTGATCGAGACGCTGCGTCACGAGCCGGAAGGCAGCCTGACGATCGTGACGCTCGGCCCCATGACCAATCTGGCCACGGCGCTGCAAAAAGCCCCGGATATTGCGCCACGCATCAATCGCGTGGTTTCGATGATCGGCGCCTGTTTCGAAGGGGGGAACATCACCCCCAATGCCGAATTCAATGCCTATGTCGACCCCGAGGCCGCCGCCATCGTGCTGGGTTCAGGCGTGCCAGTGGTCATGCTGCCCCTCGATGTCACGCATCAGGTGCTGACGACGCCCTCACGCCTTGGCCGTATTCGCGCCATCGGCAACGCCGCAGGGCGCTGCGTGGGCGGGATGCTCGGTTTTTCAGAGCGCTTCGATCTGGAAAAATACGGCTGGCCCGGCGCCCCTCTGCACGACCCCTGTACCATCATGTGGCTGCTGCGCCCCGATCTGTTTCAGGGCCGCCTGGTCAATGTCGAAATCGAGACCCAGAGCGTCCTTTCTGCGGGGCAAACCGTCGTCGATTACTGGAGCGTGACAGGGCGCCCCGCCAATGCGCTTTACATGCGCGATGTGGATTCTGACGGGTTTTATCAGGTGCTGACAGAGCGCCTGTCGCGCCTGCCATAAAGCATCTGCCCTGACATCGAAAAACCCCGGAACGCCTCTGCGCTCCGGGGTTTTCTGTTATCCGATCAGATCCAGGTTTTACCGGCCCTTCACCCGGCCGGGGTGATACCCCGGCCGTGCAGCGTCACCAGGCGAAACCCAGTGTCGCCTGTGCATTGCGTCGCTCACCGTAATAGCAGAAAGCCTGACCGTAAGCGGCGTAGGCAAGGCAATTGGTCACGTAGCGCTTGTCGAAGAGGTTGCGCACATTGGCGCCCAGCGTCCAGCCCTTGAGCGATTTAGACACATTGACCAGATCGTAGCGCAGCGACGCGTCGAACAGCGCATATTGCGGCACATTGGCGCTGCCATAGCTGGCTTCGCCGCCATAGGCCGAAGCCGAATAACGCATGCCTGCACCGAAACCGAGAGATTTGAGACGCCCCTTGGGAACGGTATAGAAACCGAAAAGCGAGGCATTGCCGCGGCCGGACTGGATGAGCGGCTTTCCCGTGGAATCGTCCTTGACGCGCTGTACGCTGACGGCAGCATCGACGGTCAGGTTATGCCAGGTGTCGACATGGGCTTCGAATTCGAACCCGTCGGAATGCACGAGCCCCTGCTGCGTGTTGTAAATCGAGTTGGGAATGGAGAGCAGCACGTTGGTCTGCTCGATATGGAAACCCGCCGCCGTCAGCAGGATGGCCGTACCGGGCAACTGGTATTTCAGGCCGCCCTCGAGCTGCTTGCCGATAGACGGGCTCGCCTGATGGGTCGCCCCGCTCGTCTCAAGCACCACACCTGTCTGCGGCTGGAACGAGGTGGCGTAGCTGATATAGGGCGCAAGGCCGAACTTGAAATGATAGAGGCCAGAGGCGCGCCAGGTAATCTGGCTCGGGCTCTGCTTGGAATTGGAGTCAGACAGATATTCGATCTGACGCGAACGGAACCAGTCATTGCGGATGCTGCCCGTCAGGATCAGCCCGCCCCAGTGAATTTCATCCTGACCGTAAGCACCGATCTGGTGGGAGTCCACCTTGTAGCGCGCATAAGTCTGGAGCGGGTCGATCCCCATATCGTAATTCGGTGCGAAGACGTTCAGATCCGGCGCTGAACTTTGCCCGGCGGTCTCGTTGGCCCATTGTTGCTGATAGTCGAAACCGGCCATGAGCATGTGAGTGAACGGTCCGGTGCGCAGCTTGCCATGAAAGCCGCTATCGAAAGCGAGGTTGCGCGTATGTTCGGTCGTACCGAAGCCGTAGCGCGGCAGCATGCCATCGGCATTCCAGTAACCGGCATTATAGACGCTGCGATATTGCGTGCTGAGATCGTCGTAACGGCCGCGTGTTGAGAAGCTCCAGTCGTTGTTGAAACGATGGGTATAGATATAGGTGAAGGCGCCGTGCTTGCGGTTGAATTTCTCGAAGCGCGCGTCGCCATCGTAGAAATTGCGCGGCAGATATCCGCCGAACGGTGCGGGCTTCAGCGAGCCTTCGAGCGGCACACCGCCATAGGTGCCAGCTTCGGGGTCGTATTGGTAATTGCCGATCAGCGTCAGCGTGTCCGGTCCATTGCCCCCGAAGCTCACGGTGGGGCTGATGGAAAAACGGCGGCTGCCTGTGCGCGAAAGCTGGGTATGCTGCCCATTGACGGTGCCATAGACGCGATAGCGGATCGACCCGTCCTTTGTCGCGTAGCCACCCATATCGGCATCGACACGATAGAGGTCGAACATGCCGCCCGTGGCATTGACCGAGCCATAAGACGCCTTGTCGAGCGGCGTCTTGCTCTGTAGGGCGACGAGACCACCGGGGCTGGACTGGCCATAAAGCGCCGAAGCCGGGCCTTTGAGAATTTCCAGACGTTCCAGACGCGACGTATCAATCTGAGCAATGGCATAGCCGGTCGGACTATCCTGCAAGCGAAGCCCGTCGAGGAATTCGGGAATGGTGAAGCCACGCAGCTGGAACAAATCGTAACGCGTGCCAACGCCGCCACGCAGATCGGGCGTAATACCTGCCGCATAGCGAATGGCCTGATTGAGGGTCAGCACGCCGCGAATATCCATCTCGTTGCGCGTCACCACCGTGACCGATTGCGCGGTCTCGATCAGCGGGGTGTTCGATTTGGTCGCCGATGACGCGATGGTCGCGCCCTTCTGACCTCGAACGGTCAGACGTTCGACAGCGCTGGCCTTGCCCGATGGCTGGCTTGGGGCTGGGGCATGTTGCACAGCCGATTTCGAGCCGATTGTCTCGCCCGTATGGGTTGTCGCTTCCTGCTGTTTTTCCTGTGCCCTTGCACTCCCTGCCGTCAGAGCCGTGAGGGAAACACACATCGCCAGACCCAAACGGGTAAAATCCGCGCGCATAAAATCGTCCTGCCTTGAGAAAACGGCAGAGGCTTAGCGTTAGTGCGAGTCATTCGCAATTTAAGTTAGCCATACGTTACTTTTCCCCAATCTTACTGTGGCGCAAATATCACCATCTCGTGAAAGGCGTTAACGGGGGCGTTCTCAATCTACTCCGTCAAGCAGCGCCTTCACCTTCGTTGCAATGGCCTGCCCCAGGGCTTCGTTGTTCTCGGGCGTAAAGTGAACGCCATCGAGACCCTGCGTGACGACATGCCTTCCTGCATCGAGAAATTCCACGCCTCGGGCCTTGGCGAGGGCTTCGTAATGGGCAGGCAAAGACGCGATCTTGGGCGCCGCATCGCCAAACTGTGCCGCGAGCCAAGGGCCGGGGATGTGCCCGAGCGGCGGCGGCGCGACGACCAGCATCTGTGGAGCAGGATAGGCCGTGCCGACCCCGCCCGCGCTGGATTTTACCTGACCGATCAATCTGGCCATACCGAGCGCAATGTCATGAGGCGTGCGTCGGTAAGCACTCTTGGCGTCGTTCGTGCCGAGCATGACGATCACCAGATCGAGGGGGAGATGGCTGGCGAGCGCTGTAGGGAGATAGGCGGACCCATCGAGGCGCGCATCGTTGGGATCGGCAATCGATGTCGTACGCGCGCTCAGCCCTTCTTCAATCACCCGATAAGAATCTCCAAGGCACCGCGCCATCACGCCGGGCCAGCGCTGCTCGGCGGCGTAACGCGTGGTGGGCGTTCCTTCAGGGACGGGCACCCAGCCCCAGGTCAGGGAATCGCCGAAACAGAGGATTTGTCTGAGAGCCATGTCATAGGTTCCGGGCAAGAGGAGATCATCGCTGCATCGAGATGCTAGGCGCTATCGTCATCGGGCAGAACCTCTTTTTCTCGGTCCCCGAAGCAGGGATGCGGAGGTTTCGTTACCCTGAAATACCATTTTTCCGTGCTTTCCTGGCCCCGAATAACCGAAACGGCTTTCTCGGTCCAAAACATAATCAGATGCTTCGATTCCAGTCCCCGCAACGCACCGCGCCCTTTGCCCAAGCGGGAAAAGGCTTCCTTCCCTGAAAAACAGGACTTTTTATTTCTCACACAAGGAATAGTTTTGAGTAGTTATTTGGGTAGAAATTTTTTCACCAATCCGTAGTCGCAAAGCCACAATGAATGACAAATTATGTTGCCTTCTTGAGACAATTATCATTTCAAAATAAAAAGATAGTGCTGGAACGACATTGCCTCTCGGGGCCCTTCAAAAGGATGGGTTATGGACCTGCTTCGCCATCTTTCACGCCATTTCCGCAAATCGCTAACAGCTGCCGCTCTGACCTTTCTCGCCACGGCCGCGATGCAGGAACCGGCCCGTGCCGAAATCGCCCTGTTCAAGACGGCTTCCAACCCTTGGCTACAAGGCGTCAACCTGTCAGGGCTCATCGAAGGCGGCATCATGGCCAATCCGGCCCGCCCCGATAACGGCATCAATTTCGGCAATTTTCTGGGCGACCATGCCAATCAGGCGCAGCTGAACGAGATCAGTCTCACTCTCTCAAAGGCGATCGATCCAAGCAAGTCCGAATTTCAGGTCGGGTTCATGCTCGAAGCGCTTTACGGCTCCGATGCCCGTTATTACCATCTGCTCGGCCTGTCGAACAAAATGACGAGCGACCGCTATCAGCTTCTTCCGGCTCAGGCCCATATCGACGTTCATGCGCCGATATTCTCCAAGGGCGGCATCGACATGCAGGCGGGCATCCTGCCAGCCCCCATGGGTGTCGAGGTGCTCGATCCGACGCTGCGCCCCTTCTATTCCCTGGCCTATACATCGCAGTATTCCGTGCCGTTCGAGCATCTCGGTGCCATGTTCCACTGGCATGTCACCCCGATGATCGACTTCAATTTCGGTGTCGATACCGGCAACCAGACCACATGGGGCCGCAACGACAACAACAATGCCGCCGCCGGCTATTTCGGGTTCAACCTGAACGGTCTCGCCCATGGCAAGCTGAACATTGCCGAACTGTCCCGCGTGGGTCCTGAAAACGCTGTTGCGGCGCTCGGCCCGCGTGCCAACACGGCACAACGCTGGTGGAATGACATTGCGGCCTTCTATACGGTCAGTGACAAGCTCAGCCTGACCGGCGAATTCAACTTCCTGCATGATGACGGTCTGCGCGCCGAGACCTGGAGCGTTGTCACTTTCGCTGCCTACAAGATCACCCCGAGCCTGACCTTCAATTATCGCGGCGAACTCTATCGCGATAACAGCGGCATGTTCGTCGTCAACTTCCTGACGAACCAGGCTTACATGAATGCCTTCCTCGGCGGCTATGCGCCCGTGCAGACGGCGCCTGCCACCACCTATGGCGCACTCACACTGGGCGTCACCTACCGCCCCGATCTGGGTCATGGCATTCGCGTTTTTGCCCTGCGTCCCGAGATCCGCTTCGACCGCTCGCTCAACGGCACCTCTCCGTTCAACGATGGGCGCAACACCGGCATGTTCACCTTCGGTGGCGATGCCATGATCGGTTTCTGACGCCGGGTTCAAGAGACAAAAAAAGCGCAGTCCCCGTTCTGGGGCTGCGCCTTTTTTTCATGACATCAGCGCCAGTCAGAGCGCAGCGAGAAGCGCATCGACATCACGGGATTCGGTCGCCCAACAGGTAACGAGACGTATCAGGACGCCTTCAAGACCCGGCGGGTTGGTCCAGCGATAGAATTCATATCCCTGAGCTTCGAGCGCCGCCACACCGCGCTCGGGCAACACGACGAAAACCTCGTTTCCCTGCACCTCGAAAGGCAAAGCCGCCACCGGGTGACGGCGCAAACCATGAGCCAGACGCTGGGCCATGATGTTGGCATGGGCAGCATGACGCAGCCAGAGATCGTTTTCGAGCAGAGCCAGGATCTGGGCGCTGAGATAACGCTGCTTGGACCAGAGATGACCGCTACGCTTGATGCGACGCAGGAAATTCTTCGCCAGATCCTCACGGAAAATCATCACTGCCTCGGCAGCCATGCCGCCATTCTTGGTGCCCCCGAAGCTGATCATATCGAACCCGGCTTTCCAGCTCACATCGGCAGGGCGACACCCAAGTGCGGCAATCGCATTGCCCAGACGCGCGCCGTCAAGATGCGTGGCAAGCCCTGCCTCGCGCGCACGCGCCGCCAAAGCAGCCAACTGGTCGAGCGGATAGACCGTGCCCCACTCGGTGCTCTGCGTAAGAGAAAGCGTCTGAATCGGGCTGGTATGCACCCCGTGTCCGCCATTGCTGGTTAACACGCGGTCGAGATCGGAGAGCGCCATGCGTCCGTCATCAGAAGGGATCGGCACCAGCTTGGCACCATGCATGAAGAATTCCGGGGCACCGCCCTCGTCATTGGCGATATGAGCGCTCTGATCGCATACGACCGCACCGAAAGGATCGGTCGCCGCAGACAGGGCCAGACTATTGGCCGCCGTGCCGGTCGCGACCGGAAAAACCCAGACATCGTGCTCGAACACCTCACGCGCCAAAGCGGCGAGAGCAGCCGTCGTGGTGTCTTCTCCATAAGCAGTGGCAGAACCATGATTGACACGGTCGAGCGCGCTCATCACTTCAGGGCAGACAGGGGCGATGTTGTCACTCGCGAAGTTCTTGCGTATTGCCTCGGTCACGTCCGTTCCTCACTTCGTTTTCAGGCCCCGCCTCGGTTTTTCGCCCGGCCTGGCCCCCTTGTCACAGGAATCTCCCGCATGAAACACGATCCGGCGCTGTCAGGAAAGCTCATCGACGGCAAGGCCATTGCCCGCCGCCTGACGGATCGTGTCAAGGCAGAGGCCGAAGCACTGCGGGAGCGCACGGGCAAGATACCCGGGCTTGCCGTGGTGCTGGTGGGCAACGACCCGGCGAGTGAAGTCTATGTGAAGAACAAGGCCATTCAGACCCATCGTGCCGGGATGCGTTCTTTCATGCACATGCTGCCCGAAACGACCGAGCAGGACGAGCTGCTGGAGCTGATCGCCCGGCTCAATGCCGATCCGCAGATCCATGGCATTCTCGTGCAGCTGCCCCTGCCGGCCCAGCTCGACCCGATAGCAGTAACCAACGCCATTGCGCCGGAGAAAGATGTCGATGGTCTGGGCGAGGTCAATGCCGGTCGTCTGAGCCTCGGTATCGACGGACTCGTACCCTGCACGCCTCTGGGCTGCCTGATGCTGCTGAAGGAGACCTTGTCCGATCTGCGCGGTCTGCACGCCGTGGTGATCGGTGCGTCGAGTCTCGTCGGCAAGCCCATGGCCCAGCTTCTGCTCAAGGAGGGCTGCACGGTTTCGGTCGGTCATATCGACACAAGAGACCCAAAGGGCCTCGCCCGTGAAGGCGATATTCTGGTGGTCGCCACGGGCAAGAACGGTCTGGTGCGTGGCGACTGGGTCAAGCCCGGAGCGACGGTGATCGATGTGGGTATCACCCGCATCTCGCTGCCAGACGGCAAGACGCGCCTTGTCGGCGATGTCGCTTTCGACGAAGTTGCCCCCATTGCAGGCCATATCACCCCGGTGCCGGGTGGTGTCGGCCCCATGACCATTGCCTGCCTGCTGCACAACACGCTTCAGGCCGCCCGCACCGTGCTGGAACGCCCCGAAGCATGAGCCGCATTGCCATCGAACTGATCCCGCGGGATACGGAAAGCCTGAATACCGATCTAGCCCTGCTGCGCCAGATCGCCCCGGAAGTCGAGACGATCAATCTCCCTGACCTGCTGCGCCTGCCACTCCGCTCATGGGAGGGGGCCGCCCTGGCACAGAATCACGGCTATACGGCGATCCCTCATATCCGCGCCATCGACATCGCGCCCGAAGCGCCTCTTCCCTGTGCGGAGCAGGAAGGCATCGGCGAGGTGCTGGTTATCGCCGGAGACCCACCGCCAGACGCAACGCACCGCACCTGGCCCAATAGCTCGGCACAGATCATCGCACGCTACCGCCGCGAAGCGCCGCATCTGACCGTCTATGCCGCCTTCGACCCATATCGCCGCGCGCCTTGGCAGGAACTCGAAGACCTGAAGCAAAAGCGCGATGCAGGCGCTGCCGGGTTCTTCACCCAGCCGCTTTTCGACCAGCGCATGTTCGAACTCAGCGCTTCATGGCTCGAAAAGGACCGCGTCTTCTGGGGAATCTCCCCAGTTATCGGGCCGAAATCCCGCGCCTATTGGGAGAGGGTCAATCATGTGGTGTTCCCTCATGATTTCGATCCGAGCCTTGACGCCAACCTTGTCTTCGCACGCAGGATGCTGACCGAAATTCGTGCCAGAGGCGAAGACGCCTATCTCATGCCCCTACGCGTCGCGCTCGATTCCTATCTCGGACCGCTGAGCGACCTGCTGAAAGGCTGAGCCGCGCTCAGCCGGGCGTCTGCCCCGCCTGGGTTTCCCTTATCACTTCGTGAATGAAAGCCAGTTTGCGCCTGATGCTGGCCGTCAGCACGAAGGGATAGAAATCCTGCAATCCCATGGAGCGGTTGAGGCTATTCACGGCCATGCTCAGCGGCAACCAGGCGCTCATGATTTCGTCGAAACCGAGCGTGAGATAAGGATCTCCTCCGACCGCCGGAGCAGAGAATTGCGGCGCAGAGGGCGTAAGCGGCGCGATGGCGATGCCGTAAAGCCAGGCCGTTTCGAGGGTCGAGACGATATGCAGATAATGCGCCCAGGTCTCGGCGAAATCCTCCCACGGGTGTGAGGCGGCATAGACGCTTACATGATCGGCCTGCCAGTCATCCGAAGCTGGCTTGGCATAATGGGCCTTGAGCGCCTCCTGATAATCCTGTCGGTCATCGCCAAAGACGGCACGGCATCGTTCCAGCCTGCCGCCATCGCGAATGAGCAGATTCCAGTAGTAATGGCCTATCTCGTGCCGGAAATGGCCGAGCAGAGTCCGGTAATATTCTCCCATCTCGACGCGCATGCGCTCGCGCTGGTCGTCATCGGCCTCGCTGATGGCGAGCGTGATCAGACCATTGGCGTGACCGGTCATGACCTTGCCAGAGCCATCGAGGGCAAATTCCAGAAAATCGAAAGCGAGTCCGTTTTCGGGGTCGTCGCGCCGGTTCACGATCGGCAATTTAAGACGGATCAAGGCATGAAACAGACGATGCTTTGCGATCTCGATCTTGCGCCAGCGTTCGAGATTACGCGCATCGTTGAGATCAGGGATAAAACGGTTGAACTGACAGGCATAGCAGAGCGATCCCCTGGCACTCTCTTCGGGGCTCAGCAACCAGTTGCAGGCGTCATAGGCGTGATTGGCGCAATAGCGTTGCTCCACACCTTCGAAGCCCGGCTCGAAGGCCAGCCACGCGCCTTGCTGAGGAGCAGGATCAAGGGCTGTAAGATCCGAAACCTTATGCAGGTAACCCACCGCATGATGACAGGATTCGCAGCGCGTGTTTTCAAAAAACAGGGGCTGGTTGCAGCATTCGCATGAGAAGAGTTTCACGAATCGATCATCCCGGTAACGATATCATCGGGAACCCCGTGTCAACGCTTTGGTTCCCTGTGAAGGTAATGCGCCTGCATCAACACGTCGAATTCGGCCACGCACTGGTCGAGAAGCCCCGAAACCGGCGCTGCCGTCTCGGGCGTGTCCGATGCCGCGAGCGGAATATGATTTTGCGCCGCAATCAGCCCCGATGTCGTATCGAAACCGACCCAGCCCTGATCGGGAATCCAGATTTCCGCCCAGGCATGCAGATCGCAGACGAGACGATCCGGGTCGGCCTGCAAGGCCGAGGGCTCTATCAGATAGCCTGACACGAAACGCGCTGCGTACCCCAGATGACGTGCCAGAGCGATCAGCAGCCACGCGCTGTCGCGACACGACCCTGCCTCGCGCGCCAGCGTCTCGCCCGGCACCCAGACGCCCGGCTCCATCCGGCGCATGTAGTGCAACCGGGTCGCTATGCGTCGTGCAAGCGTGGTCAGCCGTGACAAATGGGTTTCGGCGGGGAACGGCTCATCTTCATTCAGGAAAGGGCTCAGCACGGCTGCATCGGCAATCAGCCGGCGATAGGCTGGGTCATGCTGCCCGAACGCGGTTCGCGCGTCCACCGGGGTCTGGAGCGGGTCGTAGGGAGACAGATCGACGATCATGCTCACATCGACGATGAACTGTGCCATACGCTCGTCAAACACCACCTGCGACACCAGATTGTCATGCGCATCCTGCCCCCAGCTCAGACTGGCGTGATTGGGGCCTATGGTCAGGGCGTAAGTCGTCATGGCGTTGCGCATACGCAAAGGGGGCCGCAGACGAATGGTCTGGGGCCCGAGTGAGACCATCCGGTCATAGCTGTAGGAAGTACGATGATTGAGCAGAATCGGTTTGCTCATCTCCCTCGCCTCCCCGCACCAGACTTCATGACGATCTGTTCCTCTCCCCTCGTTCAAGCCCGGCCCTCGTTCACGTCATCGTAGCGACGCAGCGCGAAAGGCAACTCCGGATATCGGACAGGGTTATTGTGCTCGACTGAGCAAAACATTGCCCGACTGAGTCCTCTTCTCTGCCTGTGCCTGTTTTTTGTGTCTTGGCAAAGCGGAAAAACTGATAGTTTAATAAACAATCGTAACGTTCCACCGCAATACGCGCCACGTTATTGCAGGCTAAAGGTGAGAAGAAATGGCGTCAGACAATTCGCCACTCCACGAGGCGGGTATTTTCTCCACCTATGACAAACCCTCTTATTACTGCGAGCTGATGAATCGCGGGGCACCGTTGCCCGAGGCCCTGCAGGACGTGCAGGACAGACTCTCCCATCTCACCCTTACGGATCTGCGCGAGCGTACGGCGAATGCCGAAAACCTGCTCTGGCGTCTGGGCATTACCTTTACCGTCTATACCGAGCGCGAGGCGATAGACCGCATTCTGCCTTTCGACGTCATTCCCCGTCTTCTGACCGCAGAGGAATGGTCCTTCATCGAGCGCGGCGTGCAGCAGCGCGTCAAAGCCATCAATCTCTTTCTCTGGGACATCTATCACGACCGGCGCATTCTGGATGATGGCATCGTTCCGGCCGATCTGGTGCTGAATAACCCCAATTACTGCAAGGCAATGATCGGCGTCGATGTACCGGGTGGGGTCTATGTGCATATCAACGGCACCGACCTTATCCGGGACCGTTCAGGGCGCTTTCTTGTGCTCGAAGACAATGCCCGCACACCCTCGGGCGTATCTTACGTCATCGAAAACCGCCATATGATGCTGCGTCTCATGCCCGATCTGGCCTCTGGCATGGCGCTGCGCTCGGTCGAGGATTACGGCGTGCGCCTGCATAAGGCGCTCTGCGACGTTGCCCCCGCCAGCGTCGCCGATCCGCAGGTCGTGCTTCTTTCGCCGGGTATCTACAACTCGGCCTATTTCGAGCATGTCTTTCTGGCACGAGAGATGGGCGTGCCCCTCGTCGAGGGACGCGATCTGGTGGTGAAGGACCATCATGTCTTCATGCGTACGGTGGCGGGGCTTCGCCCTGTGCATTCGATCTATCGTCGCATCGACGATGCGTTTCTCGACCCGCTCGCTTTCAATCCCGAAAGTCTTCTGGGCGTACCGGGGCTGGTCGACGCCTATTGTCGAGGCAATGTAACGCTTGCCAATGCGTTGGGCACCGGCGTTGCCGATGACAAGGCGGTCTACGCCTATATGCCCCGCATCATCCGCTATTATCTGGGTGAAGACCCTGTTCTCGACAGTGTCGAGACCCATATCTGCGCCGAGCCGGAAGGGCTCGCTTTCACCCTCGAGAATCTGGCGTCTCTTGTCGTCAAACCTGTGGGTGATTCTGGCGGATACGGGCTGATTATCGGCCCTCACGCCACTGAAGACGAACTCGAAGCCTTTCGCGAAAAGCTGCTCGAAAACCCGTCCAACTATATTAGCCAGCCCGTCATCGACCTGTCTGTCGTGCCGACGCTTTGCCCGGCAGGTGTCGAGGCGCGCCATGTCGATCTGCGCCCCTTTGCCGTGACGGGAAAATCGACCTGGGTGCTGCCCGGCGGGCTGTCTCGCGTCGCCCTGCGCAAGGGGTCTCTGGTCGTAAATTCTTCTCAGGGTGGGGGGTCGAAAGACACCTGGGTGATGTCGAAATGAGCCGCTTCAATCCGCATATGGCCGGGATGCTGCCCGACCTCAATACCCTGCTCTCACGCTACGCCGAAAACATGATGTGGCTCGCCCGCTATATGGAGCGGATCGAGAACCTCGCCCGGGTTCTCGAAGTCACCGAGGCCTTCGTACGCGGCGCGGATGGCAAACCCGTCTGGGACTCGATCGTGCAGATCAATTCTGACGAGGAACGCTTCCGTGCGCTTTATCCGGCGGCGAAGGAAGAGGATTATCTGCGCTTTTATGTCACCGATGGCGCCAATCCGAGTTCGATCAAGGCCATGGCGCAATGCGTGCGCGAGAATGCCCGCTCGGCTCGCCCCCTGATCTCCACTGAAATGTGGATGCAGCTCAACGTCTTCACGCGCTGGGTACTCGACCTCGATGTCAGCGACATACGCCGGACCGGTCTTTCGACACTCTGCAACCGTATCAAACAGGATTGCCAGTCTCACGCCGGGGTCACCGAAGGCACGCTCTATCGAGATCAGGCCTGGCTATTCTACCTGCTTGGTCGCCACCTCGAACGCAGCGACCAGATTACGCGGCTGATCGACACGCGCTATCACTTGCTTCTGCCCGATGCCTCAGAGGTCGGATCGGAAATCGACATGACGCAGTGGGCCTCGGTCCTGCGTTCGGCAGCCGCCTATCACGCCTTTCGCCGCCTCAAGCCGGTCACTACGACGCCGGCCAATGTGGTCGGGTTTCTGCTCAAGAACGAGGGCTTCCCTCGCTCTCTTGCCTTGAATCTCCGACACGCCGATTCCGTGCTGGGCGCGCTCTCAACGCATTACAACCTGCGCCGCCAATGCTCAGACGTGCAAGAAAGGCTTTCCGAGCTCCGCGCCATGCTCGAAGATCAGACGGCTGAAGAGATCATTATTCGCGGTCTTCATGAATGTATGCACTGGATCCAGGACCAGATCGAAGCCTGCCAGAACGGCCTCGCCGCGGCCTATTGGCCGCCTGCGGAGCCGCAACCTGGCATTACACACTCACAATCGCAGTAAACGGGGCTCTGCCTCGCCCCCGGAAAGGGGCTTACCCCTTTCATCCCGTCAATCGGGTCTCCAAAGGGCGACTGCCCTTTGGCGGGTGCAGGGCAGCGCCCTGCATCATCTTAATCAGCCTTCGGAATCGTCTTCTTGCTCTTCGGGAGACGTCATCATGGCATCCGCCACCACACCGGACTGCTCGCGAATGCGACGCTCGATATCGGCGGCCATTTCGGGATGATCGCGCAGGAACTGCTTGGCGTTTTCACGACCCTGACCGACGCGGGTGCTATCGTAAGAGAACCAGGCGCCCGATTTCTCGACAATATTGGCCTTCACGCCGAGATCGATCAGTTCGCCCACCTTGCTGATGCCTTCGCCATACATGATGTCGAACTCGACCTGCCGGAAAGGCGGGGCCATCTTGTTCTTGACCACTTTCACACGGGTCTGGTTGCCCACCACCTCGTCACGGTCCTTGATCGAACCGATACGGCGGATGTCGAGGCGAACCGAGGCGTAGAACTTGAGCGCATTGCCACCGGTCGTGGTCTCGGGATTGCCGAACATCACGCCGATCTTCATGCGGATCTGGTTCAGGAAGATGATCATGGTGTTCGAGCGCGAGACGGTGCCGGTCAGCTTGCGCAGGGCCTGGCTCATCAGACGGGCATGCAAGCCGACATGGCTGTCGCCCATATCGCCCTCGAGTTCGGCGCGCGGCACCAGAGCGGCCACGGAATCGACCACCAGCACATCGACGGCACCGGAGCGCACGAGCGTATCGGCAATTTCGAGCGCCTGCTCACCGGCATCGGGCTGGCTGAGCAGCAGGTTATCGACATCCACGCCCAGCTTGCGGGCATAGCCGGGGTCGAGCGCGTGCTCGGCATCGATAAAGGCGCAGGTGCCACCCTTTTTCTGGGCTTCGGCAATGGCATGC
The DNA here is from genome assembly GCF_051628905.1 of Asaia sp. BMEF1. Lineage (GTDB taxonomy): Bacteria > Pseudomonadota > Alphaproteobacteria > Acetobacterales > Acetobacteraceae > Asaia. Next base: position 2,500,948 of record NZ_CP157575.1, on the reverse strand, counting down.
AGGGCCAGAGTCGTCTTGCCCGAGCTTTCGGGACCGTAGATCTCGATGATACGACCGCGCGGCAGACCGCCGATACCGAGACCGATATCGAGACCCAGCGAACCGGTCGAAATGACGTCTGCCTGTTCCTTGGGGCGTTGCCCCATACGCATGATCGAGCCCTTGCCGAAAGCACGTTCGATCTGGCTCAGCGCACCCTCGAGTGCTTTCGTCCTGTCTACGCTCATGTCCTGTCCTCCGCTCGCATCAGTCTCGCCGAACTCCGTCGGAACGGCAATCGGGCGCGAGGCGATTCGTGTTGATCGTTCACTTTTGTTCTGGGGAACATATCATGATCATCGCCCCTTTGCACAAGGGCCCACAAAGAAAAATGCCCCCTCTCTCGAGGGGGCATGAAGCCATGTCCTGATCAGTTGTTTACGCTACCGACCGAAAGGCCGCCACCGCGAGGGTCTGTGTCGCCGTGACACGTATCGCTCTTGCAGAGCGAGGCGTTTACACGACCCTGCCCTTCATGCGGCACTTCCGTGCCCGATACGGCTGCACGGGTGGCCGTAGCCAGCGCGTCGGCGGCGTCGTTCTGGCCAGAACTGGCCAGAGCCGCCACTAGGGAGCCACGCCGCTGCACGATGGCTGCGCTCAGCAACGGTGCCGGGTAACGTCCTGGCGATGCCGCCAGAAGCACACCCGTACCATCGGCCATGCGCCCGGTGCCGAACAGGTTGTTATTGGTCAGGGCACAGGCTACCGCGCCCCCCTTGTTGTCGGTCACGACAAAGGAAGTCGAAGCCGGAAGGGCAGGCAGGGAGCCAGAGCGGCTGGAGCCGGCATTGACCAGCGTCTGCGCCGCGCTCAGCAGAGCGTCACCACTGAGGCCATGCCGGTCTTCGCTACGCCATGTCGCCACGACACCCTGCGCCGAAGCACCGGTGTGGAACGCGGCCGCAGCGCCGATTCCGCCATCGGCCGGAGGCGGCAGGAACGAGGCCGTATAACCATCCTGCTCAACCTGAAGGGCGGCAAGCTGCATCGGCATCGCCGAGCGCATCGACGCTGTGGAAAGCCCGGCACCCGCCTTGTTGGCCCCTTCGACGAAGATACCGCCAAGCGCACCATTATAAAGATCGCCCACGCCGAGATTGGTCATGCGCTCAAGGAAGCTGGCGAGCTGGGGCTGAACCATGGAGTCGCCATTCTGGAGCGGAGATCCATCAGGACGGCTGAACACGGTATGGGCCGCATCATCCGCAAAAAGCGGCGCCTGCACCGCCGCAATATCCTGCGCCAGAACGCGGCTGACCGTTGAACCGCCACGCGCCAGACGCACAGACGGGCCAAGCAGATCGGCGAATTCGACGGTGCCATAGCGAAGCTGCATGGTGAACAGACCGCGCGGCGTCATCGGAATGGCTGCCTGACGGGTCGCCGGGGCTGCCGGCGCCGCTAAAGGCAGGAAGACAAAGCCCTGCGGGGCCTCGCGGCCGCGACTGACGAGGCAGGCCCCGCCACCGCCAAGTGAGGCGCGCGAGGGCAGCGTGACCGCAAGCGCCATACCGACCGCGGCGGCAGCATCGGCGGCGTTACCGCCATGCACCAGCACATCGCGTCCGACCAGCGCCGCACGCGGTTCATCGGCCACCACAGTGCCGATATAACCGGTGACGATCGGTGTGGTCTTGCCGAACAGGCTATGGCCGATATGCGCGACATCGCTGCACCCGGCCAGAAGCGCTGCCGCAGTCAGGGCGCAAGCCGAGCGCGAACCCGCCTTGCGCATGATGCGCTCTGCGGGGCGACAGGGGGCGTTCGTCCAACGATGCGCCACGTGCGGTGTCTCCATGACCCGGCAAGCCTCTTCTCTTCTGTTCCGCAGGACCTGTCTTCGCAGCCGAAGACGCAACCCTTCGGAAATTGGGTTCGTTAACGCATCTAACCGTGATCAGGACGATGGGCAACCTGCCAGACGCGTCCCGGTTTTGCGAAATCGCCCTCTCTGTCTTATGCAGAAGCTCCTCTTCTCCCGCCTTGCAGGATCGCTCTCATGACCCGCCCGACCCGCGCCCGGCTTGCCGGTGCCTTTCTCGCCCTCGGTCTGACCGCATCGGCCAGCGTTCCCGCCTTCGCCGAGCCTGCGACCAGCTTCACCCCGCAACAGCGGGCGGAGATCGTCTCCATCCTGCGTCAGGCGCTCAAGGATGACCCCAGCATTCTGAGCGACGCCATCGTTGCGCTGCGTCAGGGCGCACAGCAGAAGGCGAGCGACGACGCGCTTTCTCACGTCAAATCCGATCGTGAGCGCCTCCAGAAAGGCCCGGACTACACCGTTCGCGGCAACCCGAACGGCGATCTGACGATCGTGGAGTTTCTCGACCCACGCTGTGGCTATTGCCGCAGCATGGTGCCGGTCGTCGATGCCCTGCTCAAGGCCGACCCGAAACTGCGCCTCGTTGAAAAAATCGTCCCGGTTCTGAGTGAAAAGAGCGTGCTCGACACCCAGGCCATTTTCGCCGCCGCCCTTCAGGGGGGCTATGATAAGATGAAGCGCGCCCTGATGCAGGATACAGCACCGCCGACTCTCGATCGCATTCGCCAGCTTGCCACAGCCAACGGCCTGAGCGCCGACAAGCTGGTCGCCGATATGCACGCCTCAAGCGTTGCAGCCCAGATCAATGAGAACCTCGCCGAAGCCCGCCTGATCGGCCTCGACGGCACGCCCACTTTCGTGTTCGGCACCAGCGCCATCATCCCCGGCGCCGTCTCGGCAGAAGAAATGCGCGCCCAGATCAAAAACGCACGCGCCGCTCACTGAACCTTGGCGGGCGCTGTCACTACAGGGCCGCACCATCCGGCGATCTCTGGCAAATAGACGAAGTCCGGATCGTGATTCGTAGCCTGCCACACTGGTTGTGGCGGGCTGTGGACCAGGAGGGTTATATCTTCGCCCATATCCTGAAGACCCACCGGAATACCAGATCAACCAAGAGTCTGCTGACCCTCCTTCTGAAACAGCAGGGCCACCACCCCATGCGGACGATCGCCTACAAGCTGAAATCGTATGGATCAGACAGACGAAACATGCGCTTTTCCGTGCAGCACCTTTCACACGCGGGACTAAACAACCAAACGGAGGCAGCCTTCTGCCCCTGCGTAAACGCAAGAGCGTCATTCAGAGATTCCGCTCGCTGGGCAGATGTCAACGCTTTGTCAGCTCCTTACGCGCAATCCGTGATCGCTGCGCACGCTTCGACTACCACAGCTCTTTCGCGTCATATTCGCCAGATCAAAGCTTTCACCCATTAAAACAGCGGGAATAGATTATTCATTTTTCGGCTATTTCCCGTCACGGGAATCGTCTTCATCCGATAATTTCCGAGCAAGGAAAAATCTTGTTTCACATTCTTTGAAATCGTTTTCGCTGAATGGGGAAATGCTTTCGTAGGATTTCCACATCCCTACTCCGCCAACACTTGTAATATAACAATCTCTCAGGATGAGCCATTCATCGTTTGTGAGAACGATAGAATTCCCTTCACTATTTAGAGGATAAATAGCGCTATCGACCTTTGATATAACAGGCATGAGTTCTTTGAATGTGAAACCATTTATCGCTTCAACGTCTCGCGCGTCATCAGGATCGAGAACGCTCGTCATAAGAATATACCTTATAATAAGTATATCTCTAGGACTGAGGGTTAACGTGACCAACTTATCCTGGCTCATTATTCCTTTACCTTCTTCATCAGCCATTCTTTCCCAGCTTCAGGGCGAACTGTTGTCCCAAAATTGCCATCATTTGCCCCAGGTTTAGGCTGAAACAAAGTTGCCTGTTGGTTCTTGTTATCCCAGACACCCAGAGTGTCACGAGGCATATCTTCAAAAACTTCGTATCTTTCGGGATGACTCAAGGCATTTGTAAGCGTTTCCTTAATATATCGCGCTATGTCTGAAACGCTATTGATTCCCACTTTACTTAGGCTGAAATTTGGATATTTTGCATCGTTTATGTGCTTAGCGGAATGTTGCGCATTAGTATTTGCTATATGTTCGATAGCATGTTCTTTGCCAGTACTATCTACAATCTTTGTGGGCTTTCCGCTACTCGTGTGGCCAGTGCTGGTTTCGCGCACAAACCGTGATTCCAGAATCATGCCAGCTCGCCCGAGCATAGCCGCGCCACCAACCAGAACGAGATCTGCGGCAACCAGTACCTCTCCGGCAGGGGTGACCAAAAGGCCAGCGCCTACTGCCAAGGTAACAGATGCTGCCGCGAGTTTTAACCAATCGCTGGAATCTTTTGGAGAAAGATAGTCGAGAACATTGCCGACACCAGGCGTGATTTGTAGTTGTTCCCCAAGTTGCCGAATACTGTCGAATGTCATTCCCATCAGGGAATGACTGGATATCGCTAGATTACTGAGGAGATTTGAAGCCGATGCGGAAAGCCCATCAACGTCAACTCCATAGTATCGGGACACAAATTCCTGGACAATCCGTTGACCACTGGCGCTATGTACTATGTCGTAAGTGATGTCACTTTGCTTTGCCCCGTGTGCGAGGCGATCCACATACTGAGCACGCTGCTCTGATGAAAGATCATGCCCTAAAATAGTGTTCGCGTAGTGATTTGCAGAGTCACCACCGTGGACTTGCGCTATCGGACCACGCGCACCTTGTACCGTCCCACCTCGACGCAGGTAGTCTACAAAATCACCGACCTGTTTAGCATTTGGCTCAATGCCTCCTGCATCGCGGTAAGCTTGGCGGATTGCATCAGGCCCATGTACGTTGACGATGGGGTCGCGCATGCCCTGAACCGTGCCACCGCGATGCAGGTAATCCATAAACCCGAACACCTGGTCGCCATTCGGTTCAATCCCTCCCCAGTCGCGGTAAGCATGACGGATTGCGTCTGGCCCATGTACGTTGACGATGGGATCGCGCATGCCCTGAACCGTGCCACCGCGATGCAAATAGTCCATAAACCCGGACACTTGGTCGCCATTCGGTTCGATACCTCCCCAGTCGCGATAAGCATGACGAATTGCGTCTGGCCCATGTACGTTGACGATGGGATCGCGCATGCCCTGAATTGTGCCACCGCGATGCAGGTAGTCCATAAACCCGGACACTTGGTCGCCATTTGGTTCGATCCCTCCCCAATCGCGGTAAGCATGACGGATTGCGTCTGGCCCATGTACGTTGACGATGGGATCGCGCATACCCTGAACCGTACCACCGCGATGCAAATAGTCCATAAACCCGGACACTTGGTCGCCATTCGGTTCAATACCTCCCCAGTCGCGGTAAGCATGACGGATTGCGTCTGGCCCATGCACGTTGATTACTGAGTCGAGCGCACCCTGAACGGTACCACCACGATGCAGATAGTCTACGAAATCGGATACCTGTTTAGCATTTGGCTCAATGCCTCCTGCATCGCGGTACGCTTGCCGTATCGCGTCTGCTTCATTGGTGAGCCCCGATCTAACGTCTTGAAGTGTGGTCTCACCTCTGCCTAGGCTATCTTGCTTTGCTCGGATCCAAGGCTCATCGCTGGAGTTAGGTGGCCTATCTAGGACCTCTGCTATAATCCTTGAAAAAATCTCATGAGCCTCTTGCGTATGCGCCAAAAGTTCTTTCAGTCGACTTTCAAACTCATGAGAACCTACGGCTAATGTTTCAGTTAATTGGTGTGCCGGAGATATATCACTATCGACACTGTTTCTTCCGAATACTTTATTAGTTATTTCATCCAATGTTGATTTCATGTATTCCGTGAGAAGTGGTTGCCATTCTCCATATTTATTCTGGAACGTAGCAATATTATGCCCATCTGGCGCTATGATATACTCGTGAGTGTGACCATGCACAGTAATAGTGGTGGATGGAATATCTTTTAGTGTCGCGGAAGGCTTTATCTTTGTCGTCCCCTTAAAGTGATTCACATCATATTTAGGGATCGCTATAGTTTCGCCATCTGATATTGGAACATAGTCATCGTTCCCGCCTCCACCAATTGTAGTTCCTGACCCATCTAGAAATCCACCTGGATCACCATGGACCGTGATCGTCTCGTCGTAAGTAGCTGAACGAAGCAATCTCGAATGCACGCTGCTATCGATTGCAACGTCACTTTCTTTACCGCTGTCATGTTGACTCTCCTCAATATCCAATAGGGAGGTTACGGCCTCGACCTCCGGTGAAGTCGTTACGGGATCCGTAGCAGAAATATACTGAGGAACGAGAGGGGGCGTAGCCTCGGCTGCACTATCATGGGATGCCATAACAGCAGCCACAGTCCGGATGGCTGTTTCTTCGCTGATGAACTGTAGTTTAGGAAGGGTATCTTCTTCTCTGCTTCGGTCAGAGACGGTCGCGTTGCCAGAGGTGGCGATAAGCTCGGCCATGGCGTGACCCGCCACGCTCTTCGGCTGTGTTGTGTCACTGCCTGATGGAGAGGGGCCGGAGCCTGACGTTATAGCCGAGGTGGTAAACCGTGCCGCGAGGTCGTTGGTCGGGATCGCTTTGGCTTGGACGGCGTCCAACTGTATGCCTGTATGCTGCGACTTTTCGCCGGGGAAAATTGCGCTATCTGCCAGGCCACCCAAGCCAGCTGCGGTGAGCCCACTCTCACTCGGGGCGATAGCCACGCCGCCTCCGCAAGAGAGCGAACTCGTACCCGCTAGGAGTTCGGGCTTATGAGTCTCTGGGAGAAGGGACGAAAGAATCTCGGACATGATGTAACCACGCGCATCATTTGTTTCGTTAAGATACGAGTAGTTACATTCCGAGCGTTGAATAGGGTAAAAAATATGACAAATAATGTAATTAGTTTATAAAATACGAAATATTCGTAAATTTACTACGAAATAAAGAAAGTTTCTGTTAATTTCGCAGCAAAAACCTATGGAAATTTTCTTTCTGTCCATGATCCGAATGGAATTCTCATAAATGGGTAGGCCGAGTCGACCGGCCATATGCCATATCTACGTTTGTTTCAGCGAGGAATTCTGTGATCTCATGAAAGCCGCACCGGCTAGAACGATCGCATCCTCAATGGCTATGTAATCAACTGCCAGTGGGGCGAATAAAGCGACTGTCGGATAGTGATCTATCTGCCCTCTCGACGAGGTCGAATAAACACCCACTCGTCACCATCGGCGCCATCACGTTAGCTCAGCCAAGGTGAATGTGGGCGATGAAAGCCTCCTGCGTGAGCTACAAACAGAGTCGATTGCTTTGTGAGTTTATCGCGCATTCAGTCAGGCTATATTTCCGCTTGCCGCTGCACTTCCGTCTCGTGCAGGAGATGTGTTCGACCGCAGGATCGTAGTCTCTTTGCGACGATCCGTTGGTGAAGCCTTAAATTCTGTACGGCCCACGCCCCCTCGCCCTGAGTCCTAGAGCGCTCACAAAGGGCGGCCGCACTTTAGCGGGGAGCGGGGCAGCGCCCCGCATGCCCCTCTTACGGCTGGCTCGCCTTGATTGCGGCTTCCAGTCTCTCAAGATTCTTGAGAATTTCGGGCGACGGTGGCGGGGGTTCAGGGCTCAGGCTTTCGAGCTTTTCGATCAGAGCTTCCATCACCACCATGCGCGAAAACCATTTCTTGTTCGACGGCACGACCAGCCACGGCGCGTGCTCGCAGGAAGTGGCGCGGATCGCTTCCTGATAAGCTGCCTGATAATCCGGCCAGAACTTGCGCTCTGCCAGATCGCTCTCGTCGAACTTCCAGCGTTTATCGGGGCGGTTCAGACGGCGCAGCAGGCGCTCCTGCTGACAATCCGGCGACATGTGCAGCATTACCTTGAGGGTATGAATGCCCTGACGAGAGAGATAGGCCTCAAAATTGCGGATATCCTCAAGACGATGGTCCCAGAATTCCTGTTTCGTTGGGTCACCCCTCATGCCGTTCGTATTGAGCGTATCAGCGTGAACGCGCGCCACCAGCACATCCTCGTAATGGCTGCGGTTGAACACGCCGATCTGCCCACGCCCCGGCACAGCCATATGCACACGCCATAGATAGTCATGGGAAAGCTCGATATCGCTGGGCTTCTTGAACGAGACGACCTTCGTGCCCTGAGGGTTCATGCCCGTCATGACGTTGAGGATAAGGCTGTCCTTGCCGGCACCATCCATACCCTGAAGTACGATCAGAACCGAGTGGCGATGCTCGGCGGCAAGACGTTCCTGCAAGGCACCGAGGCGCTGCTTGCGCTTGTCCAGCCAAGCCTCGACCTCATCCTTGTGGAGACCGCCATGATCGTCTGGCTTAATAGAGTCGAGCTGAAAGCCCTCACCGTCGGTGATCATGTAACGCCCGGGAAGTTTACGGGCCACGCTCGCTGTGAGTTCAGTCACTTGTTCTATCCACTGCAAGGCCACCGGCTGCCTGACAGACAGGCATCATTTCGATGGCGTTGATGTTCACATGCGGGGGCTGGCTCAACAGCCATGAGACGGTTGACGCGATATCCTCGGGCGTGAGCGGGTCCGTGCCCTTATAGACATCCGCAGCCTTCCGGTTATCGCGCAGACGCACATTGCTGAATTCGCTGCCACCACACAAACCAGGTTCGATCGTACTGGCCCGGATACGCGTCCCTAGCAGATCCGTGCGCAGATTGCGCATGAACTGAGCGACGAAGGCCTTGGTGGCGCCGTAGACATTCCCCCCGACATAGGGATAGGTGCCTGCGATACTGCCCAAGGTAATAACGTATCCGTGGTTGCGTTCGATCATCTGGGGAAGGAACGCACGAGTAACCTCGACGACACCCGTCACATTCGTGTCAATCATGGTTCTCCAATCCTTGAGATCGGAATCCTGAGCCTTGCCGACGCCCAGAGCGAGACCGGCATTATTGATCAGCACGTCGACCTGACGCCATGACGCGGGCAGGCTTTCAGGCAAGGCAGCAATTTTCTGCGCGTCGGTCACATCCAGTTCGAGCGGCAGGAAGGCGTCGCCCAGTTCGTGATGCAGCGCGTCGAGGCGCTCCTTGCGGCGCCCCGTGCCGATCACCTTGTGCCCCTCCTTCACGAGGCGCACCGCTATGGCCCGACCAAAACCGGCTGTTGCACCGGTTACCAGAATTACCGCCATTGTCTTCTTCCTTCTCAGACTGCAGAGTCACGCACAGGACGCACCCGTTCAGACGGGTGACGCCGTCCATGGTTGCCGCAAGGGGGCGCCCTTGCAAAACCACAGGCAATGGCCGACATTTTCAGCCATGGCTTCTGATTTCACAAATTCTGCCGATAATCTGACGGGCCGCCTGCTCATTTCGAGCCCGACGCTTGGTGATTCGGAATTTGCTCGCAGCGTGGTTTATGTCTGCGCCCATTCGGCGACAGATGGCGCGATGGGGCTCATCATCAACAAGCGCGCGCCTCACCCTACGCTCGAAACCCTGCTTGAGCAGCTCGAGATCACGCCTTCGCCGCCGCGTCGGCGCATCAATCTGTGCATGGGCGGGCCGGTGGAGCCGACGCGTGGTTTCGTGCTGCATTCCGCCGACTGGCAGCGCGATGACAGCCTCGTCATCAATAACGAAAACTGCCTGACGGCGAGTCTCGATATCCTGCACGAAATCGCCAATGGGAAAGGGCCGCGCCAGGCCCTGCTCGCCCTCGGTCATGCCTCATGGGAAGCGGGGCAGCTCGAGAACGAAATCATCCGGCAGAATGCATGGCTCAATGCGCCTGCCTCGGACGACCTGATCTACGGGACCAATCACATGGCCAAATGGCGCAAAGCCCTGGCGACGATCAATATCGATCCGCTTCTACTGTCCAACCTTGTCGGCCACGCCTGAGCATCGCTCGGGCAAAGGGGGCCTCGCATCCAGAATGCGGCCTGCATCGGCTTCATCGATCGGATGACGGTAGAAATCGCGATAGAAATCCCTGATCCTCCCGATCATGTCCGGGCGATCAATGGTGCCATTCTGGACTAGCTGTCGCGCCCAGGCGATTTGCAGTAGCAGTTCGGGGCTATAGCGATCCCAGTTGAATACACCGGCAGGGTTGCGAAACACCTCGTGCCGCATCACTGCCGGAATCTGCGACCAGAGCGCATTCCCAGCCAGCCGCTCCGGGCTGCCTGAATCGGCCCCTATAATGATGATGTCCGGTGCCCAGCTCAGAATCTGCTCGAGCGAGACAGGGCGCTTGTTACCATGAAGCCCGGTTGCGGCGTTGACACCTCCGGCATCGCATATCCACTCATCGATAATGCTCTGATCGCCATCGACCGTCAGCGGCTCGAAGGAAGCGATATGCAGGATACGCGGCGCTTTGTCTTTTTGCCCGTGCAGGGCGAGGAAATGGGAAAATTCTTGCCTGTAACGTCTGGCCTGTGACCGCGCGAGAGGCGTGTCGAGAAGCTCGGCGCTCTGGTCGATCGTGCTGAGCAAACCCGCAAAATCGGTAAAGCCGACCGCAACCGCATTCAAGCCGAGTTTCTGCAAGCCCTCGACACTATGCGATTGCGTGGTGACGAAGGTCAGATCGGGATGCAGGGCCAGAACAGCTTCGGCATTCAAATTCATGCTGCCGAAGAACTGCGCTTGGCGCAGCGAGGGCGCGATACAGACCATCCACGGAAATCGGTTGGGAGAGATCACCGTGCCGATAATACGGTCCGACGCGCCCAGCATTATCAGCGTCGCACTATGGGCGTACCACCCGTCGACGATACGCTCGGGCGCGGCCAGTGTCGGCGAGGCGCCCAGACTCAAACACAGAGACAGGCCTGCCAGAATCCGTTTCACGACTTTCTCTCTTCCCTGATGAAAAAACGCTTACCCTCATAATCATGATGACGCAGCGCAACGCCATAAAACGCGCTCAGCGTTGCAGAATCCAGCACGGTTTCGGGATGCCCCTCGACCAGCACCCTGCCTTGATCGACCAGCACCACATGGGAGGCGTGAGGATAGACGAGATCGGGCTGATGGGCCGTCATCAAGACAAGACGCCCCTCCTGTGCCAGTGCGGCCAGAAGCGCCATCAGCCTGAGCTGATAGCCGTAATCCAGCCCCGAAAGCGGCTCGTCGAGCACGAGAACCGGCGCGTCCTGCACTAAAACGCGTGCGAGAAGGACGCGCTGATATTCGCCGCCCGACAAGGCCGTGCATGGCCTGTCACGCAGACCGGCAAGATCGAGCAGCTCAAGAGCAGCCTCGACACGCGACAGATCCTGTCTGGAAAGCCCTCGGGTCAGACTGCCATAAGGCAGACGCCCCAGCCCCACGATCTGCGCCACGCTGTAAGGTGGCAGCGAGTCCCGATTTTGCGGGACATAGGCCATAAGCCGCGCGATGTGCTGACGGGAGAAACGGCGCAATTCCTCCCCATCGAACAGCACCCTGCCTGTCTCCGGGCGTAACAGCCCCAGCATCAGACGCAGCAAGCTGGTCTTGCCTGCCCCATTGGCACCGAGAATGCTCACCAGCTCGCCCCTGCGGAACTTCAGAGACACGTCACTCAGCACGGCCCTGCCGGAACGCGCGAAACTGACAGAATCGAGCGACAGAAATGCCATCAGAGCCGCCCTTCGCGCCGAAGCTGACGCAGAACGAGGATGAAGCCGAGCGCACCCAGCAATTCCGTCATCATGCCTAACGGAATTTCGGAAGGAGACAGACTGCGCGCCGCCGTATCGGCCAAAAGCAGACAGCACGCCCCCAATAGCGCAGCGAAAGGCAACAGGCGCCTGTGCTCAGGCCCGATCAGCAGCCGGGCCATGTGGGGTATGATCAACCCAACCCAGCCAATGATCCCGGCCAGTGAAACCGTCAGGGCACTCAGTGCCGTCGCGACAGCCAGAACGCAGAGGCGCATCGCCCCGATGGGCAGGCCGAGACTGCGCGCCTCATCGTCACTGAGCCCGAAAACATCGAGCAGGCGGCCACTCGCCCAGAGTACCGCCATACCCAAAGTGAGTAAGGGCACAAGCACGGCCAGTTGCGCCCAGCCCGTCTGTGCAAGACTACCGAGCAGCCAGTAGATGATGGTCGGCAATTGATCGAAAGGATCGGCCAGATATTTGAGCAGCGACAGCAGCGCCGTAAATAACGCGCTGCTGATCAGGCCACCCAGCAAAAGTGGCAAAACTCCTTCCCTGCCGACCAGCCGCGCGACAACAAAGCCGAACCCGACCGCACAGCACCCGCCCAGAAAGGTGGCGATTTCAATTTGTAGAGCGCTGCCATGGGCGATAATCGCGCCCGCAGCACCAAACGCTGCCCCGCTGAGCACGCCGAGCAGATCGGGAGAAACGAGTGGATTGCGGAAAACCGACTGAAACGCACTGCCAGACATCGAGAGCGCGGCCCCTACGAAGAGCGCGGCAATCATGCGGGGCAAACGCGCCTGAAGCAGAACGGCTCTGATCTGGGGAGCACCCTGTCCCTCGACAGAATGCAGCAGATCGGTCGGGCTCAGCGCATAACGCCCGATGAGCAGGCTAAGGCCGAAGCCCAGCCCAAGCACGACAAGAGCGACAGCGAAGCAGAGGCGACCACGCATGAAAGCTGTTTCTCCCCCGGCGCAGCATTATCGCGTTGCGCGCTATCGACCTGAATGAAAGCTCTGTTCAGCGATAAGGATCATCCAGGCAATTGGCGAGAGCGAAACCACGCCGAAAGGCACTGAAGCGTCAGAAACAACCAAAAAAAGCAGGGAGAAAATCTCGACCGGAATTCTGAGCGCCTTGCCCCAAGGCAAGAGAAAACGTCAGATTTTCCGGGAGAAGCCCCTGAAAAGGGGCTGATTATCTGGTCGGAGTGAGAGGATTCGAACCTCCGGCCCCTGCGTCCCGAACACTGAACCCTGTTGTTTATCTTCAATCATCTAGCTCATTTCGCCCACAAACTTAGGCACAGCTTTCGTCACGTGTTTACTGGCGTTTACGAATGCTTGTGTTCACGCGCTCAACCGGGAACTGTTGCAGTAGGGTCATGTCTAAAACCCTTGAGGCGCCTTTGAGATGGCCTGGCGAATGGTGAGCGTAAGTCTCTTCAACCATGGACGTGTTCGAATGCCCGAGGAATCCGGCGATCTCCCACAGAGGCACGCCCGCTTGAGCCATCCACGTCGCCGCCGTATGTCGCAAGGTGTGAGGCGTTACCCCTTCCAGACCAGCGCGAATCGTCGCGGCTCTGAACCCTCGCTTCACCGATGCGACTCGACCTCCTGCCCATTCGATTACCCAATCCGTCTCCCTGATGGCGTAAGCTTCCTGCAGGGTCGCCAGCAGGCCGTCATTGATCGGAACGCGCGCCCGCCCTTTCGCCGTTCGCGCTTTGCCCGGATCGCGCAGGTCGATGATTCGCCGATCCATATCGATCCGCGACCATGGCAGCTCCAGCAATGCTGACACGCGCGCGCCGGTGCCAAGAGCCAAGATGACGAACAACCGGATATGGAACGCCTCGCAGCCGTCAATAAGTGCATGCGCTTCATCCCGCGTCAGCCAGCGTTCTTTCGGCGGGCTGCGGGAGGGCAGAGGGACATTCGGACACTCGGCAATGATCTTCTGCGCCGCCGCCCACCGCAACGCTGCTCGAAGCGCCTGCATCTCTGTCCGCGCCGTGCTGGCGGCTATACCGGATTCCATGCGTTTTTGAGCATAGGCGCGGCACTCCCGATCGGTCACGGCCTCTGGTGGCTTCTGCCCGAACCATGCTGAAACCGGCTTATGCGCCCAGCCAAGGCGCTCGGCCCCCGGCTTGAGGGCTTCTCGGCGATCTTGAAGATAGAGAGATAGAATTTCCGTGACGCTGACTGCCCTTGTCGTGGGCCGGGATAGTTCGGAAGCATACCGGGTAAGGACTAGTTCAGCCGACGCGCGATCCGTGCAGCCCGTAGAGATGCGTTTGCGCTGGTGATAGATGTGCCATGTGTCTCGCCCGGAGACACGACAGAGGCGGGGCTTTCCTGCTTCGGACATGCGGTCTGATTTTCGATCTCGTGAATTGCGGCCAAGGGGATGCGAATCATGGTTCGGATGCGGGTCGCAGGCAGATCGCCTGAATTAATCATCCGGTAGATCTTCGCCGTTGAGCATGCCCACTTCTTCGCGAGCGCGCTGACACCGGTATATTCGGGTTGCGTGTCTTTCCTCATTCCGCCCTCTCCTTCCGATGCTCAGCAAAATCGGCATAGATCGCGTCCAGGTCTGACGGCCCGGCATCCAGCGCATACAGCACGGCCATGACCGTGCTGATCGTGCTATTCCCGCCCTTAAGCAGGAACTGAAGCGCGCTCGTCGTAATCCCAGCCTCGACGGCCACGCTCTCCTGCGTTCGGCCCTGCGCGACGATCATCCGCCGCACCCGCTCGCCGAGGAGGCGGTTGAAGGGGGTGGGGTCAGTCATGATCCGCCTCCAGCATGGCATCACGCGACACGCAGATTGGTGCATGATCCGGTATATATGCCCGCATTCTCTCAAGCATCTGTTCAGGACTGGGATGACGTTCTGATATCCCTCCTTCTTCCTTACGGCGGTGGAAGAGGATTTCTAGATAGCGAAAATTGGCGGGACTGATAGTGACGCGAACCCTGCATAGATGGGCTGCGAATACGAGAATCGTCAGACTGTCCCCGTCAAATGTCGAGAGATCGCTGCACCATGCGACCCGCATGTATCGGCGGCCCCACTCGATGGTTTCCCAACTGATGGGAGCATTATAGATGCCTCGCCCTGCGACCCCGATTATGTTCATGCAGGTTCGTTGGAACGGATCGAGTTTGTCCGGCGCGCCTGCCCACCCCTTGCGTTCATCTTTACGCCGCTTGGGAGATAGGTGTTTTTTCATCGCAGCGATATTGCTCTCAGCCCACGCTGCGTGGTCCATCATGGCGTAACTCATCACTCGCCTCCCTCGCGGATGGCTGCGGCGCGGCGCTGGGCCGCCTTCAGTTCATCCCGTGCATTTGCTTGGCGCCCGTTTTCGAGCCACGTCAGCGCGTTCGCTGCGGCGCCACTCCACGCCTTATTCACCCCCTCCAACTCCTTCACCCGAGCCTCAAGCGCGGCGACGTTGGCGGTGCGATCAACAGGACGCCAGCCCTCAAACCATTCATCAGGGATACCGCCAAATCCGACCGGGCAAGCCACACGCCAACGCAGATCAAAGCCGCTTGCCGTTATCCCTTCATGCTGCACGACGACAAATCGGCCATTCCAGTGGCTTCGGATATTCCCGAATGTTTCTGGCGTTGATACCGTTTTTGCCAGAATAGGAGTCCCGTCCTTCGGTGCAGTGCCCATTGGACGCCATTCCTCCACTCCCTCCGCATCCTTCCGGCGCTGCTCTGCCGCGCCTCGGGCCTCGGCTTCATGCCAATCAAGAACGGCCTTTGCCTCTCTCCGATAATGGCACCATGCGTCGCCGAAAGGCTCCATCACTCCCGGCTCGACGGTGTGATATGTCATCTGGAATGGATCACCCCCACGCGCCTTACAAATAAGGGTGGCGATTTCTTGTTCCCGATCTTCCCGTCGCGTCCGAAACTCCGCGCTCTCCGGCTTCTGTTCGTGGGTCATGGGGTTAGCCCTTCGTCTTGCATGTCGGCGATTGCGCCGAGGAATTCCGTGATGAATTGCGCCGCGACCTGGGGCACGATTGCATTGCCGTAACCGCGCAGGCGTCCCACTCTGGCGGATAGCCCATGAGCCAGCGGCTGTGTGCCGGGTCCAACTGGCCTGAACTTGCCGTCCCGGCATCCGAGCCAGTCAGCACCTGACCAGAAGCCGTGATGCGGATTGGCTGGTCTGCCTTCCACACTTCCCGTCCTAGCAGGCTGTTCGTCGGCACGTTCGGGCATTCCTGCCCGTCCTTGTGGTCGCGTGTCGTCGGGGTCGGCCAGCCAGCCAGCATCACCGCGCTCTGGATATTCAGACCGCCCGCTCTCCCGGAGTGGCCCGGACCGGTTACTGCCGATGCTGTAGGCGCCGGCCAGCCAGCACGTTGCGCCGCCATGTCCAGTGTCATGTTCGGAGCGAACGGATCGTCTTTCTCGCCCCGTTGCGAATCTGTCTTCGTTGGCGTCGGCCAACCTGACCGCTCCGAAGAACAATCGCTTGCGGATATGCGGCGCGCCGACGCTACAAGCTGGCAATACTGCCGCCCCGCAGGCGTAACCTTCTCGCTCCAGCGCATCGAATAAATCGTCGAGCCAGCCTTTCCCAATCGCGTCTGCAACCTGTTCCCCAAAAATGAGGCCAGGCTTGCACTCGCGGATGAGGTCGAGCCAGACGGGGGCAAGGTGCCGTTCATCAGCCTGTCCAAGCCCTTTTCCAGCGACGGAGAAGGGCTGGCAGGGCGGTGATCCGGTCCAGATGCCGGGCGTTCCTTCAAGTCCGGCCCAGCGCAGGGCGAGCGGCCATCCGCCGATGCCAGCGAAGAAATGGCACTGGTCGAAGTCTCGCAGATCGTCTGCCCGAACATCTCCAATTGACCGGGTATCGACCGACCCGGAAGGCAGATGACGTCCATCGATGAGTTCGCGCAGCCATGCTGCCGTGGGTTCGTCCCACTCATTGTAGAGGACTGGCATTCCATCCCCGTCTCTCCCCTGCGCTCCGGCCCTTCACGGCCTACTGCGCTTTTCCCTGCGCCGCTATCCGGTCGCGAATTGCATCCTGTGCCGCCTGCTCTCTCTTCAGGCGGTCCGCTATTTCCTCGTCGCCTGCCTGTGCGATATCCAATGCTTCAAGCAGGCCGCGCTTGATCTTGTGGAAGGCTGATTCAGTCATCGCCTCCACCTCCACCCGTGGCCGGTCCTGCCGTCGCGCCACCAGGACGCGAGACGGCGTAGGAAGGCGCTCATGCGGGGGTTCCCTTCATCTTCGGGATGCTGATCCCGTCATCTTCTGGTTCCAGCCGCTTCTTGTCGGAGGCTATGCGCCGTTCGTGGTCCGCAATGAGCTGCTTTCGTAACGGTAAGAGGTGCAGGTCGAACGCCGGATTGCTCAGGAACGCGATTGCGGCGTCACTCTGCTCGATGCGCTGCTGCGCTGTCAGGCGGGGCGTCATTGTGCGGCCTCCTGCACGGCTTCGCGCAACTCAACGTTGCTCCGCATTTTCCAGAATACGCGGTCGGCTTCTTCCCTCATGCCGTCACGACGCAGGCGGCGTTCATGCTGTCCAAGCATCTCGTTCGTTGCCTGCAATTCCTGGCATACATCTGTGAGCAGGGACGCATCGACTTGACGCTGCTCCATTACGCATCCTCCCGATCAACCACACCCAACTGCCGCAAGCTGATTTTGCAATGCGGGATCAGCTTGTCCTCAATCATATCGAGCGCGCCGTCGTGGTCGTTCGTGCAACTGTTATTCGCCGCCGCAAGCAGGTATTCGAACGCAATCTCAAGATGACCGCGTGCATTTTCGAAATTCGATATATCCTCAGACATATCTTCGGAAATGAACCCGTAAGACCGTTCGATACCCGCAATGGTCACGCCGTCTGGCAAATTACCTTGCATCTTCTCTCTCCATCACTGGAAACACTGGCCGGAAACCCGGCTTGTTCGGCCCCGGAGTACCGGGGTCGCGTCAAGCAGGGTCAGAGATGGCGGTTCAGGTTCTCGATGATCTCAGCGACGGTGAACGCGGCAATTTCATCGTTTTGGTTCACGAGTTCTTCGAGATAATCGCAAGCGTGCCGGGCTCTATTGATCAATACGCTCTCGTATCCGTCGCAATCCGTCATGTGGAAAGCATCATGAAAGGCGTCGTCTTTATCGTCGCTCATCACTTCGCCCCCTGCGCTTCGGCGATCAGGGCAAGGATCTGATCGGGGGTTTCTTTGACATTGATGTTCCTCACATCTCCATCAGAAATGGGACGTAGCGTCATGTTCGACACGTCGCATCCGCGCCCCGTAAATGAGACAATATCTGATGCTCTGACGCAGGAACGAAAATCCACGCCCCTAATCACCTTGGTCAGCGTTATGAAGTCTGCCATCTGGCTATTCCTTGATTTGTTGGGGGTCAGTAAGACAGCGTGACGTGACGGACCTTGCGACCCACGATTGCGGAGATTGCCTGTTTGGCGAGTTCGTCGGTCAGTCCAGCCGCAACCAGATCGGCGAGCACCTCGCGATTGATCGTGGCTCGGTGCGCCTTATCGGCAGTGCGGCGCTTCTCTTCTGCTTCATGCGCGGCCTTCTCTTCGGCTACGCGCTTGCGTTCGGCTTCAACCGCAGCGATACGGTCGCGCTCTGCCTGCTCAGCGGCAGCGATACGGCGGCGTTCGGCCTGCGCGGCTTCGTCCTTGCGGCGCTGCTCTGCGCGTTCGGCCTCGGCAATGGCAGCACGACGTTCGTTTTCGATCCGGTCTTTCTCGGCCTTTGCGATGCGCTCGGCTTCAAGGCGTGCAGTCTCGGCGGCCTGACGAGCGATCTCGGCTTCACGCTGCTCCCGCGCCTTCTCCGCGGCGATCCGTGCAGCTTCGGCTTCTTCTGCCGCTTTACGCTCGGCCTCGATACGGTTCTTTTCTTCCTGCTCGGTTATGATGATCGCAGCATTGACCGCCATTTCCGCGCGCTGGATCGCATCCGCGGCGCGTGCGCTGAACTCCTGGAAGTCGTGCGCTTTTTGCGTCTCGAGTTCGGAAAGGCACCCGCGCAACTGAGCTATATTCATCCCGGCAAGAATGCGCGGCATGGCGTCTATATCGGCTACGCGCCCCTTGATTTCATCAATGCGCGCCTGCTCGCGCGCCTCGTAATCATCGACGGGCTTGCGGACTTCATCACGCAGGGCATCAAGGCGAGATGTGATCGTGCGGCGTGACGCGTTGACGCTATCGACCGTCTTGCGAGCATCTTCGGCGACGGCCTTGCCCATATCATCAAGCGCCGTCTTCGACCGGGCGACCTTGTACGCCAGAGACTTGATCTCTTTGCGGCCCTTATCGGTCGTCGGATCAGTCGGAATAGAGCGCACGTCGCGCTCGAGCTTGCTCAGGATATCCTCGACGCCGCCCTGCGTCTGAAAGACCGCAATCGGGTTGAGCGTCTCGATTGTGGCGAGTGCGTTTGTTGGCTCGGTTGCCATCTGGCTTCCCCATCGGTGGTGATGGGGCATTTATGACCTACTCGCGCTGATTGTTCAAGGGCATATTTGCCCCACGCTGCACAAAAAGAAACCCGGCTGGGCCGGGGTTCGACAGAGATCACTGCTCAGGAAGAGAGTTTCGCCTCCTAAACGCAGAAAATTCTCGTTTTGCGTGTTCATCTGCTCTACCACGGAAGTAAGAGTCGTAAGTCGTAAGAACCTGCTGGTCTTGAACTCTGAGCAGGTCATCGAACTTTACGCTAAGATCGGCCATTGTTAGTCTTTTCCCTCTTAAAGAGGCGGACTCTACGAACAGAAGGAATTGCTCGCATAGCAGATGGAGCAAATAGAGCTCTCTATGCTTCAGGTAGTTCTTCCCGACCTTAATATCAGTTGCTCGGGGAGCGCGGTCACCTAGAGAAGACATCCCCATATTTGGTTTTAGATGATGAGCTCTCTCCAAAATGATTTGAGCTGCCGTCTTCCCCACCACTGCAAATAGAAATTTGTCCTGTAGCTTGGCATAGAATGATCGGACAATTGTTGAGTTTTTATCATAATCTGACGAGGCAAAAGCGAAAACGTCTCGCACCGCACCATAAACATTCTTCTCATCTGCCCTAAGTGCGCGGACTTTCGCGGCCAACTCATGTAGCGCGTTAGGGTCTTCACGTAGCCGCGCCTCGTTCAGAGCGTAGCCTTGGGTGATGAAAGACCTGAGGACTTGGGTCGCCCATCTTCTGAATGCAGTGGCTTTGGCTCCACTGACTCGATAACCCACGCTCAATATTCCATCAAGATTGTAATGGGTTACCTCGTATGCCTTACCATCCGAGGCAGTTAAGCGGAATTTCCGCTCAACTGAATCTGGGGAGATCTCTCCATCACGGTAAGCATTTCTCAAATGCCCCCTGACGGTACTCTCTGATACAGAGAATGCCTGTGCAATCTGGGCCTGGGTGGCCCAGACCGTCTCTCCGGCGTCGTCCAAACGAAAATCGAGAGAGCATTCTGGACTCTCATAGTGCACCCACGAAAGTTCGGTCTGACTCGCGTCCCTAATGGTACCAGACATTTTCTATCCCATACTCCATGGCTTTCCCCACCAATCCGCAATGTTCCCGCGCTTGCAATGTTCTCGTTCTGTTCTTTTTTTAACGGGAAATTCCCGTTCCGTTCTGTTAGCGTCGCTGCATGGCAAAGGCAGAACGACATGACCCGATTCCCTCAAGCAGCATCAGCGTTGATGACCGCCTTCAGAACAGCCAAAGCTCGGCGGCGCTGAGAATCGTTCATGTCTCGCCACGCCATGAGCCACTCAGTCTCCTCGGCGGATTGAGTGACCTGCGCAGAAGCATTCACAAAGTGAACCGGCGCGGTCGCTATCGTCTGACCGGGGCCATTGGTAAAATCGATCTTCGCTCGTAGGGAGTGGCGCCCAAGAAACATGGTGAACGGAACTGAGGCAGCGGCGGCAAGACGAGCGAGCGTATCCGCCTTGGGGCTGCGGCTAGATCCGCGAACGATGTGCTTGATGGCGGAGTCACTCATCCCAGCATCAATGCTCAACTGACGCCTGGAAACGCCTGCTTCTTCGCATAATGCATCGAGCGCCGCTACTAGATCGTCACGGGTGATATCGCTGTTATCCATATGGACAATTATGCCCCGGAGCGTTTGCGTTAGCACGGTTCATAAATGACTTGCCTGCGCGTCTAATGTGGGTCATAAATGCCCCATGACCTACCGAGAACGTATCCTCATCGAGATCGAGACTTACTGCAGAGCGAAGTCTCTCTCCGCCCGCGCCTTCAGCATCGCAGCCGTGGGTCATCACAAGTTCCTTTCGCGTCTGAAGGCTGGCGTGTCCACGCTCCAATCCATCGAGAAGGCAGACGCATACATGCGAGAGCACCCCCTCCCCGACCGCACCCCCACGGAGGCCCGCCCATGAGCCTCCCGCACTTCCTAGAAATCATCATATCTGCCTGCGCGATCGGACGCCTGCTCGTCTGGGCGTCCGGCGTGACGCGGGCTGCAAGCGTGGAGGAACGGTCATGAACGATATTACGCAACTTGAACGCCTTCAGAAGTGGGCAATGCACTACCACTCGGCGATCATCACTCCAGGTCAGGACGGCGATGTCCGTTTTGTAGAAGCTGCCAAGTCTCAACAATTGAGCCGACGGCTTGAAGAGCAAGTTCTGGCAAGTCTCTCACACTTTGCAGATCTACTTGGTCCTCTCGAACGCGAACTTGCAGGGTTCCTTCGAAAGGAAGCGGTCCTCCCGATCCTTCAAGACGTATCGTCAGTTCTAACATCCCGCCTGGCAGGTCTTGGGACTCACGAAGTACAGACAGAAGTTTTATTGTCATGGCTGGCTGAGACTGAGACATCTGATTCATCCTCTGGTTGTGCAGATGGTGAAAGCGCGGGGGAGCTTCCGACTCCCTCGCGCACCGATGATGCGCTCCCGCTGAAGCACGCGGCAAGCGTGACCGTGTTCCCCTCTGAAGAGAAAGGGGAACACCCATGAGCGCCCCAGCCCTGAAGCCGCCGTTCTCGATGACCGGCACCGTCTCCGCGCTCGATTTGCAGAGCATCGCCGGACGCCTCGAACGCAAGGGAGGCAAGAAGTGAGCGAAATTACCAAGGCGCAAGTCGCGCAATACCGTGCATTTCGATCCGCTGGATGGAGCGTCGAACGCGCCTCCAAATCTGTCGGGGTGCCTCCGAGCAACATGCAGCGTCACTTGCGCGAGGTAAATGTTGAGAGCGTTCGCGGCGATGCTGGGCCGCATGCGCTCGAAGTCGGAAATGCATTGTCGTGGGGCGCTTTGAAAATGGGCATAACCTACGAAGAAGCATTGCGGTCCATCTCATGAATCAGGCCGCAGTCATCGCCTCCATGCACTCATTCGTCACGATGCCGCAGGCTTCGACCAGCGTTGCTGTCTCACACACAGGAACGACTGTTTCGAAGGTCGGCATCATCAAAGCGAAGCGCACCCGCATGGCGATGTCTTCGGCACGGACATACGAGATACGCGGCTGCAACCGCGCTCTCATAATGGCCAGTAATACGATCAGATTTTCAAGATCAGACGCGAATAACAAGAAACAGAACTCCCTGATGTCTTCCCCTGTCACAACCAATGGCAGGGAACTCGGGAAAAATGCTGAAGAAATGGAACAGGATTTTGCATAATCCGTGCACGATCCGATCCGAAATGTGCAGGATTTTGCACAGCGCCGCCGAACCGGCACGTCCGGGCGAAGGTGTCGCAGCCGCAATCCTGCGTGCGGTTCGGAAAATCAATGATTGGGGTCTCGACCTCTCATACAGCCGTGGCCGATCGATCTGGTACCAAAAAGCGGATGTATGGGCCCACGAAGCTGACGCACTGCGCGCGTGGAAGCGCGCACGCGATGAGGCCGAAATGAACAGGCTTCTCGCACAAATGGAAACCCTAAAGGCCGATCTGGCCGAGATGGAAATATGAACAGATGGAAACTGCTAGCGAAATTCTGGCGGATGGCCGCGCGTTTTTGCGCGAACCAGGCAATCAAATGCGCAATGCGAGCGAAGGGCCTTTGGTGATCGTCATTCCCGGTCCCGCAAAAGGGAAAGGGCGCCCACGTTTCGGCGGAGGGCGTACATTCACCGACAAGGGAACGCAAATCGCGGAAGCGTGGATCAAGCATTGCGCCATCCAGCAGGTAGGTAATTTGGCGCTGGAATGTCCGGTTGCCGTGAAGATGGTCATCGATGTGATGCCGGCAGCGTCGTGGTCGAAGAAAAAGCGCGATGCCGCTCTATCTGGCGCGCTTCAAGCCACGGGCAAACCTGACGTGGACAATGCCAGCAAGCTCGCACTCGACGCCCTGAACGGCATCGTGTGGCGCGATGACGCTCAGGTCTGCGATCTGCACGTGAGCCGACGTTACGCGCCTATCGCCCAGACCACCATGACGATTACTCCGCTCGCCTGACGATTCCGGGCGTGCGCGCCCGGTTTCGCCAAGCGTGTTGTTTGGAAAGCTATCGGGGCGGCTCAGGCCCCAGGAGATAAAACGTGACGAACCGCGTTACATTATCCGACCTCGTTGGCATGTCCGACGATCAAAAAGGGGCGATCCCACCAGATCAGCTTGTCGAGCTTTACGCCGATCTTGCTGACGCAAAAGCAACGATTGAATCGCAATCAGAGGCGCTCCATCGCGCCATGAGCGTGCGCTATGCCGACACGTTCGACGGCGAACGCTCAAAGGATACCGGTCTGATTCATATTGAGGACGGGGACTATCGCATCTCTCAGGAGATCAAGAAGAACGTCCGATACGATCAGAAGAAGATCAAGGTGATCCTGGATGATCTTGAAGCCAAGGGCGAAGACATCTCCGAATATGTCGAGGTCAGCTTCAAGGTGCCAGAGAGAAAACACGCTGTCTGGCCTCAGGCGCTTCGTAAGGTATTCGAGCCTGCTCGCATCGTGCACTCACCGCGCCCTTCATATTCGATTGAGGTGTCGGCATGAGCCTTATGAGCAAGATCCAGAGCGGCGTTGTCCATAAGCCGCCGCGGCTGATCATTTATGGCACCCATGGCATCGGGAAAACCACACTCGCTTGCGGAGCGCCTGCGCCCATTCTCGTGCAGACGGAAGACGGCGCCGAGGCGATTGGCGTGGACCGCTTCCCTCAGTGCACCTCATACGAAGATATCATGGACCAGCTTACTGCGCTGATCGAGGAAGAGCACCAGTTTCAGACGCTGGTCCTGGATAGTCTCGATTGGGCAGAAAAGCTGGTGTGGGACTACTCGTGCCGTCAAGGCGGCTGGGTATCAATCACAGACCCTGATTTCGGTCGTGGCTACGCCAAGGCGACGGAAAACTGGCAGTTCATCGCCGATCAGCTTCAGCGCCTGCGCGATGAGCGCGGAATGTCGATTATTCTTCTGGCGCATAGCCAGATCAAGCGCTTCGAGGATCCAACATCCGGCGGGTATGAGCGCTATCAGATCGATCTGCACCGCGGCGCATCGTCGCTTATGCAAGAGATGGCGGACGCTGTTTTCTTCATGAACTGGAAGACGGTCATTACCGAAGAAAAGGGCGGCTTTGCCAAGGTCAACAAGGCCAAAGGCAATGGTCAACGTCTGATCTTCACCGAAGAGCGCCCAGCAGCCCTCTCTAAGAACCGGTTCGGCATGCCCGACAGGATCGAGATCCCCAACGATCCAGCCGAAAGCTGGAATGCTCTCTCCGCTCATATCCCCTATTTCGCAAATTAAGGACCGCCATCATGTCAGGCAATCTCGCAGGCATTTACGATCAGAACACAGCCCCGGACGCACCGGAATACGACCTCATTCCCACCGGTGACTATGACGGTGATATCGTCAAGGCCGAACTCAAGGATACGCGGGCCGGGTGCATGATCAGCATTCAGATCAAGCTCGATAATGGTCGCGTCGTTTTCGACAATCTCAACATTCAGTGCTCGACCAGCAGCCAAGCCGAGGACATCGCGAAGGCGGCTGTCAAGAAGATCGGCCAGACGAACAGCAAGGTCATCTGCGACACATCAGACCTCGAGCTTTGCCGCGTTCGCGTTCGCGTGGGCATCCAGCCAGCGCGCGGCGAATACAGCGAGCGCAATGTGGTGAAGTTTTATCAGGATCCACACAAGGCCACCGCACCCGCAAGAGCCGCGGCTCCGGCCACACGTCCGGCCCCGGCCCGTGCTCCTGCGCAGAGAACGGCTGCCCCCGCTGCGGCTGGTGGGGCACGAAAGTGGGAGCGCAGCACAGCGAAAGCGCCGTCATCTCAGGATCTCGACGACGAGATTCCATACTGAGGTAGCCGCCGGGACCGCTCAGTTTGCACGCCGGTCGGTCCCGGCACCCTCCCCCAACAACGTCAGAGAAGGCATATACCGTGACAGATAACGTTACGCTCGACCAGTCATGCCTGGTGTTCAGGGTCAGTTGGCAAGATTACCGGGGCCACGTTCCGGGTGTGGGGATGAAAAAGCCTCCGGTCAGGTTTCGCGACTTTGGCAGTATGGAAGATGCGCTGCGCTTCAAGGAAAAGAAGAAGCAACAACTTCCCCATGCCATTGCCTGCATCACGAAAGAGGGCGGCAATCCATACAGGCCCGTTGCCGCTCGCGGCGATCAGACGAGGAGGCGCCAATGAGCCTCGTTCTGCGCCCTTACCAGCAAGAGGCAATCGACAGGACATGGGAGTGGCTGCAGGACAATGATGGCTGCCCGATCGTGGATGCCTGCGTAGGCGCCGGAAAATCCATAATCATGGCGGCTATGATGGCGCAGGCATGCGAGTGTGACCCGGACGCGCGCATTCTGATGATTACGCATTCATCCCAGCTTGTTCAGCAGAATCACGCCAAGCTGCTCAACCTGTGGAATGATGCGCCAGCCGGGATTTACTCGGCGGCGCTCAAGCGCAAGGAAATATTCGCGCCGATTCTCTTTGCGACGATCCAGAGCCTCTACAAAAAAGCCTACGATATAGGCCGCGTCGATCTGATCCTGGTGGATGAGTGCCATACCATCAGTCGCAAAGACAAAACGATGTGGCACACATTTCTCACAGAGGTCGCCCGCGTCAACAAGGGTGTCCGGATGATCGGTTTCTCCGGCACCCCATGGCGTCTTGGAGAAGGGCGATTGACCGAAGGTCAGGACGCCATATTCCACGGGATCAGTTACCGCATCAGCATCATGGATCTGATCAAGAGCGGATATCTCGTCCCGGTCACAACGCAAGCGACCGGCATACGCGTCGAAACCAGAGGGCTTAAAAAGACAGGAGGTGACTTCAATATCGGTCAACTTTCTCATGCGGTCGATGATCGGATTGAGGAAGCTGTTTCCGATTTCGTTGAGCGCGGTCGCAATCGGCGAACATGGTTCATCTTCGTTCCCTCCGTGGAAAACTGCCAGCACGTACGGGAATGTCTCGCAAAACATGACATCGCTTGCGAGATCGTTACCGCAGACACAACCGAGACTGAGCGCACACGCATTCTCAACGGCATGCGCAGCGGCTCGATACGGGCTGCGGTGAGTGTGGGTACGCTCACAACGGGCGTCGATGTTCCGCAGGCCGATATGATCGTTGGCTTGCGCCCAACGACGTCCAGCGCGTTGCTGATTCAGATGATCGGTCGCGTTCTTCGCCTGTCGCCGGAGACAGGAAAGACAGACGCGTTGCTCTGCGACTATGCCGGGTGGCTTGCAACCCATGGGCCCGTCGATCTGATCGAGCCACCCCGCCCAAAAGGTTCAGGAGATGCGCCGAAAAAGAACTGTCCTGAATGCGAAACGCTGGTTCCTATCCATGTCATGGATTGCCCGACCTGCGGATATGTCTTTCCAGAAAACGTTCAGGAAAAACCAAAGCTGAGAGCATCCGATCTGGCTGCCCTGTCAACGGACGCAAAGCCTGTTCGAGTGCCGGTTCATAACATGAGGTTCCGCCGCAATGCAGGGAAGAACGGCAAGCCGGACACGTTGCGGATCACCTTCCATTCGCAGTTTCAGGATTTCGACAAGTTCCTTGCATTTGATCCCCAGAGCAATCCATGGGCGCGCAAGCAGTCCGGGAAAATATGGTCAGATATGGCTTTTCTTCCCGTTCACAAAACACCCCCGGCAGACATGGACGAAGCCATGGCGCGAACGCCGGAGCTACGCGTTCCCCATGAGCTGACTGTTCTGCCCGTAGGAAAATATCCCGATATCAAGGAAATTCACTATGAGTGACGAAAGCCGCAAAGCGTTTCTCGTCGCCCTGGACAGCGCACTCGACTGGATCGAGAGCAACAAGGCGACCGACTTTTCACGTTTCACACAGGACCAGGCCGAAAGCCTGTTTGGCACTTTTCTCGACGCCTATACCTTCGAGATTGCCGCAACGTGGAACAAGGATCTGATCAAGACAATTGGAGTGCCTGCGCGTGACTAAAGGCAACCTCGAGGGATTTTTTGATTGGGACAAAGTCCAGCGGCGTGAGCCTTACCAGGATCTCATTGGAGAACTTGGCATAGACTATCCAATCTTTCCGTGCGGCATGAACAAGCAGCCGCTGACGAAGCATGGCTTTAAGGATGCATCCCTAGACCCCAAAACCATATCGGCGATGTTCGCACCCTTCCCGGGCGCACGTATCGGCATGCCTACGGGACGCGCCTCAGGGATATTCGTCGTCGATATCGACACGAAGAACGGACCAGAAGCCGTCGACTGGATGATGCAGAACGATCTTCACAACCAGACCAAATGCGTAAGAACGCAATCTGGCGGCTATCACCTGTGGTATCGTATGCCGGAGGTTGAGTTGCGCAACACTGCCAGTCGGCTGGTGCGAGGCGTCGATACAAGAGGTGAAGGCGGTTACGTTCTGATCCCCCCATCCGATGGATATTGCGAGTTCAACGATGCGCCCGTGGCCGATCTGCCGGACTGGATCCTCGATGCACTTAAGCGCCCATCACCTCCTGCAGAGCCGACTATCCGGGCCAATCCATCCTCACGCCATATCGAGGGCGGAACGCCGTACGGATTGGAGGCCTTGGCCAGAGAGTGCGATGCAATTCGCTTTGCTGGTGACGGAACGAAGCATACTGCGCTGAACAAGGCGGCGTATTCGATCGGTGGACTGGTCGCATCGGGAGAACTCGAGCAGTCTCTCGCCCTCAGTGATCTGCGATCAGCCTTGGCGGACATCCAATCCGCGTGCCGAGACTTCAAGGCGGCGCAAAGGACGCTGGAACGCTCTTTCCGGGACGGCCTGCTTCAGCCTCGAGAAGTCGACCATATCGAGCCAGATGCAGAGA
This sequence comes from Asaia sp. BMEF1, assembly GCF_051628905.1. GTDB lineage: Bacteria > Pseudomonadota > Alphaproteobacteria > Acetobacterales > Acetobacteraceae > Asaia. The sequence goes on along the minus strand of NZ_CP157575.1, from coordinate 2,472,996 downwards.
TCAGCGATGACTGGGCGCCATTGCTCCAGAATCTGGCACGAGACAATCTGCCCGAGCGCAACATATCTGCCCTCGTGCCTAGGGGGTTGCAGGACGTTGATGGATTTCTGGGCGAGTTCGTTGCCTACACGACCCGAACGGCACGGCGGCCTCAGCCATTTGCGGCGCTCGCAGCCGGCATAACGCTAGTGGCGGCGCTGGCAGGACGGAAGTATCGCACGCGAACGGATCTCTGGACCAATCTCTATGCTGTGAGCATCATCGACAGCTCGGGCGGCAAAGATCATGCGCGACGGGTGATCAAGCGCATTCTGTCAGAGGCCGGGCTTATGGACTATCTTGGCGGCGAAGACATAGCATCCGGGACGGCGCTTCATTCAGCACTGAAGATCCACCCTTCCAAGTTGTTCATGATCGATGAATGCGGTGATTTCCTTCGCGGCGTTCTTGGCCATAAGGCCAGCGCCCACAAGCAGCAGATCGCCCAGAAGCTCAAATCCCTTTACACATCCAGCGCCGATGTCGTTCTTGGAACAGAATATGCCGATCAATCGGAAAAGACCGGGCGCAAACGAGAAGACATCCATAACCCGATCGCCACCATCTATGGAACGTCGACACCTGCGCAATTCTGGACGGCAGTTGCTGGCGCGTCTCTGGCTGATGGTCTGCTGGGTCGGTTTCTCGTATTCATCCCCGAGGAAAACTACCCGGATCTGCAGGATGCAGAAGTCGAGCCCATCCCGCAAAGCCTGATCGAAAAAGCGATACAAATCACGAAAGGGTGCACCAAGCATGCGCCTGGCAACATTGAGAACCTGATGTTGTCCGATACCAAGGCCAATCCATACACTGTCTCATACACAATCGAAGCCGTCCGGGCACTCAAGAGGGCGGAAAGCACGCAGGAAGTGCTGCTCAAACAGAATGAGGGCACTTACGTCACGTCTCTGGCTGGGCGTATCGTAGAGAACGCCTCAAAACTTGCGCTGATTCGTTGTGTATCACGAGAGCCACATGATCCGGTCATTAGCGAGGCGGATATGAAATGGGGCATGGACCTCTCTATGCACTGCTTCGAAGCCATGCGCATGGGGGCTGAACGTTACGTGGCGGAAAATGAGACCCAAGCCAGAATGAAGCGCGTTCTGGAAGCCATAAGGGATATCGGCGGCGACGTGACGAAAAATGCCATATGCAAATCATTGCGAGGCAGCATGACCGCCAAAGAGCGCGATGACGCGCTAAATGAGCTTGTCCTGGGAGAGTGGATTGCTCTATCGGTAATCAAGAACAGCGGCCCCGGAAGGCCGGTGCAGGTTTACCGGGTCAAGGACTGAATTAAATGCAATTAAGTGCGAATTTTCTTCATGGAATTCGCACTTAAAAAACGGCAGAAAACTGCCAAAAAATCAATTAAGTGCATTATATACATTAAATGCAACGATCCCACGCACGGGCTCGGAAATCTAATATCTATGTATTTAATGTATATAATGTATTTATTTATTATATCATTGACATCTAAGGCTTTTACCGACCAACTGACATTGCAGATAATTTGCATATAATTGCATTTAATTCCCACGGCCGCCCCGAGCGCCGAAACGGCACCCTAGAAACTCACTCGAAAACCGCAGAAAAACCCAGCAAAACCGGGCGATTTCGGTACAAACGGGACTCGGGGTGTGGTACTGTCGGGCATGAGCGAAACGACGAATTCCGCTGAATTTCCGATTGGGGTTTCCGTCTCCATCACGCAGACATGCGGCAAACCGGCAAGCGAATTCGAGATGCTGACTTACGCTTGGTATGCTCTAGGAGCCAAAATGCGGGCCGCTGAGGGTGGTGCGGAGCGTGAGACGACAAACTCACCGGCGAAAATTGGAGGGGGCTGTGAGGGGCGGAAATCTGACCTTGCGTGTTTGTTCGTTCTCCCCTTGACGCTGGTGTATGCGGTTGGGTTTGGGTGTGTGATTGGGGATGCGCCACGTCTTGGTTTGGCCTGTTACGGTTTGTTTGCATCTTTCTGCGGCTTTGGACTGGCGACGGCGCTCTTTGTAGTCGCGCGTGGTGGGGAGGGGGGTTGATGGCCTTGAAGTCTAGGGAAAGACACCACCTCGGAAAGCGTGGAGCAGCAATTAGGCGAGCGAGAGAAAGCGGATATAAATTCGCTCGCATGGATCTGGGCAAAGGGGATTATTCCGAACAGGACTGGGAATGGTTCTGGCGCTTTGGGTATAGCGTGAAAAAATCTCCGCGCTTGTTGATGGCATCCCGCATCGGGGCAAACGATTTTCACGCAGCCGAGGATGCGGCGCTCAAGCGGGCAAAGTTGAGGGAATGATGGCCCACCTACCCTTCCCCACCTGGTACGACCTCGGCGACACCCTCGCCAGCCGAGACCCCGACCAGCGTGTGACCGACGACGATCCGGGGTTCTGGATCGGGTTGTGGTTGCAGGGCGTCACGCCGGCCGACGCGCTGGCGGTTTTGGCGGAGTTTTGACGGGGTTTTCGTTGTACTGGCGGGATGTTTCTGCTAAAATCACAGCATGACGACAGCCCCGAAAATACACGAAACTGTTGCTCAAATGGCGAGGCCGAAAGCGGTCAGGCGCCCTTCCGCTCCGAGGTTAGAACCGGGGCTCACTGCGACAATCGAGCGCATGGCGAAGGACGATTATTCCGGCGCTCGTGATGCTCGGAAGAAATGCCGCAATCTTTTCTCTCTTCGACAATCTGGCGATCTAGACAGCGAAGGCGAGACCATGGCCGAACGCTGGCGGAATGATTACGAATTCGCGCAATTTGGATACGCGGATTTCATGCGCGAACCGACTGGCGCCGATTATATCAAAGGCGATGCCATCACCTTCGCAGTTTCTCGCGGCCTAGCTGGGGAGCGGGTCGCGCTTGTGCGTGAAATTCTCGGCACCCCCGCCCATGGTCTGCTCGTGCGCCTACTGCACCACGATCATTCTTTTGCGTCGATCGCGCGGGATCTGCTTTCCAATGCCGACACGACAGCCGCAAATAAGGCGGTTCGTCAGCGAGCGGTGCAATTGCTTCAGATCCTCCCTGGCGCATATAAAACCGCCCGGAAAATGCAGAAGGACGGCAAGGTCATCGTCCGCAAATAACGCTGTACTTTGGCCAAACAGCGCGCTACATTTTGCCAGAATTCCAAAATTGCGCGGTTTGTCATGCCCCTTCAGTCGGATCGATTGGCGAGGGGCGATGTGCTGCGCGTAAATGATGCCCGGTTTATTGTTGTCGCTTCCAAGGGAGGCGACGCTGCCGGGTGCATAATCCTTGCAGATCCTGAGAGCCGCCACAGATCGGACATGCCCCTTCATTGGGCGCAGGCTTTCCGGTTGGGTATGCGCGGCGAATGTGTCGTCAGATGCACGCCCCAGATAATCAGGATGGCGGCTCGGCAAGAGTGCGTTGGGAAAGTGGCGCCTGTTGTCGCTGATCAGGTGGCGTCGTTCGTGGCGCGTGAAATGCAGATACAAGCGAGAGAAGACGGATGGCGAAGCGACCAGGGAAGGTAGCTGAAGCAAAAGCCGAGGCACCTGTCCCGCGTGGCAGGCCGAGCGGATATTGCGCTGAGCTTGCCCGCGATATCTGCCTTTTGCTCGCTGAAGGGAAATCTCTCCGTCGCATATGTTCTGAGGAACGCTTTCCATCGGAGTCCACCGTTCGCGGGTGGGTTGTCGATGATCGGGAAGGTTTTTCCGCGCAATACGCACGCGCAAAAGAGATGGGTCTGCACTCCATGGCAGAGGAAACCATTGAGATTGCGGACGACGGGACCAACGATACCTATACGAAAGAGGATGGGTCGGAGGGCGTGAATTCAGACGTGGTGCAACGTTCACGACTACGAGTGGATGCCCGGAAGTGGTTCCTGTCAAAAATGATGCCCAAGGTTTACGGCGATAAACTCACGCAGGAAGTTACCGGCGCTGACGGTGGCCCTGTGGAGGTGCAGACGATCCGGCGCGTCATAGTGGACCCTAAGAAGGACTGAGCATGTCGCTGGCGTTGGAAATTCCGACTGCCCGCGTCTTTGAGCCGCTCCTGGCGCCGAGCCGATACAAAGGCGCTTATGGAGGTCGAGGGTCAGGAAAGTCGCATTTCTTCGGCGGCTTGGTGGTCGAAGAGCATCTGGCAATGCCCGGTCATCGCACCGTCTGCGTCCGCGAAATCCAGAAATCTATCGCCCGATCATCGAAGCAGTTGATCGTAGATAAGATCAATCAGTTTAACCTGAACAAGCATTTCGACGTGCAGGATCAGGTTATCAAGACGCCTGGCGACGGTCTGATCATCTTCCAAGGCCTGCAAAGTCATACGGCAGACAGTATCAAGTCCCTCGAAGGGTTTGACCGGGCATGGATCGAAGAAGCGCAATCAATCAGCGCCTATTCGTGGCGTATGCTGCGCCCGACCTTCCGAAAGCCTGGGTCAGAGGTATGGGCAAGCTGGAACCCATTTTCGGCAGAAGATGCCATTGACGAATTCTATCGCGGCGCAGGGTCGAACAGATCGGACCTCGTGGCCGTCCGCGCCAACTGGTCAGACAATCCGTGGTTCGATGACGGCACATTGCCAGTCGAGCGCGAGGAAGACCGCAGGGCGCGCCCTGACGAGTACGATCATGTGTGGGAGGGCGAATATCTCTCCATCTCGGACGCGGTGATCTTCAGAAACCGTGTCACGATCGAAGAATTCGACACGCCTGCCGACGCTGAATTCCATCTCGGGGGCGACTGGGGCTTTGCTAAAGACCCATCCGCGTTCGTGCGCTGCTTCATTCTTGATGACGCACTCTATATCGACCACGAAGCCGGTGACGTGGGCATCGAAATGGACGAGTTGCCGAGTGAGATGCGGAAGATCCCCGGCGCCGATTTGTGGCCATGGAAAGGCGATAACGCGCGCCCTGAGACGATCTCGTATCTGGCGAACCGGCATCGCTTCAAAATTACCGCAGCAGACAAGTGGAAGGGCAGCGTCGAAGACGGCATTGCTCGCCTGAAGGCGTTTCGCAAGATCGTCGTCCATCCTCGTTGCGTGAACGTGGCGCAGGAGTTCCGGCGCTACTCCTACAAGGTCGATCCGAAAACCGAGCGTATTCTGCCGATAATCGCTGACGCCTGGAACCACTGGATAGACGCGCTTCGTTACGCGCTGGACGGTGTGATCCAGAACCGCCGCAAGGCTCCCGACTTCTCCGCATTCAACGCTCTACCTAACCGCAGACGATAGGCTCTTCCATGGCAGCTTGGTTTACCCGCAAGGCCGCAGCACCGGCAGTGCGAGTAGAGCCGCGCCGTGCCGAGAGGAAAGAGCCACGCATCTCGTTCGCAAGATTTGCGCAGGACGCTCACCTTGCTGAACAGGCGCGGATCGAGGCGGCTGCTCAGTCGTTCCAGCCCTACCAGCCGCCTTCCGGCGTGCGTGGCGCTGATATCGCTATGGACGATGCCATGTCCCTGCCCGCCGGGTTCGGCGCGTGGGTGGGTGAGAACATCGGGATCATTGAAGGCTACATTGCGGACGGACTGAGCTTTCAGGGTTATCCGTATCTCGCCCAGATGATGCAGCGGGCCGAATTCCGCAAACCGGTCGACGTGCTGGCAAAGGAATGCACCCGCGAGTGGATCAGGTTTCGCAGCAAGAAGCAGGCGACCCAGCCGGGTAACGATAAAGCCGCAGCCAAACGCATCTCCGAGATTGAGGCGGCCTTCAAGTCGTTCAACATCCGCGAGGTCATTCGCGAGCAGATCCGGCACGGCCTCGGCTATGGTATTGGCCACGTCTGGGCTGATGTTGGCGATCTCGGGTACGGTGCGCTGGACCAAGAAAAGCCTCTGCGCGTCAACAAGACCGGCATGACAAAGGGTTCGCTTCGCAGATTTGCGAACGTCGAGCCGATCTGGACGACGCCGGCCAACTACAACGCCGATACGCCGCTGCGGAACGACTTCTACAAGCCTTCCGTCTGGTGGGTGCAGGGCTCGCGGGTTCATTCTTCCCGCATGAAGAGCCTAGTGCCCTTCCCTGTCTCGCAGATGCTCGCGCCCGCCTTCAATTTTGGCGGCCTGTCGCTAACGCAGCAGCTCAAGACCTACGTCCACAATTTCCTTCGCCTGCGAAATAGCGTGTCGAGCATCGCGGCCAACTTCTCGAAGCTGGTCCTGCTGACCGACATGTTCGGGAACATGGCCACGCCGCAGCATGCAGACTATGGCGATATCAACCCGAGTTCTCTTACCGGACGCGCCAACCTGCTTCAGTCCATCTCGGATGGGCAGGACACGATTGTAGCGGATAAGGAGAAAGAGGACGCCAAGATCCTTGCCACGCCGCTCGGCGGGCTGAACGAGCTACTGGCGCAGGCCATGGAGGCCATGGCGTCGATCCCCGGCATTCCGCTGGTGAAGCTGTTCGGCATCCAGCCTACCGGCTTGAACGCATCGTCGGACGGCGAAATCCGTGTGTTCTACGACGAGATTGCAGCATGGCAGGCAGACCAGATCGAGCCAACGCTGCGATGGATGTTCAACCTCGTTCAGATCCATCTCTGGGGCGATATCGACCCGGACATTGACTACGAGTTCGTTCACCTCTGGCAGATGGACGAGAAGCAGGCTGCCGAGGTTGAGAAGCTGAAGGCGGACACCGACGCCGTGAACATCGTCTCGGGTAAGATATCACCTGACGAGGCCCGCGAGCGCGAGGCGACGGACGACACAAGCATCTATCGCAACGTGAACCTGACCGGCCCAGCGCCCGAAAAGCCAGACGACGATTTGGATGACGGCAGTATGACCGGGCTGTTGAGCAAGGCGGAGAACGAAGAGTGACGAAACTCCGGTGTGACAGCGCGAAAGGGCGGACACTCGCCCCGCAACGCCCTAACGCCGGAGTGGAAGCCGCCTATCGAAAGGCCCTGTCCGATCTGGTCGAGGAAATGGCCGCAAGCGTCGATTATTGGGTCAAAGCGAACTACCGCAAGATCGAGCCGCAGGTCGCTCAGGACGCCTCCCCTGCCTCGGTGCTTCAGGGCATCATGAACAAGCTCACGGCGCGGTGGCGAACCCGGTTTAACGAAGTGGCAGCCGAACTGGCCCGGCGCTTCGTGAATCAGGCTCAGGGCCACGCAGATCGGCAACTGAGCCTCGACCTGCAACGCAACGGGTTTGCGATCAAGTTCAAGCCGTCGCAAGCGATGAAGCAGACGGCGGCTCTATCGGCAGCCGAGAACGTGACGCTCATCAAGTCGATCCCCGAACAGTATCTCTCGCAGGTCGAGGGCGCTGTGATGAGGTCGGCTCTGGCCGGTGGCGACCTCGGCACCCTGACGGCGGATCTCAAGCAGCGCTACGGCATCACGCATCGGCGCGCTGCCTTCATCGCCCGCGACCAGAACCGCAAGGTTGGCGAGGCCATGACCCGCACCCGTCAGATGGGGCTCGGGATCACGGAAGCCATCTGGCAGCACTCACACGGCGGCAAGCATCCGCGAGAGAGCCACGTCAAGGCTGGGCGCGACAAGCTGCGCTACCGGCTCGACAAGGGCGCCTACATCGACGGGCAGTGGATTTTCCCCGGCTCCGAGCCGAATTGCCGGTGCGTGTCCAAGCCCATCATTCCAGGATTTGATGACTGATGACAAAGCAGGTCATGGCCTTCGACCGATCCGTTCGACGGGTCGATGATGACGGCCATCTACATGTCGAGCGGTGCATCCTCAGCGCAGCCGTAGTCTCGTCCTACTGGGGCAGCGAGATCAAGGACGCTGAACGCCTCGGGCTCAAGCCTGACGTGCTGTATCAGGTCTATCGCGATGCCGATGCCCTGCGCGATGCCGCAGCGAGCATGAACGGCAAGCCGCTGATCGAGATCCATCAGCCGATCAGTGCCGACGCTCACCCCCGAGAAATCACCGTGGGCGCAGTCAACAACGTCTCATTCGATGCCCCCGATCTGATCGGCGAATTGTCGATCTGGGACGGCGACGCAATCGCACGAATTCAGGACGGATCGAAGCGCAGCGTATCCGCTGGATATGCCTACGATATCGTCCCTGAGAGCGGTTCCATCAACGGGCAGGAATACAGCCTGAAGATGGTCAATATCCGCTTCAACCATCTCGCTCTGGTCGAGAAACCCCGCGTTGACACCGCCATCATTGGCGACAGCGCATCCCCCACATTGGAGAGAAAGAGCATGGCTGGACACAAGCCCATGTCACCGGCGGCGAAGGTTTCAGCCGCTCTGAAGGCCGGTCGCCTCGCACTCGATGCCTCGGAAGAGGATGTGAAGAAGTGCATGGACGAGGAAGAAGACGACCGCAAGGAAGCTGAGGACGAGGAAGAAGAGGACAAGGACCGCAAGGCCGAAGACTCTGACGACACGGACGATGACGACGACGATGCGATGGACGAGGAGGAGGACGATAAGGACGACCGCAAGGCCGCCGATGCTGCCCCTCGCATGATCTCGCTTGCTGACGCCCGCCGCATGGCTCGTGACGAAGCTGCCCGCGCCGTGGCCAAGCAGGAACGGAAAACCGCAGCCCTGCGCGTGGCTCTCGATGCTGTCCGCCCGGTCGTTGGCGACGTGCACGGCATGGACAGCGCCGCGTCAGTCTATCGCTACGCGCTCGCGGAGCAGGGCGTGGCCTTTGACGGCGTTTCCGATGCCGCTGGTCTGGCCGCAATCTGGCGTGTCGCCACGCAGCGTCAGGCAGCCCCTCGCCGCATGGCTTCCGACAGCGCCATTGCCACTGATTCCCCGATCGCGGGCAAGTCTGCTCGCATCAAGGCATAAGGAGCCTGACCGATGGGTTTCCCCAACAAGATCAATTACAACTGGGCGGTCGGCTTCCCTGGCGGCATCGCCTCGGAAAATCCCCGTCGTTCGGCCATTCCGGGCTCGCTGGGCTTTCGCGCTGGCTCGGCTGGCGTGGCGGTCGGCGCATTCGGCTGGGTGCAGGCTGACGGTGTGACCGTGCTGAACAAACCGGTCGGCTCAGAGGCCCCCACGGGCTTTGTTCTGCGCGATCAGCAGGCCCTCATCACCGCCTACCTGGCCGAGAGCACCATGCTCCTGCCGAGCGGCTTCAACGTGCAGCTTATGTCTGGTGGCGATTACTTCGCTGTTGCATCGACCGCAGCCACGGCGGGTCAGTCCGTCTATGCCTCGACGACTGACGGCAGCCTTCAGACCGGCGCGGCTGGCACGGTTCCGAGCGGCACCGTCGCCACGGGCTTCGTCGTCACGCAGGGCGGCGCTGCTGGTGCAACCATCATCATCTCCGGCGCCGTTGCGCCGATCTCCGGGAGCAACGAATAATGGCATCGTTTCGCGCTGAGGCCCCTCGCCTTGCGATGGATTGGGGCATCAACCTTCGCGGCGTTACGCACTACACCGACGAAAAGGGCGTGGCGCTCGACGCTGCCCCCGTATTCGGCGCCGTAACTGCCCCGAACAGCGGCATCCCGGCGATCCTGAACACGACCGTCGATCCGCAGCTTATCCGCCAGCTTATCACCCCGACCAAATCCGAAGAGATTTACGGCTCGGAAAAGAAGGGCGACCGGACCAACAAGACCGTCATGTTCCCCGTCATTGAGTCCTCGGGCTACGCCGTGGCCTATGGTGACTACGAGCAGGGCGGTGACAGCAGTGCAAACGCAAACTGGGTGTCGCGCCAGTCCTTCCATTTCCAGACCTGGGCCAAGTATGGCGACCTTGAGTCGGAAATGATGGGCACGGCCAGCATCCCGTGGGTGGCTGAACAGCGCACCGCTGGCGTCTCGGTTCTTTCCAAGCAGCAGAACCTCATCAATCTGTTCGGCGTCTCCGGTCTTGAGACCTATGGCGCGCTGAACGACCCGGCTTTGCCTGCTGCCATCACAGCGTCGATCAAGACCGGTACCGCCACAGCGTGGACCAGCACGAGCGATCCAAACGCCGTCTACCAGGACTTCGTGAATCTGTTCGCCGCGCTCAACAAGGCACTGATGGGCAACATCGACAACCAGACGCGCCTCAAGGTCGTTGCGCCGTCCGAGTTGTCGCAGGTCATGACCTATACGAACAACTTTGGCATCACCCTTGAGGACATGCTGAAGAAGTCATGGCCGAACATGGAGATCGTGTTCCTGCCGGAAGCAGGCGTCACCATGTCGGGCGGCTACACCAGCGCCAATGTCATGCAGATGTTCGCGCCCGAAATCGACGGGGTTGAGACGGTTTCGACCGCCTTCACCGAAAAGCTGACGATGCACCGCATCGAACAGTATTCAACCAACGCACGCCAGAAGATGAGCCGTGGCGGCTGGGGCACGATCTGGAAGCGCCCGATGGCTGTCGCGCAGATGGTGGGGATCTGATCATGGCTGATACCGTTACCGTCCTCTGCCGCCTTCCCCATGGCCTGGAACTCCGCATTGCCCCCGAGGGCGATGTAGAACGACGCGCCCAGCTTAGCGCCGATAACAAGCCCGACCGCAGTCCGGTCGGCTACGTCAAGAGCGTCACCATCAACGGCGCCAACCGTGCGCCGGACTACCACCCCAAGGATAATGTCCTGCTGGGTCGCGTCGGGCGCACTCAGGTCGAGAAATCCTTCTGGGATGCCTGGCTCGCCCAGCACAAGGACAGCGACCTCGTGAAAAATCATTGCGTCTTTGCGGAAGTGACCGAACGCGCTGCCGAAGCGAAGGCACGCGAATTCGCAACCGAGAAAACCGGGTTCGAGGGCGTCAGTCCTGAAGACCTGAAGCGCAAGGGTATGGAAGCGGAGACCGCGACCCGATGACCGACACCACGCCGCAACCGGGCGTTGTCACGTTCGACTATGCGGCGTGGTCAGCGGCCTATCCTGAGTTGGCGTCCTCGGTCATAGAGGCAGCCGCTCAGGCCCGGTTCGATATGGCAACCGCCATTCTCGACAACAGCGCCTACAGCGCGGAGCCAGACGTGACCAAGCGGACGCGGCTGCTCTACCTGCTGACCGCGCATATCGCGTTCCTCTTCCTGCCCCAGTCTCAGGGCGGGCGCGGGGCCGATAGCGTCGGGCGGCTGGCCTCGGCCACCCGTGGCAGCGTCTCGGTCTCGTTCGATGCCGGTTCGACAGCGGCCAATCAGACGTGGTTCGCCCAGACGCAATATGGCCTCATGTTCTGGCAGGCGACGATCTATCTCAGACAGATGCGGATCATCCCCGGACGCTCCGCACGCGCAAAGATCTGGCCTTGATGGCAAAGCAATTACTGAGGGGCGGCGATAAGCTGCGCAAGGCTCTGGATGACCTCGCGAAGAAGGTCGCGCGTGGCGGCACTGTCGAGGCGGGCGTATTCGAGGACGCGACCTATCCCGATGGAACGCCCGTCGCGCAGGTCGCGCAATGGGACGAGTTCGGGACCAAATCGGCGCCCCCTCGCCCGTTCATGCGCCAGACGATCAACGACAATCAGGACAAATGGGGCGCTGATCTTGCGAAGGCTCTCCAAGCCACAGACTTCGACGCGGAAAAAGCCCTCGGTATCGTTGGCGAGCGGATTGCCAGCCAGATCCGGGACACCATACGGGAAGGCGATTTCGCGCCGAACTCTGACCTGACCAACCTACTGAAAGACCGCTACCCCAAGGGCGACTACGGGACGGCGGAATTCCTCCAAGCGGTCGCCGATCTCAAGAACGGCGCTCGTGGGGGGGGTGGCAAGCCCCTCGTTTGGTCGGGACAGCTTCTAAACTCCATCCGCTCGCAGGTGTCCGATGATTGACGTGTTCAGCCTCGCCTCTGGCGCGCTGGGGATCGTCAACCCGGCGACCACAGTCACGGTGAAGTGCTCGGACGGATACGAGATCCAGCCCGATGGTTCGCCCAAACTAAAAACCTTCACCCTCACCGCGCAAGCCGACATTCAGGCGGTCTCTGCAGGTGATCTCGAGCATGTGGCCAGCATCAACCAGCAGGCTGATATGCGCGCCGTCTATATCCGGGGCGGCCTCAAAGGGCTTTCCCGCCCGCTGCACGTTGGCGGCGATCTTCTCAATTTCTACGGCTCTGACTGGCTCGTGACGCAGCCGGTCGAGGAATGGGGTTACGGCGAATGGTCCAAAGTGATTGTGACCCGGCAGACAGCGGCCCCCTCTCCCATGTGACGCTCTCCCCGACCGATCGCGAGATAAACACCGGGCTCCGGTCCTGGCTCCTGACGGTCGTGCCAAATGGAGTGCAGGTCAGGCAGGGACAGCTTAACCGGGTGGCAGCCCCGCCCGGCCCGTTCATCGTCTTCACGCCGCTCTTTCGCCGGCGCATTGCCACCAACGCATCACGCTACACCAGCACGACGCGCGAAGTGGTCGAGCCGATGGAATGCACGGTCCAGATATCGGCCTTCGGGGCGTCGTCTGGCGAGGCCGTGCAGCGTGTCGTGGCCCTCTGGCGGGACATGTATGCGGCGGACTGGCTGCGCAATGCCACAGGCGGCGTCATGGCACCGCTCTATGCCTCTGAGCCGCGTCAGACCGGCTTCATCAACAGCGACAAGCAATATGAGGACAACTGGACGGCGGACCTGAAATTCCAGGTCAACTTCACCGTCTCGACCTCTCAGGACTTCGCAGAGTCCATCACCGTCGATCTCCGTGAGGTCGATGCTTCTTTCCCCTCACCCAAGGAGTGAACGCCCGTGGCGGTCGGAACACCTATCTCCCTCGTCGTGTCGGTCGTGCCGGGCACAATCCCGGCGAACGGCACCCTCGATTTCCTCAATGGCCTGATCCTGACGACGAACGTCACGGCTGTTCCTGACGGCACCGTCAAGGCATTCACAACGCTTGCTGACGTAGGTGTGGCGTTCGGCACCGGCACGAACGAATACAAGATGGCGGCGGCCTACTTCACTGGCTACGACAACGCCTTCCAGCTTCCCGCCACGCTGTATTTCGCGGGCTTCGTGGATGGCACCGATACGCCGGCCACCTTCATGGACAAGATGGCCGCCGCCTCGCTTCAGTGGACCGGCTTCAGCACGGCGTTCGAACCTTCCCTGACCGAGAAGCAGGGTTTCGCCACATGGACCGGAGCGCAGAATGCGAAATACTGGTACGTTCCCTGGGATACGGATGCGACGGCAACGACGCAGGGCAGCACGGCGAGTTTTGGTGCGTGGCTGGTCGCGCAGGACGTCACCGGCACTTCTCCCGTTTACATGGACCCAGCTGCGGCGGGCGCTTTCCTGGGCTGGATGGCTGCCCTGAACTTCGATCAGGTGAACGGTCGCCAGAACCTCGCCTTTACCTCGAACGGCCAGGTCACGCCTGCCACCTACAGCGCAGCAACGGCGGCTACCCTGCTGGCCAATGGCTACAACTGGTACGGCCAGTTCAGCGGGCGCGCAGGCTCGTTCAACTGGGTCTATAACGGCAGCGTGTCCGGCCCCTTCCTCTGGGCGGACAGCTACATCAACCAGATCTGGATCAATGCCTTGCTCCAGTATGCGGACGCCTCGACCCTGACGAATTTCGGCAACGTGCCGTTCAATACGCAGGGCGATGCCATCATTTCGGCTGGTCGCAAGTCGGTCATCAGTCAGGCCCTCAGCTACGGCGCAATCCAGACCGGAGTTGCAATCAGCGACAGCCAGAAGCTCGCCATCAATCGCTTCTTCGGCGTGGATGGCGCAGCCGATGCGATCGTGAACCAGGGCTATTACGAGCAGCCCGGCGCTTCTACGGCCACGTCCGCCAACCGGGCAGCCCGCACCATCCCGGCGTCCAAGTTCGCCTATGCGGATGGCCAGTCCGTCCAAATGATCACCCTTCTGTCCCGTGAGGTCATCTGATGTCCTTTATCACTTCGGCTGACGCCATCTTCATGCTCACGGTGCAGACGCTGTTCAACGCGCCGGTTCGCCTCGAAAACTGGTCGGCAGATCGTGCGTGGGAAGCCGCCGCGATCGAGCAGGTCGAAACCCGCATGTCGATCGACGGCAAGCTCAACGCTGGCTGGGTGCCGAACCCGGTTGATATGACGCTGGGCATTCAGCCGAATTCCGACAGCGCGATCATGTTCGAGGGGCTTTCGACTGCCATGGCCGGCGCGCGTACCCCGTATATCCTCGGCGGTGAAATCACGCTTCCTGGCCTTGGGCGCAAATATACGCTCGTGACCGGATACCTCGTCTCGGCCTCTCCCCTGCCAAGTGCTGGGCGTATGCTTGAGGAACGTCAGTTCACCATTCGTTGGGAGCGGGTCTATCCCGTTGGTATGTGATGGCTTTGCGAGAAACGACCTACACGATCCCTGACGGCGAGGACGCAGGCAAGGTGTTCGTGATCACCCGTATGCCCGCCATGCAGGCCGACAAATGGGCGCGGCATCTGGTCAAGGCGCTGACGCGCGCTGGAATGGCCCTGCCCCCGGACGCGATGGAGATCGGCCTGTCAGGGCTGGGGGGCATGGCTCAGTCTCTGTTCGGCCAGCTTGAGGACGAAGCTGCCGACAAGGCGCTTGATTCCCTAATGGCCACGGTGAAGATCCAGCGCGACCCGGCAAACCCGGCCTCGCGTGGGCAGATCATTGATGCCGATCTCGACGACCCGGAGACGCTGCCCCGCCTGCAAGCGGAGGCGTTTCGGATGCACCTGGGTTTTTTCAAAGCCGCCGCGTACCTCATTTCCCCGCTCGTGCAGATGCTGGCACCGCAGGCGGCAAGCGACGAACCCAGGCCCGCTGCGTAAACGTGTCCCGCCCGATCGCCTATGTGGTCGGGTCGGGCCTCGCCACGCTGCACGAACTCAGCACCATCTACGACACCGAGGACATGCTTGACCTCATGGAGATTGGGATGGTGCGGGATTATAATGGAAGATGAAGATGTTACCCGTGATGATAGCAGTGCAATCGGTTGTATTGTGTTACAGCGTCTGGACTTTGGCCCTTACCGTCAAACGCCTGTTCTTTATAGTTAGAGCACTTGAAGACAATAGAAACGATACCACTATCTCGGGTGCCTCCCCCTCTGCGTCTGAAACATAAAAAATCACGCATTGTTCGCACTCGGGGATAGCGCCCTCGCGGGTACACTTCGGAATACTATATTCGTAATCTATAAAATCGACGGGCACAGAAACAGGTAATTCGCGCCCCAACCCATCAAAGGTTACCCGATGCGTTGCGGCGTGAAGCAGTGCGCGGCGCGGGTGCTTGAGCTTCAAGTTTCGCACTTGCAACTTCTCAGGAAGTTTATTGGTCACTCTCAGAGTGACACGTATTAGATTTTGGATTTCTGTGCTCTGGAATCGGTAGGCATCCGGCTCGATCAAAGGTAGCGGCTCATTTCTCGCGCGCCAAAAGATCGCCGCGCCTCCAATAGTAGTCGCTGCCGTTGAAATTGCCGTTATCCAGTCTGTCAGGGCGCCCATTATCGTCTCCGCTTTTAGCAGACTAGAAATGTTTTAGCGGAGTCCCGTCAACGGATTCAGGTGATGGAGAGAAACCAGGACGCGGCGGTTGGGATATTGCCAAGGCCAAGCTCAACTACCTTACCCACAGCGGCCTTCAGCCCTTCTTCTTTCAGACCCAACAGTCGCTTCTTCGCTTCGGCCTTCTTTTCCTCAGGCTCGGAACTTGCGTCGATCTTGGCGGCTATGAGTCCACGCAGCGTGTCCGCCTCGAACCGCACCGTGACCACATTGAGGATTGCGCTCAGGCCACCGTCATCTTGCAAAAGGTCAATGCCTGAAGAAGTAATTGTCGGGCGCAACTGGACTATCATGGTATCGTCGGAGATAGATTCAGGACGATTCAATTTACAAAGCCCCACATCGTGAAGATATCTTAAGTTCTGGATTATCAACCGCTTTTCTTCTGGCCCAATGCAATCCTCCCTTAGAAACATAGGGTCCGGGTAGTATTTGGCCATCAAATTCAGAAGCTTTTTCTGCAGCCCCCGATCCATCCAATCAACCATAACTGTCTCCTCAATTCAGATACTTCACCACCACGAAGGTCGGGGCGACCGTCTGCGCGCCTAGGACAGAGGTGTAGGTTGTTGGCTCGGTGCCCATAAGCACTGCTTGAGCATTGAGACGCAGAGGCCCATTCGGATCAGTGATGATTACTGAGTACGTGTATTGTCCGTAGGGCAAGCCATCTATCAGCAGTAATGAACGCTCAGTGAGCCACTGCACTTTGCCCCAAGGTGAGGCGCTCAGTAAGGCCGTGACACATTTCCCGCGTGTTGCATAAGGGTTTTCAGACCCCATGGCGAAGTTCGCCCCCTGTATGTCATCGTGACACGCAGCGAGGGTTGCGGCGCCATAGCGGTCAACGCGCTCTTGCTTTTGCTGGGCTTGTGCCTGCGCATCGGCTGCCATCTGCTGTTTGGCCGCCTCGTTGCGCATGGCCGTCAACTGCGACGACAACTGAGAAACGGGCGTCCCAGTATGCACCTGGCGAGCGAGGCTGATTACCTCATTGATGTTGCCGATTGGTGCGGAGGTGTTCTGCAGGACAGCCGCTACGTCAGCCGGAGTGTATGACGTGCCAGCATTCGACGCATAGGACACAAGTTGCGTTGGCGTTGGCTTACTTTGCGAGGACATGGGTGCAAGCTGATAGTACCACGGGGCCACATCGTCGGCACTTGTGACGCCTGAGCCAAGTGCCAATTTGGCATCATCCGGCGAGAAGCCAATAGAGTGCCATTTGATGGCCTGCTCATACGGAATATTCGCCTCTTTCCACTCTTCCGCTTCATTATATGAGACGCCGTGCGAGTGATATGCCTCGGCTTCATGGAAGGGGAAATTACTCTGCCAAGAGGCAATGTCAGGGTGGAATGAGTACCCGAAAGAGTCTCCCAGGGCATGGCTGCCGGAACCGTCAGCAGCGCACCCGGCCAGAGACACGGCGCAAAAAGCCGCTGTAACGAGATTCGCTTTTTTCATTCCATGAACGCCCTTGGCTAGTGAGGCCCAACTTATGGCTGCGTGATTTACTCGTCAACGTAATCGACGGCTACGCCTCCCCCTATTCAAATGGGGAGAGAGATCATGACTGACGCTCTTTCCTGTGCATCGCTGGCTCGGGAATATATGGGCCACCGATCTTCATAAAATAATCCTGCTTCCCTCTTCGCAGACTTCTCAAGTCTGAAAGTTTCGTATGCACTGACTCTCTAAAATCATCGGATGCCTGCGTTCTGTTTTCTAGGCACCATCCCGGAGTTGAGTATTCGGTCTCCACTTCGTTCAAAACCGACAAAGCGCTTTTTATGGCGTCGTCAAGCGCCTGAATCTCCCAAAATGTATGCCGGAATTGCTCCGGGCGTGGAGTGGGTAAGAGTGCATCGTCAAAAGACGTTTCCAGCCTCTGAATGATCTCGGCATTCACGGAGTGCGAGTGTGCGTCTGCCTCGGACTTCAGCCGGTCAAGCAGCTCTCGGCTGGCTCTTAGTGTGAAGGTTGATCGCGCGTCATCTGCCATAGCTTATCTGTAACTCATTATGCATTTGCTTTCTAGTTGACTTCACTATGACTTCACTATAAGAAGTCGTAGTGACTTCATTAGAGGAGACAATGACGGACACAGCATCCCTTACAATCCGCGTTGATCGTGCGCTGTTGCGAGCTCTGAAGGTTCGGGCAGTGATGAACGACAGATCATCTAATAAAGAGATCACCGCAATTTTGCGGGACGTTCTCAAAACAAAAAAGACGGAAGAGGCACAGCCTGGCAGCAAGCCCTCTTCCGTCTCCGAGTGAACCACGAAGGAACACGAAAGTGACGAATAACACACAAGCAATACCATGCTCAAATGCAATCGTATCTTTCGCATTCGAAGACCATGAGGTCCGTGGCTTCGAATACGCTGGCGAGCCTTATTTCGTCGGTAATGAGGTTGCAGCCGCTCTTGGGTATGCATCACCTAAGGACGCTGTGTCTGCTCATTGCAAGTCATTGAAATTGCTCAAAAGCGGCGAATTGGCGCTTTTGGGAATTCCATGCGGACCGCGTGGCATGAACATCATCCCTGAGCGGGATGTCTATCGCCTTGTGATGCGCTCAAACTTGCCAACCGCCGAAGCCTTCGAAGAGACAGTGGTAGGCGAGATTCTCCCCGCCATCCGCAAGACTGGCAGCTATAGGGCTGGGACCGAAGCCACCGACCCAATGGCTTTCCTCAATGACCCGGCAGCGATGCGAGCGGCCCTCCTTGGTTACACCGAGAAGATGATCGCTCTCGAGAGCGTCAATGCAGAACTCGCACCAAAGGCGGCCGCCCATGATCACTTCGCCGAACTTCCTGGCGAACTTGGTGTGCGTGACGCCGGACGGGAACTGAAGGTCGGACAGACTTGGGTGTGCGATTATATCGACGCGCACGGTTGGTCTTGCGTTGAAGGCAAAAAACGCAAACCAGCGCACTACGGGTTGCAGAAGGGGTACGTCCGGTTTGTACGCAAGACCTATTCTCACCCGCACACCGGGGAAGAGATGGTGAAAGAAGAGTTCAGGATTACTCAGAAAGGTCTGAACAGACTGGCTGAGATCATCGCGGGGAAAAAGAACGCCTCGCAGCCCACGGTTAGGATCGTCCAATCCGGCAAGAGTGCCCCCGTCCCTTTCTCCCGCCCGAAGGAGGCAGCGTCATGAGTGCGCTGACACTTGCAGGCGCGGCGGGTTCGAACAATCACGTCAAGCGGATCGATCACATGGGGCTATTCCCGACGCTGCGCCGGGGTGACTATGTGATCTGGCAGGACGTAGCGGGATTCGTCGAAGAAGGGCTCTATGTCGTATCGGCGGGCGGCACAGAGCAGGTCTATCAGGTGCAGAACTGCGGCGGGCGACTGAGGCTTCTCTGGCCAGAACGCGACATTGACCCGAGAACGCGATCGCTGAAGCCGACCGCGCGTCCACAGGAGATCGAGATAGACGCGTTTGCGACGTGCTGCCGTGGTTTCGTGGTCGCCTCGGTCGCCGTTCACAAGGAGGCGGCGCTCATGGGGCGAGAAACGTTGACGCCGGTACAGAGGAAGCGCACTGCCCTCGCGTAATTCTTGCCCAGCTTGACCAAACTCCCTACTGTGATCTGGTCTGATGCCAGACTGACGCCCCCATGGTTCGCCCTGGGGGCTTTTTTCGTTTTGGAGCCCCGAAAATGTCCATCATCGATCGCCTCGTCATTCAGCTTGGGATGGACACGAAGGGGTTCTCAGGCGAGGCGCGCAAATCGGTCGAACAGTTGCGCGAGGTCGAGAAGCAGGCTCAGGCCACCGGGTCGGGCATGGAGCGCGATGGGGTCAAGGCTGCGTCGTTCTTCTCCGGGGTCCGGCGCGAGGCGCTGGCTATGTTCGCCGTGTTCACGGCTGGGAAAAGTCTGAAGGCGTTCATCGGCGACACGACCAAGGCGAACGCGCAACTCGATTATATGTCGCAGCGGCTCAATATGGACCCGGCTGGGCTGAACCGGCTCGAAACAGCGGCCAAGGCGGCTGGCGGATCGTTCGGCGAGGTTACGCAAGCGTTCGGCACCCTTCAGCAGAGGCTGACTGACCCTCAGGAGTGGGGCAAAGTGGCCTTTGCCTTCAACAAGCTCGGCGTCCCGGATTTCAAAGATGCGGCAGGGAATATTCGAGAAGACATCGTCGCTCGCGTAAACAAGGGCATACGCGACCAACACCTCGACCGGCAGCTTGCCATTGCCTACATGCGCGATGTGAACTTCGGCGAAGGGATGATCAATCAGGGGCTGATGGACCCTGACAAGTTCAAAAGCTTGCAAAGCTCCGTTCATGGCATGATTGCCCCGACCAAGGAGATGACCGAACAGGCTCAGCAACTGAATCAGGACTTGATCATCCTCCAACAGCAGTCAGAGAACCTCACCACCTCATTTACCAGCAAACTGAACCCCGCACTCGATGGTGCGATCAAGCAGTTGATCACCCTTGAAAAAGAACACCCAGATGTCGCGGGCGCGCTCGGGATCGTCAAATTATCAGTTGACGAACTGACGAAATCCTTCGGCGGCCTCGGAGCCATTCTTGCCGGCATGGCTGGTCTCGGTATCGTCAAGCGGCTCTTGGGCATAACGGGCAAAGGCGCAACCCTTGCTGGCAGGGGCTTAGGCGCGACAGCAGAAGGTATCGCCGCACTTGGCGATCCTGGGGTAGCTGCGTTGGCCGGAGAAGGCGCCATTTCTGCGGCAGGGTTTGCGGCCCTTCCCGCTGCAGCCGGTGCGGCTGGAATATATTATGGGATCAAAGGATCACAGGCGGCAGATGCCGAGATCCTGCAAGCTAAAAACGATGCTCCAGCGCTAGCAGATGAGCGCCGGAGATACCTCTATCAGGCACTTCTTAATGCAAAATTTTCGAGGAACGCGGCATTAGGCGTAATCGGAAGCATCCATAAGGAGAGCGGTTTTAATCCTCTTGCGCGGGGCGATGCCGGGTTATTCGGGCCTCAAGCATTCGGGATCGGACAATGGCACAAGGCGCGAGTCAGGGACATTCTGAATCGGTTTGGGATTGATGTCCGAACAGCCAGCTTCAAAGATCAGGTGCGTGCCCTCATTCTCGAGACACAACTAGGCGAAGATGCTGGAGCAAAGCGGGCTGGGGCAGCCCTGCGTGATCCCAATATCACGGTTGAACAGGCGAGCCACGTCTTTAGGAGCGATTTTGAGAGACCTAAGGATGCTGACGGCACCGAAGACGCTTCACGTCTGCGACTGGCCCTTAAAGCCCGCGATGCTCTGCCAGAAAATCTTGCCGGACTACAGATAGACCCAAACAGCGTTGCGCTCGCACAAGGGTCGCAAGTCGTTGGAACGCGGGAAACGAACGCATCTTCCAGAAATTCGACTGTTCTCAGGTACTCAGCTCCGAAGTCCGAACAGGACGAGGCTATCAAGCGGCTGATCGACACGCACACTGCGTTAAAAGACCAGATGGCGCAGGCTTCGAAAGCTATCGGCTCCAATCCTACCGCAAGAATGGCGGCGTCAGTCACGGCGGGCGATAGCCCCGGCTCTGTCTCGAACACCGCGAACAACACCACGCACAACGTCAATCTTCATGGCGACGTGATCATTCCGACCAATGCAACAGACGCCAATGGTATCGCACGCGATTTCCATGACGGACTGAGGCAGCAATTGGCATTGGTAAACGCGCCGGGAGTTCAGTGATGTCTTTCCCTGTAATCCCACTCCCTTCTGTTTGGGACGTGCCGGTCATGGCTGGTGTCCCTGCCCTGCTGGGTCAGTCTATCGGCAATGGCATCTCTGCGTCCGTTTCCAACCTTCTCGGGCAGGAAGTTGCCAACTGGCAAATTACGAGCGCTGCAGCACAGTGGGGTGTCTTCCTCAACGGAACCCAAATCCTGACAAGCGCGCACGTTCTCGGCATCGAACACGAGGTCGTCTATCAGGTGCCGAACGGGCCGATCGAAAACGGCGGCTTTGTGTCATATAATAAGGTCAAGATGCCATACGTCTCGCGCATTCTTCTTGTTTGCGATGGGAGTGAGAGTGGAACCACACTTTCGGCGGGGCTCACACAAGTTTTGGGCGCCATTACCGGGTCGGGGCCAGCTTTCGTCAGGAAGGGCTTTTTCGACACGCTCGAACAGATTGTTGCTGATACGAACCTGTACGAAATCCATATGCCCGAGCGCAGCTACATGAGCGCGAATATCGTCGGCTATCGCTTTCGGCGCACGGAACGCGACGGCATTACAATGCCCGTAGCCGAGGTCATGCTTCAGGAAATCCGAAGTGGCGCAACGCAAGGGTATAAAAACACCTCCGCGCAATCAGTCTCGGCAGCAGTGCCGGTCCAATCAGGGCAGGTGCAGCTTCAGTCTCTCCCAAGCGGCGCGCCAGATCTCGCCGGGATCATGGATCGGATATCAGGCCTATGACCGGCATCATTCCCCTGACAGCTACCCCCTATCAAACGCTAAACATCGTGTTGGATGGCCAGAACGTCCGCTTGGACGTACAGCAGCGCCGCACCGGAGTTTATCTCAACGTCTGGTTGAATGACGTACAGGTGGTGGCTGGCGCCTTGGCGCTGACTGACACTTACATCGTACGGGCTGCTTATCTCGGCCTTCCCGGCGATTTTGCTTTCATTGACCTGCAAGGGTCCGACGATCCTGACTACTCAGGCTTCGGAACGCGCTGGTTCCTTTTTTACTCGGGGGCATGATGTCAGGGTCTCTCAGCGCCTACACGAGCTACGGCGGCAGCCTCCCTCGCAGCTTCACCAAGAAGAAAATCGACATCACATTCACGATACGCTCGGGCGGACAGGCTGCGGGCGGCGTGGTAGATCAGGAAAAGCTTACCGGCTATCGGTGCCAGGTTGACGTGACCAACGCCGGGCTACGCATGGGATCGGCAGCAAATGTCCGCATCTACAATCTGCCCCTACCGCTGATGAACCGTATGTCCCTCATGCCATCCCGCATCCCTGGCTTTGCGAGCGACCTAACGCGCACCACGCTCAACAGTATCATGATCGAGGCTGGCGACGATGAGGCGGGGATGACAACAATCTTCAACGGCGTCATTTCTTCCGCCTTCGCCGACTTTGCCACTGCTCCAGAGCCCGCCTTCAACATCGTCTCCTATGATGTTGTTGGTCCGAACATGAATGTAATCGACCCGCATTCCTTCCCTGCCGGGGCGAGCGTGGCCGGGATGATCTCTCAAATCGCTTCAGACGCCGGATATTCGTTCGTCAATTACGGTGTCAGCGCAAAGGCGAAGGGGCCGACCTACCTGCACGGTTCCATGACCGACCAGATCGAGGCCCTGAAAAAGACCTACAAATTCATCTATGCGATCCCCATGCTTGGCACTACGGGCCAAGCCAGCCCTTATCAGGTCACCATCTGGTCGAATAATCTCAAGGACTTGCAGAGCAAGACAATACCCAAGGTCAGCGCCAAGACTGGCATGATCGGTTATCCGGCATACAGCAATTACGGCGTTTCTCTTGTCACGCTGTTCGACCACCGGCTGCAATTTATGAACACGTTCGCAATCGACAGCGCGTATCTGCCTGCTGCTTGGGTGAACAATCAGGCCGGACAGGTGGCCCCTATGCCCGTTAACGGCACCTGGGTTGCGCAAATGGTTACGCACGAACTCGATAGCGAAATCCCCAATGGCCGATGGTTCACGCGCGTCGAAGCGATGAGAACCGATTACGCAGGGAGCATCTCCTACAATGGCTGATCATGTTTCGCCGCAGAGTAGCTTTGCGGGCCTTACCAACGGCAGCGCAATTGACGCAGCCGTTGACCGAGCCATAGCCGCCATGGGCACTCCCGTCCTCGTCCAGGTCAAAGCCGTCCACGGTGGCGGCGTGTCTCTGGTGGGTCAGGTGGATGTGCAGCCCATGGTCCACCAGCAGGACGGCCAGGGCAAGACGTACCCCCACGGCGTCATAACGGGCGTGCCCTACCTGCGCGTGCAGGGCGGCACTTCGGCGCTGATCATCGACCCGATAGTGGGAGATATCGGCTTCGTTATGGTGTCTGGCCGCGATATTCAGAACGTCATCACGTCCCGCCAGCCCTCGGCGCCGGGCTCGTTTCGGATGCACTCCATGAGCGACTGCGTCTATGTGGGCGGTTTCCTCAACGGTGCGCCCAACCAGTTCATCATCATGAATGGTGACGGCATCCGCATCGTATCACCGGGCACTGTTCGCATAGAAGCGAACGCCGCTGAGATCGCCTGCGGGCTCAAGGTTGACGGGCCCATCACGGCCACCGGAGACGTGACCGGCAACGGCATCTCGCTCGATAGCCACACGCACTCAGGCGTGCAGACAGGCAGCGGCTCGACCGGGAAGCCGCAGTGACCCTGTTTTGCTGTACTTTGACCAAACAGCGTGCCATAAACCGATAGTCTGCCGATAATACGGCCACGCCTTAGGAAATCTCTGATGAAATCCCTCCTGCTCGACCGCACGGGATGGGATCTCGTGCTTGATCGATCGGGAAATATCGCGATCTGCTCCGAGCCTTATTCAGTGCTGCAGGATGTCTCGACCGCGATCCGCGTGTTCCAGAGCGAGTGCTATTACGACACGTCAAAAGGCATACCGTATCAGGCTCAGATCTTAGGTAAGCCGCAGTCGGTGCCGATTTTCCAGCGCCTGGCCGAAGCCGTCGCACGCGATGTGCCCTCGGTGCAGAACGCCTCTTGTGTCGTCTCCAAGCTGGGCGGCGACCGGCGCTTGTCCGGTATCATGCAAATCACCCTGACCACAGGCGAAACGCTCGATGTCCAGTTCTAGCGGCAGCACCTCGATTCCGGCGCTCACGATAACGAGTGCGGGTGTTGTCGCGCCTGATGAACTGGATGTTCTGGATGGCGCGCTGACCGATATCAGCGCCGCAATGGGCGGTAACGTCAATCAGGACCTCTCGACACCGCAAGGTCAGATCGCCACGTCAGAGGCGGCAGCGATCGGGAACTGCTACGATGCCATCCTTGCCGTAGCGAACGGTGTAGATCCAAAGATTGCCTCTGGCCGGATGCAGGACGCGATCGGCAATATCTATTTCATGACCCGCGTCCCGGCGACGGCCACAACCGTTGCAGTATCCATCACCGGCACGGCTGGGCAGGTGGTCTCCTCAGGCAGCGTCATCGCAACGGATGGCGTCTATCAATATGCCCTGACAGCAGATGTGACGATCCCCGCTGGCGGGATTGCCTCGGCCACGGTGGCGAACACCCAAACCGGCGCCCTTGCCTGCTCGGCTGGAGCCTTGTCACTCTATCAATATACCGCAGGTGTTGCCTCGGTCTCTAATGCTGCACCTGGCATTCTGGGCAGCGCCGCCGAAGGGCGTATCGCTTTTGAAGAGCGGCGGAACAATTCGGTAGCGGGAAACTCGAACGGGCAGACGGCCTCGGTCCTTGGTAATCTGCTTAAGCTCAGCGGCGTGACGGACGCTTACACCTACAGCAATGGCACGAACGAGGCCGTGACGTATAATGGTGTCTCAGTGCCAGCCAACAGTCTCTATTGCTGCGTTGCGGGCGGCGATCCGTCTGCGATCGGCCTTGCAATCATTCAGAAGAAGGGGCCAGGATGCGGTCTGGCTGGCGGGACCAGTGTTCAGGTCCGCGACCCGGCGCCTGCATATAACGGCAACGGCCCGCTCTACACTGTCAATTTCGACGTTGCCGACGCCACTCCGATCTACTTGGCCGTCACGCTCAAGACCGGCTCTGATGTGCCGTCAACCGCTCTAGCCGATATCCAAGCGGCGGTTCTGGCACAATTCGCGTCTGGTGGTAGTTCCGGCCTGCGCCCAACGATCGCCAGTTCGATCTTTGCCAGCCAGTTCGGCTGCGCGATCTCTGCCCTCGGGTCATGGGTCCGCATCGTCTCGCTTGAGATCGGCACCAGCGCGCCTGCCGGGCAGAGCTTTGTGACGATGACAATGGCACAGGTGCCGACCATGGCGGCTGGGAACATCTCTCTGACGCTGGTGTGATGCGATGGATATTTATGACACGATCCTTTCGCAGTATTCCAACTCGCCGCGCCTTTGCACAATCATCCAGTCGTTCGCTCAGGCGGTCGATCCTGAGGACTTTTTCGATCTCTGGTATGATCAGGTCTGGAACCCACTAACTGCGACGGGCTGGGGCCTTGATGTCTGGGGGCGTATCGTCGGTGTAAGCCGCGTTCTGCAGCTCGCATCGCCGGGATATATTGGTTTTCAGGAAGCCAGCAGTTCAGGAACGTCCGACGCCGTTCGTAATTTTGGGACTGGCGTCTGGTTCAATGGTCAGGCGGCAACCTCGAATTATGCCCTTACCGACGACGCCTATCGTCGCCTGATCTTCGCAAAGGCCGCTGCCAATATTACAGACGGCTCGATCGTCTCCCTGAACGCGATAGTCATGACCCTCTTCGGAGACAAAGGGCGTTGCTACGTCGCTGATAATCTCGACATGACGCTGACCTATTCATTCGGGTTCGCGCCGACGCCCGTAGACCTGGCGATCATATACAGATCCGGCGTGCTGCCATGCCCTGCCGGTGTCCAATACCAGTATGCGTTTTTCCCAGCCGCAGTCGTAGATAACGATTTCGGTGGCGACATCTCGTGAGTAGACGATGAAAAAAACAGATTTCGCCGCAATGTTCCCCGAGCCTTGGGGCGCGTCTGCAGACGCGCAGTACATGCAGTTTCCCGTCCCGTCGAGCACCACCGCGACAGGCCGCGCCAGTCTCGATCTAGGTTTCCCGCCCAGCACGATGACGCCCCCTGAAGCAGGCGGATCCTATCCGTTCGGTGCCGATGTGAACGGCGGGTTTCGCATGTGCTCCACCTCGGCGCGGAATTACGAGGCGGGAGTAATCCCTCCCTATTCGCAAGTCTATGCGCAGGAGATTGGCGGGTATCCTCTGGGGGCGAGAGTGGCCGATGCAACGACTCTCGGAGCGTTCTGGATCTCGACTGCTGACGACAACCTGACGACACCAGGTGTGTCCGGAGCTTCGTGGGTAACGCTTGCATCGACCTTCAGCGGTAGGTTTATCCAGAAATTCCTGCTTACCTCCAGCGGAACGTACACACCTTCGGCTACGGCAAAAAAGATCCTGGTTCGTGTAATTGGCGCAGGCGGGAGCGGCGCCGGAGCCGCTGCCAATCCGACTGGCTCCAACGCTGCCAATTGCGGCGGTGCTGGAGCAGGTGGGGCGTATGTCGAATTCCTGATCGATCTTGGAGTGTTACCGGGACCTTTCACCGTCAATATCGGTATGGGCGGCGTTGGGACGACAGGAACTGGGGCTCCAGGCGGGGCAACATCGTTCGGCACCGCAAGCGCCAACCTCGTCATCTGCAACGGCGGTGGCGGCGGCGCGAGTA
This sequence comes from Asaia sp. BMEF1, assembly GCF_051628905.1. Classification (GTDB taxonomy): domain Bacteria; phylum Pseudomonadota; class Alphaproteobacteria; order Acetobacterales; family Acetobacteraceae; genus Asaia. The sequence goes on along the minus strand of NZ_CP157575.1, from coordinate 2,446,035 downwards.
CCGGATCGGTTGCGTCCGGGCAAACCGGGTTTGCCAACCAGTCTTCCGGTGGGACACCCGTGGTCAACCAGACACCCGGGCTCACGGGCATTATCGCACTACCTGGACAGAACGGCATGAGTCCTTTTGTCGCAGCAGGAGCCCTCCTTCCGCCTGTTGGTCCTGCGTCGCAGATGGGGGTCGGTGGCGGAAACGGCTCGACCGGCGGCCCGTCAATCGTGTGCCAGCCCGCCATTGGCTACGGCGCTGCGAGCGGCGGTGGCGCATCGAGTGGTGCCGGCACGGCGACGGCGGGCAATGGCGCCCAGGGTGTTGTCGAAATAACGGAGTACACCTGATGTCAGAAGTCACGACTTGGGCCGTTTACTACACAGCAGCGACCGACCAGACTGTCTACACCCCGGACGGGACAAGCTCGACTGAGCATCGCCCTGCCGGATATGTCTGGAACAATATCGTGTGGGACGGCAACGCCGGATGGGCGCCGCCCAAGGGCAGCGCCGCTATTCCCGACCCTGATCGCCACTATCCGATCGGCAGCATCTACAGCAACACGACAAGCAAAACAGCGGAGTAAATCATGACATGGCGCCCATCAGCGCGGATCGTGCGCCCTGGCGGGTGCGCGACCGCACAACTGCGCGGCATGGCCCTGCAACCTTTGTTTGCATGGCCTGACAGCAATCTCAACGGCGGTGCCGACTACAGCGTCGATTTCTCGTCTTTGCTGTCTCCAGGCGAGACGATCGAGGCATTCGCCTTCGATACGGGCGGCGCTGGGTCGCAGGCGTGGACCTATCTCAGCGGGACAATCGTCACGGCCTGGCTTTCATGGTCTCAGGCCGGGAGCGTTCCGGTTTCCGTTTGTGCACTCGGCAGCACAGGGGCCAGCTATCAGGTCGTCGTTACGATATCGGTTAGCGCAACACCCGCGCTTATTGCCGCCTCGCCGCCCCCTGCGCCGGGCGTGGATATCAGCGCCGTCAACAGCGCCACGATGTCAGCATGGCTCTCATCCCTTCCCACCCAGCCGCCCGCCTCTGGGGGCTGGTGGAACAATGCCAACATCCCGACCTACAAGGCCCCGGCATCATGAAACGTGCGTTGATCCTTGCCGCGCTGCTTCCCTCGGCGGCATGGGGGCAGACATCGGCGGCGCAGTTCGTGCCTCCGAACGGTCTCCCCCTCGATACGCCGATCGGCACCGCTCGCAATGCAGACGGTACCGGCGCCGTAACGTTCGCGGCCATGCTGGCAGGCATTTCAGCGGCTGTGACACCTGCTCAGATGCAGAGCGCGCTCGCTGATTATCTGACGATCTCATCAGCCGCCTCGACCTATGCGACCCCCAGCTCTGTCGCCGCAGCGGTGCAAACTGAGACGGTGCGTGCTCAGGCCGCCGAAAAGGCAAACGCGGATGACCTTGCTGCGCTCCAGTCAGTAAGCGTCACGCAAAGCGGGCTGTCGCGGACCCTCAGCGAGTATCTCACTGAGGCGCAGTCAGATGCCCGCTATGCCACGCCCGGCTCTGTATCTTCAGCGGTGCAAACTGAGACAAACCGGGCCGAAGCGGCTGAGCAGGCCAATGCCGGTGCGATTGTCTCGCTGCAATCGAGCGCGCTGAGCAAAGACGATGCCGTACTGAGCTATCTTCCGCTCAGCGGGGGGAATACGACCGGCGCGCTGAATGGCGTCATGACCTTTCAGGGGCTGGTGGGATCGAGTGCGTCGGGCGCCTCGACTGTTCTGACGACTGACGGGTCTGGCGCGGTAAACGGCACGAATTGCCTACAGGTGCCGAGCGGAGGCATCACCAAAGCCGTAATCAACGTGATTGGCGCCTCGACGAACGGCACAGATGCTGTGATGCAGGTCTATCCAGGCATTGCGCTATTTACGGCGAGTTCGGGAACGCCTGCCCTGCAAGGTACGAGTGCATCGTTTTACCCCGTCTTTGGATCGCCCAACCCGTGGTCGGTGGTACCAACTGTAGATACATCGACCAAATGCGTTGTGATCACCACCAAGGGCTCAGGCTCGGGGTCGTGGAAATGGCGTGCGTCGATCCAGTACGAAACGCTGACCCGGTGACGTCATATCACTTCCGCAACAGCCCAGCCGCCCCTTACCGGGCGGCTTTTTTATTGGAGGCGACATGAGCGCCGATGAATTCGTCCCGAGATCGGAATTCGAGCGCGAGAAAGAGATCACGCGCGAGTACTTCGCTCGGATAGGCGTACGTCAGGATAAATCTGACGCCCGGCATGACAGGTCAGAAGCGCAGCATCTTGAGCACGCCACCGAACTCAAGCAGCTCAAGACGCTGATTGTTGAGGGGTTCAGAGATCTCCGTTCAGACGTGCAGAGCTTGCGCTCATTCAGTCGCCGGTTTGCGGAGGGGCTAGCGGTCGGCGCGGGCATCTCATACGCGCTCTACCAAGCCATCCATGCAGCTTTGGGGGGGCATCTATGACCGGCATCGATATCGCGATCTCCCTCATCTCACGGGATGACTTCGAGGGGTTGAGCCTTAAGCCTTACCTGTGCCCCGCCAATTACTGGACGATCGGATACGGCAACCGCTTTCTCGCGGATGGTTCTCCGGTGACTGCGACCACCAAGCCGATCACCAAGGATCAGGCGCTCACCCTTCTGCGGCAGACCGTCATGACGCTGCAAGAAAAGCTGCGGTCCTTCGTGACCGCCCCGCTGACGGATTATCAGGAGGGTGCTCTGCTCTCCTGGCAGTTCAATGTTGGCAGCACTGCTGCGCAAGGCTCGACGCTGATCCGTCGCTTGAACCAGCACCTCTACAATGCCGCTGCGCAGCAGTTTCTCGTCTGGGACAAGGCCACCGTGAACGGGAAACTTGTCGTCCTGCGCGGCCTCCAGCGCCGCCGCAAGATGGAAAGCGACGTGTTTCTCGGACGGAACATCACCCTCTATCGACAGGCACCCGACTCATGAGCACGGTCCCAAAGACAACGTTATTATCTGTAGTAGCCGCGGCTAGCACCGCCGCAGCAATAAATTACGTCCCCGACTGGAAATCGTACCAGCAGACCGGCAACCCCGCCGACATCGTATCATCACCTACTGTGGCCTCAGCAATTGGCACAAAGGTGGATGCGGTCAACGGCCAGGCGCAAGGACTGCAAATCCAAGGCGGGACGCAGACGGTCACGGCCCCCGCTTTGGACCGGGGAGCTTCCATCGCCAATACGTTATACGTCGATCGGGCGACGGCGAATCTTACCGCCTCGCTCAGGGCCGACCTGTCGCAACTTGGGTTTCTGAACACCTACAGCAATACCGTCTCTGTTTGTGGCTCGGGGTGCGACTACACAAGAGTATCGGACGCCGTTCCTGCGGCCATTGCTATGGCGCACCGTTTCACAACCACGGGCGTGATTCAGGTCATGGTGTCGGACGGCACCTACAATGAGACAAACCAGGTCTTCACGAATGATCCATACGGCAGGTTCGTGCAGGTGATCGGCGATACGACAAATCCCGCCAATGTCGTCCTGAACTTCACGAACACCAAAGGCACGAACCTTGGTGGATTCTCGGCCTATAACGGCGGGCGCTTCGGGCTGATTGACGGAATGACGATCACCACACCCGCAGACGGAACGGGCGCCCTAGCCTCCGTCGACAGCTCCGGCCGCAATATATGGAACGCGCAAAGCTATGGCGCGGCTATCCAGGCCTATGGCGCGGGCTCTGCCATAAATCTTGGCTCTCACCTGATCGTATCGAACTTCTATTATGGCCTGGTGGCGGACAACAATGCTGGTATCGATGCCCCCTCTGGCGGCGTATCCATAATCAAATCCGGCGACGCCAATGCCATGGCAAGAGGTGGCGGCGTCATCGTCTGCACTCCCTGCACTGCAACAGACGCTTCTGATTACACGACGCCCAGCACGGCAGTTCTGGGGTCCAATTTCATCGCTGAACGGGGCGGATCGCTCTACATCGACGGCTCGACGGCCAGCAAAGCTCTTGTAAATGGCATTCTGGCGCTCTCCAACGGCGCCGGATGGGCTCACAATGTATCGCTCACTGGCGGCCTCAATAATGCGGGCAACGGTTTCGCAGTTTGGGAAGGCGGAGTACTCGAGCTAACCGGCTCGTCCGCCACGAAATACACCAACGGCGTGTCTGCCCAGAACTATAGCTATGCGTCTGTTGATGGGATGACTCTCAACGCCAATGCGGTCGGCATCATGTCGGATGGCGGTCGCATCGAAGGCAGCGGCGCCACTATCACAAACAACACGAGCTACGGCATCCAGGCCCTGCATCAGGGCAGCGTCGTCATGTACGGCACGGTCTCGAAAATGTCCGGCAATGCCGCGAATTTTGGCCAGCAGGCGTCGGGCACGCAAAGCGCCAGCAATACGACCTACACGGCGTCAAGCATCGACGTGCAGTGATCAGGAGAAAAACATGAACATCGACTGGCAGACGCTCTTTGCCCAGATCCTCCCGTTCGTCCCTGCCGCCTATGTGGGCGACATTACGACGATTGGGACTTTTCTCATCGCCCTGGCGGCGGTGATTGCCCGCTACTGGCCGAAGCCTGCGGACGGATCAAAGTGGCTCCCGCTTTACACTCTCGTCAATGCGATCGGCATGAACGGCAAGCACGCCGCAAATGCTGACGACGCGAAACCCTGACTGACGACACCGGCAGTCGGGCCGGGATCAGTCATTTCTCTCTTACAGCAGCGGCCTGATTCGGTCGCTCACTCATCGGAGGCCATCATGGCAGACACTGACAGCACCCTCAGCGTGATCGAGGGCATCGGCGCGAATATCGTTCCTGAACTCGTGGGCACTCTGCTCACCAAGTATGAGCCGAACTGCGATATTGCTGGCGCCAAGGCGGCAGTCTCTGGCCTCGTAGCCAATGCGATCGCGCTACAAAAAGCACTCGACACTCAGGTAGTGAAGGAGGCCCCCGCCAATGCGTAAACTCTGCATCCTGTTCGCCGCCTTCTGCCTCGTCGGGCTCACGGCCTGCGATGCCAGCCAGACCAACCTTCGCAAGGCCGGTTACGCCACCATCCAGGCGTACAACGCCACGGCCCCGCTCGCCCTCGCCTATGCCCAGCAGCCGAGCGCAGATCCGACGATCAAGGCGGAAATCAAGACGGCCAGTGCCGACGCGATGAAGGTCATCACGCCGCTAGGGGCCGATCTTCAGTCCTCCAACCCCCTCACTGCGCTTGAGGTATCAGCCGCAACCGCCGCAGTTGCCGCGCTTCAGGCCCAGATCGCCAAGGAGACCGTGAAATGAACGCAGCACTCATTGCCGCAATTGTGCAGGGCGTCGTTGCCGCTGTCGAGGAAGTGCCGAACATCATCCAGGTGATCGAGGACGCTATCGCCGCCAGCAAGTCCGGCACCGGCCCGACGACTGAGCAGATCGCCGCCGCGCTGAATCAGGCGCAGGCTACGGATGCTGCTATACAGGCTTCATAAGAGTGTCGGCAGCTCAGCCCTGAAAAGCACCGATTGCAAGCTGAGCCGCCGTTACGCTTATGCATCGCGCTCGACGTTCATAGCGCGGGCTTTGGATTCGTGTAACGTTAAAATAACGATGAGCCGTCGTTTGCGTGATTATCCTCCCGCTATCACTGGCCGTCTGGTTCGTGATGCGGGGGAGAGAGGAAGGAATCATATGGACAACAAGCAGCAAGGATCATCAGGCATCGGCCTCGAAGGCTTTTACACAAGCCAGATCCAGAACGAGCTATCCAGCCGCCTTGGCGTCGAAACGTTCATCGCTGCCGACCCTAGTGAGCGCGTTCAGATCACCATCAACGGTAAGACTGTGTGCGACAGGCCGGGGCCAGCCGTGATCAGCGTCATACACTTGGTGCGGCACACCAACATAGCTGTATGTCTTGATTCCATGACGGAATTTGATGTTCAATATGTGGTTAAAGGCATCATAATCCGCGTAGGCAATTGCGCTTGATTCCGGGAATAGCGGCATCTTCTTTTCCTTAAAAGAAAACCGCCTTGACCGATACCGCTTGTACAGGCAGAAGCCCGCGTGCTAGACAATTGGCATTGCCACCCGGCAGTTCTGGTGCTCGGTGGTTGATCAAGGGCGGGGGCCGAATCCCGCCCTTTTTCGTATCCACGTCAGGATACCACAACAGACAGTGGTCTTCACGCCCACGCTGAAACAGCAAAGGGCGGCCCGAAAGCCGCCCCTGCCTATCAACACCGATAAAGAAAAGCCGGGATTCGCCCCCTGTCCTTTTCAATCTCACGAGCGACTGAACCGCCCATGAGAACACCCATCGAATGGGTTAGCGCAGATTCGCACGATCTGGCCGGGCAGTACAAGGTAATTTTGGGAGAAACTGGCTGAGTGTGTTCGCCTGAACACCCGAGCCACTGTGTCAAATGGTGTTAAACCATTGAATCGGCTGGTCGGAGTGAGAGGATTCGAACCTCCGGCCCCTGCGTCCCGAACACAGTGCTCTACCAGGCTGAGCTACACTCCGAACCGATGGATGGGGCTATACTGCCAGTTTGGCGGCTCCGCAAGGGGGGTGACTCTCAAAGTCGGTGGGTTTCGGATTTTTCGTCGCGCTTTTTTTCGCGGCCCAGAACGTCGAACGCCTCCTCGACGCTCGAAACGACAGTGTATAGGCGGCGCGCGGACGGATCGGCCAGCCCCTGTTTGATCGACGCTTCAAGAGCCGCGATCACATGGACCGCCCAGTTGGCGACGTTCACGATCAGGATCGGCTTGTCATGCAAAGAGAGCTGGCGCCAGGTCAGGATCTCCATGAGCTCATCGAACGTGCCGAGCCCGCCCGGCAAAATCAGAAACGCGTCGGCTTTGGCGAACATCAGCCGTTTGCGCTCATGCATCGACTCGGTGACGATCAGATCGGTCACCCGGTCGTTCATCACCTCGCGATCATGCAGAAATGTCGGGATAATGCCGGTCACTTCGCCGCCCGCCGCGAGTGCTGCCTCGGCTACAACGCCCATCAGCCCGACGGCGCCGCCACCATAGACGAGGTGAATATGCCGTTCCGCAAGGCCCTTGCCCGTTGCGCGGGCAGCTTCGGCAAATTCAGGCCAGGCACCAAGGCGCGAGCCGCAAAAAACAGCGGCAGCAGCGATCGTCATGTCGAACTCATCCTTTGATCAATGATGTCAGGCTTTGGCGACGCGACGCAGACGCATCACCTGCACGATGCCGAGAAATGTAATGCATGCCGTGAAGATGAACAGGGCCATATAGCCGGATGCGTGGATCACGAGCCCGAGCAGCGGGCCGGAAATGCCGATAGCCAGATCGAGAAACACCGAAAACGCGCCAAGCGCCGCACCGCGATTTTCCGCCCCTGCCCTGTCGACGGCCAGAACGCCGAGCGCGGGAAAGACCAGGGAGAACCCGGCCCCTGTCACGGCAGCGCCCAGAGTCGCCGCCTCGGCCGAAGGAAGAAATGCCAGGATCAACAGGCCCAGCGTTTCGACAGCCAGGGATATGATGGCCACGTTCGTCCCGCCGATGCGCCCGATCTGGCGGGCGAAGACAAAACGTACGATCACGAACACCATGCCGAACACGGCGAGGGCCTGGGCGGCGTCGGGCCAATGCTCGGCAGAAAAATACAGCGCCAGACAGGACGAAATCGCGCCGAACCCCACAGAACCCGCCGCTAGCGCACAGCCATGGGGCAGAACCAGCCTGAACACTTTTCCGAACGACATGGCAGGCGCGTCGTGTTTGATGGGCGCCACTGCGGGATAGGAACTCGCAAGCACCGTCCCTATGGCGGGCAGGATGGTGGAAACGATGCCCAGTGTGACGAGGCCGCCCCAGCCTCCACCCAGATGGGACATCTGCTCGCCTATGGTGGCGCCGAGCGCGATGCCGCCATAGGAAGTAATCCCGTTCCACGAAATGACCTGAGCCGTGTTCGCCGCGCCTGCGCGACGAATATTCCAGACGATCGCCGCTGTCGACGCCCAGCTTTCCGCCCAGCCCAGAGCAAGGCGGCTGGTAAAAAGACAGATAAGGGAAAGGGGTATGAAACCCGCGCTCAATCCCGAGACGAGCAGGAGGGCGCCAGAGCCGATGCCCAGCGCCAGACCGGCAACCGCTACCGGCTTTGGGCCCTGCGTGTCGATGCGGCGCCCGGCGGAAGCGCGAGATGCGAAAGTCGCAAAATACTGCAACGAGACGGCAAACCCGGCAATGACGGTATTGCAGTGCAGCACGCTGTGAACGAAGAGCGGAATGACGGCCATGGGGAGGCCGATCACGATGTAGATGATCAGATTGAGTGAAACGACCGACAGGATGCGTCCGATCGGAGAACGCAGCACCACATCCTGCCCCGCAGCCATTTTGATTTCCTTGAGTCGCTATTCGTTGTGAAGGGTCGGATTTTGCCAGCCCGGTGGCGCAATGTCACCCCGCGCCGACGAGTTTACCCCGGTTTTTCACGCTTATCCGGCGCCCAGAGCGCAGATGAGAATGGAAAAAACCGCACCGAGCCAGAGGGATGAGGAAGAAAACACCGTGAGCATGATGGCGGTTCCTGTTGCGAGAGAGAGGTCTCCTCCAAACGCAGCAGAATGAAAAAAGGCAGCGTCAGGACTCACCAAAAAGTGTCAATTGCGCCTTTTTTTCGTCACTTTCTGTTGTGAGTCCCGATAAGGACACGCCAATAAGCCTGATGGAACGTTCGAGCGGGAAAAAACCCTCAAGCAGCATCTCGGCCTGGGCGCTCAAACCGGCTTCATTCTCGAAGACCGCCGGGTTCGAACGCGTGCGCGTGGTAATCTGAAAATCGGCATATTTGAGCTTCAGCACCAGCGTACGACCGCTCATCGTCTGGGCCTGGCATTGTCGCCAGAGCTTGGCGCATAGCGACTGAACGACCCGACGTGCTTCTGGCAGAGTAGAGAGGTCAGATTCGAAAGTCGTCTCCGTGCCGATCGATTTGCGTATCCGGTCCGGCACGACGGGGCGGTCGTCTATGCCTCTGGCAATGGACGAATAGAAAGACGCAGCCTTGCCGAAATGGCGTGCGAGAAGATCGAGCGGGATCGCACGCAGATCGGCCCCCGTAAAAATGCCAAGCCGGTTCATCTTCGCCCGTGTTGCAGGGCCTATACCGTGAAATTGCTCTACGCGAAGCGAGGCGGCGAATTCCGGCCCCATGGCAGGGGTGATGACAAACTGCCCGTTCGGTTTGCGGTGGTCCGAGGCGAGCTTGGCCAGAAAACGATTATAGGAGATGCCCGCCGAGGCGGTGAGTCCGGTCTCATCATGGATTTCGGCCCGTATCAGCCGGGCGATATCCGTGGCCGAACCGTACTCCCGATAGAAACGGGTCACGTCGAGATAGGCTTCATCGAGCGAGAGCGGCTGAATGAGATCGGTGTAGCGGGCAAAGATCTCATGGATCTGCCGTGAGACCGCGCGATAGACGTCAAAGCGCGGCGGCACGAAAACCAGTTCGGGACATTGCCGCAAAGCAGTACGCGACGGCATGGCCGAGCGCACGCCAAAGCGACGAGCCTCGTAGCTTGCCGCAGCCACGACGCCGCGCCCCTCGCCACGCCCCACGGCTACCGGGCGTCCAACCAGTTCTGGCGCGTCACGCTGCTCGACGGAAGCATAGAAAGCATCCATGTCGATATGGATGATGCGACGCGTTGTTCCTGTCTCTGCGATCTCGACCATGAGACCTTTATGCCATCAGAAATCAGAACAAAACAAGATCATCCATGCCATCAGGTCGGCCGGTCAGGCAATCACATTCCAAAGCAGACCCGGCACATAGCGGGAAATTTCTGCGCGAACCGAAGGCGAAACCGCGTAGAGAACACGAAGAAACTCGTCATTGCTTGGTGCGACGGCCGCATCACGGATCCAACCGATGATGTCGCCGACCTTTGTGTGCAGACCTGGCGTGAAAGGCAAGGGCGAAGCGAACGCCTCGGGAGGCGCCAGGTCGCAGGGCTCAAGCGTGAGATACTCCCACTCACCTGCCTGATGGCGATTGACCTCGGTCACTCCCTGTCCATCATGCGGCGGCAGGAGAGCCAGATAATTATTCTGCATGGGGCTCATGAAAGCCACATGCCCCTCACCTTGATGCCTGAGCTGGAAAACGATTGTTTTCATCGCCCTGGGATCGATCGGGAACTTGATGAACGTATCGACATTGCCTGGCACATAAAGAGTGATCAGGTCGGGCGTGGCGGGGTCGATACTACCGATAACTTCTCTCAGGCCTTCGCGAACCGCGAAGGCCTCATCGGCATGAACCACCTGCCCCTGACGGGGCGAATAATAGAAATACGTGTCAAAGAAGCTGCGTATGCGGAACACGGAAGCCGGTCGAGATTCTGCAGGATCGGCCTTCAGGGCGACAACTTCCGAGATAGCGCCTGCCGCCACAAACCCGGTTTTCAAGCTCTGGACGGCGCTTTTGACCATCTCTTCATAAATTGGAGCAATATATCGCTCCAGCCGAGGCAACAATGCGAGCGGCTCAAGATCAGTCACGTCGTTTCGATTGAAATGGTCCCAATAACCCGACGAATCCGTTAGATCGACATTCAGCCGGCGTTTGATGCGCTGAATATAGTGCTCCATGCTTCGGCAGATGTAATGCATAACGAAGGCGTGTGACCATTCGATCTGCTGGACGGAATTGGCGCTTTCAACATATTTGCCGCTGGGACGAGCATAACGCTCGGTGGCTACGTCAAACCAGTGCGGCGTGCCATAGTCGGTACCCATTTTCTCCGGTCGGACGAAGCTCTTGACCAGAACGTTGTCACCCAGTTCTTCTGTAGAGTGCTGCGTAAACACCTCGACTGTCGGCAGCTTTGGCCGGACCACGCGATTGGAGCTGCCATGGATACGCCAGGAAAAGGCGATGGCATCGGCGTGTTTGAAGCCGCGCAGAAACTCGGGAAGATTGTCGAAATGCCTCAGATAGAGATATTCGTCGCCGTCCAGAAAGCCGAGCCAGTCGAACTGATGTCGGCATTCCATCGCTGCCTCAAGGAACGAATCCTTCTGACGGTAATAGAAATCCGGCTGCTTGATCGGATCGGTTCTCTTCAGACGGATATCATAGCATTTGGCAGCAGCCTGAAGAATCTCCCAGGTGCCATCGGATGAGTGATCGTCGAAAATGAAGAACGTCTTCACACCCAGCGCCGCGTGCCATGCCACCCAACCTGCAATATCCGAGAATTCGTCCTTGACGAAAAGCGCAAGGGCGACGCTGGGAAGATTCTCGGCCATAAAGCAAACTCGCTGATCGGAATGAAGAGGGGCGAGTTATCGCACGTTACGTCAGCACGATCTACTCTGATTACGCTATACATTTTTTTCCTGCGTTGACTTGTTATGAAACAACAAGTCAACGCAGAACTGTATTTTTATATTAGCGCTTCACACACAGAAAATAGGCACAGACGCCACCTGAAACAATCATCCCAATCCTTCGACCCCTCATAGGGCTGCGGCATGAGGGGTTTGGAGACAGATATCAGAGCAAGGCATTAAGCTTATCTTGCGGGAAGGCTCTCGCGTATCAGCGCTTCGAGAAGGGCAATGGCCCCCTCGCTGTCGTTCAGACAGGGCACGAGCGTCAGCTCCTCGCCACCGGCCTCGACGAATTCCTCTCGTAGCTCATTACCGATTTCATCAAGGGTCTCGATGCAATCGCTGATGAAGCCGGGCATGATGACCGCTATACGGGTGATGCCCTGCTCGGGGAGCGCCGACACGAAGGGCGCCGTATAGGGCTGGACCCATTCCATCGGTCCGAAACGCGACTGATAGGTAATGGGCATCTGCTCTTCGCTGAGGTTGAGCGCCGTGCGCAGGGCGCGCAACGTGCGCTCGCAATCTTCAGGGTAATAATCCCCTTTCTCGACACAGAGCTTGGGCAAGCCGTGGAACGAGGCAACAAGACGCTGCGGCTTCCAGGCAAGCGACGCCAGATGATCGCGCACGCTTTTTTCAAGCGCCGCAATATAAGCGGGATGGTCAGGAAAGGCTGGCAGAGTCTGCACCGCAGGCTGGCGACGCAACGTCATCAGATAACGGAAAAGCTGGTCGTTGGCCGTCGCCGTCGTGGTTGCGCTATATTGCGGGTAGAGCGGCAGGAAGACCAGCCGGTCACAGCCCTGATCCATCAGCTCTTCGACTGCATCGGCGATGGAAGGTTTGCCGTAGCGCATACCCCACGCAACAGGGCATTCGCCTTCGAGGCGCGCGGCAAGCTTCTCAGCCTGGGATCGCGTGTATACTCTGAGGGGGCTCGCGTCTTCTTCGCGGTTCCAGATGCGCCCGTAGGCCTCGCCACTTTTCGACGGGCGAGTTGTCAGAATCACGCCCTGAAGTATGGGCTGCCAGATAGCAGGCGGTGCCTCTATTACCCGGCGATCGGAGAGGAACTCGCCGAGGTAGCGACGAACCGAAAAGTAATCGGTGCCATCTGGGGTACCAAGATTGGCGATCAGGACGCCTGTCTTGCCACCAGCCGGGACCGGATGCGTGGGGATATTGCTCTTGAACGCCATGTCTCTCAATCAAATCATCAAAGGTCAGAGAGACGAAAACAGTTCAGCGCGAATTCGGTTTCCGTTTGACGCGCACCGGAACCAGTTTCGGAGCCGGCGCAAGGCGAAGGGCGCCAAGAGCGACGAGGGCAAACAGGCCAGCGGCGAGCGTGTCGATAACGGGCATTGTCATCTCCGTTCAGGCCATTGCAGCACAACCCTGCATCCACCCTGGAAGAGAGTTTGGCATCACGCGTTGCGCACGCAATGCCAAACTTACATGAATGACAAAATTGTAATGATTTTGGACTGAATCAGCCGTTCTGCTTGATCAGATCGAGGGCGATCAGCGCCTCGGCGATCTGCACAGCATTAAGGGCCGCCCCTTTGCGCAGATTATCGGAGACGCACCACAGTGCGAGTCCGTTTTCGACCGTGTCGTCGATACGCAGGCGCGATACGTAGGTCGCATCCTCACCGACACATTCGATCGGGGTGACGTAACCGCCATCATCGCGCTCATCACGCAGGATGACGCCATCGGCCTCACGCAGGGCTTCACGCGCCCGGGCCAGATCGACCGGCTCTTCGCATTCGATATTGATGGACTCGGAGTGACCGATAAAGACCGGCACGCGCACGCAGGTCGCTGCCACCTTGATATCGGGATCGAGAATCTTGCGCGTCTCGACCGCCATCTTCCACTCTTCCTTAGTGGAACCATCCTGCATGAAGCTGTCGATATGCGGGATGACGTTAAAGGCAATCTGCTTGGTGAACTGGGCAATCGTCGGCGGATCGCCCACAAAGCTGCCTTTGCACTGGGCAAACAGCTCGTCCATCCCGTCCTTGCCTGCGCCCGAAACGGCCTGATAGGTCGAGACGACGATGCGCTTGATCGTGAACAGATCATGCAGCGGCTTGAGGGCCACCACCATCTGCGCGGTCGAACAGTTCGGATTGGCGATGATATTGCGCTTCATCTTCTTCAGCGCATTGGCATTCACCTCCGGCACCACCAACGGCACGTCCGGGTCCATACGAAAATGCGAGGTATTGTCGATCACGATACAGCCGGCAGCAGCAGCGCGCGGCGCATGAACGGCAGAAATCGAGGCGCCAGGCGAGAAGAGGGCGATATCCCAGCCGTTGAAGTCGAAGGTTTCGAGATTCTGGATCTTCAGGACCTTCTTGTCACCGAAAGACACCTCCTGCCCCGTAGAACGGGCCGAGGCAAGCGCCGCCACCTCGGACACAGGAAAATCTCTCTCGGCAAGAATGCGCAGGAGCTCACGACCTACAGCACCAGTCGCACCCACGACCGCAACGCGGTATCCCATTATCACATTACCTCAGTCAGAATTCGACGGTCACCGTGCGAATGACAGACGCTTGAGCAGCGCCGACAGACGATGACGGCGCAGTTCATAGCGCGCCTTGTTATTCGTGGCCATGTAATTCAGCTGGATAGTGTAGCGCGGGCCGACATACTGCCTGTGTCCGTGCCAGGTTTTGGGACCATTGGGGAAGATGAGCAGCGTGCCATGGGCAGGCTTCACCTCGACATCGTAATCCTCAAGATTATCCGGCCCGTTGAGCAAACGCAGACAGCCTTCCTGAGCTGACCAGGCAGCACTTTCCGGGTTGAGATAAAGCAGGATGGTCACAAGCTTGGCTTCCGAGTCACGATGGATACGACCATCCTTCTCACGCGTGCGACCGCGAAGGGTCAGCATGCTTGGCGCGCTCTCGATATCGAGGCCGAACTTCTGGGCCACGATCTTTTTGAGGCGCGGCCCCTGCAGCTCTTTCGTCAGCGCCTTTACAGTCGGATGCAGCTTGAGCCCTTCGGGCGGGAAAGACCCGCCAGAGCGCATCTCCGGCATCAGATTGATAAGAACTTGGAGGTCCTCTTCGCGCACGAAGTTGGGGACGACCACATGTCTGAACGGTGCCTCGCTGATCGGGGTCCGTTCAAGGGCTTCGTATTGAAGAGCGATCTGTGACATGGAAGGCGAGCCTATTCCTGCTGCCTCCCACAGACAAGACGCTTCTTAGCCTTTCATACGATGATGCAGGTGACGCACGGCGCTATTACGCACGAATTGCGTATAGCCAGCACCGATGCGGTCGGTATCGGAGAAGCATGAGCGCAAGGAGACCCTCGTCGCCTGTCGATCCTGCCCCGGCACATAGGCCGTGCGCACGAGATGCGGCGCCGTCGAGCATCGCAGGGCAGCCCGGCTGTCGAAATCCATACGCCGCCCCTGCTGCTCGACAGGATGCTCTGGGGCCGCCAGACCCACACCGGATCCCGTTACCAGTAGCGAAAACGTGACTGCCGCCAGTATGGGCATGCGACGCATGACAGACCCCTCCAAACTGCATTATCGGAACACGCGTGAATGGGTTAGATCCTCGGCGCGCTCTGGTGCGGAGTCTATAGACGGGATCCGGCATTGAAAGTTTCGACTCTTTCTGGTCCCATCTTCAGAACGTGCGATTGTGAACTGAAATCGTTCGGAAAAGTTTTATGCTTGTTGCTGTCAGGCAAGAGTTCCATGGTTTTTTGCGCCATGAGAGTGCCATTTTGAGACGCTATGCAGATCTGCGAGAAACAGCCGGGGAGGGCTGCAAGCATGGGTGAGATCGGTTCGTTACCAAGCGCGTTGAACGGGGCCAACACAGTCTATCTGGCCGACCTTCATGCCAAGTGGAGTGCAGACCCAAGAAGCGTCGATCCGTCCTTCGCAGACCTGTTCAAGGCGCTCGACGCCGAGAGCCTCGCTGCCCTGACCGGCGCGGCGGCGACGAGCCTTCCCCATCCGGGCGCCGATCGCCCGGCCTGGGGTGAGCACGCCTCCTTGCTCGACTCCCGCTCGCAAGGCCAGATGGCACCGAGGTCGAACACGGAGTTCTCGGCCACCGATCTGCTTTCGAGCGTCGATGACAGTGTACGTGCCATCCAGCTTGTGCGCGCCTATCGCGTGCGCGGGCATCTTGAATCGCGCCTAGACCCGCTCGGTCTTCAGGTGCCGAAATCCTATACCGAGCTCGACCCCGCGACCTATGGCTTCGGCCCTAATGACCGCGACCGCCCGATCTATCTCGGCCAGATGGTCAGCTCGCTTCTGCCTGAGCGCGCCAGCGCGACGATCAACGAGCTGCTTGCCGCTCTGCGTCAGACCTATTGCGGCCCGATCGGTGTGGAATACATGCATATCCAGGACGCCGCCCAACGCCTGTGGCTGCAGCACCGGCTCGAAGGGGATGACTGGCGCCACACCTTCTCTGCCGCAGAGAAAAAGACCATCTTGAACCAGCTCACCGAAGCTGAAGGCTTCGAAAGCTTTTGCCAGAAGCGGTTCACCGGCACAAAGCGTTTCGGCCTCGAAGGTAGCGAAGTCACCATTCCGGCGCTTCACGCCATTATCGAGCAATCGGTGCGGCACGGCACGCGCAGCGTCTCGGTCGGTATGGCCCATCGTGGCCGACTGAATGTGATGGCAAATGTGGTGCAAAAGCCCTTCGCCGCGATTTTCTCGGAATTCGCCGGGGCCTCCTTCAAACCGACCGATGTGCAAGGCTCGGGCGACGTCAAATATCATCTCGGCACAGCGGCCACGCTGCATGTCTCGAACGAAAAAGTGCGCGTTACCCTTCTGCCGAACCCTTCCCATCTCGAGGCGGTCGATCCGGTCGTGGTGGGGCGCGTGCGCGCCATTCAGGATTCCGAAGGCTGTGTCGGGCTCGAAAACCGCTATCGTCATCTCGGTCTGCTGATCCATGGCGATGCCGCTTTCGCCGGTCAGGGTATCGTTTACGAGACCATGGCGATGTCGCAGCTCATAGGTTATCGCACCGGTGGCACGATTCATGTGGTAACCAATAACCAGATCGGCTTCACCACGATCTCGGCTCATGCGCATTCGGGATTTTACTGCACCGATATCGCCAAGGCCGTTCACGCGCCGATCCTGCACGTCAATGGCGACGAGCCGGAAGCGGCTGCCTATTGCGCGCGTCTGGCCGCCGATTATCGCCGCGAATTTGCCGCCGACGTCGTGCTCGATCTCGTATGCTATCGCCGTCACGGCCATAATGAGGCGGACGAACCCGCCTTCACGCAGCCCACGATGTACAAGGCCATCGCGGCCCGCCCGACGACGCGTGCGCTTTATGCCAAGCGCCTGGCCCGCGAAAAGATCATTGATGCCGAGACGGCAGACGATCAGTTCCAGTCTTTTCAGGACCATCTGCAGAACCAGTTCGAAGCCGCGAAGTCCTACGAGCCCAGTCGCGAAGACTGGCTGGAATGCAACCAGGACCCCTCGCGCCTTTCGGACGAGCCCCTGCGCGAGCAACCGGTCACGGGCATCAGCCTCTCCGGCCTGCAACGCGTCGGCGCGGCGTTGACCCGCATTCCAGAAGATTTCGCGATGCATCCGCGCCTCCGTCGCGTCATCCAGGCACGCGGCCAGGCGATCGAGACCGGCGCAGGCATCGACTGGGCCCTCGGTGAGGCTCTCGCCTTCGGTTCGCTGCTGCTTCAGCATCATCCCGTGCGCCTTTCGGGTGAAGACTGCCAGCGTGGCACGTTCAGCCAGCGCCATGCCGTTCTGGTCGATCAGCTCAACCAGAGCGACTATGTGCCGCTCAACAACATTGCCGATGGTCAGGCCAAGATTGAGGTCTACAACTCCCTCCTCTCCGAATTCGGCGTTCTGGGCTTTGAATACGGCTACACACTCGCGGCGCCGAATTCGCTCGTACTCTGGGAGGCGCAATTCGGCGATTTTGCCAATGGCGCGCAGGTCATCATCGACCAGTTCATCGCCTCGGGTGAAACCAAATGGCTGCGTACTTCCGGCCTGGTGATGCTTCTGCCCCATGGTTATGAAGGTCAGGGTCCAGAGCATTCTTCAGCGCGTCTGGAACGCTATCTCCAGCTTTGCGCCGAGAATAATCTGCGTGTCTGCAACATCACCACTCCGGCCAACTACTTCCATGCCCTGCGCCGTCAGATTGCGCGTGAGTGCCGCAAGCCCCTGATTATCATGACGCCGAAATCGCTTCTGCGTCACAAGGAGGCGGTGTCCGATCTGGTCGATTTCGGACCGGAAACGCGTTTCCGCACGGTGCTACCAGAGACCGATACCCTGCTTCCCGATGAGGAAATCAAGCGCGTCGTTCTGTGCTCGGGCAAGGTCTATTACGATCTGCGTGCAGCAAGGCGCGAGATGGAGCGCAAGGACGTGGCAATTCTGCGCCTGGAGCAGCTTTATCCCTTCCCGCGCGATGTGCTGTCACAGCAACTGGCGCGCTACCCGAACGCAAAGATCGTCTGGTGTCAGGAAGAGTCGCAGAATGGCGGCGCCTGGTCTTTCGTCGATCGTCGCATCGAGAACTCGGCCGAGCGCTGCAATCATGCCCAGCCGCGACCGCTTTATGTCGGCCGAAAAGCCTCGGCTTCGCCTGCCACCGGCCTCGCTAGCGAGCATATGGCCGAGCAGACCGCGCTGGTGCGGGAAGCGCTCGGTTAAGGCGAGAGAGAGCCTGACGCCACCGAAACTGATGAGAGCTTTCTCTCCTCAGTTTCGGATAGAGCGGTCCCGCCTCAGATAAGCGCAGAATGCTGCGCGCAGGCTCTCACCATATGTTTCGTCAGATCTGTGAGTAAGGCGCTCTTCAACCGGGGAGTTACCCAATACAACTCAACATCGACCGGGTAATCCGGGTCGATGACGACCAATTCGCCCTTTTCGAGAAAACGCTGGACCAGAGCTGAAGGCTGCAACGCCCAGCCAAGACCACGCACCGCGAAGTCGATCAGCGCCTGGGTAGATGGCACATAATGCGTGCGGCGCAGTTCCGTGTCGAAACCACGTATTTCGCGCCATCGCCGCTGTACCGAATCCCGATTGTCAAAACAGAGACAAGGTGCCGCCGCGATTGACGTGTCAGTAAGCCCCTCGTTGAGATAGCGCGTAACGAAAGCGGGGCTTGCGCAAGCAAGGTAACGCAAACGCCCTATCGGGACAGATTTACATCCCGGCACAGGGTCGGTCTGCGCGGTAACGGCTGCGGTGACCTCCCCTGAGCGAAGCCTGTCTGCCGTAAGCGCCTCGTCCTCCACCAGCAGGTCGAGGCAGATATTCAGATTTTCTGCGCAATGCGTTGCGACATCCGGCAGCCATGCAGCAAGGCTGTCTGCGTTTACGGCTACGCGTATCGTCACAACGGGATGATCGGCTTCGTCCGTAGCACCCGACAGATGCGGAATTTCCGCCTCGAGCAGGCGTACCTTGTCGACATGTGCCGCCAATGTTTCGCCCAAGGCAGTGGCTCTGCAGGGCTGACCGCGCACGATCAGCAGCGCCCCCAGACGCTCCTCATAGCCTCGGACACGCTGAGACACGGCCGATGGTGTAATACGCAGTTTGCGCGCAGCGCCTTCAAACGACCCTTCGCGGATCACGGCACTAACGGCGCTCAGGCAGGCATAATCAAGCATGAATTAAGTTTTCCTGTTTTCTGGTTAAAAAAACAAGTTTTCCTTGCCATGCTGGTTTTAGCTATCGACACAGCATGATGTTGCATGCCGCCCCTTTCATGACAGGCTTTGCCCTCTTCGCCTCCCTGAGCGTCGCGATCGGACCGCAGAGCCTGTTCGTGCTTCAGCAAGGTCTGAGAAAAAACCATACCGGTCTCATCGTTCTCTTCTGCAGCCTCTCGGATGTAGCCTTGATCGTTGCGGGGGCCGGCTTTGCCCATGGCGTTTTTCTACTCCGCCCGACCCTGGCACGAGGGCTGACACTGGCAGGCGCCGTTTTCCTGCTCTGGAATGGCATAAGGTCCCTCAAGCAGGCGATGGATGCAAGAACCATTGCGGGAAAAGAACAAAACCCTTTTTCGTGTCGTACCACCCTGCTTGTCGCAGCCGGATTCACCTGGCTCAATCCGCAAGTCTATCTCGACACGGTGCTGCTGATCGGATCCGCCACACTCGCACAACCGCCACCATTCAGACCCTCCTTTTCCGTGGGAGCGATAATGGCGAGCTTCCTCTGGTTCACAGCCCTCGGTTACGGCGCGCGGCTCCTTCGGCCAATCTTCACCGGACAACGTCCACGCCAATATCTCAATATTCTCACGGGCAGCGCGATGCTCTGCCTTGCTGTGCTCGCCATCAGAACCGCGCTCGGCCCGCCATTTCCATTCCCCAGCTGAATCGATCCGAAACTCACGAGACACCGAGACACCGAGACACCGAGACACCGAGACACCGAGACAAATTCATCCCGCTTTCATGCAGAAAGAAATCAGGACATGGCGCATATCGTCAAATGGAGTTTGCCCAGCTACAAAACGGGGCCCGGTGGGAAAATTATTTCGCTCGGCATATCGACGCTTCATGTGGATTTCGACCGCAAGCGCTATCAGATCGCGTTTGCGGATGGCACGACCGTTAACGGAAAAATTCTCACCTACTATTCAGGCGGCTCCTATCAGGCTTGGGGTATGATCGGTCTGGGTACCCAGACCGACCTCTATATGTTCGGAACGAACAGCGCCTTTTATCCCGGCTATCTCACTTATACTTTCCTCGGCAATAACGGTCTGGTGTGGCTACCGCAACCTTCAGGTATCGGACCGGTTATCAAGGCCAGTGACGCTGGATTTTCTTCGGCCAACCTGCCCGCAGGCCAAAAGGTATCGGCGATCTGTTATCTGCCAGGCACGATGATCACAACTCCGCAAGGCGCACGCGCGATTGAGGCGCTCCGTCCAGGCGATACAGTCATCGCCTGGACGGACGGTATCGCACAGCACGAGACGATCATCTGGACCGGCAAAGCGCGTCATATCGTCGATGTTCTTGCCTTCCATGACGATTGCGCAGGATATCCCGTCTGTTTCCTCAAGGGCTCGCTTGGCAACGGAACGCCCGATCGCGATCTGTTCGTCACGCCAGAGCATTGTCTGCACATCGATAGATGCTTTGTCCCGGCGCGCATGCTCGTTAACGGCAAGACGATTTTTTTCGATAAAACGATTACCGCCTATGATTATCATCATATAGAACTCGAACGGCACGCTGTTATCCAAGCGAATGGCGCAGCCAGCGAGAGCTATCTGGATACGGGAAATCGCCTCGTCTTTGAACAGGACGAACGTCCCGACTCACACAGCCAGTCTCAGATATGTCCTTACTCCTGGGAAAACGATGCCTGCGCGCCTCTCACTGTCGCACCGGAGTTCGTCAAACCGATATGGGAGCGCCTGTCGCCTTTGAGCGCAGAAACATTCCTCGCTCAGCGTAACACAACACGCGACCCAGATCTGCATTTGCTGGACAACGAGAGAGGTCTGAAGCTTCTGCCTTATCGCCGGGCTGGAAAAACCTGGCTCTTCCGAGTCCCAAACGTAAGAGCCGCCTATACCATTGCTTCCAACCATGCACGCCCGTGCAACGAATTCGGCCCGTTCATCGATGACCGTCTCCCTTGATCTCGAGAGAATTGCGCAATCCGGAGAAGGCTGGCATCGAGAGAAAACCGAACAAGGCTACTGGACAGATGGCGCCGCTTCCCTTGATCTAGCCGACATCTCCGCTATCGGGGCGGACACGCTCATCCTTTCCCTCACCATTGCTGAGACCAGGCGATATCCGCAAGAGGGCGCCCCCGCGTCTTACGATCAGACTACGACAGCCTAACGAAAGACTGCGCAATCAGATCAGCCGAGATAGCGAAGCGACGGCGCGACTAGGCCGATGCTGAAAAAGCAGGATGCTCGGCACATTGTTTTTTCAGATGCGCTGTCAATTCGTCGAGAATGGCGCTCTTCAAACGCGGTAATATCCAGTAGAGAGGCACCTGCAATCGCCTGCACGGATCGATCTCGACCAGATCGCCACTGGCGAGATGCGGGGCTGCCAGGGTAACCGGTTGCAGGCCCCAACCGAGGCCATTCAGGGTAAAATCGAGCACGCCACGGCTGGACGGGACATAGTGGGTCATCGGCGACAATTCGGGCCGCTCCATGAGTTCCAACCACTGTTTTTGCAGACTGTCCTGCGCTTCGAGACAGATGCACGGTGCGGCGTCGATCGCCTCAGGCGTCAACCCATCAGGGAAATAACGTGCCACAAAATCCGGCCGCGCGCAGGCCGCGTAGTGCATCGACCCAAGATACACGGCTTTACATCCTTGCAGCAGATCCGTTCGCGTCGTGACAGCCGCCATTACATCACCTGATCGAAACAGATCGGCTGTCATTGCAACATCCTCGACCTGCAGATCGATACAGATCCCCCTTTCCAAGGCATATTGCGTCATGACTTTAGGCAACCAGGTTGCCAGGCTATCAATATTGACGGCCAGTCGCAGCGCGATTTTTCCTTCATTTGTTGAAAGCGGTAGACCGGAAGTCTTGTGAATATCGGCTTCAAGCAACCGTACCTGCTCGACATGAGCGCTGAGCAATTGCCCCAATGCCGTTGGCTTGCAGGGATAGCCACGCACGATCAGAAGAGCACCCAGTCGATCTTCAAAGCTGCGGACCCGCTGTGACACCGCAGATGAGGTGATGCGCAGAACCCGTGCGGCGCCCTCGAACGAGCCTTCACGAATAACAGCGGCTACTGCGCTGAGCGCCGAATAATCAAACATATCTCAAGTTATGCTTAATGGGCCTAAGCATAACAAGTTTTTCTTAAGGACAAGTAACGTCTATGGTTACGCATGTCACCAACCTTCACCTTCCATCTTTCTGTCAAATACACTTATAATATGGGAAATGGAAAGTAAACAAAAATATACTATGCATTATATGATGCATATCGTTATTTTGTAATAATATAGCTTCTATATATCACTATAGAATGCATCGAATCATCGAGTGTTTCCATGTCTGATATCCAAAAATGGACTATTCCCTGCTACTCTAAAGGGCAGAATGGTGACGGAACTTCGATATGTTTTCTCGGTGTTGCCACGCTTTATATTGATTTTGATCGTAGGCAGTTCCAGATAGCGCTGACTGACGAAACGCCAATTACAGGCACGATCGAAACCTATTTATCGGGCGCAGCCTATCAAGCGTCCGATATGTTCGGTTTCAGCTCCAAAGACGCCACATATATGTTTGGTGATAATGACCGTTTCTATCCAGGCTATCTCCTCTGGTCCACGACCGGAGATGGCAGTCTGGTCTGGTCTTCCAAGCAGTCAGGCACTTACGGCCCTGCCATCAACGCTAGCAAAACGGGATTCACCTCCCCCTCGATCCCTGCTGGTGAGACCGTTGCGGCTATCTGCTATCTGCCTGGCACCGCTCTGATGACACCGGGCGGCGAGCGCCTGATAGAGAGTTTGAAGCCAGGCGACAGAGTAATCACCGTGCGCAATGGCGTCGAACAGAGTGAAACGATCATCTGGACGGGCAAGGCCAGACATAGTGTGGGCAGCGACAGGCTGGACGATGATCGCGCCGGCTATCCGATCTGTTTTCGCAAGGATGCACTCGGTGAAGGGAAACCCAATCAGGATCTGTATGTGACTGCCGAGCATTGCTTGTATCTCGGAGGATGCTTCGTACCTGCCCGGATGCTCGTTAATGACATGACGATTTTTTATGACCGTACGATCACCGATTACGAGTATCATCATATCGAACTCGAGCGACATGCAATCATCATGGCGAATGGCGTCGAAAGCGAAAGCTATCTCGACACCGGCAATCGAATGATTTTCGAGCAAAGCGCGCTGACAGGCTCCACGATACACCATTTGCCTCAGAACTGCTCCTGGCAGCACGATGCCTGCGCGCCACTGAACGTCACAACGGACTTCGTCAGAGAATTATGGGAACGCTTCTCTCCGATTACTCTGGAAAATCTCTATGCAGAGGAGGAGTTTACGTCCGAACCGGACCTGCATCTCGTCAGCCAGCACGGCGACCGCCTCGATCCGTTCAGGCAGACGGGGAATACGTATCTTTTCCGGCTGAGTGGGCCATTAGCCACGTATAAAATCACCTCACGTCGCGCCCGCCCATGTGATGAAAACGGCCCGTTTCTGGATGATCGTCGTTATTTCGGCGTGTTGATCTGCGATATGACACTTTGGGCCCGCGACAGGACCCTCTCTCTGGATCTGAAAGAAACATCCCATATCTGCTCGGGTTGGCATCGCACTGACCAGAACGAGGGGTGCTGGACGACCGGGTCTGCCAGTATCTGCCTGAGCCCAGGCATGGAAGAAGGGGACGGCCCTCGTGTCCTGTCCGTCACGATTACACGCACGCGAAGATATTCGTTAGGCGTTGGTGGGTTGCCGGGTCTTCCTACGCTCTTCGCATCAACGGGCAGAAGGAAAATAGCCCTACGCTGAAAAATAGGCTTTGTCTTTCTGCCATGCCCGACAGTCGATAGCCGTTTCCTGAAAACGAAAAGGAAATACCAAGGATCTCATGACTTATTTTAGACTGCCCTTACTTGTCCGCGCATTTGTCTGGGCCGGGTTCCTGATAAGCGCACCTGCCTTCGCCGACACGCTCGACGCGAAAATTGCCGCCAGCTTCGCACCGTTCAAAGAGCGCTACGCGGTGCCCGGCCTTGTGGTCAGCGTGACTGAAAACGGCGTACATCATTTCTATACGACGGGACTGGCGTCACGGGCCGATCATCGCCCGGTCACGCCTGACACGATTTTCGAACTCGGCTCAATGAGCAAGATCTTCAACGTGACTCTCGCTGCCCTCGCGGTAGAACGTGGCAAGATGAATCTGAGCGATACGGTCGCCCATCATCTTTGCGACGATCGCTGCACAATCGGCAACGATCTGACCCTTCTCGACCTTGCCACCCATCACTCGGGGGGACTCCCGCTTCAGGTGCCGGGAAGGGTCACCGATATCAAGGATCTGACCCGATGGCTCGAAGCGTGGCACCCCCCACAGCCCGGTGCACGCAGCTATTCCAATATCAGCATCGGCCTGCTGGGATACATCTCGGCCCAGTCTCTGGGCATGACCTACACAAAGGCCGTTCAGACGGTCCTTTTTCCCGCTTTCGGTCTGAGCCATAGCTGGATCGATGTGCCCGCCAGCGAGATGAAAAACTACGCATACGGCTATGACAAAAAAACCGATGCGCCCGAGCGGGTCCATCCCGGTCTGCTGGCAGCCGAAGCTTATGGCGTCAAATCGACACCCAGCGACATGCTGAACGTTCTGGATATCGAGATGGGGCTTGGCCACCCGCCGGAAGAATTGAAGCGCGCTGTCAAAATGACCCAGCAGGGCCGATACAAAACAGCCTTCTTCACGCAGGACATGATCTGGGAGCATTATCCCTGGCCAACAGCCCTACAACCGATGCTGCTGGGCAATGGGTATGACTTCATCATGAAACCGCACCCGGTCACGGTGATCGCATCGGCACCTGCTCATGAGCAGGAGGTGATTTTCAACAAGACCGGCTCGACCGACGGTTTTGGCGGCTATATCGCCATGATCCCTAGCAAGCACATCGGTGTCGTCGTACTGGCCAACAAAAACACACCAAACGAGGCCCGTGTCGAAGCGACATACAAGCTTCTGGATGCCCTTCTGGCGAAATAAGACTTTTCCCGCTGGGCGCGGCACAAACACGCCCAGCAGGAAAATTTCTGCAATTAACGCACCATTAGGCGTGATAGGGCGGACCCACAGTCCAGAGGGATCCAGGCACTCCCTGCCGTACCCCAGCCTATTTTTCAGCCGTCAGAGATGGAGCGCCTTGTCGAAGGCGCCCAGAGCGGCCTCTTTCAAGGCTTCAGAGAGCGTCGGATGGGCGTGGCAAGCCAGTGCAACATCTTCTGCACTCGCCTTGAAGGTCATGGCCAGCGTGGCCTCGGCAATCAGTTCGCCCGCGCAGGCGCCCAGAATATGCACGCCCAGAATACGGTCGGTCTTGGCATCGGTCAGCACTTTGACCCCGCCATCGGTGGCCGCGATGGCGCGCGCGCGCGCGCTCGCCATGAAGGGGAAGCTGCCGGTCTTGTAGGCAACGCCATCCTGCTTGAGCTGTTCTTCCGTCCGGCCGACCATGGCGAATTCAGGCTGGGTATAGATGACCGACGGAATGGCATCATAAGGCACATGGCCCACACGCCCCGCCAGATGCTCGGCCAGAGCGATGCCTTCCTCTTCTGCTTTATGCGCCAGCATCGGTCCGGCGATCACATCGCCAATGGCATAAATGCTGGGGCATGACGTGCGGAAATGCGGATCGACCGAGATACGCCCGACTTCGTCGGTATCGATTCCGACCGCCCCGAGATCGAGCCCCTGCGTGTAGGGCTTGCGCCCGATGGACACCAGAACCACATCGGCTTCGAGCGTTTCGGTCGCTTCCTGGCCGACCTTCTGCAAGGTCAGATCGAGCGCGGCACCGTCGGTGGCTACTTTGGTGACACGTGTTGAAAGGCGGAATTTGAGGCCGAGCTTTTCAAGCGAACGCTGAAACTGGCGCCCGAGCCCACGGTCGAAACCGGGGGCAATATGATCGCCATATTCGATGATCGTCACCTCACTGCCGAGGCGCTTCCAGACGCTACCCAGTTCGAGGCCGATCACACCGGCACCGATCACGGCAAGACGCTTGGGCACAGAGTCGAGAGACAGAGCACCAGTCGACGACACGACGCGCTTTTCGTCAAAAGCAAGACCCGGCAGCGCGACGGGTGCACTGCCCGTTGCAATCACGATCGACTGCGCCGTCACGCTCTCACCGTTGATCGACAGGCCATGCGGCCCTGTCAGCGTTGCTTCGCCAACCTTGAAGGTGACGTTGTTCTTGCGAAAGAGATAGCCAATACCCTTGACGGTATCGCCGACCACACGCTCCTTGCGGGCCATCATCTTGCCCAGATTAAGCTTCGGCGAAACACCGTCGATGCCCAGTGCCGCAAATTCAGTCTCGGCTCCGTGCAACCGCTCGGAGCTGTGCAGTAATGCCTTCGACGGTATACAGCCGACATTAAGGCAGGTGCCGCCAGGTGTTTCACGCCGGTCGACGCACAGCACCTTCAGACCGCGCTGCGCGGCCTTGAGCGCACAGACATAACCGCCAGGGCCAGCGCCGATAACGGCCAGGTCGAACTCAAAACTCTCCGGCATGGCGGTCTCTTTCCTATCAGACATCGAGAAGCAGGCGGCGCGGATCTTCCACGTATTGCTTGACGCGCACCAGGAAGCTCACCGCCTCGCGGCCATCGACCATGCGATGATCGTAAGACAGCGCGACATACATCATCGGACGAATCACCACCTGCCCATCGACCGCCACCGGGCGATCCTGAATGGCATGCATGCCCAGAATGGCCGATTGCGGCGGGTTCAGGATCGGGGTGGAGAGCAGCGAGCCGAACACCCCGCCATTGGTGATCGAGAACGTACCACGAGACAGCTCATCGAGCTTAAGCGTGCCCGCACGGGCGCGTGTGCCATAATCGTTGATATGGCGCTCGAGTTCGGCAAAGCTCATCTGGTCGGCATCGTGCAACACCGGCACGACCAGCCCGCGCTCGCTTCCGACAGCAATGCCGAGATTGACGAAGCGGCGATAGAGAATGTCATCGCCATCGATTGTCGAATTGATAGCCGGAAATTCCTGCAAGGCCTTGATGCAGGCGCGCGCGAAGATCGACATGAAGCCAAGCTTCACCCCGTGCTTTTTCTCGAAAACCTCACGATATTCTGCACGCAGGGCCTTGGCTGCGCTCATATCCACTTCGTTGAAAGTGGTCAGAATGGCGGCTGTGTTCTGCGCGTCTTTCAGACGACGGGCGATTGTCTGGCGCAGGCGCGTCATGGGCACGCGCTGCTCGCGGCTATCCTGCTCATTCTTGCCGAGCAGCGCGGCCAAAGCACTGGCCACTGCCGGAGAGGGCGACGAAGGGGCCGCAGCAGGAGCGAATTGCGCTGGTGTCTCGGGCATGGCGCCTGGCGAGGCCGGTGCTGTCGCAGGGTTCTGCTCCATGCGGGCAATCACATCTCCCTTGGTGACGCGCCCATCGAGCCCGGTACCTTCGGTAAGGCTGCCCGGCGCAATCTGCTCTTCCGCCATCAGCCGGGCTGCCGCGGGCATGGGCTCGCGCACGGCCTTTGGGGCTTGCGGAGCAGCAGGCGCTGCCTTGGATGAAACTTCCCCAGAAGGGGCTGCTGCCGGCGCTACCGCGCTGGCCTTGCCATTCGGATCGAGTGTGCCGAGAACGCTGCCAACGGCCACTTCAGCGCCCGTGGCCATCAGATCATTGCCCAGTACGCCAGCCTGAGGCGCGGGTACTTCGACGCTGATCTTGTCGGTTTCCAGTTCGACGACGGACTCGTCTGCGGCCACCGCCTGCCCGGGTTGCTTGAGCCAGCGGGTAATCGTCGCCGAGGTGACACTTTCACCGAGAACCGGCACCTTAATCTCGACCGACATCATCTCTCCCTTTGCCCGTTAGGACTTCTGTCGCGCAGCATCTCGAGCGACCATAGACAGGAACAGCCCGCGTGCCTACTCCACGCGCAGTGCGTCCTGAACGCATGAAATGGGGATCATGAGGGTGATTTGTCAGGGTTTGACCGGGATCTCCCGCAGCGACACCGGATATTTCACCCGATTGTGACGCGACATCACGCGAGAGCGGGGTCTTTCATCTGGCCCGACAGCGCCTCATATGCTGAGCCTCTTTTGACCGCTTGCGGAAGCGCCCGTTGCGTGCCGCCTTGACGCCCGACACACGACAACCACGAAAGACCTGCCTTTATGTATCTCGGTATCGATCTCGGCACTTCGGGCATCAAAGCGGTTCTGGTCGATCAAAACCAGAAAATTATCGCTGCCCATACCGAAAAGCTGAC
This sequence comes from Asaia sp. BMEF1, assembly GCF_051628905.1. Lineage (GTDB taxonomy): Bacteria > Pseudomonadota > Alphaproteobacteria > Acetobacterales > Acetobacteraceae > Asaia. The sequence goes on along the minus strand of NZ_CP157575.1, from coordinate 2,417,556 downwards.
AGTCAGCCGCCCGCATCCGGGCTGGAGCGAGCAGGACCCGAATGACTGGTACGAGGCGACCCTGCGTGCGCTCGACGCCCTGCGTGACAACCACCCCGAGGCGCTCGCCTCAGTACGGGGCATCGGTCTGTCTGGGCAGCAACATGGTGCCGTCCTTCTAGGTGAGGATGGCACCGTGCTGCGCCCCTGCCTGCTCTGGAACGATACGCGTGCAGAGTCGGAATGCTCGCTTTTCGAGCATCGCTTTCCGCTTTGTCGCCAGATCACGGGCAATATCGCCATGCCCGGCTTCACCGCGCCGAAGGTGATGTGGGTAGCCCGACACGAGCCGGAAGTTTTCTCCAGGGTCACGCATGTCGTGCTCCCCAAGGCCTGGCTGCGTTTTCGCATGACAGGCGCGCTGATCGATGACATGTCGGATGCCTCAGGTTCGCTCTGGCTCGATACCGGACGCAGGCTCTGGTCCGATGCCGCGCTCGAAGCCTCCGGTCTGCGTCTTGCCTCCATGCCAGGACTTTGCGAGGGCACCGAAGCGGCAGGGACACTGAATGCCGAGCTTGCCGCACGCTGGGGCATGAAAGACGCCCCCATTTTTGCAGGCGGTGCTGGCGATAACGCCGCCGGAGCCGTCGGGCTCGGCGCCATCCACACGGGCGATGCGTTTCTCTCTCTGGGCACGTCGGGCGTCGTCTGGGTCACCACCGATTCCTTTCACCCAGGCGGCAATCACGCCATCCATTCATTCTGTCATGCCGTGCCTGATCAGTGGCACCAGATGGGCGTCACCCTGTCTGCCGCAGCCTCTCTCGCCTGGTGGTCGCGCGTGACGGGAATGGACGAGAAAGCCCTGCTCGCTGAACTGCCGGAAGCCCCCGAAGCCCCCTCACCCGTTCTGTTCGCGCCCTATCTCTCTGGCGAGCGCACACCTCATAATGACGGCACGGTGCGCGGCGGCTTCGTTGGCCTCACACAGGACACGACACGCGCCGAGATGACCCAGGCCGTGCTGGAAGGCGTTGCGTTTTCCTTCCGCGATGCGCTCGAGGGCCTCGCCGAATCCGGCACGGTCATCAACGAGGCCGATGTGATCGGCGGCGGCTCACGCAGCCCGCTCTGGACCGCCATCCTTGCCAGTGTGCTGGGTGTGACCCTTCATCGCCTCGCGAATGGCGAGCAGGGCGGGGCCTTTGGTGCCGCCCGACTGGCCCGTATCGCCGCAACCGGTGAAGACGTCAGTGCGGTGTGCCTACCGCCTGAGCGTGTGGCTTCCATCGCCCCGGATGAACGCCTGACCGGCCCCTATCGTCAGGCTTACGCCCGCTACCGGGCACTCTACCCGGCGCTGAAATCCATTCCGTAAATCGGCTGAGACAGGCTTCCCGACAAGACCCTCAAGGAGATCAGGAAGCCTCTTTCGCAGGAGGGCATAAAGAACCTGGCTCATCCTCGATGAGACCCGCTTCGTTTAAGTCTTCGGGCAGTGCCGCTTTGACTGTTGTATCAGGGTGCAGGCGAGATAACCGGTGAAGATTGCCGCCATGCCAGATGGCGGCGTGTCATTCAGCCTAGGACTATTAGAGGCGCCACACACAGGATCGGCAACCAGAGATCGGGCGCCCCGGAAAGCCGGGTTGAGCCGCCAAGTGCCGACGTGGTCTCATAAATCGCGATGCGGCATCTGACGTTTCTCCGCAGCGCGACGCCAGAAATTGCACAAGACCATGCCCAGAATCCCGGCCAGCATACCGAACGCGGTCGAACTCAGCTTTCCCGGCGGGAGAGCAGCCATCAGAATGCCGCTCGACCCGCCAATGGCAAAGGCCATTGTGCCGAGCAGCGCCGAGGCCGCCCCTGCCTGATGGCCATGATGAGTCAGCGCCAGAACATTTGCGTTGGGGCCGATAAAGCCGAGCGTGAAGGTGGTGGTGATGATCAGCGCACAAAGCGGCCATGGATCGTTCTGCCCCACGACATGGCTCGCACTTACCGCCAGCAGGATCAGCCCCGAAACGACGCAGGCCACGAGACCGCCCTGCATGACCGAAGTGAATTTGAAGCGATGCGAAAGGCGACCATTGATCTGGGTTGCCAGAATGAAACCACCCGCATTGATGCCGAAGAAAATCGCGAAGGCGCGCGGCGTAAAGCCGAGCAGATGCTCGAACAGAAGCGGCGCATTCGAGAGATAGGCGAACATCACGAAGGTGCTGAAACTCGAGAGCGTCGCCGATGACATGAAGACAGGCTCGCGCGCCAGACTGAGATAGCGCCGCAATATCTCGACCGGTGGCAGGGCATAGCGCCTTTCCTGCGGCAGGGTCTCGGGCATGACGACCAGCCACAACCCTGCCAGCAGAGCGGCCGCGACGGCCCCGGCCCAGAAGATCAGACGCCAGCTTCCGAATGCCAGAAAAACACTTCCCAGGGTCGGCGCGAGAATAGGGCCCACCCCGAAGACGAGGGTCAGTTGGGACATCAGGCGCACTGCCTCATGGCCCGTGGCGACATCGCGCACGATAGCCCGCGGAATCACACTGGTGATGGCGCCGCCAAGCGCCGCCACCAGACGTAGAAGGCAGAATGACCAGTAGGAACCCGTCGTAGCCAGAGCAATGGTTGCAAGCACATAGATGGCAAGCCCCGCCACCATGGGTTTGTGCCGCCCGAAGCGATCGGAGAGAGGCCCCAGGCAGAATTGCCCGATGGCAAGCCCGATGAACCAGGCGGCCAGCGTAAGCTGCGCTGAGCCAGGCCCCTGACCCAGATCATGCTCGAGTTGGGGGAAGGCAGGCAGATACATATCGGTCGAGATCGGGCCGATCGTACTGACGAGCCCGAGCAGAACGATCTGCCCGGTTGAGAATCGTATGGCGGGATGAGGCGATGAGGTCAGCACGGGAAAACCGGGTCCAATCAGTCTTGGCCATCTAGACACGAAAACGAGCCGAACGCGCATGGCACGCGCTGGTCGTCACCCGGAAGAGGGCTGAACCCGTTTTCTCAGGGGGAGTCGTGTCTGTCAGACATCGAAATCCCTTCTCCTCCTCCCCTGTCCGAAAGGCAACTGGCGTTTTTGCCCTGACCTCCCATGCACCCCGCACATAACGGGTTTGTGTGGCCCCCTCGTTTGGCGGCACCGCGTAGTGCATCCCGGCACCATTGACAGGGCTCTCCCGGCGACGCGACCGGACATGGACGCCTGTCAGTAGCGGCATTCCGCATTATGAATATCAGAACGCGACCCAATTACAGCTTCACATCACGAGTAAAAAATCTCATTTCATAATAGTATTGAAATAAATGCGTTATATATAAGAAATTATTGATGGCATTCGAAAAATTCCCATCCAGCGCCAGATGATAAAGATATCCCTATCCGCCATTGCGGCACTCATGACGATCCTCATCGGAGGGTCAGACCCTGCACAGGCCAGTCCTTTGCCCTACTGCGCCAATCCTCAGGAAGTTCTGTCAGGCACCCGGCTGACTATCGGTAAAGCCGAAGGATATTTCGACTGGCAGAGCGCAGATGAGACATTCAGTCTCAGACCCGTCTTCCGCCTCAATTTCCACTCCTGTATTCCCAATATTGTTTCGATCAATGCTGGCGTCTTTGTCACGCGCGACCGGCAGATCTTCGGACTCAGCCCGCAGGGATTGACGCATCGAGGGACCGCCAGGGCCATCGATCCCGCATTCGCTGATCATGGTGAAACCAGGCGTTGCGACCAGCTTTCCACAACAGCCGATATCTGCCTTGAGCGCAGTGCCGGCAACGCCATTGTTTTCATCGAGAACCATCGCCCGGCCATGCAACATATACCGCTTCTCATCTCAAGAACGAAAACCGTGCAAAGCTTCGCGTTTCTCCCCTCGCCCGACTCTCCATCAGGCCTTGTCAGTCTGATGATAGACAGGCGCACCGGCTATGATTTCATCATGTTCGATGTCTGGCATCTGCCAGAGCAGGCAGGCTTCGGCCCTACACCTGCGCAGTAAACCCGAGCGACCTTCATCCGCTCTCCTTCCCGCGAGCTTTATCCCGCGCGCGGTTTGAGCTACGCCCTGCACATTCAGGGTTCGCACAGGATGAGAGATCACATGCGCATAGCGATGATTGGCGGCGGTTATGTCGGACTGGTTTCCGGCGCCTGTTTTGCGGAATTCGGCACGGATGTGGTGATTGTCGAAGCAGATCAGGAGAAGCTTGCCGCGCTCAGGGCAGGAGCGATCCCCATCTATGAGCCGGGGCTCGACAAGATCGTCTCGGCCAATGTTGCCGCAGGGCGTCTGAGCTTTACCGATGCGCTGGCCAGCGCCATCGATACTGTCGATGCCGTATTCATTGCGGTTGGCACGCCGACGCGTCGTGGCGACGGCCATGCCGACCTGACCTATGTCTATGAGGCAACGCGCCAGATCGCGCGCCATGCGCGCAAGGGCCTGCTGGTTGTGACGAAATCGACGGTGCCCGTGGGCACCGGGCGCGAAGTGGCGCGCATTCTGCGTGAAGAGCGCCCCGATCTGTCGTTCAGCGTTGCCTCGAATCCCGAATTTCTGCGTGAAGGCAACGCTATCGGCGACTTCATGCGACCCGATCGCGTGATCATCGGCATCGACGATACGGCTACGGATGGCGGTGCCAATGCCCGCCTGCTCATGCAACAGCTTTACCGCCCGCTTTATCTGATCGAGACGCCCATCGTCATGACCGGGCTGGAAACCGCCGAACTGACCAAATACGCCGCCAATGCCTTTCTCGCCATGAAGGTCACCTTCATCAACGAAATGGCCGATCTCTGCGAAAAAGTGGGCGGTAACGTCCATGACGTCGCGCGCGGCATGGGGCTGGACCAGCGAATTGGACGTAAATTCCTGCATGCGGGGCCGGGCTATGGTGGCTCCTGCTTCCCCAAGGACACACGTGCCCTGACCGCCATCGCGCGCGATGCAGGCAGCCCCTCGCTTCTGGTCGAAGCGACGGTCGCGATCAACGAAGCCCGCAAATCCGCCATGGCTGAGCGCGTGATCGCGCTTTGCGAAGGATCGGTGAAGGGCAAGACCATTGCCATTCTGGGCCTTACCTTCAAACCCGACACCGATGACATGCGCGAGGCGTCGTCTCTGCCGCTGATTCATCGCCTGATCGAGGAGGGCGCTATCATCCAGGCCTTCGACCCGGAAGGCATGAAGCCCGCCCGTCCACTCCTGCCTGAAAGCGTGATCTACGCGAACTCGGCGCAGGAAGCCGCAACCGGCGCGGACGCGCTCGTCGTGCTGACCGAGTGGAACGAGTTCCGCGCCATCGCTCCAGCCAAGCTGAAAGCCGCCATGCGCGGTGCCGTCATTGCCGATTTCCGCAACATCTGGGAACCTTCGGCCCTGCGTGCTGCCGGTTTTACCTACAGTTCAATCGGCCGCCCCTGAACGACCCGGCCGTGCAACGGTGAGGATTGCTATCTGACCTCGCCGCGCCGGGATCAACATGACGGCACCGACTTCCTCACAACCGCTGGATATCACCCAGAGTGCGAGAAAACACTCTGGCGCACCTCACAGACGGCCCAATCGACCAGTAAAACGCCGGCAACCGGAAAAAGCCGCTCAGCCAATACGCTCTCCCCCGATGGCATCGACAGCCTGAAGCGATCACAGACAGAGCCTGACGCTGAGAGAGACGGGCATGGGTGCGGCGCCTTAATCCCTGCCGAACTCCCGTGCCTCGTCCAGCCATGACAAGCGGTCAGCTGAACAGCTCCCGGCTATGCGAGAGCCGGGTTGCTCAGTTCGCGCGGCTCGCCATAGCGGCAGCGCGTGCAGCGGCCTTTTCTTCTTCGGTCCATACCTTGCGTTCGCGCACTTTCGGCGCCTTGACCTGCTTGACCGGGCCGCCGCCCAGCACCGGCGCGCGTGCCGTGGAATGACGCGCTTTCTCACAGTGCCACTGGTGATTTTCGTGCACGGTCAATGCGCGTCCGATGGTGCGCTCAACATCATGCAGCCAGGCGCGCTGCTCGGCATCGCACAACGTAATCGCCCGGCCACTGCGTCCAGCGCGACCCGTGCGACCGATACGGTGCACATATGCTTCAGGCAAGCTGGGCAGATCGTGATTGACCACATGGGTGACTGTATCGACGTCAATGCCGCGCGCGGCGATGTCCGTAGCCACCAGAACGCGTGCGCGGCCTTCGCGGAACGCTTCGAGCGCGCGCTCGCGCTGTCCTTGAGATTTATTACCGTGCAGGGCCTCGGCAGTAATGCCAGCTTCGGTGATATGCGAGCAGACTTCATTGGCGATGTTTTTCTGAAGCGTGAACACAACGGCCTGACCGACATCGGGCGCACTCAGTAGCGATAGCAAGGCCGCCTTCTTGTGCTCCGCATCGAGGAACATGACCGTCTGCTCGATGCGATCGACCGTGGTGGACGGCGGCGCGATTTCCACCTTGGCCGGATCGCGCAGCAGACTGTCCACCAGGGCAGCGATGGATTTCGGCATCGTCGCCGAGAAAAGAATCGTATGGCGTTCACTCGGCGTTGCGGCGACGATCTGTTCGATGGGCTTGGCGAACCCCATATCGAGCATCTGATCGGCTTCATCCAGCACCAGAGCTTCGAGGGTCGACAGATCGCAAAGCCCCTGCTCGACCAGATCCAGCAAGCGACCGGGCGCAGCGACGATAATATCGACGCCTTCCTTCAGCGCATTGACCTGATGAAACTGGCTCACGCCACCGAAGATCGTGGTGACGCTGAAGTTCAGATGGCGGCCGAATGCTTCGAACCCATCAGCGATCTGGCTGACGAGTTCACGCGTCGGGGCCAGAACAAGCACGCGGGCACCGTTCTTCGGCGCAGGGCGTGGGTCAGCCGCCAGACGATGAAGAAGAGGCAGCGCAAAAGAGGCCGTCTTGCCTGTTCCCGTCTGAGCCATTCCCAGCAGATCGCGACCTTGCAGGAGCAGAGGAATCGATTGTGCCTGAATCGGGGTGGGTGTCTTGTAGCCAGCCTCGGCGAGGGCCTGAAGAATGGCAGGCGCGAGGGCAAGTTCATCAAATGTCATGGTCATGAGGAAACAGCGCCTCCGGCGCACAAAATCGGTTGCGCCTTGGATGGCATTTGGACTGTGAAGGTGCCCTTTAGCGGGCGAATTGACGCCACGTCAACGCAAACGCACATCAACGCCGTTCCGGCCAGCCATTATGACAAAGGCGGCGCGTTTCTGGCCACGTTATCTCTGGATGTAACGTCATGACCCGGTTTCAGGCGACAGAGCTCTTCTGCAAAACGCAGACACGCCGACATTCTTGTGCCGCTTTCCGGGGAAGTTACCGTAACGGTCTTCTCTCGAGCCTGCGGGAAATGGCTGAATAAGCGCTATCATCGATGAACGCGCTTCACCGGGTCAGGCGTCAAGCCGCTCTACGGTTGCGAAGCGCTGACGAGACAGAGGCCGTAGAGCGCCTGTTTCAAACCAAGCTTCGTATCAAAAAACGAAAAACACGGCCACATCGCCATAGGAGGCATTTTTTTCCTTTTGATAGCAAATCGCGCCACATGCGATGGAAAAACGACTTGAAAGTCTCTGGCGCAATGGTGTTGGCACGGCTTTTGCATGATACACTTTATGAACAGTGTCCTGCCCCCCTCAACCTTCCGGTTCGACCGCCTTTCGCGCATTGCGATCGGCCAGGCCGTGCTGACGGAGCAGATGCCTGAGCTGGTAATAGGTCAGGCCGAGCGCCGTAGCGGCCTGCTTCTGGTTGAAGCGGGCGTTGCGCAAGGCAGATTCGAGCAGGCTGCGCTCATAGGCGCGCGTAGCCTCGGTGAAGTTCACCCCGTCGGGCAGGGCGGTGGGCTGGGCTTGCGGGGCTGGGGCTTCACGCGCAGGCGCCGGAGCGCTTTCAGACTCTGGCACAGCGAGCGGTCGCAGCCAGTCAGGGCCGTTACGGAAGGGGTCGAACACGATGTCGTCGAGCAGTTTTTCGGGCCGATCCATGCGATAGACACTGCGCTCGACGACGTTACGCAGCTCACGCACGTTGCCGGGCCAGTCGTAACGCATGAGGCTCTCACGCGCGCGATCGGAAAACCCGGCGAAAAGCTTGCGCCCGAGGCTGGAGGTCATACGGGTCGCAAAATGCTCGCACAGGATCAGGATATCTTCCTGACGGGCACGCAAGGGCGGCAGCATGACGACGTCGAAAGCCAGACGGTCGAGCAGATCGGCGCGGAAATCGCCCTTCCGCGCCATGGCGGGCAAATCGGCATTGGTAGCGCCGATGATACGCACATCGACATGGATGGTCTCGTTGCCGCCCACGCGTTCGAAACTGCCATATTCGATCACGCGCAGGAGCTTCTCCTGAACGGCCATCGAGGCCGAGGCGATTTCGTCGAGAAAGAGCGTGCCGCCATGGGCCTGCTCGAAGCGGGACAGCCTGCGACGCTGGGCACCCGTGAAAGCGCCCGCCTCGTGACCGAACAGCTCGCTGTCGAGCAGGCTATCCGGCAGGGCAGCGCAGTTCAGCTTGATGAGCGGCCCGTCCCAGCGCGGCGAAAGCAGCGCCAGTCGGGCGGCCACGAGTTCCTTGCCCGTCCCGCGCTCGCCGATGATCAAGGCGGGGCGGTCGAGAGGGGCCAGACGCGAGATATGGTCGAGCATCTCCAGAAAGGCGGGGGATTGTCCGATCGGTGTCGGGTTTTCGTCGTTTCTGGGGGATCGCGCCATTTTATGGCCTGTCTCGCATCTCGCGCCTCGGGAAACTCCTGTTTCACCCCGGATCGCGTCGTTGACAAGAGAAGCTGGTGTTCTCCTGCGATCATTTCCTGTTAAAATCGTTTCAGCAAAGAAAGAGCATCACAATGGGTATCTTTTCCCGCCTCGCGGATATCGTGAACTCCAACCTCAACGCCATACTGGCCAGCGCAGAAGACCCGGAGAAAATGATCCGGCTCATCATTCAGGAAATGGAAGACACGCTGGTCGAAGTCCGCAGTCAGGCCGTGACCATGATCGCTGAGCGCAAGGGACTCGAGCGCCGCGCCCGCACCATGATGCAGGAAGAGGATGAGTGGCTGCGCAAGGCCGAACTCGCCCTGACCCGCGACCGTGAAGATCTCGCCAAGGGCGCCCTCGCCGCGAAATCGACCATCGAGCAGTCGCGCAAATCGCTCGAGCAGCAGATCGCCCAGGTCAATGAGAGCCTCGACCAGCAGCATGACGATATCGGCAAGCTTCAGGCCAAGCTGGCCGACGCAAAATCGCGCGAGAAATCCCTCACCCTGCGCCATAAGGCGGCCACCAACCGCATCAAGACGCGCGAGCGCCTTTATGACACACGTGTCGAAAATGCGTTCAATCGTTTCGAGCAGGTCGAACGCGCGCTTGACGCCCTTGAGGGGAAAGCCGAATCCTACGATCTCGGCCGCGGTTCTGGCGGCACGCGCAAGCCGAGCCTGCAGGAAGAACTGGCAGGGCTCGAAACCGACATGGCTGTTGAGAACGAACTCGAGGCGCTGCGTGCCAGGATCAAAAGTCGCCAGGGATGAAAACAAGTATGAGACGCGTTGAAAGCAAGGGTGGCCGGTCATGAGTCATGGTTCAGGAATCGATCTCGGCGATCTGGTCGCCCTTGCGGCAGTCGTCATGCCATTCGTCATGGTCATGTATATTGTAACCATTCGTGCCCGCTCGCGTGCGACGGCCAGCAAGCTTCAGGAATCCGATCTCGCGGCCCTCAACATGGCGCATGTCCAGGCCCGGAGACTTGAAGAACGCGTCGATCAGCTCGAGCGCATTCTGGATGAAGACGTGCCGGGATGGAGGACACGGAGTTTCTCATGATGTCCGCACGCCTGCTCACCCGTCCCGCACGCCGCGTTGCTCTGGCGACGCTGCTACTCTCCGGCCTTGCCGCAAGCAGACCGGCGCACGCTGCGCCGCAGGTCGTGGATGCGGAAGATCTCGATCTCAGCGTGCCCTGTCTGGGGCGTTTCGAGATTACGGTCGATCCGGCCATGAGCGATGGCGTATCGGTAGACAGCTCGGCGACGGGTGGCGCGCATCTCACCATGCGCACGGCCAAGACGCAGGGTTCTTCCAAGGTCCTCATCACCAGCAAGAGCTGCGCGCCCGCGGCGAAGGTCGCGATTCTTGTCGCGCCCAGCGTGGGCGTTCTGATTCACGACAGCCACGACACGCATTTCGTCATCAACGGGACGCTGGCTTCGCTTGAAGCAAGCCTCGAAGCCGGGCAGCTCGACGCCGACACCATCCAATCGCTCGACCTGAGCCTTCGTGGCACCGAGCAGGTGCATATCGCCCATCTCAACCGTGCGGCGCAGGTGGTCGAAACAGGGGCCTCAGGTCTCGTGGTCGATCATGCCAGTCTCGACGCCTTTTCGGCCCAGCTTTCCGAAACCAGCCATCTCACCGTTACCGACGGGCGTTTCGATGTGCTCACCCTCATGGTCGAGAATGCTGCAAGCGTCCGTCTGGGCGGCACGGTCAACACGGCAACTGTTTCAGCCAGCGGCACGGGGCTCGTGGCCATTCCGAATGTGAGCGGCGCCCTGACGCGCACTGGCAATGTGCAGGTCGGTCCGCTTGCCGCCACGATCGCGCCAGTCACCACACCCACTCAGGGCGGGGGACAAGGCGCCATGCCCGGTCCAGCCGTGCCGGCCGCACCCACCGCGCCCACGGCAGCTCCCCCTGTGCCGCCGGTCATGCCGAATACCGGCGCACAGACAAACATCTCCCGTTCGCCCACGCCACCGGCTCCGCCGGTGGCGCCGCCCGTCCCTTCGGCGGTTGTGGCACCAGCGCCCGACGCAAGCATCTCTGGCCCGTCCAGCGCCGCTACGGCACCAGTTGCCACCGCGCCCGCGATGCCCCTGCAGGCTGCCCCCCCCCAGGCCGGTTCAGCGCGACCTGCTTCGACAGCACCCGCTCAGGCGCCATCGCCTGCGATGCCGGCCACGACCACACCCGGTGTGGCGCCCGCTCAGACAACAACGAGCGTACCGGATGAACAGCCCTGGGCGGTGCCTCCTGCGGAAACCGCGAAGTCACCCCAGACATCCCCCGCGCAGAGAACCAACGGGGCGGGCGGCACGCAGGCGGATACTGGCCAGGGAGGCACAACCCAGCCGGGAGCAAGCCAGTCAGGGGCCAACAAGACAGGCAACTCCGGGAGCGCACCCCGAACCGATGGCACATCCGGCAGGGTGACGGCTGCACCGACACCCACCAGCCCGGCGCCAACCCCACAGGGAGAACAGACAAGGTGATACGGCTAAGCCTCGGCCTCACGCTCGTCATCGGCGCGCTACCGACCCTCGCTCTTGCCAGCCCGGACACGCCGCAGGCGGCGCTCTCGGCGGCGCCTTTCACCCTGACGCTGGACGCGCCTTGCGCCTCGGCCATCACGGTCGATGGCGCGGCAGGTCAACAGGAAGGCGCGGTGCTGCTGCACGAAGGCGATCAGGTTCCGGCTGGGCTTTCCTTCACCTCCGACACGCATTCAGCGCAGCTCGAAGGGCAGCATTGCGAGACCAATGCACATCTTCGCGTACCCCTTGGCACCGCCATCATCGCAAAAATGAGCAATTACGGCTCACTGCGCCTCTCTGGCATCAATGGGCCGCTTTCTCTTACACATAAGGGTAGTAGCGAGGTAACAGCCGATCAGGTCACGGCGCTGAGTGTCGATGGAAGCGGTTTTGGCTCCCTCAAGCTTGGCTGGCTGCACGGACCTGCTGCGATCACGCTCAGCGGCAGCGGCAATGTCACCATAGGGCGTGTCGACGCAAAGAGTTTTACCGCTCTTTCAAGCGGGTTCGGCAATATCACCCTGTCCGACGGCAGAATTGGCACCCTTGATGCTCGGGTGCACGGTTCAGGCAATTTCGCCTTCGATGGCATCGCCCGTACCGCTACCCTCGAAGCGAATGGCTTTGGCACTGTCACGGTCGATACGGTAACGGGTTCGGTGCATAAAGACGCACACGCTCCGGGCTCGATCACCATCCGTCACGAAACCGCCTTACCCAGAAGCGTCTCTGCCACGCATGCGCTGCTCACCCTGCCCGATGGCACGGTCATTACGGCGCATAATCTGATCAAGCCTGACGGCACAATCGTCTCTTTTGACAATACGGCGAGCGCAAACGACAATTCTGACGAAGAATCGTCAGCACCGCGCCATTATCATTCGGGTCGTTGGGTTCTGATCCTGGCTTTGCTGCTTTTCTTCGCGCTTCGTCGAAAGATCGGCCCTCCGCTGAGCCGCATCGTCGCACGCCTCGGTCTTGCTCCAGCACAACCCGATGCCGAGCCAAGCCATCAACCGCAGATCGTCGAACTGGCCGAGCGGCTCAAGCGTCTCGAGACGCGCGTTGGCGCGGTCGAGCACTGCGTGACCTCGCGCGATTTCCATCTGCATCGCGAATTCCACACCCTCTCTCGCCGGTGTGGATGAGCGCCGCTTTGAGACCGCTCCTCAACGGCATGTCCGGAAAAAGAACAAAGGGAAACACGCCATGAGCCGTCTTAGCCTGAGCGCCTTCTCTTTGATGGTGGCCTCGAGCTTCGTCGCCCAGAAAGCCGAAGCCCAGGCTCTCAGTCCTTCCTCGCCCGAGGCAGTGCTCGCCGCCGCGCCCTACACGCTGCATATCGAAGCCGGCTGCATCGGTACGCTGCATATCCAGGGCGCCTCGGGGCTGCATGAACATGCCGATATGCACGATGTTCCGGCGGGGCTCTCGTTTCAGGCCGGAGCGCATGATGCCTGGCTGACGGGCAGCGCCTGCGGTGAAGAGGCGACAATCCAGCTCATAGCCGGGGCCGCCATCGTCTCGACGTCCATGAATTACGACGATCTGAAGATCGACTGGGTAGAAGGCCCGCTCTCCTTGCGACAGGGGCGCGGCACGATTCATGCCGACAAGGCGAGCGCCCTCCTCTATCGGGGCAGTGGCCCTGGCGATCTCCTGCTTGGCACGCTCAACGGGCCAGCGATCATCGCCACTTCCGGGCCGGGCGATGTCCAGGTCGACACCGCAACCTCACCTTCCATCATTATCGGCGCGACAGGACCGGGCGATGTCACGATACGTGGCGGCACGGTCGATCAGCTTGCCGTGACCCTCTCCGGCCCAGGCGATGCGATTTTCGACGGGGTCGCACGCAACGCAACACTGCGCACCAGCGCCTCTGGCGACATCCGGGTGCATCAGGTTCTGGAAGAGAACCATATTCATTCCAGCTCGAGCGGCTCGATAGAGATCGCGCAGAAAGCAGCGCATGGTCGGGTCGCGACCGAGACTGACGGGCCGCGCCACATGCAGGGCGGCACCCATATCACCGCAGGCGATATGACCCTGCCCGACGGAACACGCATCAACGCTCATCGCATGGTCAAACCCGACGGTACGGTGATCGATTTCGACGCCTTGCGCCATATCGGCAGCGACGCAACGGAGGCAACGCCGCCGACCCCGCCTGAGCCACCCGAACCGCCACAGCCACCGGAACCACCTGCTTCCTCCGTTTCGAGAGGCAGCGATACGCCGCATGAAAGCGCGCATTCGCCTTCCGACAAGCATCCCAAAACCACCTATAACATCAAGGTCTCTGCCGACTCTGACGGTATGGTCCCCGGCATAATCGTGATGGCGGTGCTTGCCATCGCCCTGCTGCGCCGACGCCTCATCCCGAAGCTCATTCCACTGCTTCATTCTTTCAACCCCGCTTTTGCCAGACGGGTTGAACCGTTTCTGCTGTCGCTTATGGCGAAAGTCTCGGTCCCCATGCCCCAAACCCAGCTGCCGCAATTGCTCGACCTGACCCAGAGATTGCAGAAGCTCGACAAACGCGTCTGCGCGGTCGAAACCTGCGTGACTTCGCGCGATTTCCATCTGCACACGCAGTTTCGCGATCTGGATCGTAAAGGGGGCTGACAGGGTCGCACCCTGCACTCACCGTCTTTGCCTTCTGCATCCGCTTCGTGCGCCTCGCCTCGCCCCCTGCACCGGGGCGAGATGGGGGCTTTGACGTGGCGTCCCAGTCAGGCTAGGGCTTGATTCATGATCCTCCCTGATGGCGGCTGCTGACCGTGAATTTAATCCTCGATCCTGTCGCGGCCATAGGGCGTGCCTTTCTCGGCATTGTGCGCAAGGCCGGTGCGCTGGCGCTTTTCGCGCTTGCCGGTCTGTCGCATCTGCTGCGTCCGCCTTTCTACTGGGGCGTGTTCTTCAACAGTCTGATCGAGATTGCCTTCTACTCGCTGCCTGTCGTGGCGCTTACCGCCATTTTTTCGGGTGGCGTCATCGCGCTGCAATCCTATGCCGGCTTCGCCCAGTATCACGTGCAGAGCGCCATTTCGGGCATCGTCGTTCTGGCTGTCGTGCGTGAGCTCGGCCCGGTTCTGGCTGGCCTCATGGTCGCAGGCCGCGTCGGCGCCGCCATGTCGGCCGAAATCGGCACCATGCGCGTGACCGACCAGATCGACGCGCTGCGCACGCTCTCGACAGATCCGATGAAATATCTGGTTACCCCGCGCCTGCTGGCAGGCACGCTGGCCCTGCCCTTTCTGGTTCTGGTGGCCGATATTCTGGGTGTGCTGGGCGGGTTTACTGTTTCTGTCTCCAAGCTCGGCTTCGACCCGCAGAACTATATCGTCGCGACTTTCAACGCGCTCAAGCCGCTCGACGTGATTGTCGGCCTTTCGAAGGCCGCAGTGTTCGGCTTCATCATCAGCCTGATGGGCTGCTATCACGGCTATACCAGCCGGGGCGGCGCCGAGGGCGTGGGCTCTGCCACCACCGCCGCCGTCGTTGCAGCCTCGATCCTGCTTCTGGCCTTCGATTACCTCCTGACGGATCTGTTCTTCGCCTCATGAGCGCCCTGCCCAAGATCCGCATTCGCGGCCTGACCAAATCCTTCGGCTCGAAAACCGTGCTAGACGGCATCGATCTCGATGTCGAGGCCGGGACGTCTTTCGTCGTCATCGGCGGCTCGGGCAGCGGCAAATCGGTGCTGCTGCGCTGCATTCTGGGGCTGATCACGCCAGATTCCGGCACGATCGAAATCGATGGCGAGAATCTCCTGACCGCCTCGCCTGCGAAGCGTATCGCGCTGATCGAACAGATCGGCATGCTGTTCCAAAACGCGGCCCTGTTCGACTCCATGAGCGTGGCCGACAACATCATGTTCGGCCTGCGTGCCAAGGGACGCGGCAAGGCGCATCGCCTGACCAAAACCCAGGCGCGCGAGCAGGCTGGCGATATTCTCAAGCAAGTCGGTCTCGACCCGTCAGTGGGCGCCCTCGCCCCGTCTGAACTCTCGGGCGGCATGCAAAAACGAGTCGGTCTGGCGCGCGCCATTGCCGGCACCCCGAACATCCTGTTCTTCGACGAACCAACAACCGGGCTCGACCCCATCATGGGCGCCGTCATCGACGGGCTGATCGTGGATTGCGTCAAGCGCCTTGGCTCGACCGCCATCGCCATCACCCATGACATGGCTTCTGCCCAGCGCATCGGCGACCAGGCCGCCATGCTCTATCACGGCAAACTGGTCTGGAAGGGACTCGCTTCCGAGCTGATGAATAGCGGCAACGCCATGGTCGATCAGTTCACCCATGGGCGCAAGGATGGGCCGATCGGGATGGAGTTGCGAAAGTAAGGGCTAAGCGTTCTTTTTTACAAAAAAGAACCAAAAAACTCTTATTTGTCAGAGGCCTAAAAATTCCGAGGTCCCGAACTCATCTTTTTGAAAAGTCTTTTTGCTTCTTTTTCTCCAGAATAAAGAAGATCCCTTTCTGTTCTTGTTATGTTTCCACACCTGCCTTATCTTTCAGCCTGAACCTCTCGCCTGAAAGCCCCCAGAATGGCCAAACGTCCCACTGCCCGTTTCGTGTGTCAGGCCTGCGGATCGATCACCAGCAAATGGTCGGGACGCTGCGATGGGTGCGGCGAGTGGAACACCATTGTCGAAGAAGCGGTCGAACCCACGAACCGTGAAAGCCGCAAGCGCGCTGGCAAGCTGACGCTGATGCATCTCGATGGCGATCTGACGCCGCCGCCCCGTATCGAGACCTCGATTGCAGAGTTCGACCGTGTGCTCGGTGGGGGGCTGGTGCCTGCCTCGGTGGTACTTGTGGGTGGCGATCCGGGTATCGGCAAATCGACACTGCTGCTGCAAGCCACCTGCGCTCTGGCAAAGGCGGGTCGACGCGTGCTGTATGTGTCGGGCGAAGAAGCGGTGGACCAGATACGCCTGCGCGCACGACGCCTGAAGCTCGACGCACCGACGCTGGATCTGGCGGCCAGCATCAACGTCTCGGAAATTGCCAGCTCGCTGGAGCAGGACCGCGAACATAATGTGGTGGTAATCGATTCCATCCAGACCATGTGGCTGGAAACCATCGAGAGCGCACCGGGCTCGGTGGCGCAGGTACGTGCCTGTGCTTTCGAATTGATACGTCTTGCCAAGACAGTCGGTTTTTCACTCGTGCTCGTTGGACATGTGACGAAAGAGGGCGCGCTGGCTGGCCCGCGCGTGCTGGAACACATGGTCGATGCGGTCATGTATTTCGAAGGGGATCGCGGCCATCAATTCCGCATTCTCCGTGCTGCGAAAAACCGTTTCGGAGCGACAGATGAAATCGGCGTTTTCGCCATGACCGATACGGGTTTAACGGAAGTACCCAATCCTTCCGCTCTGTTTCTGGCCGAAAGACGCGGCAATATCGCGGGCTCGGCGGTTTTTGCAGGCATGGAAGGCACGCGCCCCGTTCTGCTCGAAATTCAGGCGCTCGTTTCCCCTAAAGCGGGTGAAGGTGCTGCAAGACGTGCTGTGGTTGGCTGGGAAACGGCTCGTCTGAATATGCTTCTGGCCGTGCTCGAGGCCCGTTGCGGACTAAAAATGGCAGGGATGGATGTGCATCTGAATATCGCAGGCGGTCTGCGTATCAGCGAACCTGCCTGCGACATGGCGGTCGCCGCAGCCCTGATCTCTGCCGCGACCGGCGTACCCACCTCTTCGGGCGCCACCTATTTCGGCGAGGTGGGATTGTCTGGCGAAGTGCGCCAGGTATCCCAGACCGATCTGCGCCTGAAGGAAGCGCAGAAACTCGGCTTCGCTCAGGCCATATTGCCGCGACGTGTCGCGAACGGCGCCGCGCGCCCCAAGCCCCCGGAAGGTCTGGCGCTGAAGGAGATCGGGCATCTCAACGATCTGGTCGAGCTGTTCCAGCCAATCGAGGACTGAACTGGTCAACACACACCTGGCGATAAGCGATAAGCGATAAGCGATAAGCGATAAGCGATAAGCGATAAGCGATAAGCGATAAGCGATAAGCGATAAGCGATAAGCGATAAGCGATAAGCGATAAGCGATAAGCGATAAGCGATAAGCGATAAGCGATAAGGATGACTGAGCGCGCTCACGACGCCCCGGTAGTCCCTACTCTCTATTTTAACAAAAAATTTCGATGTATTACCCATCTTGCATACCTGTTTCATTCGTGTAAACGGGCAGTCAAGAAGCAGAATTTGCTCAAATATTCCTATCATCGATTCTTTTCGGCACTGTTCTCACTCTGCGTCCGCATGAAATGAGGCGTGACAGGCGATTTATTACCCTGCCGTGCCACCCCGGGAGATCGGCTTATGCTGGCTGCGACATATTCACGCCTCGACAGGCTGCGTCTTTCTGCATTTTCCTGGTTCAGGACACCGCGTCGTCACGAAAAAGCGAGTCTGTATCTGCACGGCCTTTTCACCGTGCATGTGCTTGTTTTTGCCCTTGTTGTCTGGGGCACGGCGGTCACAACCCCTTATCTCGACATGCTGACATGGCAACACGACGCCCTCGAAGCGCTCAAGGCCAATGAGGCAACGGTCTGGTTCGGTCATCTGTTGCACCCTCATAACGAACATCGACTTGCCTTTGTGCGCGTACTGACACTGCTCGATCTCACATTCGGTGGCGGGCGAGAGACAATTTTCATCATGACGACGCTTTTGGCCGTTATCGTCATTGCCGGACTTTTATGGCGGGTCATGACCGAGCATGCCCGCGCCAAAGACAGACTGCTGGCGCTTGTCATCCCGATGCTGATCCTCAGCAGCACAGCGGCGCTCGATATCGGCCTGCCGATTAACTGCGTCTATCCGCTTTCTCTTGTTTTTTCCGTAGCCGCCATCGTGATTTTTGCGCGCGCCGCAACGGCACCTCGCAATAATTCGCGTCTTCTCATGGGAGCGATGCTGTGTGCGCTTCTTTCTCCCTTTGGTAACATGACTGGCCTCGTCATCTGGCCTGTATTGATCTGGCTCTGCTGGCGGTCGCAAGCGGGGTGGCGCATCTCATTGATCACCCTTTTTCTGGGGACCAGCGAGTCATGTCTCTACCTATGGCATGACCTGCCCGTCCATGCTTCTGGCGGTATCCAGCTTGGCCTGGGGGCAGTAATGCGGCTAGGCGTCTATGCTGGCGTGTTTCTCGGGCTACCCTTTTCGCGTCTCGCCACCTTTACCATACCCGCGATCGGGCTTGGATGGGGTCTGGCGCTCGTCGCAAGCGCTATCCTGGTTGCCGACTGCCTGAACAAAAAGCCCGCCACGCGCGCCACACTGGTTTCCACCGGATTGATTCTCATCGGTCTCGGGGTCGCTGCGATGGCAAGCCTCGGACGCGTTGATGAAAGCGCCGATCTGGTCGCGCCAGCGCGTTATTCCATTTACGTGGTTTTATTTCACACCGGGTTGGTCATGCGCGTCCTTCTGTGGTTTCGTACGCGCCCTGATCGCGCGCGGCCCCTTGGCCTGAAAACAGGCATGGGTTTTGCCACGCTGCTCTTGCTGTTTCAGGTCGTCTCGGGGCTGGCCGGACTGAAGGCGGCCAATGACCTGCGCGACGTTGTTATGTCCTGGCAGCCAGGACTGCACGGCGCACATTATACGAAGCTGGTTTTTCCAGATCTTTCCTATGCCGAAGCGGTACGGCGCGACGTGGATGCCTATCTTCTGGCGCGCTGACGCACCCTCGCCAGACCATTTCGTCGAGCCTCCCTTGCCATAACCAGCTGGCCCTGCTTCTTGACGCGGAAAGAAACGAGACAGGAAGGCATCTCATGACCCGAACCCTGGTGGTCGAAACCCAGCTGGATACGGTTGTGAAGAAGAGCCTGTTTCGCGTTCATGCTGCACCCATTGCGAGCGAGGAAGAAGCCAGAGCTTTCTTCGAGCGTGTGAGTGCAGTGGATGCCACGCATAATTGCTGGGCGTGGCGGCTCGGTGGCCGCTATCGCAGTTTCGATGATGGTGAGCCGGGCGGCACGGCGGGACGGCCTATTCTGCAAGCCATCGACTCACAGGAATTCGACCGCGTGGCCGTTATTGTGGTGCGCTGGTTCGGTGGCATCAAGCTGGGCGCAGGGGGGCTGGTGCGGGCCTATGGCGGGGCTGCTGCGTCCTGCCTCAGGCAAGGCGAGACTGTCGAGATCGTCCCGATGCAACGGATAGGCTTCCATGCCTCCTTCGGGCTTTTGCCTATAATCCAGGCACGTCTCGGCGACTGGAGCGCGACACAGGAAAGCTGCGCATTCGATGAAACGGGTGCCGATCTCGAAATCTCGCTGCCGCTATGCGAGGCGGAGCGTGTCAAAAATACCTTGCAGGATCTGTTGCGAGGCGCCGCCGTCAAGTTGCTCGAAGAGGGAGACGAACCCTCCTGCGCATAGTCTTTGATCAAGGCAAAGAGGAAACGAACGCAGCGGTTTGACGCTCCCGACTTTCCTTCTTACGGTAACGCATCATGTTACGATCGTAGGATCCCTTTTCATGCCCGTTTTCAGACACGCCGCCGCTCTGGCAGCTGTTGCATTCCCCCTTCTCTCCTCTACGGCTCTGGCCGCCCCGAGCAATCCGCTCTTCCAGGCGAGCCCCCTGCCGTATCAGGCCCCCCCTTTCGACAAGATCAAGGACAGCGATTACGTACCGGCCTTCGAAAAGGGCATGGCCGACCAGCTCAAGGAAATGCAGGCTATCGCCAACAACAAGGCGGCACCGACCTTCGACAACACGATTGTTGCCATGGAGCGTTCGGGTCAGTTGCTGGGCCGCGTGCAAAGCGTGTTCTACGGTGTCTATTCGGCTGACAAAGACGATGCCATGGACGCCATCGACAGCAAGGAAGCGCCCAAGCTCAGCCAGCATTCGGACGAAATCTATCTCAACCCGAAGCTCTTCCATCGTGTGAAGACGCTATATGACAACCGCGCCAAGCTGAACCTGACCCCTGAGCAAGCCATGCTGCTTGAGGTGACGTTTCAGCAATTCGTGCATTCAGGCGCCGAGCTTTCGCATCCCGACCAGCAGAAGCTACGCGCGATCAACACACAGCTCTCGAAGCTGGAAACAGCCTATAACCAGAAGCTGATTGCCAGCGCCAAAGCTGGCGCGCTCGTGGTCGACAAGAAAGAAGCGCTTGTCGGGCTAGACGACGGTGCCGTTGCCTCTGCACAGAAAGCAGCAGAAGGGCGCAAGCTCCCCGGGAAGTATGTTCTGCCGTTGCAGAACACGACGCAGCAGCCCGATCTGGCCTCGCTGAGCGATCGCACCACGCGTGAAGCGCTGTTCAACCAGAGCTGGACGCGCGCCGAAAAAGGCGATGCCAACGATACACGCCAGACCATTGCGGAAATCGCCCAGCTGCGCGCTGAAAAAGCCGCGCTCTTCGGTTATGCGAACTACGCTGCCTATACGCTGTATGATCAGATGGCCAAGACCCCGGCAGCCGTGAACAGCTTCATCCACCAGCTCGTTCCCGCAACGGCAGCCGAGCAGCATCGCGAAGCCGCCGAGTTGCAGAAGGCGATCGGTGAGGATCATCAGAATTTCACGCTCAAGCCCTGGGACTGGAATTTCTACGCAGAGCGCGTGCGCAAGCAGAAATTCGACCTCAACCAGAACGATGTAAAGCCGTATTTCGAGCTGCATACCGTGCTGACAGATGGCGTGTTCTTTGCCGCCAACCAGCTTTATGGAATCACCTTCGAACCTCGCAAGGACATCCCGGTCTATAACCCCGACGTCATGGTTTTCGAGGTGAAGGACAAGGACGGTTCACCACTTGGCCTGATGTATTTCGACTATTTCAAGCGTGACAACAAATCGGGTGGCGCCTGGATGTCGAATTTCGTGGGTCAGAGCGACCTGCTGAAAACGCGTCCGGTCATTTACAACGTGGCGAATTTCACAAAGGCCGCGCCGGGGCAGCCGCAGCTCATCACGTCCGATGACGTGACGACCATGTTCCACGAATTCGGTCATGCCCTGCATGGGTTGTTTGCCAGCCAGACCTATCCGTCGCTTTCGGGCACGGCGGTGGCGCGTGATTTCGTCGAATTCCCGTCACAGTTCAACGAAAACTGGGCGATGGACCCAAAAGTGTTCGCGCATTACGCCCGTCACTACAAGACTGGCGCGCCCATGCCTGCCGAACTGGTCGAGAAGATCAAGAAGGCCGCCCATTTCAATCAGGGATACGCCTTGGGTGAAATCGTGGCTGCTGCCCAGCTCGACATGTCCTGGCACGGCATCTCGGCCGATGCACCGCGGCAGGATGTCGATCAGTTCGAAGCCAAGGCGCTTAACGAGACCGGTCTCGATGTCGCGGATGTACCACCGCGCTATCGTTCCAGCTATTTCCTGCATATCTGGGGCAATGGCTATTCGGCTGGCTACTACGCGTATCTCTGGACCGAGATGCTGGATCAGGACGTATTCTCGTGGTTCCAGTCCCATGGCGGTTTGACCCGTGAAAACGGTCAGCGCTTCCGTGACATGATCCTGTCCAAGGGTCACACCATGGATTACGGCCCGATGTTCAAGGCCTTCTACGGCAAGGACCCCGAAATCGGTCCGATGCTGGCCCATCGTGGCCTTCTACCTGCCGCAAAGTGACATCAAAGGGCCTGCCTCTCATGGGTGAGAGGCAGGCCCTTTGGTCTTCCGGCTTCCTGCCAATCTTCAGGAACTCGTCCGCATAAGCAGGATACGCGAAGACAGTAGCGGGACTTAGCGCCGCTCAGTAAGTGGCCGCAATATTGAACAGGAATGACCTGCCGATACTGGGTGTGACACGATTACTGAACAGATTGCTGTAGTTCAGGCGATTGCCAAGATTATAGCCGTTCATTGC
The DNA here is from genome assembly GCF_051628905.1 of Asaia sp. BMEF1. Taxonomy (GTDB): domain Bacteria; phylum Pseudomonadota; class Alphaproteobacteria; order Acetobacterales; family Acetobacteraceae; genus Asaia. The sequence goes on along the minus strand of NZ_CP157575.1, from coordinate 2,395,337 downwards.
GATCTTCCAGTGCTTCGAGATCGTATGAGAAATCATGGCATCGAAATTGACCGTGGCTGGCACGCGCGCCGTATTGGCTGCATCGAGCCAGACGCCCTGGCGCCAAGTGATGCCACCACCCACACTGACATTATAGGGCGTCTGCGGCGCGATATCGTAGGTGGTCCATAACGTCGCAGAATTTTTTGGAACATATTGAATGCGTTTGCCAAGATCGGCCGGCGTATTCGATCCGGTCACGCTGCTATCGTAAAGTGCATAGGTGCCGATCACGCTCCAATGCTTGGTGATATTTCCTGACGCGCTCAGCTCCAGACCCTGGTTTCGCTGCTGATCGGATGATGAAGACACATCACCGGTCGTCGGATCGGTAAGCGTCGCGTTGCTTTTTTCCAGACGAAAAAGCGCCGCCGTAAAGCCCATGCGGCCATTGAAAGCGTTGTATTTCGCCCCCAATTCGTAAAGTCTGCTGCGCTCAGGAGAAAAGCCGTTATCCGTCAGATAGGGCGCGTTACTGTTCGTGACATAAAGGCTGGTCGGGGTGGTCGATTCAGCCCAGTTGAAATACACCATGATATCGTCATTTGGCGTGTACATGAGGCTGACAGTCGGATTCACGGTCAGTTCGGACTGCGAGAAGTGGCTGTCTGGCGTCGTCTTCACCCCACCTGTCGCAGAGTAATCACTCCACCACTGATCGAGGCGAAATCCGCCTTTGACCGAGAACCATTTCGTGAGCCAGATCTGATCGGACAAGAAGAATCCGATATCGGTTGCGGCACCATCCTTGTAGCATTTCTTTCCAACGCCGTTCGGTATGTTGGCGAGCCCGGCAGGATTTTGCGCACAATTCAGACGCTCCAACCCTGGTACGATTGCCGACGGATCAAGCAAATTCGTGCCACCGCGGGTCATGTTATAGGGGTAGTTCTTTCGATGATCCTCAACATGCTCGATGTCGAATCCGCTGATTAGCTCGTGCTTGATCGCGCCTGTCCTGAAGCGCGCCACCCCTGAAAAGACATTCTGGATTGACCAGTCACTCTGCCTGTAGGGATTGGGGCCGCCTAACCCACCATTGCGGACAATTTGTGCAGTCTGCGGTGCGTTGGAGAAAAAAGCACGCGTACAGCCCGCATTGCAATTCGACTGTGATGCAGAGAAATAACGGTGATAGATGCCGCCCTTCGTGTCGTTGCTAAGGGTCAGCCAGGGTAGAACCTTGGCGGTCAAACGCCCACTGATCATATCGGTGCTGATATTATCCTTGTCGAACGTCGTACCGTACCAGTTGGTGCGCGGCAGTCCGAATTCCGTGAGAGGACGGCCTATCGACGTTCCCGGCTTTGTCACGACCCAGACACCATAATCCGGGATACGATTATCGTTCTGATGAAAATAATCGAGCGTATAGGATATCTTTTTCCCCAACCCGAAAGTGATTGAGGGCGCAATACCCCAGCGATGCGAAAACACGGAATCACGCCCAACAACGTCATTGCTGTTTCCCATGGCGGAAAGTCTGACGGCAATCGTCTCGGTCAGCTGGCGGTTGAGATCGATCGTGCCGCGATAATAGGACCCTGTTCCACCCGAAAAATTCGCGGCATAGCTGTTGCCGCTATGCGGCGCCTTCGTCACGATATTGATGGCCCCTCCGGTGGTTCCATTGCCGAACACTTCCGATGACGGGCCTTTGATGACCGATACATGGTCGTAGTAAAAACTGTCGCGGGTGTACACTCCGAAGTCGCGCAGCCCATTCTCATAGATATCATTCTGCGCCTGAAAACCCCGGATCAGAAACTGGTCGCCCGACATGCCGCCTTCACCCTCGCCGACCGAAGCTGTGATACCAGGGACGTTTCTGAGCGCCTCGTCGAGCGATTTGACGTTCTGCTGCTCCATCAAGGCCTGTGGCACGACATTGATGGTCTGCGGCGTATGCATTACGTCCTCTGGCATACGACCAAGCCCGACAGGCTCGCGCAGAATGTTCATCCTGCTTCCCGTGACGAGGATATTTTCCTCGCCATGAGGGACCGGATCCGTGTCGAGGCTCTTCGTATTATTCAGAGAGCGCGCAAGCGTATCACCTTTGCCTTTATCGCCTGCCCCAGCTTTCGGATCAGAAAACTGCTTTTGTTTCCCATCCGAAGAGTCATCATGCGCCGCGGCCTCTGCAGGGGTAAGATATGTTCCACTACAGATAAGTGTCAGGCCAGCGACGACTGGGGCGGAAGACCGAAGCCGGATACGAGAATGCATTTTTCAAGGGCCTTTTGGCTATTATTACCGTCGCTCTGCACGAAGATGAGAAAGTGTCTCATTATCAAAGCATAAAAAGACCAAGACAAAAAATGTCATCTCAAATTTAAGTGTGAGTTAATCTTTCGCCCCAAAATGCATTGGTATGACAGCGACAGTAGAAACCTGACATCTATCTCAGATGCCAAGGTATTTCTTTCCTGCACTGGTCAGTAATACGATCTAGAAGCCCTTTCAGAAGCAGAGTGCATACCTGCCCTGCGTCTGGATCAATCGTATAGAAAAACGATCCGGGTCGGGTTCATTGGAAATGACGTGAGCCCCCTATACTTCTTCCTGCCAGCCGCTCGATCGCATTTCCTCGAGACGCGACGCTGTTCGTTCGAAAGCCTTGGCGTTCTCACCGCTCTGGTAAAGCGTTTCGGGCTGAGCCGCGGCGGTTGCGAAAAGAGTGGCATGATTTTCATACATGACGTCTATCAGATTGATAAAACGTCGCGCCTTGTCGAACTGGTCAGGGACGAGTTCAGGGATGCCATCAATAAAAATAGTGTCGAACCGGGCGAGAATGGCCAGATAATCAGCGGGCCCGAGCGCCGCGCCACAGAGATCCTCGAAACCAAACCATGCGATCCTCATCCAGCAGGATGGTACGGCAATACGCCGTGACCCTATGGACACAAAGCCCGCTTCGGCGCTGGCTTGCGTCAACGCCTCGAACCTCTGCCGTAGATGGGCAGTATTCTCTTCCGAGAGCGGAGACAGCCAGATCTGGCTGTCAAGTTCACGTCCACGGCGATAATCTCGGGCTGACTGGAGCGTCAGCACCTCCATATGAGCCGAAAAAGCCTCCAGATAAGGTCGCATGGTTGACCGGTTCTGTACCTGGTTCTTCATCAGGTCGGAGGGGGCTGTGTTGGAGGTCGCCACAACAACCGTGCCGAATTCCATGACCATGTCGAGCAGACGCAACACCAGCACGGCATCGGACATGTCATTGATCTGGAATTCGTCGAAACAGAGCAGATCATTCTGCTCATGCACCTTCTGCGCCAGCTCGCGCACCGGATCTTCGCGTCTCTCGCCTCGGCTCTGCCCTTTATGCAGGGCGCGCAGCACCTCCTGCATGAAGACGTGAAAATGGATGCGGCGCTTTTTCGAAACCGCCACTTCACGACAGAACAAATCCATGAGCATGGTCTTGCCGCGCCCGACCTCGCCGACCAGATAGAGCCCCTTGATCGGCACCGGACGACGCTTTGCCAGACGCGAGAAAAAACCGTCCCGGCTTTCATGACGGGCTTGCAGGGCCTGCGCCAGTCGATCCAGCGCCGCCGCTGCGTGACCCTGCGCTGGATCGGCCTCGATCTGCCCAAGGTCGATCAGACGTCGATAGGCCTTCAGTACGCCGCTCGCCCGGTCATTGATCGCCTGGGCAGGATTCAGTTCTGGCATCGGTCTCTCTTCGCTGTCGCGCAATCGCGGTTTCAGATCACTTCGCTGGCTCAGTCGTAACACGCGACCGAACGTAACGCGCCCCTGTAGCAGCGTCACGCCTTGGTGAGACGACGCAGATGCGAAAGCCTCGGAATTGCATGATATATAAGACAAAAACAGTGCCCATTCTCACATCAATATGCACATGACGAACCATGGGAATGAGACTATGTGGGTAAGGTATCGCATAGCCCGAAGCACAGAATTCCGAGGTATCGCCATGGCTTCCGACGGACGCGAAGCGTTCTATCACGGCACCGACACTGATGGGCGGGCCATTCGACGTCCCATGTCGCCCCATCTGGATATTTATCGTTTTCGCCTCTCCATGGCGCTCTCGATCGGCAATCGCATGGCAGGCGTCGCCTCCTCCCTCGGTGCGGGCCTGGCTGTTGCCTGGCTCGCAGCTCTGGCTCAGGGGCCTCGTGCTTTTTCCCGCGCGCAGCGTGTCGCGACCCACCCGCTGGGCCGGCTCGTCTTTCTCGGCTGGGGCGTGGCCACCACCTATCATTTCGTTGCCAGCATCCGCCATCTGATCTGGGATAGCGGCGCCCGTTTCGAAAAAAAGGAAATAGACGAGGATGGCCGACGCTCGGTCTTCGTGACCGCCGGGCTTTGCGTCTCGCTGGCGACCGCCTTTGTCGCCCTCTCACGCTTTCGCCGCAAGGGAACACGCGCATGAACCGCCTTTCCGACATGCGCACGCCGCTCGCGCGCGCCAAGGGGCTGGGCGGGCTGGCCGATGGCGCCGAACACTGGACAGCCGAGCGTGTCTCCGCTGCCCTTCTAGGCCCGCTCACGATCTGGGGGGTCGCCCAGCTTCTGCGTCTTGCCGGGCGTGACCGCGAGTCCATTCTGACCTGGGCGGGTCGGGTGCAAAACGCTGCCCCTCTGGGTCTGCTGATCGCCCTGACCGGTCGTCACGCCCAGCTCGGGCTCGAAGTCGTGGCTTCCGATTATTCGCGCGGCTGGCGTCGCTTCGGCCTGCGTCTGATCATTCGCCTCAGCACGCTTCTTTTCGTGGCGCTCGGCTGTGCCTCGCTCGCCCGTATTCTGATTACCCGCCCGAAGGAGGGCCACTCATGAGCGCGGAATCCGCCAAGAAATACCGCATCGTCGATCACGCCTATGATGTCGTGGTGGTCGGTGCCGGGGGCTCGGGTCTGCGCGCCACGCTGGGCATGGGCGCCGGAGGCCTGCGCACGGCCTGCGTCACCAAGGTTTTCCCGACCCGCAGCCATACGGTGGCGGCACAGGGAGGCATCGGTGCCTCTCTGGGCAACATGTCCGAGGATAACTGGCGCTGGCACATGTACGACACCGTCAAGGGGTCGGACTGGCTGGGCGATCAGGACGCGATCGAGTTCATGTGCCGCGAGGCCGAAAGCGCCGTGATGGAGCTTGAGCATTTCGGCGTGCCCTTCTCGCGCACCGAAGACGGCAAGATCTATCAGCGCCCCTTCGGCGGCCATATGAGCGAATATGGCAAGGCGCCCGTCGCCCGCGCCTGCGCGGCTGCCGATCGCACGGGTCATGCCATTCTCCATACGCTCTATCAGCAATGCCTGAAGCATCGCGTCGATTTTTTCGTCGAATATTATGTGCTCGACCTGATCATGGACGAAAACGGCACCTGTCGCGGTATCGTGGCCTGGTGCCTCGATGACGGATCGATCCATCGTTTCAATGCCAAGATGGTGGTTCTGGCGACGGGTGGCTATGGCCGTGCCTTCCAGAGCTGCACCTCTGCCCATTCCTGCACGGGCGATGGTGGCGGTCTGGCCATGCGTGCCGGTGTGCCGACTCAGGACATGGAATTCGTGCAGTTCCATCCTACGGGCATTTTCCCGGCAGGCTGTCTGCTGACGGAAGGCTGTCGTGGTGAAGGCGGCTATCTGACCAATGCCGAAGGCGAGCGCTTCATGGAGCGCTATGCCCCAACCGCCAAGGATCTGGCCTCGCGTGACGTGGTCTCGCGCGCCATGACCATCGAGATCAATGAAGGCCGTGGCTGTGGTCCCAAGAAGGACCATATCATGCTGCATCTGGAGCATCTCGGCCCTGAGTTGCTGCATCAACGCCTGCCGGGCATTTCCGAAACCGCGCGTATCTTCGCCGGTGTGGATGTGACCAAAGAACCCGCACCGGTGCTGCCGACCGTGCATTACAACATGGGTGGCGTACCGACCAATCTGCATGGCGAGGTTCTGCGCCCAACAGATGAGAATCCTGAGGCCGTTGTACCGGGCCTCATGGCCGTGGGCGAAGCCGCCTGCGTTTCGGTGCATGGCGCCAACCGCCTGGGCACGAATTCGCTGCTCGATCTGATCGTGTTCGGTCGTGCCGCAGGCAAGCGCGCTGCTGAAATCATCGACCCGACGACGCCAGTGCCGCCGCTGCCGAAAAATGCGGGCGAGGCTATTCTCGAAACCTTCGACAAGACGCGTGAGGCTTCGGGAAAATTCACCGTTGCCGAACTGCGCGAGCGCTTGCAACGCATCATGCAAAGCCATGCGGCCGTGTTCCGCAACACGAAATCGCTGGCCGAGGGCTGCGCCAAGATACGCGAACTCTGGAAAGATGCGCAGCACATGGGGCTGGCCGATCGCTCGCTCATCTGGAACAGCGATCTGATGGAAGCGCTTGAATTTGCCAATCTTCTGGCCAATGCGACCGTGACCATCGAAAGCGCCCATGCCCGCCATGAAACGCGCGGTGCCCATGCGCATGACGATTATCCCGAGCGCGATGATGAGCACTGGATGAAACATACCGTCTCCTATCTCGATAAGGACGGTGCGGTGAGCCTGCTCTACCGGCCGGTGCGGATGCAGACCCTGACGAACGACGTCGAGGTCTTTCCGCCTAAAAAACGTGTTTACTGAGGGAGCCTCGTCATGGTTGAACTCCGCCTGCCCAAAAACAGCACGACCCGCCCCGGCAAATTCTATCCGGCTCCCGCCGATACCAGGAACAAGGCGACTTTTCAGGTCTATCGCTGGTCGCCCGATGATGACTCGAACCCCAGCCTCGACAGCTATGAGCTGGATCTCGACAAGGTCGGGCCGATGGTGCTCGACGCGCTGCTCTACATCAAAGACCATATCGACGCGTCGCTGACCTTTCGCCGCTCCTGCCGCGAAGGGATCTGCGGTTCATGCGCCATGAATATCGATGGCGAAAACACACTGGCCTGTCTCAAGCCCATCAGCTCGATCAAGGGCACGGTCAAGATCAACCCGCTGCCGCATATGCCGGTGGTCAAAGATCTGGTGCCCAATCTGAACGGCGCCTATGCCCAGCTTGAATCGATCCAGCCCTGGCTGAAAAGCGATACCCCGCCGCCGCCCGATACCGAGCGTTTGCAAAGTGTCGAAGAGCGCGAGAAACTGGATGGCATGTGGGAGTGCATTCTGTGCTTCTGCTGCAGCACTTCCTGCCCGTCTTATTGGTGGAATGGCGATCGCTATCTTGGCCCGGCAACGCTGCTGGCAGCCAATCGCTGGATCATGGATAGCCGCGACGACCACAAGAGCGAACGTCTCGAAGCTCTGGACGATTCCATGAAGCTTTATGGCTGCCGCACCATCATGAACTGCACCCAGACCTGCCCCAAAGGTCTGAACCCGGCCAAGGCCATCGCCAACATCAAAAAACTGCAAGTCGAACGGGAATAACGCAAAGGCATTCAGGATACGATAATCCTGAATGCCCTTATCTTGAACACCGGGCGAGGCGGACATCCTCAAGCACAGGCATGCGCAACGAGATCAGAAAGTAATCCCGGCGCGCATGCCGACGATATTACCGCCCGTTGGGCCGATATACGGCCCCTTCTGATTATCGACATGCGCATGCGTATAATTGAGCATCAGACGCATATAATCGAGCAGATACCAGTTTACCCCTGCTGTCGCTGACCATCCACGTGTTCCGCCCTGCATCTTCCAGCCGTCAAGCCAATCGCCACGTACGGCCAGTTCCCAAGCGCCCGGACCGCCGCGCGTTACAGGATCGAGTACCCTCGGCGAGGCCCACTGACCGGTCAAAGCATAATAATTCGGCGTTTCTCCCGTGAGGAAAATACCGGACTGTAGACTTGCTGCCTGAACCGTTCCGCGATGATCTCCAAAGTCCGTGGTCCCATATGTGCGACGAAAGCCGATATCACGCACGCCGTATTCTCCGAGAAGCCAGGCCGTCTTCCAGATTCCAAAAGCTTCGAGGCCACCAGCGAGAGAGTTGGCGATCGGGAGTGTATTGATACGCGCCGCAAACGCATCATTCGTACGAGCCAGCATCCTGATCTTCTGGGAAAACGTCGCGCCCGGCTTGACGTCTTCGTAAAACCCCCAGGCTCCAAGATGGATGAGCGCATCCTTGCTGCGCCATGGTATCCAGTGAGAGCGAAACGAATAAGTCAGATCGTCACGCAGATTATTGGAGATATTCGATGCATTGACATCGTTACCCGTGATCTGGGTCGACACATGCCAGCCATCACCGTAGATCTTGAACGTACCGCCCAGACCATACCACCCTTTGACCGGCAGGATGGCGGTCGCCACCAGATCCCGGTCGAGGAATACCGTTTCCGCCGAACCTGTTGAGCCATCGAAGCCACGGTCATTGAATTTATTGCCTAGCGTATATTCAACCATATGGCGGGCCATACGATCACTCCAAGTCGCATACGCACTCACAACCGAAACTTCGTTGTTGGAGTAATCACCCTCGAACACCCAGGAGAGCTGACGCGCACGTCCCTCTACCCCTAGACGCACGGCGCGCAGACTTGTGCGGGAAACGTTCTGGTCGTGAAACCGAGACCCGAACGCAGCGCCGTAATCAGTAAGGATTCGTCCTCTTATTCGGAAAGCATATTGCTTATCCGGTGTCATGAACTCCGGTAGACCCTTGCCCCATTTAAGAACAAGCCCACCCATATGCGTTGTGCGCCCTGCATAGGGAATGGAAGAGTCAACGCCCAGAGCTGGCGAGGAATTGAGCGGAATAGAGGAAACAGCGCCCCAACTACCTGGGGAGGCAGCCGTATCAGGAGGGCGGGTGCTGCTTCCTGTGCTCGTCCCACTGCTCCCGGGAGGTGTATCTGACAGAGGGATTGTCGCAAAGCCTGCCGATTCCGCCTGACTGGACGCTGAAGCCAGACGCACGGGCTCGGGAAGCGCCTTGCTGGGTGTCGAAACAGCATGAGCTTGCCTCTGGCGGGTGTCTCCTTTCGGGGGGGCATACGCTTGCGGAGGAACACTTCGATTAACTGAAGCGACAGCAACCGCTTTGGCTCCAGATTTATTCCCTTTTTTTCCTTCGAGCACAGAGAGGCGCGCCTGCAGATCCTTGATTTGTTGTGCCTGAGCCTTGACCAGCGTCGCGAGAGTATCGAAATCCACCACCGGTTTTTTTGCTGCGGCATGCGCCTGTGACGTCAGGATTGTGGAGAAAAAGAGCAGGGCACAAGAACGCCCGGCCCTCCGCAGCCGATCGGCATGCCCCAGTTTACTACCTATAGTTGATTTCATGCCGATTGGACCCGCTGCGCATAGGGTCGGGCAATCAAAGCTGCAAGCAGTCCGCAAAGAGCAGCCAGAGACAGCCATGCGCCGGGTATGGCACGATCACCTGTCACATGAATCAGCCATGTGCATATGGTGGGCGTGAATCCGCCAATGCAGGTCGCAAGACTATACGCGAATGAGAAACCTGTCGTCCGTATCCGCGGCGGAACGATTTCGGTCAGCCAGACCACAGCGGCGCCGTTGTAAGCGCTATAGATGACAGCGAGAGCCAGTTCAACGACAAGGAGACGACTGAAACTGGGAGCTGAAACCAACCAGTTCATCATCGGCCAGGCAGAGACCAATGCCAAGAGGGTCGAGCCGATGAGTAATCTCCGACGTCCGATTTTATCCGACAAGGCACCGAACAGAGGCAGAAGAATGAGATTGGTCAGACCTACGCATAAAGTGACGGTCAGACTGTCACGGCTGGCGAGGTGCAAAACGCGCGTACCGAAAGACGGCGTATAGGCTGTGATGACGTAAAATGAGGTCGTCGTCATCAGAACAGTCAGAATACCTGTGCCTACAATACGCCACTCAACACACAAGGTGCGGATAACCTCGCTGAAATGCGGTGGCGCGTGGGTCGTGCGAAAGCTGTCGGTTTCCTGCAGGTTGCGCCTGAGAAAAAACAGGACAGGTACGATCAGGCAGCCCAGAATAAGGGGAATGCGCCACCCCCATGCCGACATTTTCTGGGTATCGAGTGTGCTCGTAAGCACCACGCCCAGCAGAGCCGCACCCGCAACGGCGACCTGTTGGGAAGCCGACTGAAAGGCAACGATAAAACCCTTGGTCTTCTCTGTTGCAATCTCGGCGAGGTAGACGGAAGTCGAACCAAGTTCCACGCCAGCCGAAAAACCCTGAAGCAGTCGACCACATAGAACAAGAAGCGGCGCAAGCAGACCAATTCGACTATAATCCGGGGTCAGAGCGAGAGTTGCCGTGCCGATAGACATGAGAGCGAGCGTCAGAATAAGGCCTTTTCGACGCCCGATACGATCGACATATGCTCCGAGAACAAGCGCTCCGAGCGGCCTCATGAGAAAACCTGCTCCGAACGTTGCGAAAGACAAAAGCAACTCGGCCTGCGGATCCTTGGAAGGAAAAAATGCAGCGCCTATGGCAGCGGCGTAGTAACCGAACACCATAAAATCGTACATCTCGAGCATATTGCCGCTGGCGACCTGTCCAATCGCCCTTATGCGCTCACGCATTGTGGCAGGTGCAGAGGTAGTCATCTCAGTCTTTTTCGGATCAGCAATACCTTCAATTGCCGTGCTTATACTTATCATGTTGCCGCCCCTTGCTCTTCGCAGGCTGGTAGGCAGATATGTTCTGCACGTTCCCGAGACGGATGACACCAATAAAGAAACAAGAAGAATTCATTTAAACGTGAACTTTCTATAATGTTCCCGTCATCTATGGTTCATTAAATGCTCTGCTCATCCTCGCTGGCGAGGCTGGCCTCCGATTATTGGATTATGAATAGCCGCAACGACAGTAAGGACGAGCGCCCTGAAGCCCTCGACGATTCCATGAAGCTCTTGGCTGCCGCACGATCATGAACCGCACACAGGTCTGTCCTATGGGTCTGAACCCATTCAAAGCCATTGCCATTATCAGGGAGCCACGGGCCGAGCGTGGATGAGCGGCCCTGACGGACAAAAAACACGAATAATCATAAAAAATGGGGGCCTTGACGCCCCCCATTTTCGTCTCGGCGTTGTAAAAAAACTATTTTCTCAATACGCCATTTCCGCACGGCGCGCCGTTTCGCGCGGCAGGGAGAAACGCGAGACAAGCTCACCCATCGACCCGACTTCGTCTGAAAGAACGATCGAGGAGGAACGCGTCTCATCGGCAATCGAGGCACTCTTCTGCGTGCTCTGGTCCATCACTGCAATCGCCGTACCGACCTCCCTGAGGCTCGCCGCCTGTTCGAAAGCGTTATGGACGATGGTGTCGAGCTTCTCTCCCATCGCCGTCACGAGCGTGGTGATCGTCTCCAGCGCTTTTTCCGTATCCCGCACGCACACGGCCCCTGCGCGGATTTCCTCGACCGTCTTTCCTACGAGTTCGCTGATACTTCCCGCCGCCTCGGTGCAGCGCTGGGCCAGCGTGCGCACCTCGTTGGCGACAACCGCAAAGCCCTTGCCGGAATCGCCAGCTCGCGCCGCTTCAATACTCGCATTCAGGGCAAGAACATTGGTCTGGAAGGCGATGTTCTCGATCACCTGCACAATAGCCGCCACCTGAGACGAACTGTCCTCGATCTGCTTCATGGCCTCGCGCGTGCGGCGCATGATCTCCGACGAGCTTCCTGCCGACTGGCAAGCCTGTTCACCCGTTGCCTGGGCAGAAGTCAGAACGGTTTCGGAATGCGCCGCCTTGTGTGTGATCTGGCTGATGGCCGCCGTGGTCTGTTCGATCGCAGCAGCCTGCTGCTCGGTGCGTTTGGCCAAATCTTCGGCGCCTGTGGCAAGGCTGCGGCTTCCTTCGCTGATCGTATCGGCGACAACGGAGATACCCGAAATTGTCGCCGCCAGACGTTCGACCGAGCGATTGAAATCCTCACGCAAAAGGTCGAATTCGCGGGGCAGCTTCTTGTCGATCTTTGCCGAGAGATCGCCATTCGACAGTGCTGTCAACGCGTTGCCGATGGTATCGATCACGTTCTTCACATCAGCGAGGCGCTGCTCGTCTTCCACATGACGGCGCTCCTGCTCTGCCTCGTGCCTGATATGATCCGCAGCGACAGCCTCATCCACTTTGCGCGCCTTGAGCAGCGCACCCCGAAAACTGTCGAGCCCGCGAGCCACAGAGCCGATTTCGTCGTGACGGCGCGTGCCGAAGACAGCGACCTCATATTGCCCCTCTTCGAGCGCCGAGACGGAGTTCTGCAAGCCACGCAGGGGCGCATCGAGCAACCGGCGGAATACCAGAACCATGACGACAAGCGACAGGGCTATCAGCGCAATACCGGGCACGACCAGCATATAGATCGTATGCCAGATGGGAGTCGTGATGGCCGCTCTCGGGATCTCCACGACCAGCGTCCAGTAGATATTGAAATTGCCCATTTTCAGCGGCACGAGAATACGGTCGATGTCGTTGCCATGCGCGTGGCGCAGAATAGTGATCTTTCGGGTCGCCAGTGCACGAGCTAGATCGTTTCCAGCATTATCGCTGAAATGCTTCATCGCCTGTGTCGGGTCCGAGGTGACAATCCATGCCCCCTGAGCCGAGAGAAGCCCGATGCTCGACCCATCGGCAATCTGCACACTACGCAGAAGCGGGGCGAGCCAACCCAGCGGAATATCGGCACCCACCACGCCAATGCGTTTGCCGTCAAAGGTGATTGGATAGGTCGGCGAGACCATCGGCACATGCGTGTCGTGATCGATATAGGGCTCCAGCCCGTCCAGCTCACCCGTTTTGACGATATGCCAGTAGACCGCACTGTAATGTTCCGGCGGTGTCGAAACCGTGACCCTGTTATCGGGGCCACGCAGGACAGACGGGAAGAAAATACCATGGCTGTTCGTTCCCGGGCCGCCGGGCACCTGTGTGCCATCGAACCCACCGGGGATTTCCTTGAAATCCATCGCATAGATCGCAGGGAAGCGCTTCATGTCCTCAACGAGCAGATCGACGATGAACTGCTTGTTCAGAACGCCAGTCTTGTGCGCCGTCTCTATGGTGCTCTGAATATTGCGAACGACCGTATTCTGCTCCGTCAGGGCGAGAATGATCTTCTCACCAAGGATCTGACTTTTGGAGATCGCCTCGGCATAAACGTTTTTCTCGACCTGCTGCTTCATCAGCCAGCCGGAAAGCGTAACGGCAACCAGCTGAATCAGCAGAAACGAGAGACCGCAGATCAGGATGATTTTCGTCGAAAGAGACGCGCGCGGCTGCGTCGAGGAGGGCACCATCTGAAATTCTCCGATCCGAACACCATCAAATACACTTGCCAACGCGTTGCAGCCTCCCGCTCTCCTGAAGAAGGGCATGAGGGGGCTAACACCAAATGACGCGCATTAATAAGACGTGACTGAGCCACATCTCTCAAGTTGCGTCAATCTGTTGCGAATTCGTCACGTAATGATGCTGAAAACGCCATTTTTCGGTGTTTTCTCCGCCTGCATATGGCTCAGTAACGATGAGAGACGAGGCGTTAAAGCGCTGTCAGACGACGCCTCGCTCCCCATTCCGTCAGACTTGCGTAGACGGTCCTGGCTCGCGGTAGGGACGTGCGATAAAGGCCGCCACGAGACCGCAGAAAGCTGCCAGAGATAGCCACAGCGCGGGCATAGCGCGATTACCGGTGGTTTCGATCAGCCAGGTGCAGATTGTGGGGCTGAACCCACCGATGCAGGTGGCCAGGCTATAGGCGAAAGAAAAACCGGTGGTGCGTATGCGCGGCGGCACAATTTCGGTCAGCCAGGCGATGGCTGCGCCATTATAGGCGCTGTAAAGCACTGCCAGACCGATCTCGGCGGCCATCAGGCGACCCATATCGGGTGCCGCTACCAGCCAGTGCATGAGCGGATAAGCCGAACAGATCGCGAGAATCGTGGCGCTCTTGAGCAGTGCCCGGCGACCGATACGATCAGACAAGGCGCCGAATGCCGGCACGAGAAGACAGTTGACCAGCCCCACGCAAAGCGTGACGAAAAGACTGTCGAGCCGACCCAGATGCAGAATGCGCGTGCCATAGGCCGGGGTGTAGGCTGTCAGAACATAAAACGAGACGGTGCTCATCACGGCGGTCAGAATGCCAATACCGCCAAGGCGCCAGTGGACGCGCAACGTGTTGAAAACCTCGCGCAGATCGGGGTGGGTCTTCTCTGCTTCGAAGGCGGCTGTTTCCTGCAGGTTACGGCGCAGGAAAAGCAGCACCGGAACGATAAGGCATCCGAAAAGCAGAGGCAGACGCCAGCCCCAATCCGACATGGTCTGCGATCCAAGCCAGGATGTCAGACCGAAGCCCACAGCCGCTGCCACGACAACGGCGAGCTGGATCGAGGCGGACTGGAAGGAAACGACAAAGCCACGATTTTTCTCGGTCGCGATTTCGGAGAGATAGACAGAACTCGATCCCACCTCGACCCCGGCAGAAAAACCCTGAATCAGCCTGCCGCACAGAACGATAAGCGGTGCGAAAATACCGATACGGTCGTAACCCGGCGTCAGAGCCAGAGTGATTGTCCCGATGGCCATGAGCGTGAGGGTCAGGATCATACCCTTGCGACGCCCGAGCCGATCGACATAGGCCCCAAGAACAAGCGCGCCCAGAGGGCGCATCAAAAACCCGGCACCGAAGGTCGCGAAAGAAAGCATCAGTTCGGCCTGCGCGTTGCCCGAAGGAAAGAACGCCTTGCCGATATCGCCGGCATAATAGCCAAAGACCATGAAATCGTACATTTCGAGCATATTGCCGCTCGCAACCTGCCCGACAGCCTTGATCAGTCCCGGTCGAGGCGGGGCTTCCGGCTGAACGGAGGGACGCAAGGCTGTTTCCTGATCGGCGCCAGTCATCTGGATATCATGCTCCTTGCACTACATTCAGGCAGAGCGTCTCCCACCCGCGTCGCGGATACAGGCACAGCCCCGAACATGAATTATTTGCAATATTCGTGGTGTTGTCAGATCATCTTTTAGGCACCGGCCACAACCGATCGGTCATTTTCCGACTGGCAGTGCCCTGCCCGGCCGGTATCGAGGCCTCAATGCGCCTCGTATTCTTTCATCAGAGCGGCCAGACCGTGCTGGCGTCTGGTGCGCAGGCGGGCCGCAATGAGAATGGACTGTGCCTCGCGCACGGCACGATCGAGCTCTTCATTGATGATCACGTGATCGAACTCGCTCCAATGAGAGATTTCGGCCAGAGCCGCCCCCATGCGCTTGTCGATTTCTGCCGCATCATCCGAAGCGCGCGAGCGCAGGCGGCGATCGAGTTCCTTCATCGAAGGCGGCAGAACGAACAGGCTTACCACATCATCGGGGAGCGCATCGCGCAGCAGGCGATGGCCCTGCCAGTCGATATCGAACACCATGTCACGACCGCTGGCCAGCGCTGCCTCGACGGGGGCGCGCGGTGTGCCATAGCCACGACCGAAAACTTCGGCCCATTCGAGCAGCTCGCCATTTTCCGCCATGACACGGAATTCTTCCAGCGAACGAAAGTAATAATGCACACCTTCCTTTTCGCCGGGGCGCGGGGCGCGGGTGGTGACCGAAACGGAATGTACGAGACTGGAATCGCCGGCGCGCAGCGCATTGGCGATGGTGGACTTGCCCGCACCGGACGGCGCTGAAATCACAAGACAGACGCCACGTCTCGCTACGGTCGTCATGTCATCCCTCCATCGTCGTTTCCAGGTGCCGTGCTGAGCCATAGCGGCTCGGGAGAGTTTTGAAAACAGGGAGCCGACCTGACTCGAAAGCCGCAGATACGGTCGTGACTGCATCGCGGCGTTACATCATTGCTGTCTTTTCGCCATAAAACACACCATAAATATAGACATCGTTTGACATAATAGGTTCCGGGGCGAACACGCCCTCGTGGAGGCCTCATGCAAGGCATTCAGGTCGAAAACCGTTTCGGCTGGGGCGCACGCCTTGGCGAGACACGCACAATGCCATGGCGCGACTGGCTGGCAGAACAGCTCGGTCCGGAAGATCTGTCACGCTTTACGGGCGTGGGCGATTGCGCCGAAGGGCTGATTGCCCTGCGCACGCAGCGCGAGGGCAAGCTGCGCGGCAATCCGCTTGTCAAACCCATTCTTCAGGCAGAACTCGCGACCCAGAGCGCAGCCCTTCTCTCGACGCAACAGCCCTTTCGCGATCGTCTGGCATGGTTCTGGTTCAACCATTTCACGGTCAGCCAGAAGCAGGACCGGGTGAAAGGCGTTGCAGGTGCCTATATGCGCGAAGCGATCAGGCCCCATGTGACGGGGCGCTTCGTCGACATGCTCATGGCGGTCATGCGTCACCCGGCCATGCTGCTCTATCTGGATAATACCGGCTCGGTCGGACCGGACAGCCCCGCCGGAATACGCCAGCATCGCGGACTGAACGAGAATCTGGCACGCGAATGCCTCGAACTGCATACGCTCTCTCCCGCCGCGGGCTACAGCCAGAGCGACGTGACGTCTTTCGCCGCGATCCTGACGGGGTGGGGTGTCGATATGAAGGCCGAGCGACCCGGCTTTCACTTTGCACCGCGCGCCCATCAACCCGGTGAAAAGACGCTCCTTGGCCAGCGTTTTGCAGAAGGGGAAGAAGGCGGCGTGGCAGCGCTGGCGTTTCTGGGCACCCATCCAGCCACTTATCGCCATATCGCCACACAAATGGTCAGGTATTTTCTGACCGACACACCGTCACCCGCTCAGGTGGCGCCGGTTTTCGACGCGCTGCAAAAGACGCAGGGCAGCCTTCATGCCGCTTCTCTGGCCCTGATCGACCATCCGAGCGCAGCCGCACCCGGCGCCACCATGGGCAAGCTGCGCTCACCCATGGAATTTGTGGTGGCAATCCTGCGCGCCTCGGGGGCAACGCCCACAGACATGTCGCCCGACGCGCCGCATAGTCCTGATCGCCTTCTGATCAATGGTTGCGCCGCTCTGGGCCAGCCACTCTGGACTGCCCCCATGCCCAATGGCTGGAGCGATCTGTCGTCAGAATGGTCGGCACCGGCCGATCTGCTCGCCCGAACCGACTGGGCCTATCGCTATGCCGCCACGCTGCGCGATCACGACCCGATGACGATCGCCCATGCCGCGCTCGGGGCTTCGCTGCGCGCCGAAACCCAACTGGCCATGCATCGCGCTGGCAGTCGTCAGGACGCCCTGACCCTTCTGTTTTCCTCCCCCGAATTCCAGAGGCGCTAAGTCATGATGCTTTCCCGTCGCTCCGCCCTGCTCGGGCTAACAGCGAGTTGGTCGCTCGGTCGGGCATCCCTCGCCCTCGCCGCCCCGTCATCGGGCGCACAGGACCCGCGCCTGGTCGTCATTCTTCTGCGCGGCGCGCTTGACGGCATGGCCGCCGTCACGCCCTATGGTGATTCCGGGCTTGTAGCGCTGCGCCGCGACCTGCTTCTGCCAGAACCGGGGCGCGAAGGCGGGCTGCTGGATCTGGGCGGTTTTTTCGGGCTACATCCGGCGCTCGCCGGGCTGCACGCGCTTTATGGACAAGGGCAGATGCTGCCCGTTCATGCCGTGGCAGCACCCTATCGCACACGCTCTCATTTCGATGCCCAGGATTATCTCGAAAGCGGTGCCGATCACCGTCTGGATAGCGGCTGGCTCAACCGGGCGGTTTCCGCCCTGCCCGGCCAGGGAGGCTCTGGCAAGAATGCGCGTCCAGACGGCTTCGCCCTCTCTCTTGGCCTCGACGTCCCTCTACTTTTGCGCGGCCCGACGCCTATCGGCAGTTATGCTCCCGCTGGCAGCCAGCACCCGACGCCTGATCTTTATCGCGCCATCGCCCAGCTCAGCGCCCATGACCCCCAGATCGGCCCCGGATTGCGCAGCGGGCTTCAGGCCAGGGGATTTTCGGACGATATCGCCCCCACAGCGCCTCCGGGTTCCGACCGCAAGATAGATGGTTTCACCCGGCTGGCCTCGGCAGCAGGTCTCATGCTGGCGCGCGCCGATGGCCCTCGTGTCGCGGCCCTCGAAATCGGGGGATGGGACAGTCATGCCGGGCAGATGGGTGCCCTGAAAGCCCCGCTCGCCCGGCTGGATCAGGGGATAGACGCCTTGCGCACCAGTCTCGGCGCCGCATGGTCGCAAAGCGTCATTCTCGCCATGACGGAATTCGGTCGCACCGCGCGCATGAACGGCACGGGCGGAACCGATCACGGCACGGGTGCCGTTGCCTTTATCGCCGGTGGCGCTGTCAAGGGGGGACGCATTGCCGGTACGTGGCCGGGATTACGCCCTGGCCAGCTCTTCGAAAATCGCGATCTGGCGCCGACCACGGATCTGCGCAGCGTCATTGCCGGGGTGCTCTGCGCGCATCTTTCCATGCCACGCAGCGCCCTGGCACGCGTCTTTCCGGGCACGCCGCCGACACCCCTGTCAGAGATGGTCACGGAACGGGCCTGACGCCCGCTCCGAAGTGCAGCCGCCTCAGGGGATATAACGCTGGGCACGCAGCAAGGTGAAAAGATCGAAGAACGAACCGCGCGTGGACTGATAGCCCGTAAAGCCGAGTTCCCGGCTTTTGCTCATATCCGTCACGCATTCCACCGGTCGGCCCAGATCGGCATCCGTGTGCCAGGGCGACGCCAGACGGCTGAATTCGGGCTCGACAAGCCCGTATTTGGCCACCAGTGCCGCCCAGTCGCCCTCTTTGCCTTTCAGCATGGTTTCGAGCGACGTCGCGTGACCCGGATAGGGCGCCGCTTCAAGACCGAACCAGGCTGCGAGTTCGGGCCACAGGCCACTCCAGCGAAACACGTCGCCATTGACCACGTTGAAGGCTTCGTTACGCCCCGCCGGGCTTGTTGCCGCCCAGTGAATCTGCCGCGCCAGCTGGCGCGCATCGGTCACATCCGTCAGGCTGGACCACTGAACCAGGGAGCCGGGAAACACGAAAGGCAGACCGGCTGCGCGGCAAAGCGAGGCGTAGACCGCAAGCGTCGTACCCATATTCATCAGATTGCCGACAGCATGGCCGATCACGGTATGCGGGCGATGTACGCTCCATGAAAAACCGTGCTTTTCAGCTTCCTCGAAAAGCACGTCTTCCTGAGCGTAATAAAAATTCTCGACATCGAGACGCGGCATGATCTCGCGAAAGGGCGTCACTGGCGGCGCACCTTTGGCATAGGCCTCGAACGGGCCAAGATAATGCTTGAGCCCCGTCACAAGGCTGGCATGAGCAAGACGCTCGGGGTGCGGCAAGGCCTCGAACACGTTGCGCAGCATCGCACTATTGGCAATGCAGTTTTCACGCTCGGTCTCACGACGCGTCCAGGTGGTGAAAAAGACGTGGCTCGGCGACAGCCCGGCCAGAGCGTCACGCAAGGATACGGGGTCGAGCGTATCCGCCTTGATGGGCAACACACCAGAGGGTAGCGCCTCGACACGCCTTGCGAGGCCATGGACGGTCCAGCCTTCTGCCACGAGACGATTGGCAAGATTCTGACCGACCATCCCGGTCGCGCCGATAATCAGGGCCTTATGGTTCATGAGAAACTCCTTGCAGCTCGTTCTTGTCTTTACCCAGGCTGGGCGCCATGGGTAGAAAACACAATCCGGCACCTTTTTGTGCCCTGGTTACCAAAAGGAACCCATGAAGCCGACAACGCCCCTCCCCGCCCTGCCCGACCATTACCGCCGTGCGCCCTTCGCTGAAGACTGCGCCCCGCGCCGCCTGCTGAAGCTGTTTTCGGGAAAATGGGTGACGATGATCCTGCACGCCCTGCATCTGATGGGCGGCGCCTCACGCCCCGGCGCGTTGCAACGCAGCCTGCCGGGATTGTCGAAAAAAATGATGACGCAGACCCTGCGCGAACTTCAGGAAGCGGGCCTGGTCGAACGCGTCGTGCTTCAGGACATGCCGCCTGTGGTCGAGTACCGCCTGACACCGCTCGGCCAGCGCTTTATCGAACCGCTCGAAATGCTCTATCGCTGGGGCGTGCAAAACGCCGAGCTGCTTCACGGGCTGGGATGAACCGCCGAAAATGGAAATGCGACGTTCGCCTGATGCTCTGACACGAGGCGCGCCCGAGCAGGAATTGACCCGGCCCGGACAGCGTGCGACGCCTCAGCGTCCGACAAGCGCCATCATGCTCGCCGGGTAGCGGTCGCCCGTGACATCGATTTTTGCCAACGCTGTGTCGATCGCCCCTGCTTCGTCTGCGCCCAGCACCAATGAAGCGCCTCCGAGATTTTCGTCGAGGCGGGTCAGGCTGCGCGTGCCGGGAATAGGCACGATCCAGGGTTTTTGCGCCAGAAGCCATGCCAGAGCAATCTGGGCGGGCGTTGCCTGTCGCGCGGCGGCAATCGCCTCGAGCTGAACCACGAGCGCTTGATTGGCCTCGAGCGCCTCCGGGGCGAAACGCGGCACGATCTTGCGGAAATCCTGATCGCTGAACTGCGTGCCCGTATCGATCCTGCCGGTCAGAAAGCCTTTTCCCAATGGGCTGAATGGCACGAAACCAATGCCAAGCTCTTCCAAAAGCGGCAGGATTTCCTGCTCGGGCTCGCGCCACCAGAGCGAATATTCGCTTTGCAGGGCGGTGACGGGCTGCACCGCATGCGCCTTGCGTATCGAGGCCACACCGGCCTCCGACAAGCCGAAATGGCGCACCTTGCCTTCCCAGATCAGCTCCTTGACCGCACCGGCCACGTCTTCCATCGGTACATCAGGGTCGACGCGATGCTGATAGAACAGATCGATCACATCGGTACGCAGGCGCTTGAGCGCATCTTCTGCCACCTGACGGATGCGGGCGGGGTGGCTATCCAGCCCCTCGGGCGGGCGACCATTGCGAAAGCCGAATTTGGTCGCAATGACTACTTCCTTGCGGAAAGGTGCCAGCGCCTCACCAAGCAGGGATTCGTTGGCGAAAGGGCCATAGGCTTCGGCAGTATCGAAAAAGGTGACGCCACGCTCATAGGCGCCACGCAGAAAAGAGACGGCGCTGGCATGATCTTCTGCCGGGCCGTAGCCGAAGCTCAGCCCCATGCAGCCCAGACCGAGCGCCGAGACTTCGAGTCCACTCTTACCGAGAAAACGTTTTTCCATGACATGGCTCCGATCGTTACGATGAAAAGACATAGCGCGGCTCAGCGCCGATATTGGGCGTCGCTGACCTTCTCCATCCACTCGGTGGATTTGCCGTCCTGCGTTTCGGTGATGGCAATATGGGTCATGGCGCAGCTTGCAGAGGCGCCGTGCCAGTGCTTTTCACCCGGTTCGAACCAGACCATGTCACCCGACTGAACCTGCTCCACCGCACCGCCATCGCGCTGTACCCAGCCGAGACCCGCAGTGATGAGAATGGTCTGGCCCAGCGGATGGCTGTGCCAGGCCGTGCGGGCGCCGGGTTCGAAAGTCACCGTCGCGCAGGCCAGAGCGCCACTCCCGGCGAAGGGGGAATCGACACGCACCGTGCCGGTAAACCAGTCTGATGGCCCTTTAGCCGAGGGGGCAAAGCCGGGATGTCTGATATCCATGAGAAACACTCCAAGCGAAAAGCGAGCGCATCTAACGGCACTCTTTCGAACCGGATCATAAGACCACAGACATCTCCATGCGATTAGATGCTATAATCCGCACGAACCTATATCGGGAGTTCATCAATGCAGCGCGACGAACTGGTCGATCTCAACGCCTTTCTGGCGGTGGCTGAGGAGCAGAGTTTTACCCGTGCCGCTGCCCGGCTGGGCACGTCCCAATCCGCTCTGAGCCATACGGTCAGGCGGCTCGAAACCCGGCTGGGGGTGCGCCTTCTGACACGTACCACCCGCCGGGTTTCGGCAACCGAGGCGGGAGAGCGTCTGCTACAAACCCTCGCCCCTGCGCTGACCAGTATCGCCGATGAAATTGCCTCCCTCAGCGAATTATCTGAAAAACCGTCCGGTACGGTGCGGATCACCACCTCGGAACATGCAGCGATCAGCCTGCTCTGGCCGAAACTCAAGCAGCTTCTGCCGGAGCACCCGGATATCCATATCGAGCTTTCGCTCGATTCCGGCCTGACCGACATCGTGGCTGATCGCTTCGATGCGGGCGTGAGACTGGAGGAAACGATTGCGCGCGACATGATCGCCGTACCCATCGGGCCGCCCCTGCGCATGGCTGTGGTAGGTGCGCCATCCTATTTTGCACGTCACCCCAGACCGCTGCGTCCGCAGGATCTGGCTCAGCATCGATGCATCAATCTGCGTATGCGCAGTTCTGGCGGCGTCTATGCCTGGGAGCTGGAAAAAGGCAAACGGGCTTTGCGCGTGCGGGTTGACGGCCAGCTGACGTTCAACAGTGCCTCAATGGTACGTCAGGCCGCGCTCGACGGTTTCGGCCTGGCCTGCGTCATGGAAGACCAGATGAACGAGCATGTGCAGGCCGGTCGTCTGATCCGGGTGCTGGAAGACTGGTGTCCGCCTTTCCCCGGTTATCATCTCTATTATCCGAGCCGTCGCAATGCCTCGGCTGCCTTCCGGCTGGTCGTCGAGGCCTTGCGTTATCGCGGCTGAACGAGGGTGGGGACGCTATTCAGTATTCCTGCGCCGTGGGACGGAACAGGATCTCGTTGATATCCACCGCCTCGGGCTGGCTCATCGCAAAGAGCACCGTCTCGGCGAAAGATTCCGGCGGGATGGCCACCTGTTCGTAGAACGCTTTCATGCGCTGGGCCGTATCTGCATCGGTGACGCTGCCGGTCAGTTCAGTTGCCACCGCACCGGGGGAGATGATGGTGGTGCGGATATTATAGGCTTTCACTTCCTGACGCAGCCCCTCCGACAACACCCGCACGGCGGTTTTCGTGGCCGAATAAACCGCACCGCCCGGCCCGACCTTGTGCCCGGCCACAGACGCCACATTAATGATATGACCGCTTTTCTGATGCTGCATCTGCGGCAGCACAGCGGCAATACCGTAAAGTGTGCCCTTGAGATTGATGTCGATCATCGCATCCCAGGCGGCGATATCGCGTTTTTCGAGCGGCGATGACGGCATGAGCCCGGCGTTATTGATCAGCACATCGACACGACCATAAAGGCTGATGGCCTGATCAACCAGCGCCTGAACCTGATCGGCCTTGCTCACATCGGTCTTGACGATCGCCTTGCGATCAAGGCCCAGGGCATCGGCCAGGGCCTCAAGACGGTGCGTGCGGCGAGCACCGATCACAATTTTGGCGCCCTCTGCGACCAGACGCCGCGCCACAGCTTCACCAAGACCGCTGCTCGCCCCGGTGATGACGACGATTTTTCCGGCAATGTTCTGGGTCATGGTTCAGGATTCCTTATCATCTACAAAAACCTGCCTCGCGATGGCGAGCGCAGAAGAGGCTGTGGGCCAGCCGGAATAAAAGGCCAGATGGGTGATGATTTCGATGATCTCCTCCCGCGTGACCCCGGTATCCAGCGCCTTGCGCAGGTGGAAACCGAGTTCGTTGCCACGATAAAGCGCAATCAGGCAGGTAATCGTCACCATGCAGCGTTCACGCGGGGTGAGGCCAGGCCGCGCCCAGACCTCGTCGAACAGGATCCGGTCGGTGTACCGCGCCAGATCCGGTGCCATGTCACCGAAAGCCTTCTGGGCAGTATGGGTTTTCTCAGCCATAATTCGGCCCTCCTCATCCGTTTTCCCCGGTTGGCAAGAGCGTAGCGTGAGGTAACCAACCTTATTAGATCGTGAATCCGGCATAGGCCTATGCCACCCATTCATGAAACGCGCCGAAAAATATTATCCATCATGGCGACTCGCAGGGAGATGTACGGCGAGGGTCAGCGATGGGGATCCCTTCTCCCTGCCTGCGCTACCGCACGAGGTGAATCAGAACGTGATGGGAGCGACTGCGTGGAATCAGGCAGTGCAAGCGGCCGCGCTGCTCTATTGAGCGAAAATTCTGACCCTGCAGACGTAACGCGAAAACGAGGCAATGACTCACGGTTGACGCGCATCACGGCAAATGAACCCTGAGAGACACGTCTGTTCTCTGAGGGTCTCGCGAGATGGGGAAAAAAGGCAAGTTTGGTAGAATCGCGTTATACCTCTGCGTCGAAACAAATGACATTATATCATTCCGTCAAGCAGCTTGATAAAGCTGAATAATAGACAGAAAATGGAATAGTCCAGTGATGAAGATTTTTGCCATTATAAGCGGAAATAGCGATTCTTATGATGATCTGAGTTCAAACATACGACCTCTCGTACAACATGCCAAAACAGAGAAAGGCTGTCTGAAATATCAATCTTATGTCGATAAGCAGTCCTTCACCTTCTTTTTCGACGAAGAGTGGGAGGGACCAGAATTCCTCGATGCACATACCAAAAGTGCTCCATTTATTGCCCTAGGCGAATTTCTAAAATTACACGGCCTTCAGGTTCAAATACATCAAATTGAAGAAATCTAGATCTTCCTGGCATTTCATACTGAAAGCAACAATCCTGACTCTGCATCCGACCAGAATAGATGCAGGGTCAGAATTTGTCTTTTTTCTCCCGAATACATTCATATTTTCGGGTACCGCAGGACATTCCACAAGAACCAACAGTAAGAATTCGTATCGTTCCGGATTATCATGACCGAAAAATATATTATCCCGGATCGGAAAAAGACTTAATTTGAAGCAGCCCATTCGTTACGCACTGCCCAAGCATCAGGGAAGCTATAGGTTGGATAATACCTATCAAGGTTCGCACGACAGATTATCGTCCCGTAGTGAAGCCAACCCAGCGTCTCCCCCGTCGGCAGCTAATTTACCAGACCATGATGCACGCTGCTCAGGCGTTAAGCTGTAGAACCCACAGCGCTTCAGCACCGGTGATGAATAAGCGTTTCTGCTCACTATCGAATTCGCAATTACTACAGAGATGCGGTGTAGGGACAGTAGCCAGATGACGACCCGATGAGTCGAAAACCTCAATGCCTATCCCGGAACTGCTCCAGACCCAGCCTCGTCGATCTGCGGTAAACCCATCAGGAATGCCATGGGGAACCGTCGCGAAACGACGTCGATTTGACAAGCGGTTGCCCAAACGATCAAACGCGAAGATCGCAATCTCACCCTCGCCGTGTTCAGGCGTCTGTGACGCATAAAAGATACGGTTATCCGGAGAGAACGCTACGCCGTTAGGTTGAGTCATGTCAGCAACACGGCGCGTGATACCGTCGCGCCCGAGACAGCAGATCGAGGTTCTCCCGCTCTCGGAACGAGACCGAACTCCTTGCTTGGGATTTTCGATACCGAAAGTCGGTTCGCTGAACCAGACGGAGCCATCGTTGGCGACGACTATATCGTTGGGGGCATTGAGACGCTGTCCATCGGCCTGTGTAGCGACGATCTGAGGACTCTCTGAACCGCGAGAGAAACTGATGGCACGATGACCGTGCTCGCAGTGAAAAATTCGCCCGTCTGGCGCCACCGCATTACCGTTGATAAAAGGCGTGGCATCAAGCAGAACGTCTACCGCCCCGTCTTCGCGCCAACCCAGCACACGGCGCCCTACAACGTCGCTCCATATGAGCGTTCTCTGTTGCGGCCACCAGGCGGGCCCTTCGCTCCAGCTAGCCTGGCTATAAAGTAAATGGAGCCGTGCCTTTTCCAGAACCGGCCGGGCATCAGAGTGATGAATTTGCGGCGGTGGTACTTGTGCATCTTCGGAGGAGCCGGGCGGACGCAAGCGTGCAGGCATCGATGGACTTGCGCCCACAGGAGCAGCGGTAACGCCTTGCACCTGCGTTGAAGCTACAACAGCTACGGCTCCAAAGATATCTCGTCTGGTTATTGCTAGCCTTGTCATTATCAAAACGGACCCTTCGTTAGCACGACCAACGATACATCAAACCGGGGAAGCATTGGAAACAGCGGAACAGCCGCATCAGTGATCAGGACGCCTCTCCACCTGAGTTTGCAGGCCGAAACCTGACAGAAACAAGCGATCGAAGTGGCTATTCATCCATGTTGAGCGATGTTGCCCGGAGCTTTTAAGGCCCCGAAACAGACAAGTGATTATCTGACTGGTCAACAGAGATGGAGATTGCCTGTCACAAGATCGGATGCCTCAAACTCGCGATGTCAGAGGGGCATATCACCAACTATCTCGTTCCTCTTCAGTAAGACTGAGTGAGACAGAGCGGTTTTCCTGATGGGATTGATAGGCTGCTTCCAAAACGGCCTGGACTGCCAACGCTTCTATAGGCCTGACAGGGTTAGGCACTTTGCAGCGAATTGCGGCGGCCAAACGTTTATAAAGGTTCCGCTGATCGCCCGACTGGGCAGCCTCTTCGTGCAATCTGGCATCTGCATCATAGATTTTGAGACTGTCCGGATCATCTCCCCATTTGTCTGAACCCGGTTTCAACCCTCTGCGTAACTGGTCTTCCTGTGGGTCCGCCAGTTTCTTGACCAAGCTCCCATGTGTACCATGCACGACGAACCGGTCTGACCCGCTGGCACACAGGGAACTGGTGTGCAGGATAACTCGCTTCTGGCCATAGCACAGAATAATATGTGCCCAATCGTCTATCAGCGAGTTCTCACGTTGGTTTGCGAGTGACGCGGTGACATGGTCCGGTAGTCCAAATAGCTGTAATGCCTGATCGATCAGATGCGGGCCTATATCAAACAAAACTCCAGCACCGGGTTTATTGGCTTCACGCCACCTATCACGTACTTCCGGACGGTATCGGTCAATTCGAGACTCGAAATGCACGACCCTTCCGATGAGGTTTCGCTCGATTGCCGACCGTATCGTCAGAAAATCACTATCCCAGCGTCGATTATGAAAAACAGCGAGCACCCGATCGTTGAGGCGCGCTGTTTCAATGACATTTCGCGCCTCGTCTACGGTAAGTGTAAACGGCTTTTCTACGAGGACATGCTTTCCAGCACGCAATGCTTTCTCGGCATATTCTGCGTGAGTATCGTTGGGGGTCGCGAGGATAACAAGATCGACATTCTCATCGGCAAACACGTCATCAGCATCGCTATAGATCTTCAGGCCCGGGTAGTCGGCATGCACTTTTTCCGAATTGTGAGAGACGATCCCATACAATGTCATTTCCTGCAGCGACTTTATGTACGGTGCGTGAAATGTCTTTCCAACATATCCATATCCGACGAGCACGACATTGATTGTTTCGTTCAACACAATTGCTCCCAAAGATAATTTACATGCGCTCGGCGAACGCGGATCAAAAAAGTACGTTGCTGCTAATGCCAGACACGCCATACAGTTTCGACAATCGTTTATAGATTTTTCCTGTATATTTTTTTAATATAGCCGATATAAACGGCCACTACTATTATTTATTCAAAAAGTATATTTTGAAATAAATAGATCTCGAATTATGTTTTTTACTTCAGTAATTCTGATAATATAATCATACAAATCTGTAATTTACTTATCTTCAAATCTCATAACATCACGACTATTGAACGATCAGTTTGATAAAAATTCTTGCTGTGCCCTCGATATTATGTTGTGCCTTCTGTGTCAGAATTAATCTGGACGACCTTGAAGTCGATAAACTTGATTTACGGTGCAGGAATCATTCAACAGTCCATCACATGCTCCAAATCCTGTATTCTGTTATCGCCTCTCCGGTCGGTAAAACATGCGTCTCGCCTGAACGGTAGCGTCACGTGACGGCAGAGACTGCAACAGGTCGACCCGATTTCAGAGACTGAGCGGCCGCCTCGGCCAGCCTCTGGGCTTCGACACCATCGCGCATCGTGGCAAGCGGAGATTTCCCCTGCTGGACAAGTGCGCGAAACGCATTCATCTCGGCTCGATAGGCCTCTGCAAATCGCGCAATGAAATCGCCCAAAGGCGGCGAGGATGTAAACCCCTGTGCATCGGCGCTGACCAGATTCGTGACCGGCTGATTGGCGACATAGAAAATCCGTTTTTCACAGACCGCTTCGAGCCTCTGATCATAACCGAAGGCCGCATGCCGGGCATTGATCATCTGCACCAGGCGACCACTCTCCGAGCGCAGCGTGATCATCGCAGTATCGATATCACCCGCCTCCCCTATCGCCGGGTCGATCAGACAGGCACCCGTAGCGCAGACGGACACGATTTCTTCTCCCAGAAGATAGCGCGTCATGTCGAAATCATGAATGGCCTGATCGCGAAACAAACCGCCAGATGACTTGATATAGCTGACAGGTGGGGGCGATGGGTCGCGCGTATGCATGACAATATGCTGAACGCGCCCCGAGCGGCCGGAGGCGATTTCTTCTTTCACGCGCAGAAAATCAGGGTCATAGCGGCGCTGAAACCCGAGCATGACAGGATTGCCTGCCGCGTCAATTTCGCGGGCAACATCAATCACCTTCCTGAAATCGAGGCTGACGGGTTTTTCGCAAAAAACCGGTTTGCCCGTGCGTGCGGCCTGACGCAACAGCGACTCATGAGTATCTGTCGGGCTCGCAATCAGATAGGCGTCGATATCAGGATCGGCAAAAATCGCCTCTGCGTCACTTAATCGCGCCTGACTGCGCGCCAGCAGGTCTTCACGCGCGGAAGACGCGATCGGGTCTGCGACAGCCACCAGTTTCATATCCTGCATGGCCATCAGATTGCGCGCGTGGACCTGACCGATACGGCCAGCGCCGAACAAGGCAAGTGTCGTCATTCTGCCAGTCTCCCGAAACCGTTTTTCATCAAATTACGCGCCCGGCCTCGCGGGCGCGATCCATCGTCTCAAGGGTCAGCCGCGACGCTGAAAGCGGTCTGATGGGCGATTGTTTCAGCCCCTGACCGAGACACCAGGCCATATGTTCGACCTGATAATGCAACCCGTCATAGGCCGAACGCGGTTCATCGAAAACGCACTGCGTCGAGAGGTCATTGGCCTGCACGATGAAAGGGCCGGGCGTATAGAATTTGCCCGCCATGGTGATCATGCCTTTTCTTCCGGCAATGACGGCATGACAGGGCGTATGCGAGAGGAGGGTCGTATGCAGAACGGCCTGCGCGCCACTGCGGTAGTGCAACAGCATGCCTGTCTGGCCGTCCACTCCGCTCTCTGCGGGCGTCGTCTGGGCCAGAACATGATCAGGGCGCCCCAGAATGCCCGTTGCCAGCCCGACCACATAAGTGCCCAGATCGAGCATCGGGCCGCCGCCCAGATCGGCGCGCATGATGCGATGGTCCGGCAGGAAAAACTCTCCATGATCGGCCAGAACACTTGTTACGTCGCCGACAAGGCCAACCTGCAGCACCTTGCGCAGCACGGAAAATTTGGGAAGGAAATCCGTCCAGAACGCTTCCATCAAAAACACATCGCGTCGTTTGGCCAGCGCGATGAGCGAATCCAGTTCATGCGCCGCAACGCATATCGGCTTTTCGACCAGTACGGGTTTGCCTGCCTCCAGTGCGCGCCTGGCCATGTCGAAATGGAAAGGATGAGGCGTCGCGATATAGAGCGCATCGATCTCGGGATGATCGCACATATCCCCGTCAAAGGCGTGGGGAATGGAGAAACGACGCGCAAATTCCGCCGCACGCGCGCCATCGCGTGACTCGATTCCGATAATTTTCTGAGTGGTGAATTTCTGGACCGATGTGACGAAACGCTCGGCTATCCAACCCGGACCGATCACCCCCCATCTGAGCGACGGAATGCTGGCCGGATCGAGACGATCGGGTTCAGGCAAAGTGGAAGGAAAAGACATGTTTCTTGCTCCCTGTCAGGGTATGGGGATGTCGCAAATCCGGGGCGCACGCGCTCATGCAGATGGCAGGATCTGCCAGCTGCGGCTGTGAACGGAGGCCTCCATGGCATCCATGATCTGCTGGTTGCGCAGGCCGAAATCGAAAGCCGGGAAGCAGGCACCTTCAGACATGATGCCGGTGATGAGGTCATGCACCTCGATGACTTTCACATCGAAATAGCCGAGGCCGCCCCCCCCAAAATCGAAACCGAAAAAGGCCGAGAACTGGGGCACCTGGCTGCCGACGAGCAGGGTTCGAAAGCCGCGATCCGTTTTTTCGTCGCCAAAACGATAGAGCTTGAGCTCATTGAACCGCTCGCCATCCATGATGAGCGTTCCTTCCGTGCCGGAGACTTCCCAGTACACCCCGAAAATCTTGCCTGCCGCGATGCGTGACGCCTCGATCGTTCCCCCGGCACCGGAGGCAAACTGCACGAGAGCCTGAATCTGGTCCTCATTCTCGACATCGGCCCAGACGGCATTTGCGCCGAGGGTCGCGCCATAGCCCGACCCGGCTTCCGGCACCGGCCTTTGCCGGAACATTGTCTGGTTCTGTGCGATGGTCGCGGTGATATCGCCCATCAGAAATTGCCCCACAGCAATCACATGCGAGCCCAGATCGCTCAACGCGCCAGACCCGGCCTCGCTGCGCCTCAGACGCCACGAAAAAGGCAGGTTCGGATCGTTGTAAAAACCCTGATCGAACCACGCCCTGAACCGCGTCGGGCGTCCGATATCACCGCGCTCGATAATCTGTTTTGCGTAAAGCGCCGCGGGCGTCTTGATGTTATTGAACGCCACCATGGTCTTCACTCCCGCTTGTAGGGCGGCGAGGGTCATTTCCGCAGCGTCCTGTGCACTCAGGGCAAGCGGCTTTTCGCAATAGACATGCTTGCCAGCCGCAATCGCCTCCAGCGCCATTTCCTTGTGAAACAGATTGGGCGAGGTGATATCGACCACATCGATTGCAGGATCGTTGACCAATACCCGCCAATCCCCTGTTGATCGCTCGAAACCTAAGCGGCGAGCCGCTTTTTCGGCCAGTTCAGGCGTGGCGTCTGCCAGCATCGAGAGGTGCGGCAAGGCCGGAAGATCGCGATAGAGCAGTGACGCCCGTCGATAGGCATCGGCATGGGCCTGCCCCATGAAACCCGAACCGATCAGACCAATATTGAGCTGCTTTTTCTTCATTGAAACGCTCCCGAAATGGTGCCCGACCCTGCGGAGCGGAACACCATTTTCATTGTTCTGGAGGGGATTGCTGGCCCCGGTCAGATCATGTGCCTGCCGGGTTCTGTTTCATGCCGTCAGCAGAAGCGGGGCAAACGCGGCTTCGACATTCTGGCGTGCGCGTGTCACAGCAGCCAGAGGGGGCGCCATGGTCGGGTCCTGCTCAGCTTCGACGATCATCCAGCCCTGATACCCGCTCTGCAGCACGAAACTGGCCAGCGGCCCGAAATCGACACAACCATCGCCCGGCACCGTAAACATTCCCGCCCGCACGGCTGCATTGAAACTCATATCCTGCCCGCGCACTTGCTCCAGAATAGCAGGGCGTACATCCTTGAGATGGATATGGCAGATACGCGAGTCATAACGGTCGATCAGACGCCGATAATCGAAGCCAGCCGCCATGGCGTGACCTGTATCGAGCAAGAGCCCGACCTCGACAGAAAGCGCATCGAAAAGCTGGCAGATTTCCTGAAACGTTTCAGCCACCATCATGAGGTGATGGTGATAGGCCAGCCTGATACCGTAATGACGGCGCAACCGCGCATCGAAAGCCGCGAGACGTGTCGCATAGTCGGCCATCTGCTGCCCGGACAGGGTGAGACGGCACGACATTTTCTCGTCCAGCGGCGAGACAGAAGGCGCCATGGCACCACATTCACCATAGACCATAACCTTGCACCCCAGCGCGCGCAGAAGCTGGGCATGGCTCGCCACCTCCTCCCATTCCTCGTCGACCTCACGTTCGGCAAGTCGGCCCGAATACCAGCCTGAAGCGAGAGCCAGCCCGTGGGTGGTCAAAAGCGGCGCCAGAGTCTCCGCATTACGCGGGTATTTGCGCCCAAGCTCCGTGCCCTCATAACCCGCTTGCGCCATCTCACTCATGCATTGGGCGAGCGGCGTGTCATCGCCAAGATCTTCAAGAACATCATTTGTCCAGGAAAGGGGGCTGCATCCCAGCCTCACCCCTGACGGCAAACTCTTCCGGTGGCTCATCGCCTGCTCCCGCATTCTGTCTATGCCATGAGCCTAGGTCCGGGCCGCATGTCGGACACGCGCAGAATTGATGTGTTCGCATCAGACCTATGAGATACATCACATGAATAATGTCACATTTTCGTTGGGTCTCTCATGTCGCAGCGTGCAACGATACAGGATATCGCCCGCCATTCAGGCGTCTCGACCGCAACCGTCGATCGAGTGATCAACGGGCGCGGGGGAGTAAAGCCTAGCAAGGAGCGTGTCGTGCTCGAAGCCGCGCGCCAGTTAGGCGACGGACGCAGGCTGATCACGCTTCATGCAAGGCTGGCGCGCATCGCTGTCGTGACGCAGCCCCCCGGCAATCTGTTTCACGCCGCCCTGCAAGACGCCTTTCGCACCATCATGCCCGCCTATCGCGAGCAGAATATTGCGTGTTTCGAGCATCATTCGCCGATCTCTCACCCGGAGCGCTCTGCCGCTCTCATTCGCACGCTCGCCCGCGATTATGATGGGCTTGTTCTGTGCCTGCCCGATCATCCCGCCATCCGTCAGGCGGTCACCGAGGCGGGGCAGAAACTGCCGATCGTTACCATTGCCTCGGATATCACCTCGCCCAACCGACTAGCTTATATCGGCTCGGACAATTTTCGCGCCGGACGCATCGCCGCCGACATGATGGGGCGCCTTCTCGGCCCGCGCATGGGGCGCGTCGCGCTGATCGCGGGCACCATGCATTATATCGGCCATCAAGAGCGCCATGCAGGCTTCATGGCAGCGCTAGACGAGCGTTATGCCGCGCTTTGCGCGACGCCCGCGCAGGAATGCCTCGAAAATGACGACCGTGCGGCAGATGCCGTGCATGCCTTGCTTCAGGAACACCGGGACATCGTCGGGATCTATCATTTCTCGACCGGCGCCGACGCCATTGCGCGGCTGCTCGAAAAACTGGGTCTGTCAGAGAAACTGATCTTCATCACCCATGAGCTGACGCTTCATCGCGCCAGCCTGCTCAAATCCGGCGTGATCGATCTGGTGCTTGACCAGAACCCCATGCTCGAAGCGCGGACAGCGCTCTCAACGCTGAGCCATCATCTCGGGCGCAGTCCTGCCCCCCTTGATGGGCCGCTCATCCCGCTTTGCGTGCACACACGCGAGACGATCTGATATCCCGATATCAGGTCATGGCGTTCGGGTCTGATTGGCGCTTTTTTCGTTCAACGCGGCACTACCGGGCGGCAAAGACTGGGCCGGAAAATCTTCCGTATCGAGGGTTCTCAACCTCGCGACTTCAGCCTCGGTCAGCGTGGTATCCGTACCCGCCAGATGGCGCGTCACGAATCTGACGAGCGCCAGGATTTGACGATCAGTCAAATCATGACGGAAAGCGGGCATATGCGCTGTGCGATCAGCTCCCTGCCGGTTCACCCCTGCCATAATGGTCATGACCAGATTATCAGGACGTTGTGCCCTGACGGTGCGGCTCAGACGCAGGGAAGGATAAAAATCATCCGGTGTCCCGGCTCCGTCGAGCTGATGGCAGGAAGCACAGGCTGCCACGTAGAGCGCAGCACCCCCCGCTATATCGCGATAATTGCGTCTATCCGCGTAAGGCGCCGGGTCAGCATCGCGCTCCTGCCGCGCCAGATCCCGCGTTTCCCGATCAGATGCAGAATCGACGGCATACAGACGGGCTGTGGCAGAAACCGCGCCCACAGGCTGTCCGGCTCGCGCGCTCCGTTTATGCTCACGCAGAAAACTGGCGATGGCAGCGAGATCGTCATGTGTCAGATAACGTAAAGAGTGCTCAACCGCTTCTCCCATGGGCCCCGCAGCCACAGCCTTGTCACGCACATGCCCGTTATCGAGATAGGTCATGATTTCGTCATCGCGCCATGATGCAAGCGGGCCATTTTCGCCTGCGGCGATATCAGGCGCATACCAGCCACCGAGCGTCGCCCCTTCCAGCTTGTGTCCAGCCTTGGACGCCATCATGAAATTGCGCGGGGTATGGCAGGTACCGCAATGAACGACATTTTCGACCAGATAGCGCCCCCTTGCCTGAAGCGGTGTTTCATCCGGTCCCGGCGCAAAACGTTTATGATCCAGGTAAAGCCAGTTCCATAAGCGCATCAGGCTGCGCCAGTTATAGGGAAAGCGCAGCGCCGTCATCGGCTCAACCGCCTTGTCAACGGGCGCGATCCGGGTCGTCATATACGCATAGAGCGCATGGATATCGTCGTCGCTCATACCCGCATAGGAATCATAAGGCATGGCCGGATAGAGGCGATGACCATCTGCCGATCTGCCCTCGCGCAGGGCAGCGGCGAAGGCAGCCTCCGACCACCCGCCTATGCCGTAAGCACGGGAAGGGGTGATATTGCTCGAATAAATGACCCCCAGAGGGGATTTGATGCCGTATCCCCCTGCGAAAGCCACGCCACCCGGCTTTGTGTGACAGGCCACGCAATCGGCTGCACGCGCAAGATAGGCACCGCGCTGTATAAGGGTCTGATCGCTCGCTCTCGCCTGAAAGCCTGACAGCAGCACAGTTCCCAGAGCGAGACCGGCATGAAAAGCGCGGCCAAGAGAAAGACGCATGTCTCAGATCTCCCTGAGCATGATGGAGGCGGAGCGCAGCGACAGGGCACATCCTGTCAGAGTCGGGTTGACCACAGAGGCCGCCGGCATAATCCCGGTTGTCGCAATAAAAAGATTATCATGATCATGGCTGCGCCCTTCGGCATTGACCACGGAATCGCGCGGATCATGGCCCATGATGACAGTGCCCATCGGGTGATCACGGTTCTCCCACTGGGTGAGATTCTGGTCGAAAATTTCGCCACCGAGCAGCTTCAGGAACTGCGCATAATCCTGTCGGATCACCTCTCCAGCCGCACGGGCGTAATCATTCACGTCGTAATAGATGTCCATGAGTGGCAAGCCGTAAAAATCACGCTTGCTCGGGCTCAATGTCATGCGGTTTGTCGGCTCGGGCAGCATTTCGATATTGGAATCCATGAAGACCCAGCGTGCGGCCATGTGCCGTATTTTCTCGTCCAGTTCCGGGCCGATCACGCCCTGCGACAAGAGGCGCTCGGTGATCTGCACATTACCCACGAAATTGCCGACCTCATGACGGATACAGCCATGCTGCTGCCGAAAGCTGCCATCCCGCCATTTGAGCACATCGCCCTGCTGCACCGGCCCCCTACCCGACCACATGGGCTCATCCGCAATCATGGCCAGCGAAAAAGCATTATGGTCCATCAGATTACGACCAACCATTTTCGATGAATTGGCGACATCGGAAAGAAGCAGAAGGCGCGGCGTCTCGAGAGCGTGTGCCGCCACCAGAACCATACGAGCCGTCAGGCGGATGGACCGTTTCTCCGGCGTATAATAATGCACCGCTGCGATGCGCCTGCCATCGGGAGTTTTCTCCAGCCGATAAACGGTAGCATCGGTTATCAGCTTCGCCCCGGCTCGTTCGGCCTTGGTTGCATGGCGGTCGCCACTATATTGCGCGCCGATCGGACAGATCGGAGAGCAATTATTATTGCCGACACAGGCTGGGCGCTCTTCATAAGGATCGGTCGCGCGGCCATTTGGCTGATAGGTGAATGGATATCCCCCCTCGGCAACGCGATCGCGAAAACGTTGGCTGAAATAGCCCAGTGCCTGCGGTCTGACCGGGAAAGGTGCCTGACGCGGCGGAAAAGGCGCGCCGTTCTGCCCTGAATAATCGGCATGATCGTCACCCGAAACGCCCATCTCGATTTCTGCCTGATGGTAGAAAGGCTCGAGATCGTCATAGGCAATCGGCCAGTCACGCCCCACCCCATAGAGCGTTTTCAGGCGGAAATCATTGGGGAGCAGACGCCAGCACGCGCCGCCCCAATGCCAGGTCGTGCCCCCCACCATGCGCAACATGCCGGGCACATATTCGACGGGACCGTGGTTGGTGATATAGCCCGGCACGAAGGAACTCGGCGCCCAGGGCTCGTTCGGGTAAGGCTGGTTGCGGTTACCCGCATCCGTGCTGACGTTGCCGCATTCGCGAAAACTGTCGAGAATTTTCCAGCGCGGTACGCGTGTACCTGCCTCAAGAATAATGACCGATTTGCCGTTTTTCGCCAGATGATGGGCAGCAAGACTGCCAATCACGCCAGAGCCGACAACGATGACATCGGCATCGTAATCCATAGAAGTCATTTTCGGGTCAGTCCGTTGCTAACGAGAGAGGCGCTTCGGCCCAGAAGCCCGGCCCGCCCCGCGCATAACTCGGAATGACCGTGACATCGCGCGTGGAGCGCCACATCAATGCGCCTTCATAGGTGATGAAAGCAGGCGTACCCGTCTCCGAACGAGGCAACATCGGCCCGACGCGTCCGAGATACCAGGCCCCGACAAGCGCAACGGCTATGGCGTGGATTGTCGCCTGCTCCCGCAGATCGGAGGCGACATAATCAGCCCAGCTCGTCACCGAACGGGCGGAAAGCGCGTCCGATAGCTGCCGATAATGCGCCGCAAAGCCTGCGTCTTTTGCCATCAGCGCCTGCCAGACACGCGGCGCCAGGCCGCTATCCAGTTCGCTCGACCCTGTGAGTAGACGAGACATACGAAGGAAATCCGAGGGGCAGGTGCTGACCTCCGCCGGAGAAGCCAGCCCTTCGCCTGACGCCAATCCCATACCGGTCAGAGGCAGCAGGGCCACGCCATAACCGAGCAAGCGCCGTCTGGTGGTTTTCATGTTCAGTCGCCTCTGCACCGCATCTCTGCGCTCCACTCGATGTCCGATGCCGTCTGATCACCGCCCTGCATCCATGCCGGGCGCGCCGTAACGCCTGTTTGATCGGGCAGAGGCACCGTTAAGGGCTAATCTAGCGGGCAGGATGAGGCGGGAGCGATCACCGTGATGATCTGATCTCATCACGGCGGATGAGGAAGCGGATCATGAGCGAGCCACCTAGCGGAGACGCGCCGCGCAAAAAGAGGGCGACGCTTCGCGATATTGCCGCATTGGCGGGTGTAGGCACGGCAACGGTCGAGCGCGTGCTCAATAATCGGGGCAATGTCCGGCCAGAAACCTGCCGACGCATCGTAACCATCGCGCGCGATCTCGATTATTTCCCGAGCCTGCCTTCTCTGCATCGGGGCGTGCTGCGTATCGACGTGCTGCTCGTGCGTCCCGAAACCCTTTTTTATACAAGGCTCAGCAATGCCTTCGAACGGCTTGCTGCGTCGCTCGGCAAGGATATCGTGATCCACCGCAGTTTCGTCACTGAGCACGACATTGCGGATTTCGTCTCACGTATCCGCAATGCCCCCCATCGCCGGGCCGCGCTCATTCTCGCCTGCCCTGCCCATCCCGATATTCTCGCCGCCCTGCGCGAAATGGCGATGCAGAACCTGCCGATCATTCAGCTCATCGCACGCAATCTGCCGGAACTGCCTTATGTAGGGATCGATAATCACGCAGCCGGACGAACGGCGGCGCTTTGCCTGACCCGAACCCTGACACACCGCCCCGGTGCCCTGATCGCACTCTGTCATTCGATGGCCTATGCCAATCATCGCGAGCGCATTGACGGGTTCTCCGACTTTATAGCTACGAGACCGCATGGGGCGCATTTCCTGCGCGAAGTTTTGTTCGATCGCGACGACCCTGAGGAAGCCGCACGGCTGCTGCATCAGGCCATTATCGAAAGCCCGGATCTCGTGGGGGTCTATACCGCAGGCGGCGATAATCTGCGTATCGGCGATGTGCTGCGCCGCCATGCTGATCGACAGATCTGCTGGGTCGGACACGAGGTGAATGCCATTACGCGTGTCTGTCTGACCGACGGCATCATGGCCTTTGCCATAGACCAGAGCCCCGAAACACAGGCGGGGCTGGCCCTTCACGCTTGTTTGCAGAGGCTCGGGATCATTCCCTCCCTGATCGGGTTCGAAGCACCTAAATTTCGCCTCGTCACGCCGGAAAACCTCGATTGATCCCACTCAGCCGGGGGGCGCGATGACTCGCAGCCGATGACCGTCCGGGTCGCAGGCCAGCATGGAAGTGCCAAAATCGAGCGATATCGGCTTTTGCAGGATCGTCACGCCCAGCACCTGATAACGCTCGTGATGTTTCTCGACCTCCTTTGCATTTTCCACACCGAAATTCAGTTCCGTACGACAGCCCGCGCCATCGCAGGCAGGGATGACGTCACCCAGCCGCCAAAGGCTCAGGGCGATACCGGGCTTGAGATCGAATTGGGCATAATTCTCAGTAAGATGCTGCGGTGTGCTCTCCAGCAACGCTGCGTAGAACCGGGCGCTGTCAGCAACGTCGCGCACGTAAAGCGTCAAAAAAATCTTATCATTCATGGTGTTATCTCCCCTCTCCGATTGGAGGCAAAACCTTGCTAGCCCAGCTGCATGTCAGTTTCTGTCAGCATCGGGCGTGGCTTCGGCAATTCGGGACTGATGCCACTCCTTCATGAGCCCCTCCTTGCGTCTTGCATAGCGCCTGCACGTCACAATCACTGCCTCGATCCGGTCGAGGCGGAAATGACGATATCCCCCACGCAGGCAGCACCAAGCCACGAGAATCTGGGCGCTTTCAAAATAGGCCATAGCAAAGGGCCAGACTTCCCTCCTGCTTGGCAGGTCACGCGCATCTCGATAGCTCAAGACGAGAACGAATTCGTCCCTGATGGCCTGACGCAGCACCGAAGGATCGATGCGCGACGGAGCACAGGGCGTGGGCGGACCCGTCATAAGTGTTCCGCATTCCACCCCGCGACGATGCGCCTCGGGCAGCACGGCAGCAATGCGGTTCAGAGCACTGCGCGCGGCCTGACCCAGCGCATGGTCTGTGTGAGAGGCGACATAATCGGCCCCGAGAACCAGCGCTTCGATCTCTTCGTAAGTAAACATGAGCGGCGGAAGCATAAAGCCCGGTTCGAGAACGTAACCGAGTCCTGCTTCACCTCGTATCGGCGCCCCCATAGCGACAAGCGAGGCGACATCGCGATAGAGTGTTCGCTGACTCACACCGAGCATTTCCGCCAGCTTTTTCGCGCTGACAGGCTGACGATAACCACGCAGGGCGTGAAGCAGATCAAGCAATCGGACGGAGCGGGACAAGACTCACCCTTGACGGCGAAGCGTGACAAAAAACAAAATCGAGCTTATCGAAAAGATATGCGGGGATCTTGCAAGAAAACTTTCACTATCCACGAACCGATTGCGCGGCAATTCTCCCGCTTCGGCGCATCTACCCGGTATTCAATCCTGCCCGGCGGTACTTTCAGACAAAGATCTTTCTATCGTCTCGTCCCGAGCAGCAATCCTCCGTGGGTAGACCGATCTGCCGAGACGCCGCTTCGTCGCCCTTCTGTGGGGCGCATTTTATTCGAAAGGCTCCATGAATACGGGGCCAAAGAGATGAGAACATCATGCTTCTGAAAAAGACGACCCTTGCTCTTGCCTCAATGGCGGCCCTCGCCTCTTCCGGCACCTGCCTCACCGGCGCTATGGCAGCTGAACCAGCAAAGGCAGAACTCACCATGGCGCCGCAATACGCGCTGAGCTGGCCGCAGGATCTCGGCAAGGTCGATCTATTTGTCGCCCCCGTTCCGGATCAGACCAAAATGACACCCGTAAGAAGGGATATCAGCGAAACCGCCATGACGCTGGTGTCGCCGTTACCAGGAACGACGCGGGCCTATTTCTTCATCAAACCCGAAAACGGCAAACCGGGGATTTGGGTCTCGAACCGGGTGCTCCCCACTCAGGGCGTGGCCAATTTCCGCGACATGGGCGGCTATGAGACCACGGACCACCATCATGTGCGCTGGGGGGAATTCTATCGCTCTGCCGCTCCGAGCGGACTCACTCAGAACGATTACGCCTATATCGATACATTGGGCATCAAGAGCGTTACCGATCTACGCACGCAGGCCGAGCAGAAAAAGCAGCCCACGCGATGGCAGGGTGTAAGCCCCGCTTTCTTCCCGTCGGAAAAACCGGACCTGCCATCGGACATGACCGATCGAAGCCGTTTATCGACCATGAGCGACACTCAAGCGAAGGCGTTGATGGAGACATTCTATGCACAGATGCCCGACTACTACGCGCCTGAGCTCAAGGCCCTGTTTGCGCGCCTCCTGGCGCATCAGACCCCGACCCTGACGCATTGCACCGCAGGCAAGGACCGCACGGGTTTTGCCTCTGCTCTGATACTCTATGCGCTCGGCGTGCCGGAGCAGACGATTCTCAGCGACTACGCCATGAGCGGCGACCTGTTGCGCGCCCATCTGACGCCGAGCTTCAAGGCTGCCATGGCCGATCACCAGAATGGCGGCGCCATGGCGGCCTCTCCCTCGATGCGCGCCATGCTGAATTCCGACCCCGATTATCTCAAGGCCGCTTTTGCCTCGATCAGAAAGCACTATGGCTCGATCGACGCGTATCTCGCGCAAAAGCTGGCGGTCGGACCGCAGCAGCTGACCGCTTTACGCAGCCTCTATCTGGATTGATCCCGAAGGAGCGGGTTGAGCTGTTCTCGGCCTTGAGGTGCGGGAGCAGCAACGCAACGATCCCGGGAATGCCTGAAAGCGCGGGCGCGAGGACACTGCCTCTAAAAATCAGGGTCGCAAACTATGCCGTCACGAACGAGACGGCCGGGAACATGGAGCCTGTAATCCGGCGTTATCGCCGCTTCTCTCTTCCGCTAGACACGAACCACGAACCGGCCAGTAAAGTCTGAACAGAGACTCGTACCGCCCGAGGTCAGAAATGGCTGATTATTGGGCGAAGCACCTTTCTGCCAGATCATGATACCCATACCACACCGGTCTCATCGTCGATCAGAGTGGAGACACTCGCTTTAAAGCGCCTTCGTATCGATTTCGCAAAATATGGCCTGGAGCCTACGTAAAAAAAAGAGGGAGAGCCCAAAAGCTCTCCCCCTCATTAGACATCCAGGATGGGCGTCACGCTCAGCTTTTCTGCGCAAGAACGGCTTCGCGAATGCGCTGGCCGATCTTTTCGTCCACATTCGTCCAGTATTCGAACACACGTGACAGTACCGGCTCTTCGACACCGCCAGCAATATGACCTGCCGCATTCTGAACGAGACGTTCGCGAGCAGCGTCATCCATTACACGATTGACCAGATCATTCGCCTGACTGAAATCATTGTCATCAGGGCGCAGCGTATAGGCAGCGCGAACGAACTCGCCATCCGCCGCCCAGACAGCATTTTCAGGATAACGCTCGGCATCTGCCGCAGGACCACCCTTCGAATTCGGCGCATAAACCGGATCGGACACGTTATGCGACCGCATCGTGCCACCCTTGGAATAGGAGTGGACCGGGCATTTCGGCGCATTGACCGGAATCTGCTTGTAGTTCACCCCAAGGCGGGCACGGTGCGCGTCGGCATAGGCGAAGGCACGTGCCAGCAGCATCTTGTCGGGTGACAGCCCCGTGCCCGGCACGTGGTTATTGGGCTCGAAAGCAACCTGTTCGATCTGTGCAAAGAAATCTGTCGGATTGCTGTCGAGCGTCAGCTTGCCGACTTCGATCAGCGGATATTCGCTCTGCGGCCATACCTTGGTCAGATCGAACGGGTTGATGTGATAGGTCTTGGCGTCTTCATACGGCATGATCTGCATCTTGAGCGTCCAGCTCGGATGCTCGCCACGCTTGATCGCTTCGTACAGGTCACGACGATGGTAGTCGGCATCGCTGCCAGCCAGCTTGTCGGCCTGGTCCTGTGTCAGGCATTTGATGCCCTGATCGGTCTTGAAGTGGTATTTCACCCAGAAGCGTTCACCTGCCTCATTGACCCACATATAGGTATGGCTCGAAAAACCATCCATGTGACGCCAGCTGGCAGGAATGCCGCGATCGCCCATGAGCCAGGTCACCTGATGCGCCGTCTCCGGGCTCAGCGTCCAAAAATCCCACTGCATGTCGTTATCACGCAGGCCGTTATCGGCGCGGCGCTTCTGCGAATGGATGAAATGCTGGAACTTCATCGGATCGCGTACGAAGAAGACGGGCGTGTTATTGCCCACCATGTCGAAATTGCCTTCTTCGGTATAGAACTTCACCGAGAAGCCGCGCGGATCGCGCCAGGTATCGGGGCTACCCGACTCACCGGCTACAGTCGAGAAGCGCACGACGGTCTCGGTCTTGGCGCCCTTCTGCAGAAACTTGGCCTTGGTGTAGCGGCTCAGGTCATGCGTGACCTCGAAATGGCCGAACGCGCCACCGCCCTTAGCGTGAGGCTGACGATCGGGGATCATCTCACGGTTGAACGCCGCCATCTGCTCGATGAGATAATGGTCATGAAGCAGGATCGGGCCGTCGGCTCCGACGCTCAGCGAATAATCGG
Organism: Asaia sp. BMEF1; assembly: GCF_051628905.1. GTDB lineage: Bacteria > Pseudomonadota > Alphaproteobacteria > Acetobacterales > Acetobacteraceae > Asaia. Next base: position 2,352,975 of record NZ_CP157575.1, on the reverse strand, counting down.
TGCTGGCGACAGGGGCGCCTGAATCGGTCGTGGCAGGTTTGATACGTGTGTCAGACATCGGGGCTCTCCGGTAAAATCACGTGACGCTATAAACGCCCATGTCGAAGTCGGTTCCCTGACCCGGTTATCGAGATATTTTAAGAAAATGTCAGATTCTGAAACAAAACCTATCAGCAGTTAAGAATGAAACTCATCTGCTATTATTTGAGACGGCTTTACGTCTGGGAAAAAGGTTCAAAATACTTGTTAAGGGTACTTACCAACGCTGTGGTCAATCGAGCAGTTCATTGGTGTCCCCGGTTTTTTTGGCTGAGTCATCGAGAAACCAGCAAAGGCCCTGCAATTCCGTGCGAGACAGACACAGCTTCTCTGAGTGCCCCAAAATCCCGAATAAATGCGGTCGCATCATGAAGACAAATCCCGCCTTAATCTCGCTGACGGGCAAGTAACACCAAAGCTATAATCGAAACTCATAAACGCGCCTATGTTTCATGCGCCCACTCCCCGTCGGCCATATCAGCATTGAACGCTCGTGCAAACTCTTTGAGGGCGCGGTCACTATCTCCCTCAGCCGCCCAGCCCTCCAGCCCGATCACTCCCCGGTAATCTAGGCGCCGCAAGGCTCTGGCGATGGCAAAATAGTTGATCTCACCCGTGCCGGGCTGGCACCGGCCGGGCACATCGGCCACCTGAATTTCGCCTATATAGTCCATGGCGCGCTCAAGAAGCGCGATCAGATTCCCCTCTCCGATCTGCGCATGATACAGATCGAGCATCAGACGCAATGAGGGGTGATCGACCGCCTGCACGAGGCTCAGACAATCCTCTGCGCGCCCGAACGGCACACCGGGATGATCGACCGCCGCGTTGAGATTTTCGAGTACGAACATCACCCCATGCTTCTCGCCAAGAGCAGCAAGACGCGACAATGTATCGCGTGCCTTCATCCACATGGCGCCATCGGCACCCTGGGTACAGGGCTTGACCGGGAGTCCCTCCGGCCCGAGCCCGGTGCCGTGCAGGTTGAGCCTCGGCACACCGAGTTCACGCGCTGCGCGTATAGACAGTTCTGCCGTATGCAGCATTTCCTGCGCGCCGGACTCATCGGCCAGCGTGCCGCTGACATAGCCGGTCATGGAGGAAAAACTGGCGCCCGTCGCTGCGAGACGCCTCAGATCGTGACGCGTCCAGTCCCAGATCTCGACCAGAAACCCTTCACGCGCCAGATGCTTCACTCGCTCGACAAAAGGCAGGTCCAGAAAAACCATCTCGGCACAGACGGCCAGGGAAAAACGATCCGACTGGCCCGCAGGCCCGGTTTCGGGACGCATGACTTTTCCTTCCTGCGGCAGAAACCGCGCCTTACAATTCGCCTGTGAGAAACTGGGCGCGCCCATGGCCGAAAGACCAATGTGCGTCTTCGTTTTCAACCACCGAGACCATGACATCGGACGGCGCCATGGCACACGCCTGTTCAAGACGCTCGGTCAGACGACGATAGAAGGCCGCATTCTTGGCCTCGCCCCGTGGTCTGCTGAACATCTGCAGCACCAGCATCTTGTCGGTTCGGGGGATGTCGAGCCCCGTATCCTCGACGATCATATGGGTCTTTTTGTGCTCCGAGACGATCTGATAGCGATCGCCACGCGGCACCTCGAACACCTCGAGCATCGCCTCATGGGCCGCGTCGAGCATGGCCTTGATCTCGGTGTCGCTGCGCCCTTCGACGACATGGAAATGCAGTAGCGGCATGGTCTTTCCTTGTTTCGGATGCATTTTCCCCGGCTGACGCGCCGGGGAGCGCTTCTAGGCTCAGAGCGAGAGCCAGGTTTTGTCCTTGTGCGACATGACGGCAGCATCGATCAGACGCTGCACTTCCCATGCCTCGCGGAAATCGGGGCTTGCGGCCACACCCTGATCGATGGCCCGGATGAACTCGGCCATCTCGATGGTCTTGAGGTCATTGAAGCCGAGATGATGCCCCCCCGCCACGCAGAACGCGCCGTAAGGCGCATGCTGCGGCCCGGACTCGATCACGCGAAAACCATTGCTGCGCGTGTCTTCACCTGCCCTGAAATAGTGCAGCTCGTTCATGCGCTCCTGGCTGAAGACAAGCGTGCCCTTGCTGCCGGAAACCTGAAAACCGAGCTGCATATTGCGCCCGGTCGCCAGCCAGTTGGCCTGCAATGTGCCGGAACAGCCGCGCTCGAAACCGACGATCATGCGGGCAATATCATCCACACCGACCGCCTTGCGTTCGCTGCTCCCCGGCGCGACGGGACGCGTCTTGATGGGCGTATCGAGCTGGGCAAAAACCTGCGTGACCGGGCCGAGCAGAAAACGCGCAATGGCAATGATATGGCTGCCGACATCGGCAATCGCCCCCTGCCCGCCAGCCGGATCGCAACGCCACGACCAGGGCGTCTGCGGATCGGCCATGAAGCCCTCGGCGTGAATACCGTTGAAATCGGTAATGTCGCCGAGTTCGCCCGAGGCGATCATCTCACGCGCATATTTCAGAAGCGGGTTCTTGAGATAATTGAACCCGCTCGCCGTACGCACGCCCGCCTGTTCGGCAGCGAGCGTCATTTCCTGCGCATCGGCGGCGCTGATGGCTAGTGGCTTTTCACAATGGACATGCTTGCCCGCGGCGATGGCGGCAAGCGCTATCTCCTTATGAAACAGCGTCGGCGTTGTAATCGACACCACATCGATTTCAGGATCTTCGATCAGTTTCTGCCAGTCGGTCAGGGCTCTGGCAAAACCGAACTGATGCCTGAACATCTCGGCGCGGGCACCATCGATATCGGCCACGGCGTGAAGCACGGGGCGGGGAATATCGTCGAACACATTGCCCGCTGCCTGATAGGAGAGCGCGTGGGCCTTGCCCATGAAGCCGGTGCCAATCAGACCGACGCGAAGTGTCTTTCTCATAGCCGTCGCTCCTACTCAGACATGTCTAGTGGTATTGGCCGCAACCGATGCGGTCGTGGCAGAAGCCGTGCGGTGATTAATCATCGTGTCCTCGATCTTTTCGAGCGCGACGCCCTTGGTCTCAGGCACGAATTTCATCACGAACCACAGCGCGAACAGGCCCAGAATGGCGAAAAGCCACATCGAGAAGGCACCATGGAACTGCTCGGAGAGATATTTATTTTCGCTCAGCATCGGGAAAAACTGGCTGACGACGAAATTCATGCCCCATTGCGACGTCACGGCAAGGCTGATGCCCACGGCACGAAAGCGGTTGGGGAATATCTCTGAAATCAGGATCCAGCAGACCGGCCCCCAGGACAGGCCGAACATGAGCATGAAAACCAGCATGCCCGACAGTGCCATCAAACCCGTAGACTGCGTATAAAGCCCCCAGGACACGACCAGAAGACCCAGGATCATGCCGATCGACCCCCAGAGCATCAGGGGCTTGCGACCGTGACGATCGACGATCCAGGCGCCGATAATGCAGCCGAGCAGCAGAGCAAAACCGATCCAGATGGTCTGAAACAGGGCTGCTTGCAGGCTGCCACTGGTCGATTTCAGCACCATCGGCGCATAATACATCATGACATTGATGCCGGTGACCTGCTGCAATGCAGCAATGCTGGCCCCCACAAAAATGATCCAGCGCGCACGTGCATCGCCCAGCACCCTGGTGAAACCGAGCGAGCTTTTGGCCACGGCCCCGAGAGATTGCTTAATTTCGGCATGAAGATTGCGCGCATGATGCTCGTTCGAAATACGCGTGAGGGTTTTCAGGGCTTCGTCGTGACGCCCTTTGAGCACATGCCAGCGCGGGGATTCGGGAATGAAGAAGATCGTCGCGCAGAAAAGAATGCACGGTATGATTTCCGACCCGAACATCCAGCGCCACCCCATATCGAGCAGCCATTCCGGCGTTGCGGAGCGCGCGATCAGGTAATTGACGATGAACACCACGACCTGACCGAATACGATCGCGAACTGCTCCATGCTGAGCGCGCGGCCACGCATGTCTTTGGGTGAGACCTCGGACATGTACATGGGCGACACGGCAGAAGCCACGCCGACAGCGATACCACCCAGCATGCGATAGATGACGAACCAGGTGAAATCGGTCGCAAGTGCCGTACCGATAGACTGCACGCTGAACAGCAATGCGCAGATAAACAGCGTCATGCGGCGACCGAGGCGATCGGCCATCGCGCCCGAAATAATCGCGCCGACCATGCAGCCGATCACGACGTTCGAGACAGCCCAGCCGGTCTGGGCCGGAGAAAGATGGAAATATTCCTGCAAGGGCGAGATCGCGCCGGAAATAACCGACGTATCATAGCCAAAAAGGATACCGCCCAGGGCCGCGATCGCACAGATGCGCAGCACATAGCCCACATCATGACGCTCCGATTGCACCATGACGACGTCTTTTACTCTTCTCATGAAATGTTCTCCTGTCCCGGCGCTTCATCGCTGGGAGAGACAGTCATTGAATGGGTTCAGACAGCCGTTCTGGATCCTGTGCGCCCTGTGCTGCTTGCGGGCCTGCGATAACGCGGCAGATCCTGACGGCTCTCTATCGTGCGGTTTTCCCTTTCCGCTTGTTAAAATTCAGCCGCCGTAAAGTGCAGGACGCGGCTTCATCGCGATTGGCTCGATCTGGCCACTTTCCTGCGCCTTGACGCAGGCATCGGCCGCAACCGAGGCGCAATAGCCGTCCCATGACGTCGCGCCATTAAGCGCACCCGCCTTGACCCCATTGATGAAATCCTGAACCTCGACGTCATAGGCCGCGATGAAACGCTCTTTCCAGTCGGTCATGATTGCGGTCGAGAGTGCCGCAGCTTTACGCAGTTCGACGGCTGGCGGCATCGGCAGGCTGGCTTCGCCCAGCTCTCCCACCACCGCACATTTGATGTCATAGCCGTACTGACAGTTCACGAATATTTCGACATCGATACGGATGCCTTTTTTCGTTTCCAGCAGCACGATCTGCGGATCGCGAATATGTTCCATGGCCTTGCCGCTGCTGCGCGGGAAAATGACCTGCGCGCTGACGTAATCATCGCCCAGCATCCAGCGGAACACATCCAGCTCATGAATGAGCGTGTCCGTGATGCCCATGTCGGTCTTGTAATTGGCGCCGACACGCTGATTGCGATGAGCCGCATGGATCATCAGCACCTCGCCGATCTCGCCCTTGTCGATCAGGGCCTTGAGCGCGCGATAGCCCGTATCGTAGGGGCGCATGAACCCGACCTGAACGAGGCGCTTGCCATGAGCGGCTTCGGCCTCGACAATTTTCAGGCAGTCTTCTGCGCTCGTCGCCAGAGGCTTTTCGCAGAACACATATTTCTTGTGCCGAATGGCCTCAAGCACATAGCGCGCATGAGTGCCACCCCATGAGGTGACGATCACCGCCTCGACTTCGGGCAGGGCGATCAGGGACTCACCATCTTCAGGCACTTTGGCGCCCGGCGCGTATTTCTCGGCCACCTCGCGCGCCCGCTCGAGATTCACATCGGTAACGGCGACGATCTGCGCGCCTGAAAGCGCCTGCATGCAACGACGGATATGGTCTTCACCAATGGCACCTGTGCCGATGACACCAATTTTGAGAGTCATGTCTCTGAACTCCGCTTTTCCGGATCAGTAGGGAAGAAAGGCCTGGTCGGGATCCATGGTGAATTTCCACACCCGGCGCGGCCCTGCCATCACGTTGAGATAATAGAGATCGAAGCCATGCGGCGCGCCGACCGGGTGATAGCCTTTCGGCACCAGCACCACATCGCGATCGGCAATCGCCATGGCCTCGTCCAGCGAGCCGTCTTTGGTATAGACACGTTGCAGCGCAAAGCCGCTGCCGCGTTTGAGACGGTGGTAATAGGTCTCTTCGAGATAGGTCTCATTAGGATAATCATCGGTGTCGTGCTTATGCGGCGGGTAGCTCGACCAGTGTCCTCCCGGCGTGATGACCTCGACAACCAGCAGCGTCTCGGCCTGCGCCGTGTCGGGCAGGATATTGCGCACGAAGCGCTGATTGGTGCCGGTGCCGCGTGTCAGCTCGCCAACATCATCAGGTGAAATCACCCTCGCCGGATATTTCCCCTTGGCGGGCGAGGCGCAGACAGCAAGTTCCACCGCCGTTTCCGCCTCGACGCGCCACTCCGCGCCTGAGGGAAGATAGACCGACCATGGCGCCCCGCTGAAGGGGTCCATACGTTCGCCCAGCACCCCGAAATCCTGACCGGCACCGATAATGCGCGCCTTGCCACTGACGAGCACAAGGCAGGTCTCGTTTGGTCCCGTGCGATCGGCAATCTGCTCGCCTGCGGCCAGAGACCGAACGTTGAAATCGATATAACCCCAACCTGCCGATTGTGGCGTCACCGCGACGGTCCGCTTTTTCTCATCCGGTTTGTGCGAATGCACCAGAAGCTTCGAACTCATGACGAGGCTCCGTTCATGTGGCCCGTCGCAATCAACGTATCGACCAGATAATTGCGGCCCATACGAGCATAAACGAGCGGATTGGCAATTTCAGGGTCCTGCTCGGCCTCAAGCACGATCCAGCCCGAATAATCGGGCAGCTCGCGCATCACACGGGCATAATCGATGCAGCCATCGCCTGGCACGGTGAATACGCCAGACAGCACGCTGCGCAAGAAACTCCAGTCATAGACATCGGCCTGAGCCCGCTTGAACGGGCGTATATCCTTGCCATGCACATGACGGATGCGGTCGCGATAGGTGCGCGCCAGCTCGGCCGGATCGGCACCGCCCCAGAGCGCATGACCCGTATCGAGAAGCAGCTTCACCGAAGGACCGGTCAGATCCATGAAGCGACCGATATCCTTACGCGACTGAACCACCGTGCCCATATGATGATGGTAGACAAGGTCGATGCCATGATCGGCCAGAAAATCAGCTACGACCGTCATGCGTCGAGCGAATTCCGGCCACTCGCCTGCGGCCAGATAAGGACGCGCAGAGAGCGGGGTATCGATCTGGCCATGAATCGCATTCGAGGTTTCCGCCGCAATGCAGACCTTGCAGCCCATCCCCTTAAGCAGTTCGAGACGAGGCTTGAGGGCAGCAATTTCCTCTTCGGCACTGCGGGTCAGCAATTCAGTCGACCACCAGCCGGAAATGAATTCGAGCCCGAACGGATCGAGCGCCGCCTTCATGCCGGAAACGGTCTGAGGGAATTTATGGCCCAGCTCCATGCCCTGGATCCCGGCCTTTTTCGCCTGAGCCAGACACATTTCGAGCGTCGTTGACGCGCCAACCGACTGCATGTCGTCATTGGACCAGATGATTGGATTGGCGCCGATCTTGATCGTCATACTCGTCTCCTTGCCCCGCCGCCTGAGCGGCGCGGGGCGGAATGAACCTGTCTCAGTTGCCGATGCGCTGTGCGCCGCGCTTGCGTTCGTAGCCCTCGCGGGCTTTTTCCACCTGATGTCGTGGCGAGACTTCCGGCACTGCGACATCCCACCATGCGCCGCCATCTGTCGTGGTCGGTGCGGGGTCGGTATCGATCACCAGAACGGTGGTGCGATCAGCCGAACGGGCGCGCTCGACAGCCTCGGTCAGAGCCGCGAGGCCGGAGACTTTTTCGGCATGGGCGCCAAGACCATGGGCCAGTTGCACGAAATCGATCTTGAACGGCCGCACCTGATGGCAATCTTCCCAGAGATTGTTGAACGGCGCTCCGCCACATTCCTGTTGCAAACGGTTGATGCAGCCATAGCCATGATTATCGAGCAGCACGACGATCAGTTTCTGATCGAGCATGACCGAGGTCGCGATTTCAGTATTCAGCATCAGCCAGGAGCCATCGCCCAGCATCACGATCACCTCGCGATCGGGACAAGCCATCTTCACACCCAAAGCCCCGGCCAGCTCGTACCCCATGCAGGAAAACCCATATTCCATATGGTATCCACCGGGCTGTTCGGCCTGCCAGTGCTTCTGCAATTCGGCTGGCAGACCGCCTGCGGCGCAGACAACCGTATCGGTCGGGCGCCCGGTGCGCTGCACGGCACCGATCACCTGCGCGTCGGTCGGCAGGGCTTTCTGGCTTGCATCGGGCAGGGCCTGATAGCGCGCCGAAATTTCCATCCAGTTGCGATATTCGCGCTCGGCCTTGCCGGTCCAGTCCGATGCGGCTTTCCAGCCCTTCAACCCGGCTTCGAGCGCTGTCAGAGATTTTCCGGCATCGCCCACAACGGCCAGCGCCTGATGCTTGGTGGCATCGAAATTCTGGATATTGAGCGAGACGATTTTCATATCCGGGTTGGAGAACAGCCCCCATGACCCGGTGGTGAAATCGGCCAGTCGCGTGCCAACCGCAATCACGAGATCGGCTTCGGCTGCCATGGCATTGGCTGCCGAACTGCCACTGACGCCAATACCGCCCATATTCAGGCTGTTCGAGGTCGGCAGAGACGAGCGTCCTGCCTGCGTCTCGCCAACGGGAATACCTTTTTCGGCGCAGAATGCTGCCAGCTGCTTCTCGATACCGGCATAGAGCACGCCGCCACCGGCAATCACCAGCGGCTTGCGCGACGCACTTATCAGCGCAATGGCCTCTTCGAGTTCGAATTCATCGGCCAGCGGGCGACGAATTCGATGAATGCGCTCTACGAAAAAACTCTCGGGATAATCGAAAGCCTCTGCCTGCACGTCCTGACAGAGCGAAAGCGTAACTGGGCCGCATTCTGCGGGATCGGTCAGCACGGCCATAGCGCGATTGAAAGCTGGGACGATCTGTTCGGGCCGGGTGATGCGGTCGAAATAACGCGAGACAGAGCGAAACGCATCGCTCGCGCTTACCGTGCCATCGCCGAAATCCTCGACCTGCTGCAAGACCGGGTCGGGAATGCGATTGGCGAACACATCGCCCGGCAGAAGCAGAACCGGCAGACGGTTTACATGGGCCACGGCAGCGCCCGTCACCATATTCAGCGCGCCCGGCCCGATGGAGCTGGTGCAGGCCATGGCCCGACGGCGGCGCGACGCCTTGGCGAAAGCCGTGGCCGCATGGACCATGCCCTGCTCGTTGTGACCGCGCAGGGTGGGCAATATGTCGCGCTGGGCGTGCAGCGCCTCGCCCAGACCGGCAACATTGCCATGGCCGAAAATCGCCCAGACACCGGCAAAGAAAGGCTCGATGCGCCCATCGATTTCGGTCTTCTGCGCCATCATGGCCCGCACAAGGGCCTGGCTCATGGTCAAACGGATCGTCTTCATTCCCCTGCTCCCTGGCTTTAGGCGCTGGCGCCGGACAGCGCTGCCTGATCGCGAGACGTCCAGGCCTCGACAAAGGCGCTGAAACGACGGGCCATCTCGGCAACGGCCTGCTCATCTGTGGTCTTTCCGGCCAGCCAGTCACGGGCTGGCTGGGCAAAAATGGTGCGCCCTATGGCAAAACCCTTGACCCAGGGTGTTGCGGCCGAAGCCTTGAACGCCTCCATCAACTCTTCTGCCGGGGCATCAAGGCCCAGAATGACCACGCCACGGCAATGCGGATCGCGCGCTTCGATAACGGCGCCGATTTTTTCCCATGCCTTGGGGTCGCGCTGGCCCTCGAGCTTCCACCAGTCGGGGCGCAGCCCGACATCGTAAAGGCGCGACAGAATGGTTGAGACTGTGTCGCTGGTCAGTGCGCCATTCTTGCCCGCGATGATCTCGATCAGGATTTCCTTGCCGAGCTTGCGGCACGCATCCTGCGCGCGGACCAGTTCGCGTTCCTGACGCTGCTTCAGCTCATCGCTGTCATCGGGATGATAGAAGCAGAGGCATTTTATGACTTGCTCGCTCGGCCATTCCAGCAGATGGGCAGCAAGGGAGCCGCCGCATTCGAAATCGAGCGGTCGCGAGCCCGTCTTTTCGATAGGACGTGCCGTCCAGAGCCCGGCATGGGACGCGTCGAACAGCGCATCCTGCCCGTAACGTCCATCCATGAACACACCGAAGCCGGGGCGCCCCTGCGCCACCGTTTTCGCTGCCTGAACCGCAAGCTGCTTGAATTTGGGAATGCGGTCGAAAGAAGCCCCGACCGCTGTCGCGATTTCCTCAAGCTGCAAGCGATGGTCGCAGGCCAGTGCCATGATCGGCATGGTCTGTTGGTGACGCGTCGTGACCCAGTGCAGGTGATTGAGCGCATCATCCCGACGTAGCGCGCGCTCGCTGCTGCCTTTTGCGAGGAAATAGCTCAACTCTTCCCAGGTCGGAATTTCAGACGAGCAAAGCAGGCGCGATACGGCGAAAGCCCCGCACGCATTGGCGAAACGGCAGCATTCGGCGATTTTCTCGCCCTTTACCCAGCCGCGCAGAAAGCCCGACATAAAGGCGTCGCCGGCACCCAGCGTGTTATAGACCTCAACCGGAAAACCGGGGCCGGAAATGCCGTCTTCCAGCGAGGGCGGAATGGCCCCTTCGAACACGACGCAGCCCATTGGCCCGCGCTTGCACACGATGGTGCCTTTCGACACCGCCCGGATGGCACGAATAGCCTCAAGCGTGTCTTCGCTGCCGCCAGCGATATGCAATTCCTCTTCCGTGCCGACGATCAGGTCGCAATGCGGCAGGATTTCCTTCAGATGAGCCGTCACGCTGTCGGATCTGACGTAGCGTGACTCCCCGTCACCAATACCGGCCAGCCCCCAGAGATTGGGTCGGTAATCGACATCGAACACGACCTTGCCACCATGCTCATGCACCAGATCCATCGCCTTGCGCTGCGCCTTGGCCGAAGCGGGGCGAGAGAAATGCGTGCCGGTAACGACCACCGCTTTCGTGCGCGCAATCAGCGCCGGGTCGATATCGCCTTCATCGAGCGCCGCATCGGCGCAATCTGTGCGATAGAAAAGCAGCGGGAAATTCTCCCGATCGCGCACCCCCAGAATGGCCAACGCCGTAAACCGCTCGGGGTCGACGCGCACGCCATCGGTGCAGACCCCTTCGCGCTGAAGCTGCTCGGTAATGAAGCGACCGAAATGCTCGTGACCCACACGGGTGATGAGCGCCGATTTCAGCCCGAGCCGGGCGGTGCCGATTGCGATATTGGCGGGGCACCCGCCGACAGCCTTGCTGAAGCTGGCCATATCTTCGAGACGGCCACCGATCTGCTGGCCGTAAAGATCGACTGAAGAACGCCCTATTGCGACGATATCGAGATCCTGTCCGCGCATCCCCGACTCCTGCAGCATGTTACGTTGCACATGATAAGAACATACATTCTGTTCTTGGTCACGCTACAGAACGTATATTCCCTAATTTTCTTTAACTTCGCACGTGTATGTGATTAACTCCCTGCCATCACCGGGGTCGGGCAACCGCGGCTCTTCGTCCTCCGGCCATAAAATGCTATGGAATTTTTATTCCCTTTTCGGATTGTGCTGAATTGACCGAGATCCTCGAAGACCCCTCGCCCACCCAGTCCGATTTCGACGCGTTCCATCACCGCCTGCGCCTGTGCTACGCCGAACTTCCCAAGCGGCTGGTGCAACTTGCCGATTTCGTGAGTAACGCCCCAGACGAAGTGGCGCTTGGCACAGTGAGTTCATTGGCCAGTCAGGCCGGGGTGCAGCCCTCTACGGTGGTACGTTTTGCCCGCACGCTCGGCTTTACCGGATTTTCAGACATGCAGGCGGTTTTTCGCGACAGGCTGCGCGTGCGCAATGTCGCCTATCGCGACCGGGTGAATGCGCTGCATCGCGTCGATGGCGAGGCGGTCGAAGCCTCGGTCATTTTCAACGGATTTTACGAGGCTGCCCAGGAATCGCTCCGTGCCCTACAGACCCAGCTCCTGCCGGACCGGCTCGAAGCCGCAGTAACGACATTGGCTCAGGCGGAATGTCTTTATCTGCTGGGGTTGAGGCGCTCGATGCCGGTCATACGCTATCTGTCCTATCTTCTGGCAAAGCTCGATATTCGCCACCAGATCATCGGGCTTGAAACGGGTATGGAGGAAGAGAGCTTCGCCCATGCCGGCCCGAAAGATGCGGCGCTTCTGTTGAGCTACAAGGCCTATGCGCCGCGCACGGTAGAGCTTTTCGAAGCGCTGGAAGCCAAAGATGTACCCGTTATTTCCATGACTGACAGTGCCGCCAGCCCTGTCATTCCTCAGTCGGGCCTGTGGCTCGAAGTGCATGAAGCCGATTTTCAGGGCTTTCGCTCAAACGCCGCATCGATGGTACTCGTTTCGACTCTTGCCGCCGCAGTGGCAGAACGCCGTGGTTAGAACGCCAAGGTTAGAACGCTAGGATCAGCACATAGGGGACGAGACGCGGCGGCGCTCACACCGCCAGTTCGAATCCCCCGACGAGTTTCTTCAGCCCGCCTGCCATGACAGCAAGATTTCTGCTTGCTGCGGCACTTTGCTCTGCGGAGGCCGCATTTTGCTGTGTCACCGTCTCCATGCTTCTCATGGCAGCATCGAGTTGTTTGATGCTGGTGAGTTGATCGCGCGTGGCCTGGGCTATATTGGCGACAAGCGTGCTCGTGGTGGCGAATTGACCCAGCAGTCTCTGCAAAGCCTCCCCCGTTTCACGAACGGAAGAGACCCCTGCCTCGACCTGCCCGGTTGACGTGGAAATGAGGGAGGAAATCTCTTTCACCGCCTCGGCAGATCGATGGGCGAGATTGCGCACCTCTTCTGCCACGACCGCAAAGCCACGCCCGGAATCGCCGGCACGTGCTGCCTCGACACCAGCATTCAGGGCAAGAATATTGGTCTGGAAGGCGAGATCGCTGATGATGCGCACGATGTCTGCAATAGATTTCGAAGAGCCGTCGATCCGGTTCATGGCTTCTATGGCACGGGTCACCACAATCTCGGCCTGCTCGGCATCTGCTCTGGAGGAGCCGATGATCTTGTGAACGTTATTCGTCTCGTCGGTTGTCTCCTGCACGCGATGGGTAATGCTGATCAGAGCCGCTGCCGTCTCCTCAAGGGTTGCCGCCTGCTGCTCCGTTCTTCTGGATAGGTGATCGGAGGCGGTGGCGAGTTCCTCTGTCGAGTTCCCGATTCCCAACGCCGAGCCTGAAACACTGGAAAATGCCTGGGACAACTGCAAAAAGGAGCTGTTAAAATCAGCACGCAAGGGCTCGAGCTGAGAAGAAAATTCCTTTTTGATCTGAACTGAAAGATCGCCTCTCGCCATTCTGGCCAGCCCGTCGGCAATCAAGTCGGTCGCCTCCTGCAACTGCCGCGCCGCCAGTTCGCTCTCTGCCTGTCTCTTCTGGCGCTCCTGCTCCTGCACGATGCGCGCCTGACGCGCCTCCTCTTCGAGCCGGGCTTTCTGGATGGCACCCTGACGGAAGATTTCGACAGATTTGGCCATCACGCCGATCTCGTCACGCCTGTCGGAACCAGGCACCCTGACAGCGGTATCACCCGCCGCGAGAGCGTTCATCACGCCCGTGATCCTGACCACAGGCGTTGCTATGGAGCGCAACAGGGCCACGCCCATGGCGATCGCGATCAGGGCCGTCACCGCGCCTCCCACCAACAGAGTGAGCGTTCCGGTTCGATGAGCCCGCAAGGCTACGGCACTCCGCAGAGCGACTGTCGCTCTCTCCGCCTTGATGAGACTGCCGATATGGAGGCGGATCGCGGTGAGCCTGGCCGTATTTGCGATATCGACCCGCGTCCGATCAATGAGTTCAGGATGCGACATTGCCGAGACGGTGCCAGCCATCTGGGTATCGAAGACATCAATCGCAGCCCGGAGCGGTCGATACTCTTTTTCAACGAGATCGCCAGGCAGATCTCCTTCGATCCGTGCCAGAAGAGGCTTAACATGCGACTGATAACCGTCGATACGGGCAATGAACTGCCTGTTTGTGCTCGCAACATAGCCGCGCATCGCATTCTGGCTTTCGACCAGCGTATCGAGCAGATCATTGAGCGTATTGATTGTATATTGCGCCTGATTATTGCCCAGATCGGCTGCTCGGATCTGTGAGAGCGATCTGAACGCAACGAAAGAGAATATGACGACCACTCCCAAGATGATGGAGAATGAGAGCATCAACTTGCCCAGAATACTGATATTTTTCGTCATTCCGTCACCAAATCGTCAGGCACACAGCACCATGATCATTCGGGATTATGAGCGAACATATTTCTAAATAGTTAACAAATAGCAGCCGTAACTTATTCCTACAAAACGGTCGCAAAACCTTCTCAATACTGCCGAAACCCGCATTTATAATAAATAATTTAAGGTCGCTGCTATCGACGTGCAGGTCATGCCCAAGGTCGATGACGCAAAGACTCAGCTCGGCTTTCTTGTCGTCGAGGCAGTTTTATCGTTGGGCGATATGGCCAGAGGCGGAAAGGCGCCGAAAGCGTCGATCTGCCGGTAATGATAGGAGGTCACCACGTCGATGCCGACATTGCGAACCATACGGTCCAGACCGAGCTGTTGATATTCCTGTGCACGCAGAGGCAGGCATCGTTCGAGAAGCGCGCGCGCGCCTTTGGGCGACACGACATAGGCGCACAGGCCGAAAGCCTGAAGCAGGCGGAAAACGCGTGCCTCGACAATCTCGCCAGCAAACAGCGCGGCATTTTTCTGCATCCGTTTCTCGTCGAGCGTCACCGTGCCACGGGTAATGCCGGGCAGCGCGTCGATCGTGATGGGCGCGTTGAAATTATAGCCAAGCAGAATGACATCCCACCCTTCGGGCAGGGACGCGATCAGCCTGTCGCTTTCGGCGTCGAAATTGCCACAGAGAAGGGCATCGTCCTCGAAGATAGCCAATGCTGCATTCTGCTGCACCGCCTGACTCCAGAGACCGAGATGGGAGAGGGCGGCGCCCAGAGCGCCTTGCGTATAGCGCAGCCCGGCCTCAGCCACGCCACGCCCGACCAGATCGTCGAAAGAAAGAGCCTGCCCTTCCACGCCCTCGACGCGCTCGATCGGGCCGACATGGCTGTTCGACCGGAGAAAAGACTCCAAACGCGCCTTGTCGGCCTCTCGATTGATCACGACACGGCGCATATCTTCTGCTCTCCTCTGCTACAAACAGTTCGACCCTCGTTCTCGGTCTTATACTGCGCGCAGCGAAAAACAGGAGACAAGCCAGGGCGAAGCGGGCCTCAATAGCCTCTGGCACGATCGTAAAGAAGTGCGGGCGCCTCGCCGCGCTCTATCTGCCGAATGACCTCGGCCAGATAAATCACCTGCGCCTCTCTCGAGGCTTCGGACGCGATATGCGGCGTCAGGGTGATTTTGGGATGGTCCCAGAGCGGCGAGTCCGGCCCGAGCGGTTCCTGCGCCTGAACGTCGAGCACGGCACCCGAGAGATGGCCACTCTCGAGCGCATCCAGCAACGCGCTCTCGACCAGGTGGTCCCCTCGCCCGACATTGACCAGCCCGGCGCCCGGTTTCAGCCCCGAGAGAAACGCCCCATCGAGCAGGCTGCGGGTCTGTGGCGTACTGGGCAGAAGATTGACCAGCAAATCGGTCCTGGCCAGCAGATCGGGCAGGACCTCACGCCCCATATGCACGTCGACGCCATCGTCGCTCCCGCTCTCGCCCGAGCGACGCCACGCCGAAACGACAAACCCGGCACGGGCCATACTCTGCGCCACGACGGCGCCAATCTGGCCATAGCCCAGAACGGTCACGTGGGTCTGGCCAGACGTGCGGGAAACCAGATTGCGCGCCCACACATGCCCGCTTTGTTGCAGCGCCCATGTCCGGGCATCGCGCAGCAGGCCGATTGATGCCCAGAGCACATAATCGGCCATGAGGGTGCCGGTCTCGCCACCGCCCATACGCACGAGCTTTACATGATGCGGGAAATCGGGACTGGCAATCAGATGGTTGACCCCGGCCCCCGTGCAGAGAATACCGCGCAGATGGTGCATGGCGCGCAGATCGTCGTCAGAGCACTCCCAGACCAGAGCGTAATCGGCATCTTCGCGTTTCGTATCAGGGTCGAACCAGGAGAGAATCGCGATATCGGGCGCATGCCGCGCAAATGATGCGCGCCAGCCTTCGAAAGCCTCTGCGCCATCGGCGCTGACGATAAGACGCGGTGCCATGGCCTGCCCTTTTCCGGTTGCTGAAGACGTACGAGCCCGGTACCCGAGCGGGGCTCTCAGGGTTTCAGACTGGCACGCCTGAGGGGCATCGTCATGCAGTGAATGCTGCCGCCGCCCTGCGAGAACTGATCGAGCGGTGTGTCGAGCACGGTCAGACCATGATCGCGCAGCATGGCGTTGATACGCCTTGAATGCGCGGGGCTGACCACGCGTCCCTCGCCCAGCGCCAGCACGTTGCATCCCATATCGCGCATGGCCTCCTTATAGGTCACGGGCAGGATACGGATATTTTGTGCCTCAAACCAGGCGAGATCCTCATCTTCCAGCACATCGACGACGCCGATCGCGAGCGTATCGGTCACCATGGTGAAAATCACGTCGAGATGCAGGAAATGCTCGGGGAAATGGATCATGCGGCAGGTCCAGCCCGCCTCCTCGAACGGCTTCATGAAGGCCTGCGCCCCCTCGACCGTGGTACGCCCGCCGCTCACACCCACAGCCAGAAGGCCGGGGCGGATGATATGGATATCCCCGCCCTCGACAAAGCCTTCGGTGCAACGGGAAATGATCGCGTCCTCGCCATAAAACGCCTCGATGCCTTGCGCTTCCGGCTGGCGCTCAGGCCGCATGAGACGCGTGACCACCGTGCCCCAGGGTGTGGTCTGCGAGGAATCGCGCGTATAAACCTGATAAGGCAGCCCTTCCTGAGGGGTCAGGAAGTGGCAGCGCACCCCGGCGCCTTCGAGAAGGGACACCAGACCGTCGAATTGCTGGCGCAGCAGCGCCGGATCGGGGCGGGCACCGCTGGCAAGGGTGCGAATGGCGATATCGTTGCTCGGGTTCCAGGTATAGAAATCGGGCGGACAGAGAAGCACATCCGACAGGGTTCCGGTTTCGCTATCGATGAACCAGCGCTCAACGGTCATCGTCTTCTCCCTTTTCGATGCAACACCGCCCTTGCCGGGCTGGACCAGACGCTAGGCCGGGCGCACTCATTGCTCAATCACAATGAGGTGGAGTTTGGTTTGGCGTTTCATAAATTAAAAGCCGCGCCACAGCCCGCCATACTTCAGACGCCGCACCGAGCGTATCGAGAACGATACAAACGGTTGATCATGTCGCGGGGAGGGATATCATCGCATGCTGTCTGAAACAGGATCATTGCCCTTGTCCCGTCTGCGCCCCGCTCCAACACCGCGCCGCCTGCCTCGTGCCAGCGGGTTTCAGGGGCGTATCGCCGAAGTCGATCTGCGTCTTCTGCGCGTCTTTGCCTGCGTGGCGCAGCATGGCGGATTCGCGGCTGCAGAGCTGGCGCTGGGCAAAAGCAAATCCTCAATCAGCATCGATATCGCCGCCCTTGAGGACAGGCTGAGCATGGTGCTCTGCCATCGTGGGCGTGCCGGTTTTGCCCTGACACGTGAGGGCGAGGGCGTTCTTGAGGCCACGACGAAGCTTTTTAACGATATCGATCTGTTCCAGCAGCGGATCAACGATGTTAGCGGCACGCTTTCAGGCCGTTTCTGTCTCTATCTGCCTGACAATATCCAGTTTCATGGCGAAACCGCGCTGCTGCGCGCGATCCAGATCTTTGCCAGCCGCCATCCTGCGGTCGAGATGGATGTCCGTTCCGCCTCGACGCGCGATGTGGAGTTTGCCGTGCGTAACGGCACGGCGACCGCCGGTATCACGCTCTATCCGCATCAGCAGCCGGAAATGCAGGCCACCGCCCTGTTCAGCGAGCGCTCCAATCTCTATTGCGGTGCGCGCCACGCGCTTTTCGACAGGCCCGAAGACACCATCGATATCGCCTCTCTCGCTGAAGCGCGCATGATCAGCGTCAGCGATGCAGCGTCTTCTCCGAAATGGGACGAACTACGCCCTTCCATGAATTTTGCCGCCAGGGCCGATAACATTGACTCACGCGCCCTGCTGATCCTGTCGGGCATGTATATCGGTTTTCTGCCGGAGCTGTTCGTCACCCAGATGGTCCAGCAGGACCGATTGCGCCATATCGCCTTCAACGATCTGCATCTGGTCAATCATTTCTACTTCCTGATCCGACCGACACCGGAAAACGGCCTCATGGCCGAAACCTTCCGCTCCATTCTCGAAGAGACATGCTGATGCGGCGCTTTTTTCCAGCTCTGGTCCTGATCGCCCTTTTTCTCTCGTTCGCAAACGCCAAAGCGCAAGAACGTCCCTCCTTCATCGAAGGCGGGGTGCTCAGGATCTGTACCAATCCGACCCTGCCCCCCATGACTTTCGTCAACGGAGCAGATCTCTCGGCGCTGGACGGGTTCGATATCGCTCTCGCAAGGGCTCTGGGCGCCTATTGGCGAGTCCCGGTCAAATTCGAGACCATGGATTTTACAGGGCTCTTTCCGAGCCTCAGCGCCGGGCGGTGCGGGCTGGTGATCAGCGGCGTGCTCAAACAGGCGTCTCGCGAACGTCTCTTCGACGCGGTTTCCTATCTCGAAACCTCACCCGTGATCGTAGCGCCTGCCCGGATCGCGCCCGTCACCAGCTTCGAGGCGCTGGCCGGGCAGAGCCTCGCCGTAGAGTCGGGCACGAGCTACGCCGCACGTATAGAGGACATCAATCGAGACCTCACCGCACAGGGCAAGCCGCCTATCGTCTTGCAGCAATATCCGAGCGAGGATCAGGTGGTGCAGCAGGTTCTGGTCGGACGGGTGCAGAACTTTCTGAGTCAGGATGTCGAACTATTCTATCGTGAAGCCCAGCTCGGTGGAAAACTGCATGTCATCTACAGCCCGAAACTGCCGGGCTATACGGAATTCGCGCTCTATCTGCGTCGGGCGGGGAGTGACCGCGCCTTGCTTGCCTCTGCGCTCGACGCGCTGAGGCAGAAAGGCGAGATAACGGCGCTTGAAAAGAAATGGAATGTCGGCATCGCCGCGCGCAAGGCGCTTGGCGTGGCAGTGGAACGCCCGCGCTTCAATACGACGACTTTCTTCTCTGCGCTCTTCTCGATGGCCTTCCTCAAGGGGGCAGGCATGACGCTGGCCATCGCCCTAGCCTCTCATGCCGCCGCCATCGTGCTTTCCATTCCCATCGCCCTCAAACTCAATGCGCCGCGCTCGCTGTGGCATCCTTTTCTGCGGGCCTATGTGGCCATATTCCGAGGGGCCCCGACGCTGCTCCAGCTTCTGTTCATCTGGAATGCGTTGCCGCAATTTTTTCCGATCTTTCGCGAGAGCTGGTTCTCGCCCTTTCTGGCGACCTGGATCTGTCTTTCAATCAATGAATCGGCCTATCAGGTCGAAATCAACCGCGCAGCCCTCAGTGCCATCGACCCTGGGCAACTGGCAGGCGGGCAGGCGCTGGGCATGAGCCAGGCGCAGATCTACCGCCATGTGATCTTCCCTCAGGCCCTGCGCGTGGCCCTGCCGCCCACGATCAACGAATTCATCTCGCTGCTGAAAACCACCTCTCTGGCCTCGGTCATCTCCTTGCAGGAGCTGCTTTTCATTACGCAGGTCCAGGTCGCCCGCAGCTTCGAATTCACCGAATATTATGCCGCCGCCCTCGTCTATTATCTGGCCATGGTCTTCGCCTTTCTGCATCTGCAAAAACGCATAGAAACACGGTTTGTCTGGGCCAGCCGCGACGGTGCCGGCAGAAAAAGCGACAAGAACACGCCAACAATGCCGCAAGCAGGAGGGCCTCGCCATGCTGCATAACCTGCCGCCCAACCCCGATTATGCCCTCAGCCTGCGCAAGATGAGCAAATTCTACGGCGAATTCCTCGCACTTGATCGGATCAGCCTCGACATCGGCCATGGCGAGAAAATAGCCGTTCTCGGACCGTCAGGCTCAGGCAAATCGACCCTCATTCGCACGCTCAATCGCATAGAGCCTCATGACAGCGGCGTTCTGATGATAGATGGCGAAATCATCGACGAGAAAACGAGCCTGCCCTTGCTGCGTGGCGCAGTCGGCATGGTGTTTCAAAATTATAATCTCTTCCCGCATCTCACCGTGCTGCAAAACTGCATGCTGGCGCCCAGGCTTGTGCGCAAGGCGCATTACGACGCGACCGAAACCCTTGCCCGCCACTATCTCGAACAGGTCGGCATTGCCGAGCAGGCCGATAAATATCCGATACAGCTTTCGGGCGGGCAGCAGCAGCGCGTCGCTATTGCGCGCGCCCTATGCATGGCGCCCGATATCATCCTGTTCGACGAGCCGACAGCGGCTCTCGACCCCGAGGCCATCAAGGGGGTGATCGGCATCATCGACGCGCTTTCAGAGCGGCGTATCACCACGATCTGCGTGACCCATGAAATGGGATTTGCCCGCCATATCGCCGATCGCGTGGTCTTCATGGATAAAGGGGTCATCCTTGAAGTTGCGCCACCTGAAGCCTTCTTCAAAGCACCTCAGACCGAGCGCGCGCGACATTTTCTGAATCAGATGATCCATCATGGGTAACGATCTGACAAAGTGAGGTTTGGTTTTTTCCAATCGAACGACAGATCGTTTCGTCTTCTCAATGAGCAGGAAGCCACTGACGGGAGTCCTTTTCATGATGACGCGCCTGCCCAAAGGATTTCTCCGCCTCACCAGCACAGCCCTATCGCTTTCCGCAGGGCTGATGCTTCCCGGCACGCAGAACGAAGCGCTGGCCGCAACGCAGACGCCGCCCGCGCGCCACGGCGCAACGCACAAGGCCGCTACACGCCACAAGCCCGTTCATGCCGCCCCCGAAGCCATTCAGGTCACCGGCTCCCGTGCCCAGCGTTTTCTGACGACGGCGGCTACCGTGAACGTCCTGACAGGTCGCGAGCTACAGGCACTGCATATCACCAGCCCGAAAGACCTCGCCGCCTACACGCCAGGGCTGACAGCCGTGAACGCGACTTCGGGCAGCACGCCCGTCTTTTCGATACGCGGTATCGGCCTCGACGATTATACCGGCAATAATATGGGCGGTATCGGTATTTATCAGGATGGCGTCTTTGCGCCTTACCCCGTTTTCTATACCGGCCAGATGTTCGACACCCAGATGGTCAGCGTCGAGAAGGGGCCGCAGGGTTTCGATTACGGTCGCAGCAGCACTGGCGGCAATATCAATGTCGAAACGACGAAGCCCGACAGTAAATTCGGCGGCTACGTCAACTGGGGTTACAGCAGCTACGGCACCAACACGACGAGCGCTGCCATCAATGTGCCGATCAGCGACAAGATCCAGAACCGCACCGCCTTTTCGTATATCAATGGCGATGGTTGGCAGCGCGACATCCACACCAACAAGCGCTATGGCTCGCAGGATCAGCTCGGCCTGCGTAATCTCACGCGGTTTCTGATCGATGACCGCTCGAACCTGCTGCTCAATATTCATTATACCCGCGACAAGGGCATTTCGATGTCGCCTCAGGATGTCGATGGCGATGCGGTGAACGGCTTTGCCAATGGCACGGTCGGTGTCGGGCCAGACGCTTCTTACAAGGCGGTCAATGTCGGCACCGACCGTGTGGGCCGCAATGAGAATGGTGGAGGCGTTTCGCTCAGCTACACCCATGATTTCTCCTGGGGGCAATTCGCCTCGACCACCGCTTTCGATGCCTTTCGTCGCAGCGATTACGACAATTACGATGGCGAATCGATAAGCGTCGGCGATTATCACTGGAACGACACCTCGCTCGCCCAGTCGCATGACATGCATCTGAAAATGGATCTGGCGAAACGCTTTCATGTCACTGTCGGCGTCTATGAATCCTGGGACAAGATCAACGGCGCCTATACGAGCTATCGTTCCTTTCTGCTCGGCGTGCCCAACGGCAATCTGACCGATCGCTTCGTGCAGCAGAATGTCTCGACCGGGCTCTATCTCAGCACGGTCACGAATGTTCTCAAAAACCTCGACTTCATCGCCTCGGGACGTTTCTCGTGGGATGATCGCGGCTTCAATGGCGGCACGATCGACGATGCCGGCGCGCTGACAAGCAAGGGTGCCTATCTGTCGCGCCTCGACACCACCCATTCCTATGCGCGCCTGACCGGACGCGTGGGGCTGCGCTATACGATCGTGCCCGGCACGCTGGTTTATGGCACGATTTCCAACGGCTATAAAGCGGGCGCCTATTTCGCCGCCCCTGTCTCGGCACCTCAGGCGCTGGATTACGTGCGCCCCGAGAACATGATCGCCTATGAAATCGGCGCCAAGACGAGCCTTTTGCATAATCATGTGCAGATCGAAGGCGCGCTGTTCGATTACGAATATCATAACCGCCAGACGCTTTTCGTCGCAGAAATGCCAATGAATATCACCTCGCTCAGCCTTGGCCCCATTCCACGCGCGCGTACTCGTGGCGGAGAACTGTCGAGCACCCTGCATGATCTGATCCCCAATCTCGATCTGCGCGGCTCCTTTGCCTATCTCGATGCGCAGAATATCAGCCCGGTCAACGATATCGGCGGCCTGCCACTGCTCTCCACCGTCAGCGCGCATTCGGTGCTGCCCTTCGCGCCGCGCTTTTCATGGAATGCCGTTGCCCGCTACGGCGTCGATCTTCCACGCGCCTATCGCCTGACGCTCCAGACCAGCTACACATGGAAAGACAACATGCTGGTGGCGCTGGGTGACCCCAATGGCGTGACCGACAAGATCAGCTCTTTTGGCATGCGTATGGAGGTCGGGCCGAAAACCGGCAAATGGACAGCCGCTGTCTATGTCGACAACATGCTCAACAAGCACGGCAACACCTATTCCTTCACCGGATCGGATAATTCACGCGTGCAGTTCCTGCAAACCCCGCGCTGGGTCGGCTGCGACCTGCGCTATAATTTCTGACGGCGCCGCGATGCATCTTGAGACCTATCGCACGCTCTGGGGCGATGCCCGCCCCTGGGCCGACAGCATCGCCGAAGCCCGTGCAGAAGGGTTCGACGGTATCGAGGGCCGCATTCCGGGGCCGGACTCTCTTGCTGCCTGCCGCGACGCGCTGGCCAGCACAGGGGTGCCGTATATCGCCATTGCCCTGACAGGCGGCGGGGTGACGCCGCGTCAGGACGCCTCGCTGCAAGACCATCTGGCCGATCTGGAAGCGGCTCTCATAAGAGCGACAACGCTCGCCCCGCGCTTCGTCAACGTTTTGGGCGGCAACGACCGCTGGAGTGCCGCGAAGCAAGTCGACTTCATTTCCCACGCGTTAACGCTGGGCCAGAAGCACGGGGTGACGCTCAGCTTCGAGACGCATCGCGCACGAATCTGCGCCACGCCCTGGATAACACTCGACGTCGTGGCGCAACTTCCCGATGCCCTATTCACTGCCGATATCAGCCATTGGGTGGTCGGCTGCGAGCGTCTGCTCGACGATCCCTGCGACGATTTCAGCGCGTTCATTGCCCGCGTCCATCATATCCAGGCGCGTATAGGCTATGATCAGGGGCCGCAGGTTTCGCATCCCGGCGCGCCCGAACATGCAGCCGCGCTGCGCTTTCATCAGGATTTCTGGTGCGCCATCTGGCAGGATCAGGCGCGACGCGGCTATGCACGCACCACGCTGACGCCGGAATGCGGGCCTGATGGCTATACACAGAGCCTGCCCTTCACCAACCTGCCCATTGCCGACCGACACGAAATGAATCGCTGGTTGCTCGACGCACAACGCAGGTCTTTCGCAGGATGCTTCCCTGCCTCATTTCCAACGAGGAGTTTCTGACATGACAGAAGAGACGTTCACGTCCATTCCGGTGATCGACATCGCCGGGCTGTATGCCGAAGACAAGGCCGAGCGTCAGAAAGTGGCCGATTCCCTGCAGCACGCCGCCGGTAAGATAGGATTTTTCTATATTGCCGGCCATCGCGTGGCACCCGAGCTGATAGAGAGTGTGCGTCAGGCGGCGAAGGATTTCTTTGCCCAGCCCTTCGAGAAAAAAATGGAGCGCTATATCGGCGCGTCAGCCTCTCATAAGGGCTTCGTGCCGGAAGGCGAGGAGATCTACAACAAATCCCGGCCGGACCATAAGGAGGCCTTCGATATCGGCTTCGAGGTGCCCGCCGATAATCCGCTGGTTCAGGCGGGAACGCCGCTTCTGGGGCCGAATGACTGGCCGGAAATCCCCGACTTTCGCGAGCGCGCCAGCGCTTATTATGCCGCCGTGTTCGATCTGGGGCGCGTTCTGTTTCGCGGTTTTGCCCTCGCTCTCGGGCTCGACGAACACGCTTTCGATGACGTGGCGCAATTTCCCCCGTCGAAACTGCGCATGATCCATTACCCCTATGACGGCGAGGCGCAGGATGCGCCAGGCATCGGCGCTCATACGGATTATGAGTGCTTCACCATTCTTCTGGCCGACAAGCCCGGTCTGGAAGTGCTGAACGGCAAGGGTGACTGGATCGATGCGCCGCCTGTTCCCGGCACGTTCGTCGTCAATATTGGCGATATGCTTGAGATGATGACGGCAGGTGCTTTCGTGGCGACAGCCCATCGCGTGCGCAGTGTGAAGGAGGAGCGGTATTCCTTTCCGCTCTTCTACGCCTGCGATTATCATCACGAAATCCGCCCCCTGCCTGCCTTCGAGAAAGGCGATACGGCTTATGAGGCCGTAAAAATCGGCGATCATATGTGGGCTCAGGCCATGCAGACCTATTCCTATCTCATTGCCAAACGCGAGCGCGGCGAGATTGCCCTGCCAGAGGGCACGCGCCGCACCAATACATTCGGCCATTTCAGCAAGACGGGGGTAACACCGTGACCGCTCAGACAGAACAGGAACTGCGCGAGGAACTGGCGGCCGCCTATCGCCTCTATGCGCAATTCGATCTGACCGACATGGTCTATACCCATCTCTCCGTGCGCCTGCCGGGAGAAGGGCATCGTTTTCTGGTCAATCCGTACGGGCTGCTTTTCGAGGAAATCACGGCGAGTTCTCTGGTCGTAGTCGATTCAGACGGCCATCCGCAGCAGGAAACGAGCTGGCCAGTTAATCCGGCGGGGTTTGTCATCCATTCTGCCGTGCATCGTGCCCATCCCGAGGCCGAATGCGTGATGCACAGCCATACGCTGGCAGGCATGGCCATCGCCGCACAGGAAAACGGAATCCTGCCGCTGAACCAGATCAATATGGAGTTCTACGGGCGTATCGGCTTTCACCCCTATGAGGGCATCGCGGCGGACGACAATCTGAGCGAGCGCGAACGTCTGGTGCGCGATCTGGGCGATCATATGGGGCTGATCCTGCAAAATCACGGGCTGCTGACTATAGGCAGCACGGTGGCTCAGGCCTTTTATCGCATGTATTATCTGGAACAGGCCTGCCGTGTGCAGCTGGCCGCGCAATCGACCGGGGCAAAGCTCCATTGCCCCAGCGAGGCCGAAGTGCTGCGCGCGCGCGCGCAGTTCGAGACCGATCTCGACCAGGGTCGGATGATCTGGAAGGCGCTGCGCCGCAAACTCGACCGGGAACAGCCCGATTACAGACACTGAGGCTGGCGCATTCTATATTCCTACGGGTGTAGGAGCGGAATTACGGCCACCCATCCTCTGGTTGATCGAGTCTGCATTAATCGACCCCATTTAAAATTCGTGCATATCACTCAGCCTGACCCGCCACATCTCCCGCACAAAGCAAAGACATAAAAAAACCCTCCGGGCCGCCAAGCCCGGAGGGTTTTTCGTTTCAGACGTTCTTGAGGATCAAAGAACGACCTTCACACCGAACTGGAAGGAGCGGAGAACGACACCGTTCTGCGACCAGGAAGAGTTGTAGAGATACCCACCATAGGTGCCGAAATCGTAGGGCGATTTGAAGCCGAGCAGGTTGTAGACATTGGCATACGCGCTCCAGCGGCGGTTGAACTGGTAGTTCACCGTCAGATCGACATCCCAGAAAGCCTTGACCTTGCACTGCCCGCTCGGGACAAAGCTGCTCGAGGTAAGGGCATCGGCACAATTGCCCGCCGTATTCGAACCCGTCTGGTCTTCTGCCGTCGTGCGATAGCCGCTGGTGTAATAAACTGTCGGCGTCACAGCCAGCTTGCGCCATGAAAGCGTGTTGGACCAGTTGGCGCGCCAGCGGGGCGTACCTGAGGCCGACACGGCACCATAGGGGCCAAGCGTTCCGGCAAAGCGATAAACCGAACCATCGGGATTGGTCAGGTTCATGCGACGTACGAAGGTGGCGGTGCCCTTGCTGTACCAATGAACTTCACGGAACACGCCGGGAAGCTGGGTATTGGCTTCGAAAGACAGATCGAAGCCGTCCGTTACGAGCTTGTTCGTGTTGACATAGCCCAGATTGATGATGCCCGGACGGAGCTGGCCGCCAGGGTTCTGCGGATCGGCGATATCCGGGGTGACCGTCACGCCTGTCGGCAGGGCTTCACCCGCGAGATAGGCATTGGCCACGTTCGTCGTACCGACCGGGTTTGGCGCGATATAGTGGTTTTTCCGAATGTAATAATAATCGGCGCTCAGGGTCAGCCAGCGCGTCGGGCGGAAAATAGGGCCGCCAGAGAAATTGGTCGCGGTTTCAGGCCGCAGATTAGGGTTACCGGCTGTGTTCGAGCCGATGTAGTAGTTCTGCGCGTAGTTATTGGGCGTGCCGTTGGCGTTGAGATGCTGGCTGACGAAATTGGCATTATTGGGCGTGTAGGTCGTGTAACCGACATTCGACCCGCCAGTTTCTGCAAAGCTCGGCACACGGAAGCCCTTGGCAAATGTCCCACGTAGGGTCAGCTTCTCGGTTGGCTTGAACTGAACACCGAATTTCGGTGAGAAATGGCTGAAGCCTTCGGAATAATGGTCGTAACGCCCCGATGCATCGGCCGTAAGCATTTTGACGATCGGCGCGTTGGCCTCAAAGAATCCTGATTCGACCCAACGGCTGCCCTGCGCATTCACCGGATTGATGATGCCTGTATACTGGTTTGCAGGGTTAAGCGTATCGAGCGGATTGGCGTTTGGATCGTTCAGCGCTTCGTAGCGAATATTACCGCCGATCGCGAGCTTGGCCATACCGCCCGGCAGACGGAACAGGCCCTTGCTGAGGGTCGCCTCACCCGAATATTCCTGCGTACGCGCATTGATCACATTACGAGGTGCAATCGAATTGAGCACCGATTGCGAATTGAGCGACGGGTCGACGAAGTTATAGCTGCCGCTGGTGATGGCGTTCTGAATGCCGGCAATCGTGGGGACGCCCGTAATCGTCTGGTTCAGCAGCGTGTTCATACCGACGAAATTGACGTCGTAATTCCAGTCCGAACCCCAGCGCGAAGGATGCCAGCCATTATAGCGCACTGAGCCACGGAAATTCTGGCTGGTATCGGTGGTCGTTGGCAGCAGATCGCCGAAGCGATAATTGACCTGAGCCTGCTCGCCGAGCGCCGCATACGGATTATTCGGGTTGAGCGAGCCATCGGCCAGATAGACCGGCAGATAGGTGTTCTGCGCCGTGGCCAGCTTGGCCTGGCTGTAGGACGAGCCGCCATAAGTGGAAGCGGGGGTGCCGGTGCTGATCGACCGTGCCTGCGACCAGGTAAACATGGCCGTCAGCTGTGAACGCTCGGTGACATTGGCCGTGAAATGCACGGTAGCATTGACGCGACGCAGGTCGGGCGCCAGCTGGGCATATTTTTGCGTATTCCACGAGCAGGCCTGGCTCGTGCCAGTCGTGCCCGCAACCGTGCCGGTCACCAGACCGTCGGTGCCGGTGCGGCATCCCGCCTGCTGGTTCAAAAGCTGCCAGGGACCTGCGCTCGTCCCCGTGCCCGTCACCGGGCGAACAATAGCCGTTGTGGAAGGCGAGAAATTGGTGATCGCGCCATCAGAAACGATGTTGCCATTGCCGTTGCCGCCGCCAATGCCGGTCAGATCCCCATTATTATAAGGCGCGTTCAACTGGCGGTAATAGAGCGGGTCGTCCTGCTGATATTCCGAGTTGATATAGAAGTTGTAGCCGTCCTTATGCAGGTCACCATGACCCCAGGTGGCGTAAAGACGCTGATGGCCTGCATCGCCGCGCTGCGTCAAACCGCCCTCGGCATTGCCTTCGAAACCCTTGATCTCCTTACGGGTAATCATATTGACCACGCCAGCCACGGCATCGGCGCCATAGGTGGCCGAACCGCCATCCTGCAGCACGTCGACGCTCTGCATGATCGATTGCGGCATCCAGTTGGTATCGACGAAATTACGCTCGCCGTCATCCGCCAACGGGTAATAAGACAGACGCTGGCCGTCCATCAGAACGAGTGTCGAGTCCGTGCTAAGGCCACGAAGTGAAGGCGCAGAGGCACCGGCCGCAAAACCGCCGCCTGCCGACCAGGCATTGGTCAAATTGCCTGCACCGTTGGATGACAGAAGCTGAAGGGCATCGGTGACGGTCTTGATGCCACGCTGCTGCATATCCTTCATGGTGATATGCGTGATTGGCGAGGCGCTGGTGGTGTTCGGATCGCGAAACAGCGAACCCGTCACCATGATGGTCTCGGCACCTGCTGAAGGCGCAGACGCACCGGTGGTCGACACGGGAGCCGAAACCGCTTTCGCACGCATGGAGCGGCTGGTGGTCGTCTTGACCGTCGATTTGGCCGGGCTTTTGGCAGCATTGGCGCGAATTGTCGATGTTTCAGGCGATGAAACAGTTTGTGCCTGAGCCTCACTTGCGAAATGCAACAGGGCGATACAGGCCGTCGCTCCCATCAATCCGTTGGCGAGGCCTCGTTTCCGTCGGCTTGACGGGGCAACCGTGCCGCAGAACGCTGCGGCGTTATTCGTCTCTCGATTGAGCGGCGTCATAAGGCATTCCGTCAAAATGGGTTATTTTGCGACAAATATCGTCACAACATTCCTATTTCGTAACGGCACTTCGTTAACCCCCGCAAGCCAGGTTACGTTTTTATTACATAGTTTGGCTACGGTTGTGCAACAATGTCACACTACCCTCCAAGGTCTCTTTGTAGAATTTATTCAGACTAATCAGTATTTTAGGTTATTTCCCTCAAGGGAAGCTCCGGCAAAGGCAAGGACGAAATAACGTTGCGTTAAAGAAACCACCATCCGGTTCAGTAATATTTTTTGCCGACATTCCGGGGGAGGGGCGAGAGAGTCGAATCAAAAAAGGCGGGGCCTGAACCCCGCCTTTCAGATGATCTCTTGAAGCCGAAAGAGGGTTTAGTGAGCGAGCCCCTTGGCCGAAGCTCGGGTGGCATGAAGATGGGCTTCCACCTCCGGGTCGAGCTTGAGGAAATAGGTCAGGATCGCGCTGATGAAGTAGATGATGGAGTAGACGATCATCACGCCGAGCACACCGAAAGAGGGCTCGAAGATGTAGACAATGGCCGGGCCGATCCAGACGCTGGCGCCTGCACCGAGATTCAGCAACGACATGGCAGCAGCTTTGTTCTCGGGAGCCAGATAGGGCATCAGGGCCGAGAGCGGGACGTAGCCAGCCAGAGTCATACCGTAGAAGGCACCGGCAACCATGACGATGATCAGATGATCAGGGCCGAGCAGGGTCGGCGCGAAATACAGCGCCATGGTGCTCAGCGTTGACCCAACGCCGCCCATGATCATGGTCGTGTAGCGCCAGCTCAGCTTATCACTGATGATACCGAGGAACAGGTTGAAGAAGATGTTGCTGATGAAGATCGCCTGCAGCACTGCCAGCCACTGACCCATGGTAAAATGCAGCGTATGGGTGAAATAGAGCGGCATGAACACCAGGAAGCCGAATTCGGCAGAGGTGTTGATGGCACGAACCAAGCAGCCGATACCGACCTTCGGGCGCTGCCAGCCTATGGCGAGCGACATGAACAGCGTCTTCATCGCCCCTTTACCGCTGGCTTCGACGCGGGGTACGCGCTGCATGCCGAGCAGAGCCAGACCACCGCCAAAAATAACGAAACTGAGGGCAGCCCATAGCGTGGCATAGCCACCGATAATGGGAAGAAGAATACCTGCAATGGTGGTGCCCATCGTCGGCAGACCGGCCGTGAAGCAGAACCAGAACCAGCCGACCGCTGAGCCGAGCTTCTGTACGGGAGCCGTGCTGACAACCCAGACAAGAAAGCCGAACGCGAAAAGCGGATAACCAAACCCGCGCAGGCCGTAGAACAGCGTGATCAGTGTCCAGGATTTGGACGGCAGGGCGAAGCCGAGAAATCCGATCTGGAAGACGATCCAGATAGCCAGGCCGATGAGCATCACGGTGCGGCTGCCCCACATCTCGGAGAGCGCACCGGAAGCCCAGGCGGAAATGGCGGCGGTCAGACCGTAGATCGTAAAGAGGCCGGCGACATCGTGTTCCTGAAAACCAAGCGAAACGAGATAGGGCGAGAGATAGCCGCTCTCGACGCCGTCGCCGATCATGAAGAGCAGTGTTCCGACGAAACCCCAGATCATGACCGGCGGAATCCCCGCCCATGAAACGAAGCGTTCGAAAGCCGTTTTTGGTTCGATGTCTTGCAGAGTGCCGGTCGCAGACCGTGCCCCCCCGACGAATGTCCCGCCTGCCATCGTGTGTCTCCTGAGTCTTACAAAAGGCCTCTAGCTGCTGGGCAGCGTGCCTGGCCTGTCTCCTTTGCGCGGGTTGGATGGGTGCGGCAAATCACAAAAAAGAGTTATAGATACCAGACCATATGTTCGTATGAGACATTCACCCTGAAAGTTTTGGTATGATAAATGTTTTTTAATGGGTTCATACATGAACAATGCATGAACTTTTAGCGATGAAACCACCATAAATGACAAAATTTTGAATGAAATTTTATTCTGTTATTATAAATTGCGTCTCTTCGGCTTTCCTATGGCAAATATAATGAAAGACAATTTATCACGATTTTATGATTTATCCATCCCTGACGAAGGACATATTTGAGTCTTAGTTGAAAACCAAAGAAGAGATCGGGATCTTTCTCGAAATTCGAAACAGGTCGCTTTATCTTTCTGTCAAACCACGATCATGAACAGAGTTTAATACATATCATTTCATTCAGAATTCTAACATCCACTACCCGCCCCCGTCGGGACCAGAGAAGGGTCTTTCCATGACCACACGTACCCAGCGCGCCAATGCCATTCGCATTCTCGCAATCGATGCCATCTTCAAGGCGCAGTCGGGCCATCCGGGCACGCCGATGGGCATGGCCGATATCTCTGAAGTGCTCTGGCGCGATGTGATGCGCTACAACCCCGTCAATCCGGACTGGTGCAATCGCGATCGCTTCGTCTACTCAAACGGCCATGGCTCGATGCTGCTCTATGCGCTGCTGCATCTGTCGGGCTTCGCTCTGAGCATCGACGATATCAAGCAGTTCCGTCAGCTCCATTCCAAAACCCCCGGTCACCCGGAATTCGGCTATGCGCCAGGCATAGAGACCACGACTGGCCCGCTTGGCCAGGGAATCGCCAATGCGGTCGGTATGGCGCTCGCCGAGAAAACACTGGCCGCACAGTTTAACCGCCCGGACCTGCCGATCGTCGATCATCACACCTATGCCTATGTCGGCGAAGGCTGCCTGATGGAGGGCATCTCACACGAGGCCTGTGCCCTCGCCGGCACGCTGGGTCTGGGCAAACTGATCACGATCTATGACCGCAACATGGTCACCAATGACGGGCCGATCGACGGTGTCTATACGGACGACACGCGCAAGCGCTTCGAGGCCTATGACTGGCAGGTTATCGGCGAGATCGACGGTCACGACCCGGAGGCCGTTCTCGCTGCATTGACCCAAGCACGTGCCGAAACCGCACGCCCGAGCCTGATCATCTGCCGCACCACCATCGGTCAGGGCTGCTCGGAAGGCTATGCCGGCACACACAAGGTGCATGGCGGTGTTCTGCCAGCCGATGAGATCGCAAAAATACGCACGCGCCTCGACTGGACGCATCCCGCTTTCGACATCCCTGAAGCGATCTATCGTGACTGGGATCACCGCCCCGCCGGTCGCGAAGCGGAAGAAGCCTGGAACATGCTTTTCGCCCGCTATGAAGCGGCCCATCCCGAACTCGCCGCCGAATTTACGCGTCGCCAGAACAGCGGCTTCCCTGCAAACTGGCAAAGCGTGTCGCGCGACTTCGTGCGCAGCCTTCAGGAGGCGCCGAAGGACATCCCTTCACGCAGGGCCTCGCAGAACGCCATCGAAGCATTCGCCCCGCATCTGCCCGAAATGTTCGGCGGATGCGCCGACATTACCCCTAGCTGTCTCACGCGCTGGTCGGGCTCCTCTTCCGTCTGTTTCGACCCGGCTGGCAATTACGTCGATTACGGGGTGCGCGAATTCGGCATGGTCGCCATGGCCAATGGCATCGCGCTTCATGGCGGGCTCATTCCCTATACCGCGACGTTCCTGATGTTCATGGAATATGCGCGCAATGCCGTGCGCATGGCCGCTCTGATGAAACAGCGTCAGATCCTGGTCTATACGCATGATTCCATCGGTCTGGGTGAAGATGGGCCGACACATCAGCCTGTGGAACAGCTGGCCAGCCTACGCCAGACGCCGAACATGGTGACCTGGCGCCCCTGCGATCAGGTCGAAGCCGCCATCGCCTGGGTCAGCGCGCTCGAGCGTCTCGATGGGCCGACAGCGTTCTCCCTTTCCCGCCTGCCGCTGAAACAGCACGAACGCAGCGAGGCGCAGCTGCATGACGCCTGGCGCGGCGGCTATGTGCTTTCAGACAGCACCGGCACACCCGATCTGATCGTGATTGCCACGGGCTCTGAAATGACCCTGGCACTCGACTCCGCCGAGGCCCTGCGCGCCAGGGGCGTGGCCGTCCGTGTGGTTTCGCTCCCCTCGCCCGAAACATTCGATACGCAGGATACCGCCTATCGTGAAAGTGTGCTTCCCGATGCCGTAAGGGCACGCCTGGCCATTGAAGCCGCCAGCACTCTCTATTGGGCTCGTTATGTCGGACTCGATGGCGATGTGGTGGGCATGACCGGCTTTGGTGAATCGGGCCCTGCGCAGGATCTGTTCCGTCATTTCGGCTTCACTGTCGACAATGTCGTGACCCGCGCCGAGGCGGTTCTGACCCGCATCAAAAGCCGCAAGACCGTCTGATCTTTCTGCTTTTAGGGCGGCTCACAAAGGCTGCCCTCTTTCCTGCCACTGGGACACTGGATTACCCTCATGGATCTTTTCGACCTCTCGGGCGACATCGCTTTCGTAACCGGCGCTGGCAGCGGGATTGGCCAGCAGATTGCCATCGGTCTTGCAGAAGCAGGGGCCTCGGTGGCCTGTTTCGACCTGCCCGGTTCACGCAAGGGACTCGATGAAACCGCTGACCGTATTCGCGAGCTCAAGCGCTCTGTTGTGATCTGCACGGGCGACGCCACGGATGAGGTGAGCCTCGCAGATGCGATTGCCGCCACCCAGACCGGGCTGGGCCTGCTTTCTGTCGCCGTCAATGCTGCAGGCATCGCCAATGCGGCCCCGGCGGAGGAAATGAGCCGCGATCAGTGGCAGCGTGTGCTCGATATCAACACCACTGGCGTGTTTCTCTCGTCTCAGGCTGAGGGTCGCGCCATGCTCGCCAATGGCCGCGGGTCGATCGTCAACATCGCCTCGATGTCGGGCTTGATCGTCAATCGTGGGCTCATGCAGGCGCATTACAACGCCTCGAAAGCTGCCGTGATCCATCTCAGCAAGAGCCTGGCCATGGAATGGGCCACGCGTGGCGTGCGCGTGAACACCATCAGCCCCGGCTATACAGCCACCCCCATGAATACCCGCCCCGAATGGGCCGAGCGCGTGAAAGTGTTCGAAAACGACACTCCCATGAACCGCATCGCCCTGCCGCGCGAAATGGTCGGACCGGCTATTTTCCTTTCTTCCCGCGCTGCGTCTTTCTGCACGGGCGTCGATCTGCTGGTCGATGGTGGCTTCTGCTGCTGGTAAGGCCCGACAGAGGGATGACCTGACTTCTGCAAAGGGGCATTGGCCCCTTTGATACCGTTTTTCAGGAGGTCAGGCGCTCTATCGGCAACTCCAGCGTGTGCTTGATTTCCGAAAGCGCCACCATCGAATTGACCTCCTGAATGCCGGGCACGCTTGCCAGTCTTTTCAGGAAGAACTGCTCATAGGATTCGATATCGCGCGTTACGATGCGCAGAATGAAATCCGTCGACCCCAGAAGCACATAACAATCCTGCACCTCGGGAAAATCGCGTATCGCTTCCTCGAAAGCGGCGAGATTGCCGCGCGCATGTGCCGTCAGCTTGACCAGCGCATAGAGCTGGGCGTTTAGCCCGATCTTGCGCCGATCAACCAGATAGACCTGTTTTTGCAGAATGCCTGCATCTTTCAGACGCTGGATCCGCCGCCAGCAGGGCGCCTGGGAAAGACCAACCAGATCGGCCAGATCGGCTGTGGAACGCGAGGCATCCTGTTGCAGCAGAACCAGCAGGCGCCGGTCGATAGCATCAAGTTCTTCAAGCAATTTTTATGCTCCATTATGCCATTAATGAGAATGGATTTTTCATTTTAATACCTTTCATACATTGAAAAACGCAATTTTTATCAGAATTGCGCGTGATATCGTCTGGTCATCCGATCGCTGCCTTTTCGGCTGGCGAGCTGATTTTCGCGTCTTTCCCCAGGATCGAGATCCATGACAGCAAGCCTTGCCGCAACCAGCACGCTCAACGCCCGCAGCGGCGCCGATATCCTGCTGGAAATCCTTGCCAGCGAGAAAGTGGAATATATTTTCGGCAATCCCGGCACGACTGAGCTGCCCTTGATGGACAGCCTTCTGCGCAAGCCCGATATCCGCTATATTCTGGCGCTTCAGGAAGCCAGCGCCGTCGCCATGGCCGATGGGTATGCACAATCATCAGGACGCCCCGGCTTTCTCAACCTGCATACGGCGGGCGGCCTGGGCCATGGCATGGGCAATCTGCTCAACGCTCATGTGTCACAAACGCCACTCGTCGTAACCGCTGGGCAACAGGATCTGCGGCACGCCGTCACCGATCCGCTGCTTTTCGGCGATCTGCTCAAAATTGCGGAACCTGCCGTGAAATGGGGCAAGGAAGTCGCCTCGGTCGATCAGCTCCCGACCCTCGTGCGACGCGCCTTTCACGATGCCGACGCTGCACCGTCCGGCCCGGTCTTCCTTTCCTTGCCGATGGATATCATGGAAGAGATGAGCACGGTCGGCAGCGGCGCCCCC
The DNA here is from genome assembly GCF_051628905.1 of Asaia sp. BMEF1. GTDB lineage: Bacteria > Pseudomonadota > Alphaproteobacteria > Acetobacterales > Acetobacteraceae > Asaia. Next base: position 2,317,788 of record NZ_CP157575.1, on the reverse strand, counting down.
TCACACATCAATCGCGCTTCGACCGCCGGCGGCCTGTCCGAACTGGCGCACGCACTCTCTGCCATCGCGCCGGGACGCCTGGCTTTGATTGCCGGTGACGAAATCCATGCCAGCAAAGCGGCATCAGAAGCCGTTGCCGTGGCAGAAATTCTCGGCGCTCCAGTCTATGGCTCCTCCTGGCCGTCTCGCGTGCCTTTCCCCACCGCGCATCCGCTCTGGCGCGGCAATCTGCCAACCACGGCGCGAGGCATTGCCAAGATTTTGTCGGATTACGATGCCATTTTTGCCATTGGTGGCAAATCGCTCATCACCATTCTTTATACAGAAGGCTCTGCCGTGCCTGAAGGCTGCGCGGTGTATCAGCTTTCTTCCGATATGACAGATCTGGGGCGCACCTATCCCACCCTTCTTTCAAGCTGTGGCGCACTCAAACCCTCACTTGCCGCGCTACTGCTTCTCCTCTCAGCAGCAACTGCCGAGAATACCTCTCGCTACACTGCGCTCAGAAACGTCGCCCAGACCAGAAGACAGGAAGAACGCCGCGCTCTGCATGCCCGGGCCGATGCAGGCTTCGATGCCGAACGCATTCCTCCCGTTCTTGCCGCCCGCGAGGCAATACGTGCCATTGGGCCGCATACCCCAATCGTCGATGAGGCCATTGCCACATCAGGTTTTGTGCGCAGTTTTCTCGATAGCGATGACCCCACCCAATATTCCTTCCTGCGCGGGGGCGCTCTTGGCTGGGGCATGCCCGCCGCGATAGGCTGCTCGCTCGGCCTCAAGCGCGAGCCGGTCGTGTGTCTGGTTGGCGATGGCGCAGCGCTTTACTCGCCGCAAGCGCTCTGGACCGCCGCCCATGAGAAACTGCCAGTTACCTTCGTCGTGATGAATAATTGCGAATATAACGTGCTCAAGAACTTCATGCGTGGTCAGGAAAATTACACTGCCGCCCAGACCGGGCGCTTCATCGCGATGGATCTCGTCAATCCGACCATCGACTATCAGGCTCTTGCTACCTCGATGGGTGTCCCGGCTCGTCGCTTGACTCGTGCGCGGGATATCGCCCCTGCCATCGAGGCCGGGATCGCGAGTGGACACGCCAATCTGATCGAGATCATGATCGGGCGGTAAGGCTTCATTCAGGGCACCGCTCCGAACCCCAGAAAAGCGTAGAAGCCCCCAAGACTCCCGCTTTCAGAGAGTGAGGTGGAAAAACTGGTTGAACGCGCTCGCCTGATAGGTGCTGAAAGGCGGCCCACTGATAAAGCCGTGCTTGCGATAAAGTGCGATGGCTGAATCGAAGGCCGATGCGGTGCCAGTTTCCAGACTGAGTCGTTTCAACCCGCGCTCCCGCGCAGTGGCGATCATGATCGCGAGAATCGCGGCCGCAGCACCTTGCCGCAAAAAATCGGGGTGTGTGCGCATGGACTTCACCTCGCCCGCACCCGCATCCAGCGTTTTGAGGGCACCGATCGCTGCAATACGCCCATCGATCTGCGCCGACCAGACCGTCACTTCAGGCTTCTGCAACCCGGAAAGATCGAGCGCAAAACGACTGGCAATAGGTGAATTCTCGGCCATGCCTACCAGATGGAGCGCCAGTAAAGCCCGTGTTTCGTCACCCGAAAGATCATCAACCTGAACTTCGATCACCTAATGATGTCCCCATCTTCCAATACCTTGCGCGAGTCGAGGCGGCCCCCTCAATCTCGCTCTCGACACACCTAGCGTGCCACGACATGATCGAAGGATGAAAGGGCCAGCCTGTGACTTCTCCCCTGGACGTATTGAGCGAAGCGGAAATTTTTCTGGCCGGTCAGTTACTGGAGGACGGAAGGCAGTTTCTCGATCATTCCGGCTCGATACTGTATTCTTCCGTTACGACCCTCGCCCCAGGCCCAGTCTATTTTCTGGGACTTAATCCCGGAGGCAGCCCACAGAACAACGCGGAACGGACATTGCGTCACTCACTCGCTGAAATACGTAATGGCAGAAATGCCTTCTGTGACGACATCTGGGGTGACTGGCCCGGGCAATACGAACGTGGCATGGCGCCTTTACAGCGCCGGGTCAGAGGCATTTTCGGAAAGTTAGGTCTTGATACGAGGTCAGTCCCGGCTACTAATCTGGTATTTACGCGATCCAGGAACATCCGCGCGCATAGTGGTTTCAGACACGCCATCAGCCGTTGCAAGCCCACTCATGAACGCTTCATCCAGGCCGTGCAGCCCCGTCTAATACTGACCCACGGCTGTTGCGACTTTTTCAAGGAAGCTTTCGACGTCAGGATACGGGATGAACGAGAGGCGCATCATGCAAGATGGAAAGCACGCATCGGGACCTGTCGCGTCAATGACACGGAAATCGGCTTTGCCAATCTTCCGCATCTTTCTCTCTGGGCCAGCAATGCCCCGACCGAGCAGGGGTCGCAGCGCAGAGCCGTGATCGATTGGGTTCGCAAGGAATTTCTGGCGTAATGGCGGTCTGCCTGAATTACGCTGCTACACATGCCCGCATGGTATGAATCCAAATTTCCATAATATTTCCGTCATCACCGGAGGAAATGCGACAGGAAAAGTTCTCTTTCGTTCTAGGAAAATCGTTCTCTACCATGAATTATTCATGGAAGGTTTTTGTAGGTCCCATGAAGATTTCATGACACGCCTCTCGGCGCTATTCAGCGTCGAGTCATCATGGCCTTATCGACGCCTCACATCCCGCTTTCAGGATATGTCGATGCGCTTTCGTTCTGCCTTGCCCCTGACCCTTCTTGCCACGTTGCTGGCCTCCGCCCATGCCGAAACGATGGACGACACGGTCCAGCTTAATCAGATACAGGTCATAGGCACGCATAATAGCTACAGGCGCGATATATCGCCCGCCACCTTGAAATGGCTGACCAAGCTCTCTCCCCAGGCGGCTGTCGCGCTCGACTATCGTCACGACACGCTGACGGCGCAGCTCGATCACGGGGTGCGACAGCTCGAAATCGACATCTACGCCGATAGCGAGGGGGGGCGTTATGCCCATCCCAAAGGCCCGGAATGGGAGCGCAAGGCCGGTATTACCCCCGATCGCGACCCGACACCGCCGCAGGCGATGCAGGGTAACGATTTCAAGGTCATGCATATCGTCGATATCGATCAGCGGTCGAACTGCCAGCCGCTCCGGGTCTGTCTGGCCGAAATCAAGGCGTGGTCGGATGCGCATCCTGATCATGTGCCAGTCTTTATCGACCTCGAAACCAAGCAGGAAATTCCCTTCGGCGGTGGCAAGCTCGATTTCACTACGCCCGAAGTCTTCACCCCCGCCACCTATGACAGACTCGATGCCGAGCTGGTCTCGGTTTTCGGACGCGACGGAATCGTCACCCCCGATCAGGTACGCGGCTCTGCCGGAACACTCGACAGGGCCGTGCATGAACATGGCTGGCCCAGTCTCGCCCAGACGCGCGGAAAGATTGTCTTCCTGTTCGACCGCCCTCATGACACCGCACGCTACACGCAAGGCCACCCTGCCCTGCGCAACCGTATCGTTTTTACCAATGCGAAGCCTGGTGACCCGGATTGCGCGTTCACCGAAATCAATGAGGGCTTTATCGGTGCCAAGGGCAATGGCAGCGAGGCTGTTGATAATGCTGCTGCCGCCCGCATCATCCCCGATCTTGTGAAACAGGGCTATCTCGTGCGTACCCGCGCCGATGCCAATACGATCGAGGCGCGCAGGAACGATCTCACGCGTCGCGATGTCGCTTTCTCCTCGGGCGCGCATCTGATCAGCACGGATTATCCGGGCTTCGAACCGGCGCCATGGCATGGTTACGCGGTAAGATTCGGCCCCGGACTGGTCGCGCGCTGTAACCCGGTGAACGCACCGCAAACCTGCCGGGACGCGGGTCTTGAGCCTTCCAGACCCTGATTGCCCCTTTCCCGCCTCGGCTTCACCCTTGAGTCCAGCGGTGAAGCCGACAAGAAAAATGAAAAAAAACCGCTGCCCCCTGTTGCCAAAAGAAATCGGGACTGGTAGTTCCCCGTTCACCGAAGACGAGGACGTTACGGCCTCCTCCGATACGGTTGCTGAAGCTGAAAAGTTTCATGCGGGTGTAGCTCAGTTGGTTAGAGCGCCGGCCTGTCACGCCGGAGGTCGCGGGTTCGAGCCCCGTCACTCGCGCCATTCTTTCTCAAAAATTGATCGAGAAATCAGGCGCGCTTTCGTCTTCGAAGGCGGTTTTCGTGTATCTGCAATTTGCCGAAGCAAAAAGCAGATACAGCCTGGCCATGAGTCCCTATGCGGCGCTCAGGCTGCCAGATAGGTATCAAGAACCGCATCTGTAGGGCCGTCCATACGGATCTCGCCATTCTCGAGCCAGATCAGGCGCGTGCACCAGCGACGGATGATCTCGGGCTGATGAGACGACATGACCAGCGTGTCCGAATCCTGCACGAGGCTCTCGATACGCTTCTTGGCTTTCTCCATGAAGGTGATGTCACCTGCCATGAACCACTCATCCATCAGCAGCACATCGGGCGTGATCGCCGTCGCCAGACCGAAGGCGAGGCGTACCAGCATACCGCTGCTGTAGGTCTTGACCGGTAATGACAGGAAATCACCCAGCTCGGCAAATTCGACGACGTTTTGCAGAATAACGCCTGTCGCCGGCCGCCCTAAGCCGTAAGAAAGGCAGCGCAGGCGCACATTCTCCAGGCCGGTGAGCTCCATATTCATACCGAGCTGCGTGTCGAGCAGGGTACCGATAGACCCTGTTATGCGCACGCGCCCTGATACGGGCTCGTAGATACCCGCCAGAGCCCGCAGAAGGGTGGTTTTCCCAGCCCCGTTGCCACCGATCAGACCAAGACGCTCCCCCTTGCCCAGCGTGAAACTGATATCTCTCAGCACATCGACTGTCACACGATGCCGCGCATCCTGCACCAAAGCACTCCCTGCCCCCTGGCGGGTATGATTGGCGACCGCCTGGGCCATGGAACGCTTCAACGTGCGATTTTCGGAATGATAAACCGGAAACTGGAGGCACAGACGGTCAACGAAAACTCTGCTCATGATCAGACCCAGTAAGCGATACGTGCACGGAAGCGGGCGAAAAACGATGCCGCAGCCAGGATCAGGATGGCGCTATGGGCCAGTGCGGCCTCCCAGATGACAGGAGACAGGCTTTCACCCAGCAGAGGCGCACGAACAATGGCGAGCAGTGGGTAGAACGGGTCGAGCAGCAACCAGCCAGCAAGGGACCCGACCAGCTCCGGTCGCCAGATAACCGGTGTGATGAAGAAAAAAACCTGGAGTAACGAGACAACGATTGGCGGGATATCGCGAAACCGCGCACCCAGAAGACCGAGGCAAAGCATGATGGCAAAGCTGTCGATGCTCCAAAGCGCCAGGGCAGGCACAACCAGCCAGATCTTGTGGGGCATAACGTGAAAGATCAGAAACACGACAAGCACGACGGCTGCGTTATGCGCAAGGACGAGGAAATTACGAACGATAACTTGCAGCGCAAAAACACTGAATGGGGTCCGGGCAGATTGTATGAGCCCGGAAGCCTGCGAGAAGACTGTCGTGCTCTCAGTGATCAGGGTTGAAATATAAGTCCAGAGGACCAGAGACAGGGCAAGAAACGGCAGATAGTTCCCGAGAACGATTCCGAACAGCTCAGCATACAGAAAGCCCAGGGCCGCCACCATGACCGCCGTACTGATCGTCAGCCAGAATGGGCCGAGAATCGATCCGCGATAACGCATCTTGATATCGAGCCAGCCCAAAGTCATGGCGAGAGGCATGAGACGCATTCCCTGGCGCAGATCGGCGAATGCCGCCCGGTAGCGTCCCCATCCCGAAAGCGGGTACAGATCGAGCGCTGTTTCCCTATCGCCTGCCCTTGGGTGCGTCGTGTTCATGCTTCTCGCTCTTTGCTTGACCCAGAGCAGAAGCTCTAGCCTTTCAGACGCACCGCTCCAAGGGTCAGTCTCCTCCCTTCCCTCTTCCCGGTCTGAAAATTATCATCGGCGATAGCGAAGATGGATCGCTGCCCCAGCCTAGTCTATGATTACAGGGCAAAGATCGAGGCCCTCCCGCAGAAATGACAAGTGCCGATTACTTCATGATCTGTTTTGTTTTCGCGGGCTATGCGATCGGCCCGCTTCTGGCGGGTTTTCTCGTACGCCGGATCTATAAATCGGATCTGTTCAATTCGTCTGACGAATAGGGCGCTCACCACGGGTGAGCGTGGCGAGGCACGCGCCTAGAACGACAAAGAGAGGCCCTGCCTGGCAACGATGAAGCGAAAGCCTTCTGTATTCCCTTCCTGAAGCTGGGTTTCGATGAGAGCTTCCGCTGAAGCACCGCGAGTAAACACGGGCTTGATATGAGCAACGAGCACCGGAAAACCCTTCATGGGCACACCGGCCTCAGCCTCCAATGCCGCAAGCTCGCGCAACAGCCAGGCCGGGGTGAGATGACCGTAGAGTTGAGAATCGCGCCTGCTGTTGTCATAAGAACACTCAATGACAAGCCCCCGAAGTTCGTGCGCGCGGATCAGCGGCGCGACGGCTTTCCAGAGCGCGGCCAACCTGCCTCCTTTTTCCAGAGGATCTGGCCCCGTATCGCCTAGGTAAAGCAGCGCATCGTACCCTGAGCGCAACAGGAAGGCCGTCGATTCCACGCCGCCATGGCTGAGCGGAAAAGCAGTGACACTCAGCCCTGTCCCCATGAGAGGCGTGGTCCGGTCCGGGATCAGATCATGATAATGAAACAGACCCAGAGCAGGCTTTACCCCGCGATCGGCCAGATTGGGCCAGACACGGTGATTGAAGAGATCGTCCTGCATCACCGACAAAACCGAAGGTAACGCATAGATGGGTTTTCCCGGATCGTCCGGCGATACAGCCAGCAGCCCTGCCACATGGTCAAGATGCGCGTGGCTGAGCAGATAGCCCTGAATGACGTGATGGATCAGCAGCCCGGTGCGCGAGGATTTCGGATCGTTTGGTAGGGCGAGTTGATCGAAATCATGCGCCGCGTCGGCTTGTTCGAGACCATTCATCACCGTACCGGCATCCAGCAGCACGCCAACATCCGCCCCCTGCTCGCGCACGAGATACGCACTCAGATTACCGTCTTCGAGCCCGCCATGCGCGCCGAGCACGGTCACCTCGAAGCCCCTGGCCTCGGCGGGTCCGGCGGGAAAGAACAGGACAGTCAGAAGCCCACCGATGAGAGCGACTTCTCTGAAATTGACACGCATGGGTCTCTCTCCTCGCCTCGCTATCGTTGAGGTCGCGGACGAGCAGGTATCGGCATCGTCTGGCTGAGGCAAGATGAGGACACAATGGAAAAAATCCGGCACACCTCACGGTCAGAACAGGGAATAAAGCAAAGACCGGCTTGCGACTGCATTGTGCTTGTTACATCATCGTTGCATTTCAGAATGACAGCCCCGAAAACCGTGGAAAGAATCGTGGTATGCCCATGAAAAATGCTGAGTCAGCTCGACATAGGCAATCGATTGCATGCTCTGTTCTTCTGCTCGGCATAACTCTACTGACCGGCTGCGATGCACCCGTAAAAGACGGCACCTGCACCATTGGCACGATCGGACGACTGCCGCTCTATTCGTCCCATAACGTGCCGGTCGTGCGTGCCACGATCAACAAGCATCCTGTTCTTTTCGAGGTCGATACCGGTGCTTTCAATAGCGTTCTGAGCGAACAATATGCGGACAAGCTCGATCTGAACTACTCGGAAGGCATGGTCCGGGCCATCGGCGTCAAAGGCACCGAGTTCCAGCGTGTCGTGCAGGTGGACCATATCGGGCTGGGCGGCGCCACCAACACAAACCATGCCTTCACCATGACCTCCCAACTTTTTCATCCCACCAAGCCCCCTCTGCCGCCGCTTGTGGGCCTCATGGGCGCCGAAATCCTGCTGGCAACCGACCTCGTGATCGATATGCCGCATCATCAGATGCAGTTGCTCGATATGAAGCGCTGCCCTTATCCGGCACCGCTCTGGAAAGGCGCGATGCATACCGTGCCGATCGACCGCAATCTCGACGACATGAAGCTGCATGTGCATTTCGCGCTCGATGGGGGCGAACCCATACGCGCCGTTTTCGACACGGGTGCCTCGCGCACCGTTATACCGCTGCGCATGGCCCGCAAGCTTGGTGTCACTGATGCCATGCTGAAAAATGATCGCTCCACGACCGATGTGCAGGCCGTGGGCGACGACAAGGTTACGGCCTATCATCACCGTTTCAGGACACTGACGCTCGGCGATTTCACGATCCATAATCCTGAAGTGATCATCATGGATAATGACACGCTCGATTATGCCCTGTTCGGCGCCGATTTCCTGCGCCATCACCGTGTCTGGATCACGACCGAGAACACGATGTACGTGCAGCATATTTCCGAGATACCGCGCGACGAAAATCAAGTACCGCCATCATCCGCAGCATCGGAAACAGGCGCCAAATAACGCCTGCGGCGAAAAAGACCCATTTTTCACTTGCATCGGGCGCCCGGCTCGCCGACATGCGAGGCATGCCATACGCCGTAAAGGAACTCTTCGCGACACTTCAGGGAGAAGGCGCTCATACCGGGCGCGCCTCCGTGTTCTGTCGCTTTGCCGGATGCAATCTCTGGTCGGGCCGTGAGGAAGATCGTCACAAAGCCGCCTGCCAGTTCTGCGATACCGATTTCATCGGTACAGATGGCGAGGGCGGCGGGCGTTTCGCCACCGCAGAAGATCTCGCCCAGGCACTCGTGACCTGCTGGGACAACGTATCCGGCGATCCGGAGCGACGCTATGTCGTTTTTACCGGGGGTGAGCCTCTGTTGCAGATCGATGAGACGCTTGTTGCGGCAGTGCACAAGGCTGGCTTCGAAATCGCCATCGAGAGCAACGGCACGATCAAGGCGCCTGAGGGCATCGACTGGATCTGCATCAGCCCCAAACCGTCCAGCACTCTGGTGCAGCGCTCCGGGCAGGAACTCAAACTGGTCTTTCCGCAGGAAACTCTCACGCCCGATCTCTTCGAGGACTGGGATTTCGCGCATTTCTGGCTGCAACCGATGGATGGCCCCGAGCGTGTCGAGAACACGCAAAAAGCCGTTGCCTATTGCCTGAAACACCCGCGCTGGCGCCTGTCGCTGCAAACCCACAAGCTGATCGGGATTCCCTGATGCTCTCTGACGATAAGGCGATCGTTCTTTTTTCCGGCGGTCAGGACTCCGCGACTTGTCTGGCCTGGGCGCTCGATCGTTTTGCCCGTGTCGAGACGCTCGGCTTTGCCTATGGCCAGCGCCATGTCGTCGAACTGGAATGCCGTGACACACTGCGCGCGACCATGATCGACGCCCGACCGGAATGGCGCGACAGGCTGGGCGAAGACCATACGCTCGATCTCTCCGTTCTCGGGCAGATTTCCGAAACCGCGCTCACGCGCGAAGCCGCCATCGAGATGAACGAAAACGGCCTACCCTCGACTTTCGTGCCGGGCCGCAACCTGCTCTTTCTGAGCTTCGCCGCCACCTTGGCCGTCAGACGCAATGCCCGCCATATCGTGACCGGCGTGTGCGAGACCGATTATTCCGGCTATCCCGATTGCCGTGACGACACCATCAAGGCGCTGCAGGTGGCGCTGAATCTCGGCATGGAAACGCGCTTCGTGCTGCACACGCCGCTCATGTGGCTGGACAAGGCCGCAACCTGGCGCCTGGCTGAGACTCTGGGCGGCAAGGAAGTGGTCGCGACGATCAATCGGGACAGCCATAGCTGCTATCTGGGCGACCGCACGCATCGGCACGACTGGGGCTATGGTTGCGGCACCTGCCCCGCCTGCGAATTGCGTGAAAAGGGATGGTCGAGTTATGTCAGCGCTTGAACTGAGCTTTACCCGTCGGTTCAGCATGGGGCATCGCCTGATTACAGGCAGTTCCGAACGCTGCGCCATACCGCACGGGCATAACGAGTTCGTCACCGTAACACTACAGGCGCGCGAACCTGCCCGACTAGACGGCGCGCGCAACATGGTCGTGCCCTTCGCCGAGGCAAAGGCGCGCTGGCACGATTTCATTGACACGCGTCTGGACCACGCTTTTCAGATATCCTCTTCGGACCCGCTGCTAGGCTGGTTTCTCGCTAACGAGCCTGCGCGTGTTGACCGTCTGGTCGTCACCCCCGGTGACCCGACCACGGAGTTGATGGCCGCCCTGCTTTACGCCAAGCTTGAGGCTTTCCTTCGCGCTGAGGGCGATGTGCTTTGCTGCACCAGCCTCACATTGGAAGAAACGCCTACCAACACGGTCAAACTGACTGGCGCTCCCGATGCCTATCTGCCACTCATGGATGGCGAGACCGCAGATTACTGGTGGCACCGTGCCGACCCAACGATTTCCGACGTGACAGCCTTGCTCTGATTCGAACGGGCGGCACCGGGGCGTGTTTCACCAGAGGCGCGTCCATCAATGCGTCTGTGACCATTCCTGGCCGAGCAACTGAACATGGACGCGAAAATCTCCATGATCATCCGTCTTGACGTCTCTCGGGCTTTGAGGGGCTGCCCTGACCTCGGTGTCGCGAGCGGGAACATCATTCTGGGGGGAAGTCGAATTCTTGCTCATGGCCTTCTCCTTTATTGCAGGACATCAAAGGAACATGGCGTCAATCTGGCATCGTTATGAAAGAATGAGGCGCATGACGGCAGCGGCGTTCCCTCGTGATGAAACGTGCTTCTTCATGAAAAGTTCAGACCACATCTTATCGAATAACGGGCTTTTCTTGTAACAGCCATTTTCCTTCAAGAAACGGGCAAATCAAGACTCCTCTTGTGCTCAGGAACCGGAATCCATCGACTCGATGCGCCTGCGTGTTATTGATCTCGAAACCTCGGGAAATCATCCTCTCTCTTCTGAAGTGATCGAGTTCGGTTCGGTCGATCTGATCCTGATCGACGGCGAGTGGCAGATCGAGCCCCCGCGAACCCAGCTCTTTCGGCCCTCGGCGCCACTCACACCCGAGACCCAGGCGGTTCATCACTTGATGGAAGAGGATTTTGCTGCCGATCTGCCCCATGCAACGCCCGACGCCCTGGCCACGCTCGTTCAGCGCGCGCCCTGCCCCGATATGCTGGCAGCGCATCATATCGCGTTCGAGCGTCACTTCCTGACGGATTCCATAACGGGCGGGCTGCCCTGGCTATGCACATTGCGAATCGGTCAGAAACTCTGGCCGGATGCGCCACGCCACACAAACCAGATCCTGCGCTACTGGCTGAAACTCGACCTTGATCGCGAACGCGCCGCCCCCGCTCACAGGGCCGGGCCAGATGCCTATGTGACCGCGCATATCCTGCAACGCCAGCTCGCCCTTGCCCCACCGGAAGAGCTTTTCAGACTGACCCAGGCCAGACATGTGCGCCGTGGCGCTGCCCTGCGCTCAGGCAAAGACCTGAACCGACAGGAGCAGCTTTTTCCCTGATCTTACAGGCCCACACCTCGCTTCTCGAAACCCCTCGCGCTAATCAGCAGGCTATGCGCTCATAGACCGCGGTCGCCTTTATCTTGATGCCCAGAACACCAGGAGCCCCGGTCCGACGCCTGCCGAGCGGCAGTCGTGCGTCGCCCTTGGTCCATCGTGTCGTCACTCCCTCAATGCCGTTCCATCCATCGAGCGTATCATCGCTGAGATGCGTGTCGAGCTGCGTCATCCCGTGGCTGTCCCAGAGATGAATATCGCCGATCAACACCCCCAGAGCGCGCCGGTCATCGACGAACGGGCCTTCCGCTTCTGACGGACGCGCGGCCCGGGAACGGATACGCACCTCATTCCACTCGGTAGGCACATGGAAGATGACCATATCGTCCACACTGCGCAATGGGCGGATAATCTGGCCTTCTTCCGAAACAAGATGCAGATCAGGATCCTGGCAGTCCGGTGCCTGCGATGCGACGGCACGCGCCGGAATATCGTTGCCCCGATGGCGCGGCATCGTTTCTGAAAGAGCATTCCCCCGCTCTGCCAGAGCGCGATGAAGGGGCTCCACAAAATCACGCTCTACGCGCAGCGGCGCCACGCGACTTTGCGGGGTTTCGCAATGAGGGAGCATCCTAGATGCCTCATCTGGCCTCAAGCCATGTCTCTCGCCACCATCGAGCAATGTCTCGGTTGCCATGTTGTTGGACCAGACGATCGCATGATCTTCGGTTTTGAAGTGATAGATCATGAAACGCGTCTGGCTGCGGTCATAGTCGATGCTGGTACCGTTGACCAACATGCGCGCTGGAACGAGCGCCCCGTCGAGAAAAATACAGTGTTCCGAGGTCACGCAGAGATCGCGATCGGGCGAGTGCGGACCTATCGAGCCGGTTTTGAACCTTACTGGATATCCTGCCTGATCGTCGCTTCTGGACGAATCAGCGATAATTTCTGCCGACCCAATCCAGGTAATGCGCTTGCTTGCTCCAGCCTCACCCATTGCAGTCGAAACAAGGTCACCGACAGAAAGCGTCTCGACCAGACGCTCTCCGAATGGCGTACCGATCATTGTTCCGGCAAGAAAACACTTGTCGTACACCACCATGGTGCTGCCATCGCCATCGGATTCGAGATGGAAATCGCTTTTCCTGTAAGAGCCGTTGAGCGGGGTCGACCAGGTCGATCCGTCGCTGTAGGTGACCGTAAGTACACCGTTGCTGAACGAGATAGAGCCGCCTGGCCTGTAGGCGAGCCCTTCGATATCAATGGCTCCGCGCCATCCGACGCTGACGTCACGCAGCACGGCGCCGGGCGTGACAATCAGCTTCCCCCCCTTGTCATCACTCGACCGCGCAGCGCCTATTTGCAAATTCGATACTGTTGCCCCCGAAGCGAGGATCATTGAGCCCCCAGCGGAGACAATTGCACCCTGAACGGTTGCTCCGGCCTGCACATCCTGCGTGCCACCGGCGAGAACAGTCGCACCGCTCACGACACCGCCGGACTGGACCGTCTCGGAGCCGCCCGATGCAATCGTAGCCCCACTGACAGTGCCACCTGCCGAAACGATCGACGCGGCTCTGGCCAGAACAATCTGATTGAATAACAGACCGCCGCAGCCAACCACTGCCGTCCCGCCACTGCCGACGGTGACGGTCGAGGCCCGACCGCCCTGACCTACGAAAACCGTTCCGCCTGCGGACACGACAGAGCTCGAAACAGAACCACCATTGATCAACTGCACACCGGCGCTGAAAATGCCGTTCAGCGCCAGTGCTCCTGAGGAAACGATCTGGGTCCCGCCGAAAAAACTTCCGCTATCGGTACCGCCGCTCGCGAGTTGCTCGGTCGACCCGACATCGAAAGTCCCACCGGAAATGACGCCGGACCCCGAAAAGCTCTGCCCTTTGACCGTAAAGCCACCACCCACAATGGCCTGACCGTCGCTCATCACATGGGGCGCAATCGCGCGGGCGGGAGTGCCCTGATAATTGGCAAGATTACCGACCGCCAGACCGGCGCGTGCAGTGATGGTCGGACTAATGACGACGCCCTGATTCAGAGCTGCAAACGACCCGCTCTCAAGTGCCGTGCCACCGACAGTCGTGCCATTGGCAGCAGCCGCCACCACGCCACCGGACATGGCGGTGGCACCGGAGATGATTCCCCCCGATGCAAGATCGACGGCAGGCGCGTTCGTCCCTCCATTGAATCCGTAGACGAGATCACCCGATGTCACACGACCGGGGCCAACGTAATTGGTCGATCCATAGGAGATGGTGGCGCTACGCCTTTGGAAGAAGAGAGACAATACCACCCCAATACTTTTCTAAGAGATTTTTTATTGGAATTTACTTATCGGACAAAAATGTTGCCCGACACCACGTAGACACGCAATCGTGATACGACATTGTATCTCAATGTGACAAGCCCGAAAAACCTAGGAAACACGCCAGAAATTTATTTATTTTTCGAAAAAAGCGCGTTTCATAGGGCATTCCGTTCAGAGCCATAGGAAAATCGAATATACGACTATTTTTTAAGCTATATTGTTTTAAAGAAATAAGAACGTTTTTTTATATGTTAATTTTTGTAAAAAATAGTTTTTCGTCGTCAAATATTGATTTTTATTTTGTTTTTTACTTTAATATTTTTCAGCCATTCCAGCGACTGCTACGAGCATGCGACGCCTGATAAGACCGCTAACCGGTCGGATGACGGACCAATAAACGGCCATCTTGCGGCGTGTCGTAACGTCAGGGCATGAAATCTGGGTTCGGGTCTCGAGGCTGGTGAGATTTTCAGCAAGACGAGTCGTTTCGAATGACAGCAGGAGGCGGGCAGACATGCCCTGCGCCGCCCAGAAGCGTGAGCCTTGCGCCTCGTCACGGTTGAGCCCGTAATCCCAGCGCCAGAATGAGCCGGCCAGACCAAAACTGACGTTACTATCGCCGTTACGGCCAAGAGGGGTGAAACTCTCCATACTGAAGCGATGGGCCAAGTGTCCCTTGATCAGCCTTACCGGCAAGTCACGCACGCCCAGACAGAAACGGATCAAGGGGTCAGTTTCGCTTTTGAACGTCTCTACCGCATCAAGACAGGCGCGTGGCGAGGCAGAGATGTTTCTTGAATGGCGCTCCTGAAAATGTACCGGCGTAAAGAGAGACGTCTCTGTCATTGATTTCACGACCTTTTCAAAAAACGGCCTACTCGTCATGATGCAAACAGGCCTATGAGGCCCGTTGAGCAAACCGATACCGAACCGACCATAACAGCTTCGTCAAAGGGCCGCTTCATGCCCCGTCTTTCATGCAAACTTGCAATCGTCACAGGCGCCGCGCGGGGCATAGGGCTCGCCATCGCCCGTCATTTTCGCGATGAGGGCTGCGAGGTCGTTCTGACCGATATCGACACTGAAAATGGCCAGCATGAAGCTGACGCGCTTTCCTTCCGCTTCATTTCGCTCGATGTGCGTTCCGAAAACGACTGGGCGACACTCGCAACGCTCTGCCCTTCTCCCGATATCGTCGTCAATAATGCCGGGATTACCGGTTTCGAGAATGGGCTTGTGGCTCATGACCCCGAACATGCCACCCTTGCCGACTGGCACGCGGTGCATCGTACCAATCTGGACGGCACGTTTCTCGGCTGCCGCTACGCCCTGCATGGCATGAAAACGCGTGGCACCGGGGCGATCATCAATATCTCTTCGCGCTCCGGGCTCGTCGGCATACCCGGCGCGGCTGCCTATGCGTCGTCCAAGGCAGCCATACGCAATCATACCAAGAGCGTCGCTCTTTATGCGGCCCAGAAGGGCTGGGCCATACGCTGCAACTCGGTTCACCCGGCTGCCATTCTCACGCCCATGTGGGAAGCCATGCTCGGCAACGGGCCAGAGCGAGAAGCACGCATGAAAGACCTCGTGGCCGACACGCCTCTCAAACGCTTCGGTACGGTCGATGAGGTTGCCGCGATTTGCGTCATGCTGGCCTCTGATGAGGCGACCTACATTACCGGCTCCGAATTCTCGATCGATGGCGGATTGCTGGCAGGTTCCGCCGCCCAGCCGGGTTAGGATGCGGCCCTCTGGCAGGCGTTCAAAATGTCCAGACCATGTCACAGGAGAACCAGAACATGGTCGTGTCTCCGTTCCGCACGATCGGGTCGCTCGCTGGCGCTTCACGATTGAACGGCCTTGTTCCGTTCAGGCTGCGATCGACCCGGATCTCGGGCCGCAGAACGAAGCGCCCAAGCGGCAGATGGCGATTTATGAATTCGGGCTCGTAATGCAGGCCGAGTGTCAGATCGCCGTAAGTCGTGGGCGGTGCCGCATAAAACGGATAAGGCTGATTACGTAATTGCTTGCCGAAAGAAGTCGTACCCGGATAGGCAGCAATCATGACGCCGGTATTGTCGCGAAAGACCTCACCGCGCAGATTGAGCTGCACCGAGGGGCTGAGCGACCAGGCGAGATAGGCCGTGCTGCCGTAGAGATCGTCATCGGGAATTTCATCGTGCAGCCAGGTGCTGGCGAAAGTGAAAACCAGCACCTTACTGGCATGATAAGTCAGCAGCAGGTCGGCGTTGTACTGCATGCGGTGCACGGCCTGATCTCCTATGCCGGCGCTGGTCCAGCCTTCGGGAGAGATGCGCGGGTCGCCGTCATGGCCCTGCGGCCCGGCACGCCCGATCAGATGCCCGTCGAGCCGTCCATCCATCAGATGGCTGAAGGAAATACCGAGATAACCCTTAGGCCGGTTATTATTGCCGCTCTGCCCGAAAGTAGTGGAATTGCCCGCGTCGATCCCGACAAGGCCATCGACATGGGCACCGATATGCGCCGTTGCGATAATCCCGACTGTCTGGAACGGCACGATGAAATCGGAGCTGTAATTATAGCTGTAAAATGGGCGCGAAAGCGCCACCGGGCCTTCCGACCCCATCAACCCGTAGGACTGACCGATCTGGAAATCGATCCCCCGGCTGAAAATCCAGGGTGTATGCAGGTCGATATGCGCCTGTGTCGGCGCCCATTGATACATCCCGCTCAACGCCCTGTCGCCCATGCCGACGGTCACATCGAAACGGGAGTCGGAGCCGTACATCGCTTCCGCCGTGAAACCGATCTCGAACCCGCCCCCTATTGCCGCACTATCATGCGAGACGGAGGCCAGTAACTGGTTAAGGGTGGCTGTGTTTGCGCGATCTAGAAAGAACTGTCCGAAATTGCGCCCCGATTTCGTCCAGGGATTGGCGGCGATACCGCCTTCGACGGTCATATGCGCCCTGATACCGCTCCAGTAGCCTTCGGTCACGGGGGGAGACACTGGCGCGGCAGGGCGCACCCGCGTTGCCTTGCGCCGTGCGACACTGCCTGCACGAGGCTCATCGGATGGCTGGGGCGTCTGGCTCTGGATCGCTGCCGTCGTCACGGCATGGGCTCGCTCGGCGCCTTGCACGGCTGAGACCGACAGACAGCCGAGCAGCGTGGCCAACAGGGCTGAGCCCTTCCCGATCATCGTCTTGCCTCCTCAACCCTCGTTCTTCCAAAGGGCAATCCCCCTGGCCGGGCGGCACTCTGGACCGGGCCAAGACTCACATTCACGTGATTTAGTGTTGCGACCCGGCTTTTCTCAGGCGCTAAGCGCGGCGGCGCTGGGTGGGCTAAGCCGACAAAACCGATTAGACAAGCCGGGCCAGCCCTCTTGCAACAGACTGGATCTCCCGTGCGTTTCATCGAAACATTCGACCTCCACTCCTTCACGGATTCGAGCATCAGCCTGCTCGCCGCCTTCGTTTTCGGCACGCTGATCGGGGCTGAAAGGCAATATCGACAACGCACGGCGGGGGTGCGCACCAATGCGCTCGTCGCCTTGGGCGGGGCGGCCTTCGTCGATCTGGCGCAGCGCATTGCGGGCGACGTCGAATCGCTGCGCGTCATTGCCTATGTGGTGTCGGGCATCGGCTTTCTGGGGGCAGGTGCCATCATCAAGGAAGGCGCCACAGTACGCGGCATGAACACGGCCGCGACGCTCTGGTGTTCGGCGGCAGTGGGGGCCTGCGTCGGCAGCGACATGCTGGCCGAAGGGTTTCTGCTGACCTTTTTCATCATCGCGGGCAACACGCTGCTGCGGCCGATCGTACGGGCCATTGACCGCATTCCGCTTCAGGCGAAATCCATGGAGGCAGGTTACGCGCTGCGCGTCGTAACCTGTCGCCAATCGGTGGGAGAAATGACCGCCCTGCTCAAGGAACAGCTGGAAGAGGCCGATTATACGATCGGCAAGCTCTCTCTGAGCGAAGAGGAAAACGAACAGGCCGCTATCAATGTCAGCCTCATGGTCTCATCGAATGGACCCGCCACACTCGAGGCTCTGATTTCGACCCTAATGCAGGATAGCCGCGTGGTCGCGGCATCGCTCTCACTCAACGCCGATACCTGAAACCCTGCGGGCCGGTCCCTGCAGCCGCTGCCCTGCTTCAGGGGGCTGGCGCCGCGGGCAAGGCAATTTTGACCAGCAGCCAGGGCCCCTGCTCCTTGTTTACCCCGCCATGAAAGGCGGGCTGGCGCGACCATTGGCCGATCGTGGCGTAGAGCGTGTTATCGCTATAGGCCAGACCGTCGGGCGCAATCAGCCTCGGATCATGTGCAATGACCGAGATCCGGCCATCGGGAGCACGGGCCAGAATGCCATGACGCTCGATATCGGTCAGGAACAGACGCCCATCGGGTGCCGTGGCCATGCCATCGCCCATACCCGCCTCGCCCTCATCCTTCACGCTGAATTCGATTTCGGTCTCGCTGGCCTTGGGGTCGGCCAGCACGGCAGTCGGTGCCGAATAGAGTTCGCGGCTGGTCAGAGGCTGCCAGAACAGGGTCTGCTGATCGGCGCTCAGCCCGATACCATTCGCCCCTGCCTGCGCCATGGTCGGGTGTTCCGGGTCGTAGCGCGAGGCCTTGCCATCGAGCACGGCCAAAAACCCATGCCGTGGCATAACCGGCTCTGTATCGGCCAGAAGGCGACGCTGCGTGCCGGTGGCAATATCGACCACTATGAGCGCCGGATGCACGGTAAGCGAGGAATCGGTGATGAAGGCGGTGCCCCGATCGCCATGGGTCAGGTCGATACGCAGATCGTTCGGATGGCTGTCCGAGCGCAACGCGGGAGCCGTAAGGGGAATCTCCTCAATGATGCGCGCTGCTGCCGGGTCGATATGAATCAGCCTTGCCGCACCTGGTACCGTGCCCTTATCGGCAAGGATGCCTTCATCGAGCACCCAGAGCTGACCGCTCGCATCGACGGTCATGCCCAGCGGCGAGATAAAACGCCCCTGGCTCTCCTGATCGGGAAATGGGGTGAGTTTGCCATGGTCGAACAAGGCAAGCCTCGGCCCGTCATGATCGTGCAGGCTGCGCGGAAACCCCAGCACCAGCCGGTGATCGGAAAGGATGGCGATGCCGGAAGGCTGCGCCTCGTGAAAACGCCCGATAATCTCGACATTGCCAGAAGGCGCATAGCCCTGGTCGACACTATCGCCCTCTTCAGGCGCGGGAATACTGTCATCCGCCCGCGACGACATGGGGGAGCAAACTGCAAGTGCCGCCGATATCATCAGGGCATAAAGAGCCAGGCGCGTTTTCATATTCCCTCTTCCTGTCTGTCATGAAAGAGATCGGGGCCTGCGCGTCAAGCCACAGCGGCGTGAGGCTCAGCCCTTCAGCAAGGACATGATCTCGGCACGTAACGCCGCATCACGCTGCCAGGTGCCACGCACAACGGTCGTCACCGTGCGACTGCCCACATTACGGATGCCGCGCATGGCCATGCACATATGCTCGGCCTCGACCAGAACCATGACGGCCTTGGGTTCCAGCACCTCGATGATGGAGGCGGCAATCTGATCCGTCAGGCGTTCCTGAAGCTGCGGACGACGCGCCAGCACATTGACCGTGCGCGCAATCTTGCTGAGCCCGGTCAGACGGCCGCCTTCCGGCAGATAGGCCACATGCGCCTTGCCGAAGAACGGCAGCAGATGATGTTCGCACATCGAATGAAAACCGATATCGCGCACGATGACAGCGCCTTCATGCTGATCGGCCAGAAACTGCTTGTGCAGATGCTCGCGCGGGTCTTCATGCAGACCACCCAGCACGTCGAGATACATACGCGCCACGCGGCCCGGCGTCTCGAACAGCCCTTCACGGTCGGGGTCTTCACCCAGCGCCTGAAGGATTTCACGCACCGCGCCGGCGATGCGCGTTTCGGCATCTTCGGGTTTCGCTATCGGTGCGATGGGGCGTTCCCCACCCTGCCCCTTGTGGCGGGCGGCATCCAGCGCCACGAGATCGGCAGTCGGTTTGGTCATTTCTGGTCCTCGGCAATGCAAGACGGGTCTTCCGCGCAGGGGACAACGTCATCAGCCTCGCGGGGGAGCCTGTCCAACATGTCCGAAACGGAAAGTCCACTGATTTTCTGTTCCGATGCGATTTCTGCAAGAGGAACGAGTACGAAAGCCCGCTGCGCGATGCCTGGATGCGGCAGGGTGAGCACAGCGTTGGTCATGGCCTGCGTGCCCAGATAGAGCAGATCGACATCCATCGCTCTCTGCCCCCAACGGATCGAGGGTACGCGGCCGAGGCGGGTCTCGATCTCCTTGCATACGCGCAAGAGCGCCATGGCATCGAGACTGGTCTGCGCCGTGACGCAGAGATTATGGAAATCCGGCTGCTCCACCCCGCCCCAGGGAGCGGTACGATAGAGGCTCGAAACGGCTTCGATTTCCAGCCCCGGCGTCAGGCCGAGCCAGGTTACGGCGAGGTCCAGGGCGCTTTTGCGATCGCCCATATTGCAGCCAAGCGAGAACCCGACCGGCAGGAGACGCTCCTTGCTCGTTTCGACACTGACCATATCGAAAGGATGGGCGATGGGGGCGCCGGGTTTGCTGACACGCACCATGAGGCGCGCAATGGTCGGAAAATGGGCCAGAAGATCCTGCGCGATACGATCGGCCAGCGTTTCGATCAGACGCACCGGCTCGCCTGCGGCAAGCGCCACCACCCTGTCGCAGAGCCCGGCATAACAGACCGCGAAACGGTAGTCGTCGTCCCTTGTGGCAAGCGCGGTATCGACCGTGACCACCAGATCGATCAGGAATTTCTGCCCGAGCCGCGTCTCCTCAGGTAGTACGCCGTGCCGACCGAAAACATGAATCCCGTCGAGACGGATAATCGACTGGGTCATGACGGTATGGACCTCTCTTTTTTCGGGACGGACGTGCCGAGCAGCGCGGCGATCCGAACCGCATCGACATGAGGTGCCACGTCATGAACGCGGAGAACGCCAGCCCCCTGCGACATGCCGCAGAGATTGGCGGCCAGCGTCCCCGCGAGACGCTCTTCCACCGCCCGACCGAGAAGACGGCCGAAAAGCGATTTGCGCGACAGGCCCAGCAGAACCGGCACGCCATATTCCTCGCGCAAAGCCCCGATCAGACGAATGCTTTCGAGATTTTGCGGGTCTGTCTTGCCGAAGCCCACACCGGGATCGAGCACGATATGCTCGCGCCTGACGCCAGCACGCTCAGCCTGAGCCAGGATGGCGTCGAAACAGCGCCGGAAATCATCATGCAGATCGAGACCCGGATCAACCGTTTCGCGATTATGCATCAGCACGGCCACAGCGCCCGTTTCGGCCATGACAGACGCCATGGCAGGATCGCGCTGCATTCCCCAGACGTCATTGATCATGACCGCCCCGGCCCGCACGGCCTCGCGCGCAACGCTGGCTTTATAGGTATCGATCGAAAGAAAGGCGGGGCCATCGCTCAGAGCCAGAATGACCGGGCGCGTGCGGGCAATTTCCTCAGAGGCGGGCACGAACTCGGCACCGGGCCGTGTGGACTCCCCTCCGATATCGATCAGTGCCGCGCCCTCGGCCACAAGGCCGCGCGCATGGGCAATGGCCTGATCGGGCACGTCATGCCGCCCGCCATCGGAGAATGAGTCAGGCGTGGCATTGACGATGCCCATGATCAGCGGAGCATGAGTCTCATGTGCGCCCTGTATCGCAGTGACGAGCGCGTCGCGCCTGCCCTGCCATTGAGCCCTCTGCACCGCGGGACCGACCGCTTCCATAACATCCATTCAAGTCGGGACTAAGAGAACCCCGCTCATAAAGTATGGGAGCAGACAGGTCCAGAAAAACGAACCGCACCCTGCCACCGCTGTTTCAACCGACAAGAAGGAGACGCATCATGGCCAACGACCAGTTCGACACCCCCCTTTTCGATGGTGAGGACAACAAGCATCAGGGCGCTCGCGCCCTTGCCGAGGCGGCGCTGCGCGCGGAAGAGGAGGGCGATCAGGAGAAGGCAGAGCAGCTTTTCCGTCAGGCAGAAGCTGCCGATCCGTCAGCTCTGGAGAGCGTTCTGCTCGAACGCCGCAGCGACCATCCCGGCTTCAGCCCGCAGCCTGCCTCGAAAGATGAGGAAGTCGCCGCCATGAGCCGCACGATGACCCCGGAGCGCCACAGCCCGCCCCCGGAAGCAATCGACGAAAATTACTGATATCAAAGAGAGAACGCGGGGCTAAGCTCCGCGAAACCGCTCCCTGACAAACAGGTTTCCAAAGGGCGACCGCCCTTTGGCGGGGCCGGGGCAGAGCCCCGTTCTCCCCACCCCGATTCATTCGATTGCCGGATCAGACGATCGAATGAATCCATCCATGCGCATCATTTGTCTTGCCAGCCTGGATTTCGGTCAGGGCCTTCTTGAGGCCGAGCGACACTTCACCCGCGTTCTTGCCATCACCGAAGATCGCCTCGCCATTCGTGCGACGCAGCGAACCGATGGGGCTGATCACGGCAGCCGTCCCGCAAGCGAAGGCTTCCTTGTAGCGGCCTGAAGCGGCACCGGCGAAGATCTCGTCGATTTCCAACGGCGTCTGCTCGATTTTCAGACCACGATCCTTAGCGAGCTGCAAAATGGCGTCACGCGTGATGCCGGGCAGGATGGTGCCGGTGAGGGGCGGGGTGACCAGCGTGTTATCGTCGCGCAGGAACATGACATTCATGCCGCCCATTTCCTCGACGAAGCGCTGCTCGCGGCTGTCGAGGAACAATACCTGGTCGCAGCCATGGGTCTTGGAATCGCGCTGGGCCACGAGGCTTGCAGCGTAATTGCCGCCGCATTTGGCAGCGCCCGTGCCACCGGGGGCAGCACGGGTATAGTCTTCCGACACCCAGACCGACACGCAGCCCGAGCCGAAATAGGCACCGACGGGGCAGGCGATAACCATGAAGAGATATTCGGAAGCGGGCTTCACACCGAGGAAAACTTCGGTCGCGATCATGAACGGACGCAGATAGAGGCTCTTGCCCTCGCCTTCGGGCACCCAGTCGCGGTCGATCTTCACCAGTTCGTCGACAGCCTGCATGAAGATTTCCTGCGGCAGATCGGCCATGGCCATACGCTCGGCAGAAGCGCGAAAACGCCTGGCGTTCTCTTCAGGACGGAAAGCCGCGATACCGCCGCTTTCGGTGCGATAGGCTTTCATGCCCTCGAAGATTTCCTGCGCATAATGCAGAACGGAAGCGGCCGGATCGAGCGAGATCGGCTTGCGGGCGGTGATTTTCGCATCATGCCAGCCGCGGCCTTCGCTGTATTTCACGATAGCCATGTGATCGGTAAACACGCGGCCGAAAGCGGGGTTGGCGATCAGCTCTGCACGGTGATCCGCAGGGGTCGGATTGCTCGTGGGCTCGATGGTAAATTGCAGCGCTGCGCTTTCGGAAACCATGATCTGTTCCATCTTCAGGTCGATTATGACGGCACTCTATCCCGTTCGCCGCATCTTGACACCCTTTGAAAGGGAGAGAGAAGAACGCGACCTGTGACTGACTGCATCGTGATGGCCGGTTTTTTCGATAAGTCGGCGCCTTGGCGCAGACGCCCGGCTCTGCGATCACGCGGCAGGCAGCAAGATTTGAGAGGGCCTTCATGAGCGCATCGACCCCCATCCAGACCCTGACACCTCTGGCCATACGGGACCGCAAAGGCAAGGAGCCTGTCGTCTGTCTGACCGCCTATACCACCCCGATTGCGAAGCTCGCCGATGCAGCCTGCGATGTCGTTCTGGTGGGAGACAGTGTCGGCATGGTGCTGCACGGTTTGCCTTCGACACTGGGCGTGACGATGGAGATGATGATCCTGCACGGCAAGGCGGTGATGCGCGGCGTGAACCGGGCGCTTTGCGTGGTGGATATGCCCTTCGGCAGTTATGAAGAAAGCCCCGCACAGGCTTTTCGCAATGCGTCGCACCTGCTGGCGGAAACCGGCGCCTCTGCCGTCAAGCTTGAAGGCGGCGTGCATATGAAAGAGACCATCGCCTTTCTCGTGGCGCGCGGCGTGCCCGTGATGGGCCATATCGGTCTGACGCCGCAGGCAGTAAATGTGCTCGGTGGCTACAAGGTTCAGGGCCGCAATGAGGACGCACAACGCGTGATCGACGATGCACTTGCTGTTGAAGAGGCAGGCGCCTTTGCCATCGTCCTGGAAAAACTGCCGCGCAGCCTCGGGGCCGATATCACGAACCGCCTGACCATCCCCACGATCGGCATCGGCGCCGGGCCGGAATGCGACGGGCAGATTCTGGTGATCGACGACATGCTCGGGCTTTTTGCGGATTTCAAACCGAAATTCGTCAAACGCTACGCGACGCTCGCCGAACAGGCCGAACAGGCTCTTGCGACCTACGCACAGGAAGTTCGCAGCCGGGTATTTCCCGGCCCCGAGCATAGTTTCGGAGACCGGACATGATCATCCGCGACATCGCGACCCTTAAACGGACCGTCAGGCAATGGAATCAGGCAGGCGAAACGATCGGCCTCGTTCCGACCATGGGCGCCCTTCATGAGGGCCATCTCAGCCTGGTGACACAGGCGCGCGCCCGGACGCAGCGGGTGATCGTCTCGATTTTCGTCAATCCGACCCAGTTCAACAACCCGACCGACCTCGCCACCTATCCGCGCACCGAGGCGGAAGATATCGCCCTTCTGCCCGATGTGGACGCCATTTTCATCCCTACCGCCGAGGCCATGTACCCCGAAGGGTTCAGCAGCACGGTCAAGGTCAGCGCCATGGCCGAAACGCTCGAAGGCGCGTACAGGCCCGGTCATTTCGACGGCATGGCGACAGTCGTCACCAAGCTCTTCTCCCTTTCCGAAGCCGATTATGCATTTTTCGGGGAAAAAGACTGGCAGCAATTGCAGATCGTCCGGCGCTTCGTGCAGGACCTCAACCTGCCGATCGAAATCGTGGCATGCCCGACCCTGCGCGAGGCAGATGGACTGGCCCTGTCCTCTCGCAACAGGCGTCTCTCGCCTGAAGCCAGAAAAAACGCCCCTGCCCTTCATGCCATTTTGCAGGAAATCGCGACTACCATCAGACAGGGCCAGCCAATCGCAGAAGCCCTCGATAACGGTATGAAGTCACTCATCGCCGCCGGGTTCGGCCCGATCGACTATCTAGCCTGTTGCGAGGCGGAGAGCCTGACTTCGGTGACGACTGTATTCGCGACAAAACATGACAATGGTGCGCTGCGATTACTGGTGGCCGCCGCTCTCGAATCTGTGCGCCTTATTGACAACATCGTTATTTAGAACCTCCAAACGGACATGCGAGACTACCCGTATAGTGAGGCGCGACCTGAATGTCGGGCCTCCGGTGCCCTCCTTGTGGGTGGCACCGATGCACAAGAAGGTATGCAAGCATGTCGCTTCCGCTTCAGGACAAGATCGCCGCCGTAACGGGCGGAGCTTCCGGCATCGGTCTGGAATGCGTCCGTCACCTCATCGCCAATGGCGCTGTGGTGTATATTCTCGACCGTGACAAGGCCGCCATGGACAAGGCGCGCGCCGAGCTGGGCGACAAGCTGCACGGCGTCGAGGTCGATCTCTTCCGCCATGCCAGCATCCAGCAGGCCGTGGACACGGTTCTGGCCGAGCAGGGCCGTCTCGACATCATGTTCGCCAATGCGGGTTCGTATGTCGGTGGCAATGCCTGGGAAGGCGACCCGGATGTGTGGGACCGCATGCTCAACCTCAACATCAACGCGGCTTTCCACTCGGCGCGCTGCGCCATGGTGCCCATGATCGCGCAGGGCAGCGGCGATATCGTCATCACCAGCTCGGTCGCAGGCGTCGTGCCGATCGTGGCAGAACCGATCTATACGGGCTCGAAATACGCCATTCAGGCCTTTACCCATACCTGCCGCCGCCAGCTTGCTCCGCACGGCGTGCGCGTCAGCGCCATTCAGCCCGGCCCGGTCGTCACGCCGCTCATCAATGACTGGGACCCCGAGCGCCGCAAGGCCGCTCTCGAAGGTGGCGGCATGATGCAGCCCTCCGACGTGGCAGAGGCGCTGATCTTCATGCTCACGCGTCGCAAGGGCACGGTCGTGCGCGATCTGGTGCTGCTGCCCAACGGCTTCGACGTCTGACACGTCGCTTCAGCGATCCCGCAAGGCGCCTCGCGCCTGTGGAAAGACCGACAAAACCCCGCCTCTCTGGCGGGGTTTCTGTTTTCAGACGTCTGATATCATCGAGTCACGCGTGCGAATGCCTCCGGTAGTCACGCTGCTGCCATTGCCTTATCCCAACGTTGCGATTGACTCTCAGTTGCGCGGCCTCTAGAGCCTGTGCCGATCCCGTGGGGTCGGAGCACAGGCTTGTGGCAATGGAGTGCGCCAATCCTCAGCAGATCAGATCGCGCCGTGCCGCGCCCAAAGACAAGAGGCGAGGGTGAGAGCCCTTTCTGGCCGCTGCGCCGGTCACGCAGCGCGATGGTGGCCCTGCATCGCTATGTCGGGCTCGTTCTGGCGCCGCTTCTGCTGGTGATCGGCCTCACCGGCAGTATCAGCGTGTTTCGCACCGAACTCGACCGGATGCTCAACCCCGATCTCTGGACCACCCAGAGCCAAGACAGGCATCTGCCGCTTTCGGCACTGGTCGCCGCCATCGCAAAGAAGCATCCCGATCAGCCCCTGATCGCGCTTGAATACCGCCCCGCCCCCGGTGGCACGCTTCACGCCTATCTCACGCCGGCTCTGACGCGGTCAGGCAAATCGAGACCCGACGAGATTTTTCTCGACCCCGGCAATGCGCATGAGCTGGGGGCGCGCGTGGCCGAGGGGTGTTGCCTCAACCGGCGGGTCCTGCTGCCTTTTATCTATCGGCTGCATTACTCGCTCGCGGCTGGCACGACAGGTCTGTGGATCGTCGGTATCACCGCATTGATCTGGACACTCGATTGCGTCAACGGCCTGCTGCTGACCCTGCCCCCGGTGACACCGCCCTGGCGCAGGGGGTTCTGGCGCGGCTGGAAACCGGCCTGGCAGATTGCCCATCCCAAAAATGCCCTGCGCCTGTTTTTCGACCTGCATCGCGCCTTCGGCCTTTGGCTCTGGGTCCTGCTGCTCGGCATGGCAATAAGCGGTGTCGCGCTGGCTCTGGGGCCACAGGTTTTTCAGCCCGTTGTGCGCACGCTTTTCCCTGTTGCACCGATAGCGCCCGAAATCCCCCTTCCGGGCGGTCCACATGCACTGACGCTCGATGACGCCGAGGCCCTCGCAGGTCAAAACGCAGAAAACCGGAACTGGAAGGCGCGCCCCGCCGCCATAATGCTGACCCATGCACCGGAGCGGGCGCTTTTCTATCTTTTCGGCGATACGGGGCAGATCCCTGCCGGCTTTGGCAGCCCGCTCATCACCATCGCCCTCGATACGGGTGCCACAGTGCAGGCCAACGTGCCGCCCGAGGGCAAGCTGGGCGATCTCATTCTACAATTGCAGGACCCGTTCCATAGCGGGCGGCTTGCCGGATTGACCGGCCGCATACTCGTCTGCGCGAGCGGGTTGGTAACCGCCCTGCTGTCGATCACCGGGGTTCTGATCTGGGAGCGTAAAAGACGCGCCCGGCGCCGGGCGCGCCTTAAACAGCCCCGCCCTATCCCGGCAAGGCAAGCTGCCGGAAATGGCTGAGCAAGGGGCTCCGAGCGTGCGAAAGAACCGCCAGACACGGTTCCGATGACGCTCGCATACGCGTTCTTGCTCGGTTGAAATCCGTTCACAAAACCTTGAGCGCAACGCGAAACAGGAACATCCGCGGCTGGATCGGCTTTCTCACATATCCGTGAAAAACTGCCCCTATCGAGGAGCAGAGCAGGAGCCACCCTATGCCCGACCAGATTCCCCCCCAGTCGCAGTCTCACCAGCCAGGCACGGAAGCGCCTATGCGCCCCGCCGCCATTCATATTCGCGAAACCTATCGCGGGAGCGGCAAGCTTGACGGACGCAAGGCGCTCATCTCCGGCGCCGATAGCGGTATCGGCAGGGCGGCGGCATTGCATTTCGCGCGCGAAGGGGCCGATGTCGCCATTCTCTACCTCGAGGAGCACGAAGACGCGCAGGAGACCGTGCGGCTCATCGAAAAAGAGGGAAGAAAGGCGCTCGCCATCGCGGGTGATATACGCTCCAGCGCATTCTGCAACGACGCGGTCGCCCAGACCGTCGAAGCATTCGGCGGCCTTGATATTCTGGTCAATAACGCAGGCTGGCAGGTGGTCAATCAGGATAGCGCGACCATTACCGATGACGAATGGCAGCGTCATATGGACACGAATATCAACGGCTATTTCTTCCTTACCCGCGCCGCACTCGCCCATCTCGGCAAGGGAAGCGCCATCGTCAATACCTCGTCGATCAACGCCTATCGGGGCAGTGCGGGGCTGCTCGCCTATTCGACCACCAAAGCCGCAGAAATGGGATTCACGCGTGCTCTGGCGCTCGAACTCGTCTCGAAGGGCATACGCGTGAACGCCGTAGCGCCCGGCCCGGTCTGGACGCCCTTGCAGCCCGCAAGCTGGGGCCCGATCGACCCCGCGCAAGTGGCGGAACTCGCCAACTCCGTGCCGATGGACCGTTGTGGCGACCCTGCCGAACTCGGCCCGGCCTATGTCTATCTGGCCAGCGAAGACGGGTCTTTCGTGACCGGGCAGACCCTGCACGTCAATGGTGGCACCATCATCAACGGATAAGCCCTGCCGCGAGGCGCTCAGCCGCTCTCGATCCCGAGCGTCTTGATCTTGCGATGCAGGGTCGAACGGCTGATCCCAAGGATGCGGGCTGCCGGGGCGATCTTGCCCTGGGTGAGAGACAGAGCGTCTTCGATGGTACGCAATTCTGCCTTACGAAAATCGGGGCGAGAGGGCTCATCACCGATCAGCGAGCCCGGCCAGAACTGGGCCCCTTCCGGAGTCTGAACGCTCGGTAGCGCTCGGTCTCTGGCCGAACGGCTGGCACCTATGATCCGATCTGTTTCGTCGAGCGCGACCAGAGGCTGGGACGGCCCCTCGCCGCCCTCAAGCAGCAGAACACGCCCCCTACCGAACCTGTTCTGAAACAGGCGACATTCAATAGCGCGTGCTGCATTCAGCAGGAGGGCTTCCATGATGGCAGTCTCTTTCGGATCGCTGGCAAACAGGCTCACATTCAGCGCACCCGCGATCTGGCCCTCGGCATCGAAAAATGGCATCGCCGTACAGGTCAGGCGATGAAGGGCATGGCACCAATGCTCGCCCCCGCTGATGGTGACCGCCTTTCCCTCGACCAGGCAGGTCCCCAAGCCATTCGTGCCGGCTGATGCCTCTGTCCAGATGGCGCCCGAGCGCAGATTCCATCTTCTCGTACGCGCCTCACCCGCCTCGCTGCCACGATGGGCCACGACCACACCGTGCGGATCGGACAGAAGAGCGACATATCCAAGAGGCACGACCAGACGTGCCAGATAATCGAGTTCGGTACTGGCCGCATGCATGGCGACCCCCATGGCCACGCGGGCCTGACGCAACTCAGCAGCGCAAAGCCTGTCAGTCAAACCGGCGCCCCGTGACGCAAGCCCCCCGTTACGGCTGCACCGTGCCCAGGACTCCCTCAGCATGGCGGGCAGAGACACCGGCAGATCGCGACGAATGGCTGCATGGACCATGGTGTTTTCTCCAGATCAGACCCGGCCGCTTCCCGTGGCTGTTGCTCATGACCCATGCCTGACTGGCGCAATTCTGCGACAGTTCTGACCTGATTATAACACTTAACTGTTATTGATAACGTTTAAATGTTCTCAATCCGCTCCGCCCATGATGACCCTGTCCCGATCGGAACAGGCGTCCCCCTATCGGGATGGCCTCGTTTTCCGACTCACAGAAGCTGGCGCTGCATCCTGCGCGCCAAGGGGAGAGTGTCTCATGCAGATTTCCCATGACGTCCTTCTGCATTCCTATCGGGCGATGCGCACCATTCGCGATTTCGAAGAGCGATTGCATGTCGAATTCGCAACCGGCGAAATTCCCGGCTTCGTGCATCTCTATTGCGGCGAAGAAGCCTCTGCGGTGGGCATATGCGCGCATCTCACCGAGACGGATACGATCGCCAGCACCCATCGCGGTCATGGCCACTGCATTGCCAAGGGCGTGGCTGTCGAAGGGATGATGGCCGAGATCTACGGCAAGAAGACCGGGGTGTGCGAAGGCAAGGGCGGTTCGATGCATATCGCCGATCTGTCTTTGGGCATGCTGGGCGCCAACGGTATCGTCGGGGGCGGACCGCCGCTGATCTGCGGGGCTGCCCTGTCGCACAAGCTGCTGAAAGATGGCGGTGTGGCCGTCGCTTTTTACGGTGACGGGGCCTCGAATGAAGGCACGACGCTCGAAAGCCTGAACCTCGCAACCGTCTGGTCTCTTCCCGCGGTCTTCGTGCTCGAAGATAACGGCTATGGCGAAGCGACAGCTTCCTCCTATGCCTGCGCCGGTTCGCAGCGTGCCCGGGCCGAAGGGTTCGGCATGCCCTATATCGAATGCGACGGGTCTGATTTCTTCGCCGTGCATCAGGCAGCCGGAGAGGCCATCGCCCATGCGCGTGCGGGCAAGGGCCCTGTCATGATGCACGTGCATCTGGCGCGCTGGTACGGGCATTTCGAAGGCGATGCTGCAAGTTATAGACGGGCTGAGGATATCGCGCTGCTGCGCGCCGAGAAGGACTGCCTGAAGCGCTTTCGCGAGCAGGTGACCGCTATCAGCACGATCGAGACATCGGAACTCGACGCCATCGACAGCGCAGTGCGTGCGCAGATCGAGCAGGCCGTCAGCAAGGCCAAGGCCGACCCCGTGCCGGAAGCCGCCGCTCTGCTCGATAATGTCTATGTCAGCTACTGAGCCTGACCCTGTCAGGTAAAGGAGGATATCATGTCCAGAAAGAGCTTCAGACAGGCCATCAACGAGGCCCTTCGCCAGGAAATGCGCCGCGACGAACGCGTCATCCTGATGGGTGAGGATGTCGCAGGCGGTAAAGGCGGCAGTGCGGGCGTAGACGACGCCTGGGGCGGCGTGCTGGGTGTCACCAAGGGTCTTTACACCGAATTCGGCCCCGACCGTGTGTTCGATACGCCCATTACGGAAGCCTCCTATATCGGCGCCGCTGCGGGGGCTGCGGCAACGGGGCTGCGCCCTGTTGCCGAACTGATGTTCGTCGATTTTGTCGGGTGCTGTCTCGACCAGATCATGAATCAGGCGGCCAAGTTCCGCTACATGTTCGGCGGCAAGGCGCGCACGCCGCTGGTCATACGCGCCATGTATGGCGCGGGCCTCTCGGCAGCAGCCCAGCACAGCCAGGCGCTGTATCCGATCTTTACGCATATACCGGGGCTCAAGGTCGTCATTCCCTCTTCGGCCTATGAAGCCAAGGGATTGCTGATCGAGGCCATACGCGACGACGACCCGGTCATCTTTCTCGAAAACAAGCTGATATACGATGAAGAGGAGGAAGTGCCGGATGAGCCCTATACCATCCCCTTCGGTGAAGCCAATCTGACACGCGAAGGGCAGGATGTAACCATCGTAGCCTTCGGTCGCATGGTCGGTTTTGCCAATCAGGCGGCCGAGCGCCTGCAGAAACAGGGCATCTCCTGCACTGTGCTCGACCCGCGCACGACATCCCCACTCGATACCGGCACCATTCTCGATTGCGTGGCCGAAACGGGACGTCTGGTGATCGTCGATGAATCGAGCCCGCGCTGCAACATGGCCACCGATATCGCGGCCCTCGTGGCGGAAGAGGGTTTCGATACGCTCAAGGCCCCGATACGGCGCGTGACACCACCGCACACTCCCGTTCCCTTTTCTGCCGCTCTCGAAAAACACTACATGCCCGACGCAGAGAAAATTGCGGCAGCGGTACGCTCGGTCATGGCCTACGACGCGAAACAGGAGGCCTGAGCAATGGCAGAGCGCATTGCCCCCATCACCATGCCCAAATTCGGCCTGGCCATGACAGAAGGTATCGTCGTCGGCTGGCTGGCAGCGATCGGAGACAGCATCGCCTCAGGTCAGGAACTGGTAGAAATAGAAACCACCAAAATCACCAATGTCTATGAAAGCCCCGTCTCAGGTGTTTTGCGCCGTCAGCTCGCTTCACAGGGCGAAACCCTCTCCGTCGGCGCCCTGATCGGCGTCGTGGCGGCGCCCTCTGTGTCCGATGCCGAAATCGATACCTTCATCGCGGGGTTCGAAGCGCAATCGCCCGAAACGGCAAGCGATGACGAAGAGAAGACAACGCCCGCCAACAGCGTCATCACGCTCGGCCCGCTTCGGCTTCGCGTGCAGGATAGCGGCGCTGCTCAGCCGGGTAGATTACCGGTGATCCTGATCCATGGCTTTGCTGGATCACTCGATAACTGGATGCTGGTCCAGCCCGCTCTGGCCGCAGTGACGAGGGTCGTCGCATTCGATCTTCCTGGCCATGGAGAATCGAGCAAATCGGTTGGCGACGGCACGGTGACGTATCTGGCTGAGGTTACGCGGGCACTGCTTCGAGCGTTGTCGATCGAAAAAGCGCATGTCGTCGGTCATTCTCTCGGCGGTGCCGTCGCGATAGAGTTGGCGGCGCTCGCCCCTGAGGCCGTTGAAAGCCTGACCCTGATCGCACCGGCCGGGATCGGGGAGAGTATCAATGCCGCGTTCATCGACGGGGTATTGAGCGCCACTACGCGCAAGACATTGCAACCTGCGCTTTCTCTGCTGGTGCATGACAAGGCCCTGATCTCGCGCCAGATGGTGGAAGAGATGATCAGGTTCAAACGACTGGACGGCGCTCTGGATGGGCTCAGGACGCTTGCTGCGGCCAGTTTCGACGGCGGGCATCAAACAATCTCGCTTGGCACGCAACTCGAACGCTTTGCGGGAAAAACAGACCTTCTCTGGGGCGAGAATGATGAAATCCTGCCTGCAAGTCAGGCCCGAGACGTAGCCGGCAATGTGACGGTCACGATTTACCCGCAGACAGGACATATGCCCCAGCTCGAACGAAGCGGCGCAGTCGCCGCCGCGCTGAAAACGATCGTTACCGGCTGAAATTGCCTCGGGGGGTGGCGCAGCCAAGCTGGCGCCATCTTCCCGACCTGTCAGCAGCCTTTCAGCTCATAGCGGAGGAAGATTGTTTTGCGATAAGCGACGGTCCGGCGGGAGCGGCGCCCCTGCTTGCCTGTTTGCATGCGCTACCCGGCCGATCGGCAAAGACACCCCTCCCCGGGGAGCACCGCAAAAGGGATTTATGTGTCGTTGCGCATTTCAGCCGCCGACCAGGCGCGGTGCAGCCCTTCGCGCCCTTGGGTGATAACTTCGTTCAAATC
This sequence comes from Asaia sp. BMEF1, assembly GCF_051628905.1. Lineage (GTDB taxonomy): Bacteria > Pseudomonadota > Alphaproteobacteria > Acetobacterales > Acetobacteraceae > Asaia. The sequence goes on along the minus strand of NZ_CP157575.1, from coordinate 2,284,558 downwards.
GCACTCATAAAGGCTGTCTGCGACACCGGAAGAGAAAATCTCCAGCGTGCAGACACCGTCAAAACCAGCCTGAGCCGTCGCATGAAGCAGGGCTCCTAGCGGGATACTGCCCGATCCGGGCACGAGACGATCCATGCCCGAACACGGTGTGCGCCAGTCGCTGGCCTGCACCGCGACAGTACGCCCCGCTGCACGATGAATGGCCGCGACACAGTCGGGCTGCTGCCAGATATTCCAGTAATCGAGACACAAGCCGCAGGAATCATGGCCAACCGCGTCGAGCAGATCGAGCGCCTGATCGATGGTCCATATGGCGGTCTCGACATTGATCGAGGTGGGGTTGAGCGGCTCGATGGCGATTTTCACCCCGAGATCGGCCGCAAGCGGTGCGAGGCGGCGCAGATGATGCACCGTTTCGTCGAGACAGCGCTGCATGTTGCCATCTGGAGGCGCACCGGTATTCATGACAAAAGCCGCGCCCTCGGCATAAGGAGCGAGGGTTTTCAGACTTCTGGCAAAAGCTGCCACACGCTCTTCTGTCCCTTCGGGCTGTGGCGCCATCTTGCTACCGAAAAACGTGCGGATTTGCGGCTGCACCGCGCTGATTTCCAGCCCGGCGGCCCTGGCTGCGCGCATCTGCTCGCCCGCACGCGCCGGATCGAGCTTGGCCTCGCAAATCTCGATCGCATCGACGCCAAGTGCTGCATAACGCGTCACGTCCTCTTCGAACGACCAGGGCTGGGTCGTGAACTGATTGACGCCGAAGCGAAACGGGAAACGGCTCATCGTGCCAGAAACTCCAGAACCGCCCGGTTGAATTTATCCGTCTCGTCCAGAAACAGCATGTGGGAGCTGTGTTCGAAACGCAGCGAACGGCAATCTGGCATATGATCGGCCACCCATGACGGCCCTTCCGGCACGAGCACCGCGTCTTTTTCGGCGATCATCATCAGGGCGGGCAGGTCGAAATGAGGCAGGACATCGCGCCAGTCATGCACCGTATGATCCGCCATCATGGCAGCCCGCGCATGGGCCGGGCTTTTGCCCATTTCAGCCAGAAGCATGGTGCGCTCGTCGGCAGAGAGTTCGGTCGCAAGGCAGTCGGTGAGATTCTGCTCATCGAACGCCTCGGGCGTGAGCGTGAGCTTCTGGATGGTTTCGGCAAGCCCAGCCTGATCGTAACAGGCGGCATGACCGTATTTCCACTCGGAGGAGAAATACTGTCTGGGCGTCTGCTGCACGAAGATCGCATCGCGCAGGCGCGCCTTGCCGAAAAGCTCGAGATAGGACCAGATGATCGGGCAGCCAATAGACCAGCCCAGCACCGTCACATCCTCAAGCTCAAGGGCTTCGAGCAGGTCGCGCAGATCGGCAGCGAGGCGCGGAATGCGGTAGGAATGATCGGGCTTGTCCGATTCGCCATGCCCACGCAGATCGAGCGTGATGACACGCGCCTGCTCGGCCAGAACCGGCACATTGCGATGGAAAAACCGGCCTGAAAACGTCCAGCCATGGATCATGACCAGAGGGCGGCCCTGCCCCTGCTCTTCGTAGTGCAGACGCGTCCCGTCGCTGGCGTTGATATAGGGCATTGGACACTCCTCGCGATTGCGTGACCGGATCGGAAACCCTCTGGCAAGCGCGTGAGACAAGGGCAGGTTCCCTCGTCGCTTGAGAATGAAATACACTGCCTATGTCGCGTTGATGCTCCGTCGCATCGAAAGGAGAGCGGATCATGAGCCGAGGCAAGGGCCGCGTAGCCACCAAACCGGCCAAGGCCGACCTTCCCACGAAAATTTGCCCCATCTGTCAGCGCCCTTTCACCTGGAGAAAGAAATGGGCCCGGGACTGGGACGACGTGCGCTATTGTTCCGAAGCCTGTCGAATCAAGGCGCGAAAACCGTAATTTTTATCCTCATTCTCTAACGCTACCGCACGGTCCGATCCAAGGCTACGTACTGAGGATATCAAAGAGGATTGCGAAAGAGCGGGCCATCTTGTCTTAGGGAAAGTGACCTCAACCCTCTGATCAAACCCTTATCTTTATTCATGGGCAGCCTACGGGGCGAAGCACATAGCCAAAACTCCTACGCCGTCAGTCATAGGTCACGTACATCTCCGCCGAGGTATGCGACAGACATCTTGATGAGCGTCTTCAGCTTATCGTCAAAACCCAACAGCAGCCTCGGTGCAATCTACGGTCGGGGCATGGCTTTCCAGACACGGTTTGTGATCTTCATCCCCTATCGAAAACTTCGACTACCAGACTAAGGAGATAACTTAAAACGGCAAAGGGTGTCGCCTATAATTCATCGATCAAAATCATAATTTATTTTGACCACGTTATATATAATTTACATAAAATATTTATATTTTTCAATTGTCACTCAAGATTCCATTAGCGAACATCTTGATCGCGTCCTCTACGTGAGGTGTACGTGTGTGATTTTTCATCCATATCAAACCACTCTCCAGATTCATTTCATCCAGCAAGTCATAATGCTCCTTTATCGAAACATATTTTCTAACAACTGGCATGGCATAGAATGGTAAAATTCCCCATCCATTAGTGTAAAGAAACAGATCTTCGAGACCGACAGAAGAATTATATTCTATAATATTCGTGGGCAGCTGTAGATCGCGTGCAGATAAGGTCGCTTCAAATCGCTCTCTCAACGCCACTCCTTTCACAGGCAGGATCCAGAGCTTCTTACGATTCTCACTCCACGCAGAGAGTAATTCAGGAATCGACGTCGAAGACTCACGTGACGCTGCAAAACAATTATCCCGATGCATAACACTTTTATTCAGGCTTTTGTTTTTATTCAGCTGGAAAAAGTCTACGAAGGCAAAATCGAGATCTCCGCTTTCTAGCATATCCAGAAGATAAGGTCTTTCGCGATACACAATTCTGATCTTCAGGGATTCGTCTTTCTTTTTCAGTTGGGCAATACCTCGCATGATCTGCTTTTCAAGCGCAGGAGCCTGGAATCCTACATTGACGGTTCCAGTTCTTATCTCTTTGTATTCATTTACCTTGTGAGCAAGTTTCTCAAGTTCGGACTTGATAACGCGACTGGTCTCGACGATCGACTGACATATTGCGGTAGGCATCATCCCGGAATTGGAGCGCGTAAATAACTTCACACCCAATATATTTTCGACTTCCAGGCAAGCTTTTGAAACAGCCGTCGGCGTGAGATTTAATCTCGACGATGCTCCAACGAGAGACTGGGCATTGAATATTTCTTCAATAACCCTGAAGTATCTCAACTTCATATTTTTCATCGCTCTATGCGATTCAATGTCAAAACCCTCGATATTCATCCCGATTCTCTGCGACGAGCATGGCCCGATTTGACCATCCTTGCGATCATGCTCCATTACGATTCTGTTCCAAAGAAAATAATGCCAGTTTGATGCAAGTGGTATTTAATAATTACCTTTTTATGCACATTCTGAAGCAACGCGTCTTACCACTGTTGTGACGCGAATGTATGCCGCAACACCTGAGATAATCGAGTATCTGCCGAGCTGGCGCCTCTCCCGTGTCGAAACGGCAGCTAGAGCCAGGCACGCAGTTGAGTCGCCAGGAAGCGGGCGCAGCACTTTCTTCGAGCAGTTGCGTCGGCGACTCTCAAGTCAGTTCGGTACCATAAGGACCGCCAGCAACAATTTGCACCGCAAGAATACGCGCACTCCGCTCTTCAAGCTTGGTCAGTGGCAAAAAGGCTTTTCCGCTGGTCCATCGACGCTGACTTCCTTCCGGACCGTACCACCCACGCGCCGAGTGCAAGAAGTCACGAACATCTATCTCCACTGTGGAGCGCGGATCGTAAAGTGTTACAGCGCCGACCAAAACGCCGAGTCTGCGACGATCGTCTATATAAGGCCCAATTACGTCGCTCGGGCGCGATGACCGGGAGCAGAGATAGACAGCCCCTAAATGCCCGGGAATCCGGAATATGTAGCGGTCTCCGACCACTCGGACTGGGGTCATGACATATCCATCTTCCGAGGAAAGATGCACCTCGGGATCGAGGCTGTGCCCTCGGTCGGCCTTGCCACCCTCCTCGTCCCGGCGATTTAGGTCCGTCCAGATCGGCTCTACAAAAGACCGGGATACACAGAGAGGCGCAGCCATCGTTCTGCGACCATCGCTGTCCGTGCTGGCAAGCGTATGCTCGACTGTATGAGACGCTGTCGTCAGATCATACCGATTACCGGAATCCAGATAGCTCTCGCAAAGCAGACCATCCGCCATCAGAACCGAATGGGTTTCCGTTTCCAAGTGGTAATATTTATAAATACTCAGGCTCACATCGTGTCGTATCGATCCACCGTTAACGAGCATGCGCACCGGCACAAGATTACCTGCTATGAAAATGCAATGTTCCGGGGTAACCAGCAGGTCCTTGTAAGGCATTCCAACACCGAAGGCACCTGCCTCGATTCTGACCGGATAGTCCGTGACATCGTAATTGGCGCTGTCATTTTCCTCGACTGAGCGGTTTCCCACCCAGATGACGCGCTGTGTCTCCACGCGACCGCGGTGGTAGACATGGACCAGATCACCGGCTGATAATGTCTCAACAGCGCGCTCTCCATCCGGTGTGCGGATCATGGTGCCATGGAGAAAACAGACTGAAAAAACAGTGGAATTATCCAGTCCCGCAGTCAAATCGAAGCCGTACTTTCCCACGCCTTTGATGTTCAGGACGAGAGAGCGATCTCCGGTCAGCCGAAACTCTACATGATCGGCATCGGGATACTTAACACCAACGATATCCGCTTTCGGGACGTCGCGCAGTACGATCTGATCCGAAGAACCGGGCGATGTCCCGTTAAAGCCGGATATAATCGAATTCGGGCTGGTCGTTCCTGTGAGGGTCAGGCGGCTGAATCCCTGTCCTCCAAGATTAACAGTTCCCCCGGCAGTCCCATCCAACGTCGCGTTACCGCCTGCTGCGAGGTTTGCCAGACCGACGAGTGTGCCCCCGGCATCGATTTGCAGAGTACCTCCCGATGCGACGAAGAGATCGCGTGCGCTTCCCCCTGACAGGATTTCCGTGATTCCCTGAGAGACGATACTCCCCCCTGAGATAGCACCACCTACCTTGATATTTCCCGTCCATAGGGCTCCTGCTGCCCCACTCAGGGTGGCTCCAGAGGCAATTATTCCCCCGGAGAGGATACCGCCGTCAGCGATCGAGACGCGACCTCCACTCACTGCGCTGGCGCCATATGCGGTGCCGCCTGAAAGAACAGTCATGAGCCCTGCAGACGAGACAACGGAGCTGGACACAACACCGCCAAGCATGGCGGTTTGCGTTCCACCAGAAGATATGACCGTTGTAACGGCCGTACCGCCGCTGACGAACTGCTTGCCACCGCTGATGAGCGTTGAGCCCGAGGCGACGCCACCGCCATACAGGCCATCAAACGAATTCAGACCGACATCCTGCCAGCCGCTATTGGTGACCAGCGTATTTTCCGTATACGCGCCCTGCCCCTGTACCGCCTGATAGGCACCCGACAGGACCGTGTTGAACGCCGTACCGCCCGACCCAACCAGAACAGCACCGGCGCCCGTACCCCACCAGCCGTTACCAATGGCCCTTAGCTGGGACGCTGTACCGCCCGACAATATCCGCGCCTGGCCTCCAAGCCAGAGAAAGCTGTTGCTCATCGTTCCGCCGCCGGAAACTACAGCCTGCCCCCCTCCCTGCACCGTGAAGTCCGTAATCTGACCGCCGCTGATGCTCAGGGCAGAGCCACCGTTCAGAATGCTGACCCCGGACGCAACGCCACCGGATGCTACTGCCGTACCACCCTGCGAGACAGTCGCCATTGCCCCGCTCGCCGCACTGGCGTTGAAAGCCGTGCCACCCGAAAGCACAGCCATCGTGCCACCTGACGCGATGATGGAGCCAGAGGTCATGCCTCTCAGCATGACAGACTGCGTACCGCCTGCAGAAACGATCGTCGTCCAGGCCGTACCGCCGCTGACGAACTGCTTGCCACCGCTGACAAGCGTTGAGCCTGAGGCGACGCCACCGCCATACAGGCCATCAAACGAATTCAGACCGACATCCTGCCAGCCGCTATTGGTGACCAGCGTATTTTCCGTATACGCGCCCTGCCCCTGTACCGCCTGATAGGCACCCGACAGGACCGTGTTGAACGCCGTACCGCCCGACCCAACCAGAACAGCACCGGCGCCCGTACCCCACCAGCCGTTACCGATGGCCCTTAGCTGGGACGCTGTACCGCCCGACAGTATCCGCGCCTGCCCTCCAAGCCAGAGAAAGCTGTTACTCATCGTTCCGCCGCCGGAAACTACAGCCTGCCCCCCTCCCTGCACCGTGAAGCCGGTAATCTGACCGCCGCTGAGGCTCAAGGCAGAGCCATCGCTCAGAATGCTGACCCCGGACGCAACGCCACCGGATGCGACTGCCGTACCACCCTGCGAGACAGTCGCTATTGCCCCGCTCGCCGCACTGGCGTTGAAAGCCGTGCCACCCGAAAGCACAGCCATCGTGCCACCTGACGCGATGATGGAGCCAGACGTCATGCCTCTCGGCATGACAGACTGCGTACCGCCTGCAGAAACGATCGTCGTCCAGGCCGTACCGCCGCTGACGAACTGCTTGCCACCGCTGACAAGCGTTGAGCCTGAGGCGACGCCACCGCCATACAGGCCATCAAACGAATTCAGACCGACATCCTGCCAGCCGCTATTGGTGACCAGCGTATTTTCCGTATACGCGCCCTGCCCCTGTACCGCCTGATAAGCACCCGACAGGACCGTGTTGAAAGCCGTACCGCCCGACCCAACCAGAACAGCACCGGCACTGAAGTTCCACCACCCTGCGCCGATCGCGGTTAAACTGGACGCGGTTCCACCCGAAAATATCCGCGCCTGACCTCCAAGCGAGATAACCGATTGACTGATCGAGCCGCCCGACGAAACAATGCCTCTGGCTCCGCTGAGAAAAGAAAGATTGCGGAGCGTACCGCCGCTCAAACTGACCGCAGAGCCGCCGTTTTGCACGGCGAGGCCCGATGCCAAGCCGTTGGACGCTTGCGCAACCCCTCGAACATCAGCCTGACCGCCAGCAAGAACGATATTATTGACGCCGGTACCACCAGCATCGATCTGAAGTAGGCCGCCGGAAAAAACGGTACCGCCAAAAGCCGTACCTGCAGCAGCAACTTCCTGCATACCCCCCGACGAGACAAGCGTATTCACCGCCGCACCACCCTTGATGAACTGTGCGCCACCACTGATCAGGGTCGTTGAAGATGCGGTGCCACCACCTGTTGCACCATTATTGTTCGAACCGACATCCTGCCAACCATTCGAGGTGACGTAGGCATTCTGTGAGAGCGCTCCGGCGCCCTGCACGGCCATATAGCCTCCCTGGATTACCGCATCGAGACTGCTGCCCCCAGCGCTCAGAATCAGAGATCCCTGAATCCCATTACCGGCATTGCCCAACCCTGTTCCCGATGTCAGGACACGCTGGGCAGTACTGCCTGACAATACCTGAACCTGCCCCCCACTGGAGACAACCGCATCCTTCACAAGACTGCCGCTCGTCGCGCTGACGATACCGCCCGATTGTACGGTTCCACCCGACCACAGCGCGCCACTCAGAAGGGAGCTTCCCTGACTGATCGACAAATTACCTATTTGCGCGCCCTGTCCTGCCGTGAGGTCACCGCCATTATATTTGACGTTATTGGTGACAGTCCCGCCTGCGGCTATCTTGTCGCCAGTATGATTGAGCGTATTACCTGTCAGCACCCCCCCTGAACTGACTATGGCTACGACACTCTGAAGTGCGGAGTCCTGCAAGGTCCCACCACTTTGAATAATCGCGCTTCCCCACTGAGCCGTCCAGGACGACATAGGAGACGTGAGGCCGGCAACAATGGCGCCACTTGTGACGTAAAGAAGGGGGGAAGTTCCCACTAACGAAACCGGCCCATCAATGACGGATGCGCCGCTTTGATAAACGGTTTTTCCGTTTAGAAGAACTGCGCTCCAGACACCACTGATCGACGTCGTCATAACTCGGCTTCTCATCCATTATCCGCAGCGAGAAAAATCTATTCCGCTCTCGGAGACTGTGTGAAAGGGGTCGCATAACCTCCGCATTCAAATCAACCAGATCCGGGCATTTCCGTAGAATCAGATTATATCCGAAACAACTTTCTAGACCTTTTTCTATGCCGATCATTAGTGTTGGTTAACGATGATTGATGATTTCTCTATAATCCTGATGGGAATACGAACAATCGAATTTAGGTTCATACCTCTGAACCGAAATTCGATACATTACGAGCTCCGTCCCCTATCGAAGCTTCCAGAGGCTTTGAAACCAATTCTTGTGGAGCCCGAAAACTTCAGATCGCAATTACGTGATCAAATATAACGCATGTCCGCTTTTGGAATAGAAAAACAACTCGATGAAATAAAAAAACCCGCCTTCTTGCGAAGGCGGGTTTTTTGACAGCATGGATTCCCGCGGAGGCCAGAGGCCCCAGCAGAAATCAGCGCTTGGAGAACTGGAAGGAACGACGTGCCTTGGCGCGACCGTACTTCTTGCGCTCGACGACGCGGCTATCGCGGGTCAGGAAGCCTGCAACCTTCAGGATACCGCGCAGAGCGGGATCGTAATGGGTCAGGGCACGCGAAATACCATGACGCACTGCGCCAGCCTGACCGGACAGACCGCCGCCCTTGACCGTGCAATACACGTCGAACTGGTTGTAGCGATCCGTCAGCAGGAAAGGCTGCGTGATCAGCATGCGCAGAACCGGACGAGCGAAATAGGTCGTGACCGGACGGCCATTGACAATGATGTCGCCCTTGCCCGGCTTGATCCAGACGCGTGCCGTTGCGTCCTTACGACGGCCCGTTGCATAGGAACGGCCCTGTGCATCGCGCTTGACTTCGTGAACCGGGCCAGCCTGCGTGGCAGGAGCGATACCGGCGAGGTCCTGAAGCGTACCCGTGCGCTCTTGAGTTTCAGACATATCTCTCAGGCCTCGATCACGTTGAGGGTGTTCTTGCGGTTCATGGACGCAACATCCAGCTTCACCGGCTGCTGGCCTTCATGCGGGTGTTTGTCACCGGCATAGACGTACAGGTGCTTCATCTGGGCGCGCTGAAGCGGGCCGCGCGTGATCATACGCTCGACAGCCTTCTCGATCACACTGCCGGGGTTCTTGCCCTCGAGGCGCTGCGTGATGGTGCGCTCCTTGATGCCACCGGGATGACCCGTGTGGTAGTGGAACAGCTTCTGGCCCACCTTGTTGCCGGTCAGGACGATCTTCTCGGCGTTGATAACGACGATGTTGTCGCCGCAATCGACATGCGGGGTGTACTGGGGCTTGTGCTTGCCGCGCAGGCGGGTCGCAATGATGGTGGCGAGGCGGCCAAGAACGAGCCCTTCGGCGTCGATCAGGGTCCAGCCTTTCGTCACCTCTGCAGGCTTCAACGAAAGTGTGGTCTTCATGGTTCGGACTGATCCAGCAACATGTGTTGGTATTGGGGGCGCCTTATGAGACGCCACGGCCCGAAGGTCAAGCTTTTTCGGCGCATCGCGATCAGCAGAAAATGGCGGAAATCAGCCATTTTTTCTATATCGGTATCATGATACCGCATAAAAAATCACAATATTGTTCCTGTTGCAAAGCCGGACTAACATGCACCCTGTCTGTTGGAGCGGTATTTTTGGGGATGATCTGACGTGAAGAGACCTTTACTGGTTGCAGGCCTATGCCTCGTTGTTGTCGGGTTGGGCGCTATCGGTGTGCGCCACGAATCCAAAGCCGAGCTGCAGCGCGCCCTGGCCAGCTTCCGCGCCAACCTTCCGCCAGATGCACGGTTCGAATATGATCGCGCCTATCCGCGCTTCTTCGCGCGTGGCGCCGGCTTCGATAATGCGCGCTTCATCAGAGGCGATGTGACGCTTACGGCAAGGCTGCTGACCGTCAACAACCCGAGCGGCTATCTGACCACAGGGCTGAGCTTTTCGAAAATACACGCGGAAAGCATCACGCTCGCTGGCCCTGTAAGCGGCAAGATCGGCGAGCTCACGCTCAACAAGCTCCTCCTGCCCCCGGTCACCCGGGAAAAGCATAATTTCAGCGAGCTGCCCCCTCTCTCGCAAATCCATTTCCATCATGGTCAAATCCGTGGCCTCGCCCTCGGCACCCCCGACCATTGTTCAGCGACTCTCTCCGGTGCTGCGCTTGAGAATTTCGGCCATGACGACGGCAATGCGGCAACGATGCATGAGGCTCATTTCGTCTGCGCCAGCGATAGTCTCCCGGCGCAGAAACTGCACGATCTCTTCAAGCTTCCGGCCGCGCAACTAGGGTTCGATCTCGAGGATCTGCATGAGAGCGGCGTCCGTTATGCCCGTATCGTCGCCTGGGCGGAGGATCTGTCTCGACAGTCAGACCCCGGCAAGGTGATGCCACTGGGGCCGCATGGGGATTTTTCAGAGATACCCAGCAGATCCGAGGGCAAAAACGTCGGGTTCACGCTCATCGGCGTTCATTTCAAGACCGAGGCGTTGTCGAGTCGACAGTGGAAAGAGGGCGACAAACGATTGGGCGAAGCGACCCTCGATCATACGGTCATCACCTTTTCCTCCCCCTACCCGCTTGCGCCGTTCCTTCCCGATGGCATTCATATCGACAAGATCACGCATCATGGAACGATCGACACCAGGACCGATCTCGCCGCCACCACCGTCAAGGGTGAAACGCCCCGATCTTTCGGTTTCGAATGGTCCATGAACATGCAGAACGCCAGCGCGCCCGATCAGAAACATGAGCCATCGCTCCTTTCGCTGAACATGACCTATCGCGACGACGCCTCCAATCTCGACGATCTACTCAGCCGCTTTGCTGCGATGCGCAACCAGCCTCTGGCTCAGTTCAAAAGCACGCTGACTCTGCCTCTCGCGCTTCTTACCCAGAAAGCCCCGGGGCTGGATGCCGTGCCCGCCTTCATGCTCGCGCCCTCCGGTCACAGCGTAACGATCTCGTTTCAACCGCCGGAACCGCTCAGTGTGACATCGCTCAAGAGCCTCGCACCGCGCTTCTCTGCCGACCCCGCGATGGCACAGCGCTGGCTCGCACCGCCCATCCTGTCCTCAAGCATGAAGTAAGCATGGCTTCCGCTATCCATCTCATAGGCGCAACTGGACGCTCGGGTGAGGCGCTTTGTCAGGCCCTCATGGCCAGTGGCGAGACGGTCATTCCCGTCATACGGTCGCCCGAAAAACTGCCCCCTGCCTTGCGTGACCCGGCGCTGATTGCCGATCTGGAAGACCCGGCGGCGCTCGCCAAAGCCCTTGGCCGCGCTCAGCGTATCGTCTCGACCGCCCATGCACGTTTTATTCCTGCCATTCTATCGGCCTCTCCCGATACGGCCTGTCTGATCGCGCTCGGCAGTACCCGCAAGTTCACACGCTGGCCCGACGCGCATGGCAATGGGGTATTGACGGGAGAAAACGCCTTGCTGACATCGGGACGCAGGGGCATGATACTGCACCCGACCATGATCTATGGCGCCCAGGGCGAAGATAACGTACAGCGTCTCGCTGCCCTGTTAAGGCGCCTCCCTGTGGTGCCCCTGCCGAATGGCGGGCGCTCTCTGGTGCAGCCCGTCTATCAGGATGACATTACCCGCGCCGTATTAGCAGCGCTCGCTCTGGCCGAAACCGGACAAATAAACGGCCCGGAATCTCTCGTGATCGCAGGACCGACGGCTCTGACCTATCGTGCTTTCATCGAAGCCATTCTCGACGCTTCGGGGTTGGGCAGGCGCATTTTTCTGCCTTTACCCGGCGCCGCACTGGAGTTTCTCGCGCCTCTGGCGGCAAAATTACCCGGCTTTCCCGCAATCGGCCGTGCAGAAATCAGGCGTCTTCTTGAAGACAAGGCGTTTTCGATACAGGCTATGGAGACCCGACTGGGGATCGCGCCCCTCCCCCTGAAGGAAGGGCTCGCCCTTCTGTTCAAGACTTCCCCCCTAGCCACCTCCCTTCCTGCCGGAAAACGACCATGATCCGCCTGCTCAGAACCCTGTCGCACCTCGGTGGCCTCACTCTCGTTCTTGCCTCGCTCGGAACGCTCTCGGGGTGCACCGATCCTACAGGGCCGGTCTTTGGCGACTGGTACGGGTTCAACCCCCTTCCCACACCTCAAGGCAATATTTCGATCGAGTTGGTGCTCGACGGCTCACCGACCGATAGCGCGGGGCGCTACAGACTGCATCGCCAGTCCTTCTGGGCGGAAGACATGATGTTCAACCGTTCCGACACGCTCGACGGCACCTGGACGCTCAAGGAGTATACGGTCGACGGCAAGATCTGGCGCAACGTGTTTCTCAAGGGGCCTGAACTGCATATTACCCACTACGTACTTCTTCCCAATGGCTACCTGACCCCGGCCACCGACCAGAACACGCCCGATATGGGTGAAAGTGGCTGGCTCTGCTGCCGTCTCGCCCCTCGCGCCCGTGACAGTTTCGGTTATGGGCGCGTCTGAAGAGAAGTAAGACCAGAGCCGGGGCATGAACCCAGCCCCGGTCTTGATTGGTTTTCAAGGGCAAGAATGCGCAATAATACCTCGCATCCGGGCAATATTCATGGTCAGCCTGACGCTATGAGTATTGTCCTGAGCTACGCCTGAACGCAGGCCCAATCCATGCAATGAGAAATCGATGCACGGCGACGAAAAGCGCCACCAGTTCTTACGAGCAGCGACAGACGCAAACGCACGTGAACGCGGAATTTATCGGATAATTGTCCGGGAAATGCTGGGGCGAATGACGGGACTCGAACCCGCGACCACCGGTACCACAAACCGGCGCTCTACCAACTGAGCTACATCCGCCACACAGCGATGCCCGATGTAGAGAAATGCAGAGCGGGCGTCTAGCCCCTTTGTCGAAAATCTTTCGTCAGGCGAGACCTGCTTCAGTTTGAATGCCTAGTACCGCGCCCTGTAGACAGATATCAGGAGTAAAAACAGACAAACAGGAGGTCATGACGCGCTTTCCTCTACCCGCCCCCTTGCGATCCTGAGCGGCTGTTTCTACCTTTGCGACGCCATTGCCGCGTCGGGCCGGAATACGACGAAAAAATCTGATCGTTTTCATCCCGAAGGAGTCGTCTCTTGAATCTCTCGACCTATCGCGCGCAGTGGGCCTTCAGCCCGCTGCGCGAGGTGCTGGCTGGCATGGTGGGCACTTTTGCGCTCATTCCCGAAGTTATCGCCTTTTCCTACATCGCAGGCGTTTCTCCTGCCGTGTCGCTCTACGCCTCTTTCGTTATCAGCGTGGCCATTGCCATTACAGGCGGCAGACCGGGCATGATCTCTGGAGCCGCCGGGTCGGTCGCGCTCGTTGCCGCCGCCCTCGTGCACCATCACGGCATCCAGTACATGTTTCTGGCAACACTTGTCGCCGGAGCGATGCAGATCGTTTTCGGCTTGTTGCGCCTGCATGTACTGATGCGGTTCGTCTCGAAAGAGGTGCAGACCGGCTTCGTCAACGCGCTGGCTATCATGATCTTCTCGGCGCAAGTACCGCAGATGCTTCATGTGACCTGGCATACATACGCCCTGATCGCCTTGGGACTCGCCATCATCTATCTGCTGCCGCGCCTGACGACAGCCATCCCTTCACCACTGATCTGCATCGTCGTTCTGACACTGATCACGATCTGGCATCCGATGCCCGTTCACACGGTGGCCGATCTCGGCGCCTTGCCCAATGGCCTTCCCTCGCTCATTTTCCCGCATGTACCGTTCACGCTTGAAACCTTCGAAATCGTCATGCCCTATGCTCTGGCCATGGCTTCTGTCGGATTGCTCGAATCCCTGATGACCGCGGGCGTGGTGGACGACCACACCGACACGCATAGCGAGCCGCGCATGGAATGTACGGGTCTGGGCATTTCGAACATTGCCGTGGGTCTGTTCGGCGGCATCGCAGGCTGCGGTATGATCGGTCAGACAGTCGGCAATCTGCGTTATGGTGGGCGCGGACGCCTCTCAACCTTCACGGCGGGCGCGTTCCTACTGGCGCTGATGGTACTCCTGCATGATTATGTCGCCAAAGTGCCCATGGCCGCTCTTGTTGCGATCATGATCATGGTCTCGGTCAGCACCTTTGCCTGGAGCTCGCTGCGTGACGTGATGCGCCACCCCAAATTGTCGAGCCTTGTCATGGTTGTGACCGTGATCGTGACCGTCACCACCCATGACCTGGCGGCTGGCGTGGCTGTTGGTGTTCTGCTGAGCGGCGTTTTCTTCGCCTGGCGGGCAATGGGCATGCTTCGCGTCGAGACTCGCAAGGCAGACGATACGGATATCTATATCGTCCACGGTCAGGTCTTTTTCGCCTCAGCCGACATGCTCTATGACGCTGTCAATTTTCAGACCCAAGCAAAAGCCGTCGAAATCGACGTGGCCAATGCGACATTCTGGGACATTACTTCGGTCGATATTCTCGAAAAGACCGTTGGCAAGTTGCGGGGACGATCCATTGAGGTGCGCGTGGCAGGGCTGCACAGCCGCCGCCATGGCCTGATTGCAGAGCAATCGGACGAGCCACTGCTGTCGATGTAAGGCTGATCGAAGCGCCCCTTTGCGTTCTTCCCCTAGCAAAGGGGCGCACAGCCGACTGTCTCACCTATGGCCGACATTACTGTCCGGAAAACCGGGCATAAAGTCGCTCCGCATCATTGTCAGAGAAGTTCTCCGGGATATTGCGCTGCCTTGCGTCCCAAACTCGCAACACAAGGTAGCAATTTTCTTGTTTTGTCGCATCCATTCTCAAGTTATTAGGAGCCAACAAATAAAAAACGAGGTGTAGAACTATGATCTTGTATGAAGGCGACGAGATCGTACTGCACCATCATAAGGGAAGCAGCCCTTACACCGTCATTACTTTCACTGGCCTCAATTTCGAAAACGCCGCCAAAGACTTTTTTATGCTCAAAAATGTCGCGCGCATAAAAGACATCGACGTCATCGGGTTTGCGACAAAGAAACCGAACTGGTTTCTCAGCGATGACATGCAAGCCGCCATCAAGGTCATGAACGCAACGATCGGATTTGGACGGGATCGACTCGTTTTCGGTCAGTCCATGGGAGGCTATGCCGCAATCAAGTTCTCGAAGAAGCTTTCCGCCGATTACGTCATGGCGCTTTCACCGAAGATTTCGATTCATCCAGATGAGTGCGATATCGACGAAACTTATCATCAGTATCTGACGGATAAGATGACAGGAATGTCCGTCAAGATGGGGGATGTCAGGGGTAAAATCTTTGTTCTGTCAGATCCCTATGACAAAACGGACAGCTACCACACAAAAATGCTCTGCGACATCAGCCCCGATATCATTCACGTACCAACATTTCACGCTGGCCACGTCGTTTACGAAAGTATGGCCGGATCGAAATCGATTTCCTCCATCATCGATGCTTTAGCCAGCGGACAGTCTGCACGGGTACAGCGCGAAGTATGCGTGCAGCGCCGAAGAAATCCGGCCAATCTGAGAAACAGGCTTCTTCGCGCCAAGCCTCGCCACATGAAACTGGTCGCGCGCGCGCTCGCCTCGGATCAGATTGATTCGATGAAAAACCGGATCTTTATTTTTTCCCATGTCGGCTTTGTTCTGGATATCATCTATTCCGTGGCACTGAGCGGCGAACCGGAGCTCGCTGGACGAATCAAGCGAAAGCTGATCACGAATCTGGCCATATCTGGGCCGGAAGATATCCAGACAGAGGCCCTGACGGCCAATAATATTACTGGCCCACTCTGCCTCGACTGCCACCAGCGGATCGTGTGTTACGATATCAGAAATAAGTGTCTCGCTGTGGAGCCCCTTACCAGCCACGGCCCGACGATGATCCCTATCTATCCCGACCAACTGGGTCACGAGAGCGACCAGAAGGCCTGTGTGACCTTACTCGGTGAGGAGTACTGGCTGGTTCAGCAGGACGGAAAGATAGGGCTGTCTGCTGACAAGGAAACACGAGAAAAAACCGTATTTTTTCTGAATAAGGGCGCTTATTATCTTATCAGCAACGGGTCTGAACTCGCCACTTCGCTCCATGGTGGCTCGATCGTTTTCTCGACGGCAATCGAGAATGCTTGGGAGCGATATATCGTCCTTTGACGAAGAAGAACGGCGCCTCAACCGGTCCGTTCCCAGATACTACAATGCTCAAATTATAATATCCGTTATTCCCTGAGAGGCGCATCCCGGGGATTGTCCGCTGAACGGGCATCGCGAAGACAATAACCGCTCAGCAGGACCAATATTCGACCCGGCGGGTCAGAGCGCCATAATTCCGGTTACGGTTTCGGCCAACCCGTTGCGGGACGATCAAAGTGGGAAAGCAGATCCTGATCGGGGATATTGGTCAGATCCTTGCTCTCGCTCTTGATCAGCTTCTTGCTCGTCGCCTTGGAGAGATGCTCGCGGATATCATGCAACACGTGGGGCGCAGCAGCGAGAACGAGACCTTCAAGTGCCCCATTGCTATTGAAAGCCGATTCGATTTCATCGGCAATCAGCCGGGCGAAGCGCTCTTTTACCTGAGCTTTGGGGTCTGAGCGGGGTTCCTTGATGGAGGCGACGTCACCTGCCGCATCGGTTGTCTTGTCATGGGCGCCAAAACGCTGGATCGTACGCATCTGCTGGCCATCATACCGCAGAAAGCGGGCTTTCTCGCCATCGCACACTGCATAAAGCACTGGATCCTGAACGGCCATAAAACCTCTCCTATGTTCCTCAATAAAGAACGTCGAAGAGTAAAAGCAGTTTGCAATTACACAGATACTTGAAAACTTGTCACAAAGCCAATGCCAGCGCACTATGAACCAGATGCCAGCTCGCTTTGTCGGGTGCATAAAGCAGGCCACGCCCGGGAATGGCAGCATGATAGGTCGCGCCATTGAGTCGCGCGCCATATCCCCCGGCCTCATGCAGAAGCAGCCAGCCTGGACAATGATCCCAGAGACAGGTGCGGCTATAGGCCAGAACATGCCCATGGCCCGCAGCAGTCAGACGATATTCGTGCGCTGCGCAGCGCAGGTCCCAGAGCCCAGTCATAGCCCGCAGATTATGATCGGCAAGCGCCGTGTCGCCCAGAGGCAGGGTACGCCACGCAATCTTGCCCGTGATTTCCTCAACGTGGCGGAAAGGTGCCGCCACTTGCAGGGGCGTGATATGCCCTGCCTTGTCTTCGGACCATGCCCCCTCGTTTTTCAGGGCAAGAGACGCCGATTGCGTGACCGGATCGAGAATGACGCTAGCCACCGGCACGCCTCTCTCCAGAACCGCCACCATAACCCCGAAAACTGGCAGACCGGCTGCATAATTTGCGGTCCCATCTATGGGGTCGATGGTGACCGACAGATCGGCCTTGGCAGCCTGTTCGACCAAGGCCGGATGCGAGCAGCACCGCTCTTCGCCGATCAGCAGCGCTTCTGGCAGCAGGAGCTTCAGGCGGTCGGCGATATAATCTTCGGCCAGAACATCGGCTACCGTCACCAGATCGGATGGCGAGGACTTGGTTTTGATGTCCCCTTCAGCCAGCTGCCCGAAGCGCGGCATGATGATGCGGGACGCTGCCTCACGGGCAATCAGGGAAAGGTCTTCGAGAAGAGCACGGGTCACGACCGATGGCCGCGCCGTCATCATGATATCCTCAGCCTTCACCCTGTCTGCCCTCCCCATGAGAGGCTTTCATCCCGATCGCCCCTCGCTGTGGCAGTATCGGGACGATTTCAGGCAGATACAAGGCAATCCGGGTAAAGCTGGCCAAAGCGTGACTGGTCCTGCTCGAAAAGACGAACATCGAGCATGATCTCGGTTTCCTGGTCCAGCCGCTCAAGCACCTCGCCATGCTCGTATAGCCAGGCGAGCGCTGCGCCATTGGTGATCTCAAGACGGATGCGGGTCAGGACCATCGAAGCGGTCATATGCTGATCGAGCTTCGAGTAGAGATTGGGCAGCCCTTCGCCTGTGATCGCCGAAATGGCAACACAGCCCGGATGGCGAGGCACAGCTTCGATCCCGCCCATGAGATCCGCCTTGTTCAGCACCTCGATCGTGCGCTGGGGCCAGTTCTCATCCAGCATGCCGTCGCGCACCATGCCATCCAGCACGTTGATCACATCTGCACGCTGGGCGGCGCTGTCAGGGTGAGCCACATCGCGCACATGGAGAATGATATCGGCCTCGGCCACTTCTTCGAGCGTGGCACGAAAGGCAGCGACGAGTTCTGTCGGCAATTCGCTGATGAACCCCACCGTATCCGACAGGATGACGCGTCGGCCCGAAGGCAGGCGAAGCCCGCGCATGGTCGGATCCAGCGTGGCGAAGAGCTGATCCTGCGCATGAACGGCCGAGCCGGTCAGCGCATTGAACAGCGTCGATTTCCCGGCATTGGTATAGCCCACGAGGGCGACCACGGGGAAAGGCACCTTCTTGCGCGCCGAACGATGCAAGCCGCGTGTGCGGCGCACCTGATCGAGGTCCTTGCGCAGGCGCACCAGACGCTCGTCGATCATGCGGCGGTCGGCTTCGATCTGGGTTTCACCCGGACCGCCGAGAAAGCCGAAACCGCCGCGCTGGCGCTCAAGATGGGTCCAGAGCCGAACAAGACGCGACCGCTGATATTCGAGATGGGCAAGTTCGACCTGCAACACGCCTTCACGCGTTGCGGCACGGGCACCGAAGATATCAAGAATGAGCCCCGTACGGTCGAGAACCTTGCAGTTCATCGCCTTTTCGAGATTGCGCTGCTGGCCCGGCGAGAGCTTGGCATCGACAATCACGACCTTGACGTCGTTTTCTTCCACGAGTTCGGCGAGCTGCTCGACCTGGCCTTTGCCGAACAGCGTTGCCGGGCGTACGGCCCTGATGGCAAGCACCGCCTGTCTGACCACCACAAGACCGATCGAAGAGGCGAGCCCGACAGCTTCTTCAAGACGGGCTTCCGCGGCGCGGAACTCGTCATTCGGTGTCGGGCGTTCCCAGGGGAGAATAACCGCGGCGCGTGTTGCGGGAGGCGTCGTACTGGTGGTCACGGACACGTTCGGGGAAAACTCCTGCCCTTACAACTCGATCTCGCCATCCTGCGCAAACAGCGCAAGGGGGGCGACAGGCATGATCGTGCTCACAGCGTGCTTATAAACAAGCTGGGTATGACCATCGCGACGCAGGATAATCGTCTCATGATCGAAGCGCGGAATCACGCCCTGGAGCTTCACGCCATTGACCAGGAATACGGTCACAGGCAGGCCTTGCTCCTGCAGGTGCTGCAGAAAGAGATCCTGAACGGTTTCAACCGTGGTGAACTCCGTATAGGGAGCGGCGGTCGAGGCGGGGGTTGGGTTTGCTCTGGCCAATGTTGCTCTTCTTCTTTTACGGAATGTGGAGGCCCCCTCGTGAGGGGCCAGAGACAGGCGCATCTAACGCCCCTCTGGCTTTGTAGCCCTATCTTAACTTCATTGAAATCTAGTTTCCAGACCTACAGGGTCCTATCTTCAGGGGTCACGCCCAGCTGCTTCAGCTTGCGATGAAGGGCGCTGCGTTCCATCCCCACAAAATTGGCCGTGCGGCTGATATTGCCACCGAAACGCAGAAGCTGCACCTGCAGATATTGGGTTTCGAAAAGATCGCGTGCCTCGCGTAGCGGCAACGCCATTACATCGGCCCCCGCATCGAGCCGGGTCATCGATGGTGCCCCCTGGCTGACGGTGCTCGGCAACATGTCCGCACGGATCAGATCCTGACCGTTCGGCATCATGATCAGCAGACGCTCCATCAGATTGCGAAGCTCTCTGATATTGCCCGGCCATTCATAGGATTGCAGCGCCGCCAGGGCATCCACTGACAATTCGCGCGGCGCCAGACCGGCATTCTCTGCGTAGCGTTGCAGAAAATGCTGCGCCAGGGCCGGAATATCCTCGCGTCGCTCGCGCAGCGAGGGCAGACGCAGCGGCACCACCGCCAAGCGATAATAAAGGTCTTCGCGAAAGCGCCCAAGGGTGATCTCGCCCTGAAGGTCGCGATTGGTGGTGGCAATCACACGCACATCCACCTTGACCCGCGCCGCGCCGCCCAGACGCTCGAACGTCTGGTCCTGAAGTGCCCTGACAATCTTGCCCTGCGTTTCAAGCGGCATATCGGCCACTTCGTCGAGAAGCAGTGTGCCTTTATGGGCGCGCTCCAGCACACCGGTGCGACGCATCGTACCGTCGGCCTGCCCCTCGATACCGAAAAGCTCTTCCTCGAAGCGATTAGGTGCCAACGTCGCGCAGTTGAGGGCAATGAACGGCCCCGAACCGCGCCGTGAACGCGAATGAAGCATCCGCGCCGCAATTTCCTTGCCCGAACCAGCCGGGCCAGTGATCAGCACGCGCGAATTGGTGGGGGCCACACGATCGATCTGACCCCGAACGGCGCTGATGCCGGGGCCTTCACCGAAAAGCATGGTCTCGTTGCCCGAGCGCAAACGCAGCTCGGCATTCTCACGCTCGAGACGCGCGGCCTGAAGCGCGCGCTGCGCCACCAGAATCAGACGATCGGTCTGAAACGGCTTTTCGATAAAATCATACGCGCCATGTTGCAGGCTCGAAACGGCGGTCTCGATCGTGCCATGGCCTGAAATCATGACGACAGGCAGACCCGGCTCTTCAGCCTTTATCGTCTTGAGCAGATCAATCCCGTCCAGACGCGAACCCTGAAGCCAGATATCGAGGATAACCAGCGACGGGCGCCGTGCCCGGAACGCCGCCAGAGCCTGATCCGAATTCGCCGCAACGCGCGTTTCATACCCTTCATCGCGAAGGAGTCCCTCGATGAGAAGCCGGATATCCGGCTCGTCATCGACGATCAGGATTTCATGCTCCATGCGCATCCCTCATCAGACGTTCATTGCTCCTTGCCCGCTTCACTGGTTTCGAGGCTCTGATCACGCAACGGCAGAGTGAGCGTCGAGACGGTGCCCCGCCCGTCCGGTCGGTCCTCCAGTCTGATGCCACCTGCGTGATCCTCCATGATCTTCTTGACGATCGCGAGCCCGAGTCCCGTCCCTTTCGGTTTGTGCGTGATATACGGTTCCGTCAAGCGGTGGCGGTCAACTGAAGGCAAACCAATGCCATCATCCATAACCTGCACGGCGGCTTCCGCCCCGTTGACGATCAGCGAGACCCTGATACGCCCCATCGTCCTGCCGGGTTCACTCATTCCCCCCTCTGACTCGACCTCATGGTCAGGCACCACCATGGCAATGGCGTCGGCAGCGTTCTGCAACAAATTGGTGAGAGCCTGCCCGACAAGGCGCCTGTCGCACCGTACTATCGGCCCCTGAGGCGGCAGAGATGCCGTATCGTAAAGGATTTCGGGATGGGCATTGCGCTGCAGCACCAGCGCCTCGCGCACCAGCCGCACCAGATCCTCATCCTTCAGCACGGGCTGCGGCATGCGGGCGAAAGACGAGAATTCGTCAACCATGCGACCGATATCGCCCACATGGCGCACGATCGTATCGACGCACTGCCCGAACGTCTCGGGGTCGGAACTGATCTCACGCATGAAGCGGCGCTTAAGCCGCTCGGCCGAAAGCTGGATAGGGGTGAGCGGATTCTTGATTTCATGGGCGATACGTCGTGCCACATCGGCCCAGGCCGCCTTGCGCTGAGCTGCCAGCAAGGCGGTGATGTCATCGAACGTCACCACATAGCCGGTCGATTCGTCGCTACGCTGCTCGCCCACCGCGCGAACCAGCAGCGTGCGCCCGGCACTGCCGACACTCGGCCCGTCGCCCAGGGTTGCACTTTTTTCAGGCGCATCGATCTGGATCTCCGCCGTATGCGCCTGACCCGGCTCGGCGCGCGCACGATCAAGCATCCCGACGAATTCGGGCACCATATCGCTCAGGGGTTGACCGATGCACAGATCGAGATCGCGCTGCAACAGACGGGACGCCGCGCGGTTGGGCAATTCGATCAACTGTGTCGCATCGAGGCCGATCACCCCCGCCGACACCCCCGAAAGAACGGTCTCGGTAAAGCGACGGCGCTCGTCGATCTGCTCATACGCCACCATCAACTCGGTACGCTGGGTCGACAGCTGGTCCGTCATCCGGTTGAACGCGCGCGAAAGCGTGCCGACCTCGTCGTCCTTTCGCCCGTCACGGCCACGCGCTTCAGGCACACGCACCGTCAGATCGCCTTCACTGATGCGCCGTGCGGCCAGAATAAGCAGACCCAGAGGCTGGGTAATCTGCTTGGCCAGAACGAGCCCCGTCAGCATGCCGATGCTCAGCACCAGAAGGCCAAGCATGGCAAAGATCAGCACGAAACTGATCTGGATGGCCGAGCGATGGGCGTTCAGACGCTGATATTCCGACACCACCGCATCGGTATGACGCATATGCTCCAGAATCTTGGCGTCGACGGGCCTTGTGATGACGAGCATCAGCCCCGAGCTTGGCCCGAGACTCACCACAGCGCGCACGGTTCTCTCATCGGGACTATCGAGAATGGCCACGTCATTGGTGCGCGCCAGCGTCGTCGCGTCCTTGGGAGGCAGCGCAAGCTGCTGGCCCTGCAAAGCCGCGAGCCCGCCCGAGGCGACGACCTTGTTGGTGTAGGAATCGAACACCACGGCCTCATTCAGGCCGCGCTCGGTCGCCTCGACATCGAGCATCATCCCGAGCTGGCTGGGGTCGCGCATCAGGTCGACGCCGTGGCGATACATCTCGTCGTTATTGGCCGTGATGATGATATTCGCCAGGGCGAAGGCCTCTGTGCGAATATTGTCATTATGTTCCTGAAGATAGCCGGCAGCGACATCGCGCGCCTCGGTGAGCGCCGTATTGACCCGGTTCGAGAACCATATCTGGATGCCGAAATGGAAGAACAGCGCCGCCAGACCACCGATCACCACGGTCGGCGCCACCGCCACCACACCGAAAAGCGTGATCAGCCGCACATGGAGCCGCGCCCCTGCCAGCCCGCGGCGACGCTCGGCCAGCATACGCCCTACTCTGATGATGACCGCCGTACCCAGCAGAAGCAGCACGATGAAATCGAGCAGGAACACCACCGCTTCGATCTGCGGGCGATAGGCGAAGGAAAGCCCGCGCGCCAGAACGACGAAGGTCGTCACCAGCAGGACGAGCGCCGCACAGGCCAACACCATGGCTGTTTTCAGACGGCTTACATGGCGAATGAGATAGCCCATCGCCAGAAAACCGCCATCCGGCACGGGATCGGCTTCTTCAGCCATACGCCGGTCATCGTTGGGGCGGTGTGGGGCGTCATTGCCTGTCATGATCGAGAGCGGCCCACTTCAATGCCAAGAAGCTGCAAACGTTTGCGCAGCGTGTTCCGGTTGATCCCGAGCAGGGCGGCGGCCCTGATCTGGTTGCCGTCGGTCGCCTTCAGCACGAGGCGGAACAGCGGACGCTCGACTTCTGCAAGAACGCGCGCATGGAGCGTGCCCTGCGTATCGGTTTCGAGATCGAGCATGGAAGGCAGATAGCGTGCCATCAACCCCTGAAAAGACGCAGCATCGGGCGTTGTATCGACGCGATGCAGATCAGCCAGGCGCGAAGCGGTGAGCAGAGCCCCTTGAACGCTTTGAGACGCATGATGCAGCAATTGCCGCATCTGCCTGAAGTTGCCTGGCCAGTCCTGATGGGCCAGCCAGGGCAGGCAATCCTCATGCAGGGCGAGTTGGCTGCCGCTTTGCCCCATCCATACCGCGCACACCGCCGAAAGATCGTCATGCCTGTCGCGCGCCGGGGGAACCGACAGATTCCGCGAGGCCAGAACCGCACCCAATGCCTCGCTCATGCGACGATCCTGAACCAGACGCGCTGGCGTCCAGGAACTCGTACAGATGACGGCAGGGCGCTCCGTGCCGTCTCTGCCGTGCAGCATCTGCATCATAGCCGCCTGGAGACCGGGCTCCGCCAGACCGATTTCATTGATGAAAAGACAGCCGGTCGTCGCATCCGCCAGGGCCTCCTCAAAGGAAAGCCGGTCGATGACAGGAACGAACCGGCCATTCCTGCCCGATTGGGTCCAGAGATAACGCGCCGCACGCGTTCTGCCGCTGCCGGACTCGCCTGTCAGGACATGAAGACCGAAAGCCGCCAGGCTCGCATCCAACCCGTCACGCAACTGTCTGACGGAGTCGGACTGCCCATCAAAGCCGAGACTGGCCGGGGCACTGCCCTGACCGGGCGGCGCGCCCCTCACAAACTCACGCGCTTGCTGAGATGACCCTCATCAGAACGCATTCAGGCCGCGTCTTCGATCGCGTCGCAACGCTGATGGGTGCTCTCGCGATCGCGTACGACCCCAGCGGCGATCTGCTGATCGTAAAACGCCGTAAGATGATCGATCACGTCCTGCGCCTGATCCATCTTGTTGATACTGGCGCGAAACGCCGCCGAACCCGGCAGGCCGTGCGAATACCAAGAGACGTGCTTGCGCGCGAGCCTCAGGCCCGGCCGCTCGCCGAAATGAGCGAGCATCATACCGTAATGACGCAGCACGATGTCTTTTTCAGCCGCGAGATCGGGATCCGGCATATCCTCACCCGAACGGAGCGATTGCGCCACCTGCGCCAGAAACCACGGTCTACCGTAGCAACCCCGTCCGATCATCACCCCATCGGCGCCCGAGGCGGCCAGCGCGTCGCGTGCATTCTGGATGGAAACAATATCGCCATTGACGATGACCGGCAGCTTGACGCTTTCCTTCACCGTTCTGACGAAATCCCAATCTGCCGTGCCGTTATAGAACATCTGCCGCGTGCGCCCATGCACCGTCACCAGACGTATCCCCACATCCTCGGCAATGTGGGCAAGTCGAGGCGCGTTGAGCGACTGGTGATCCCAGCCCATACGCATCTTGAGCGTGACCGGTACCGACACCGCCTTGACCGTGGCCTCGAGCAGCGCCGCTGCCTTCACCTCGTCGCGCATCAACGCCGAACCCGCCGATTGCCCGACCGCCACCTTCTTTACCGGGCAGCCGAAATTGATATCGATGAGATCGGCGCCCTGATCGACTGCGATTTTCGCCGCCTGCGCCATGGCTTCAGGATCGCATCCGGCAAGCTGCACCGAATTCGGCCCGTTTTCGGCACTGCGCGCCATGCGCAGCGTGTTTTCGTTCTCACGCACCATCGCCCATGAAGCGATCATCTCCGACACGACGAGCCCCGCCCCCAGATCGCGCGCGAGCTGACGAAACGGCAGATCGGTCACACCCGACATCGGCGCCAGAATGACTGGCGTCTCGATAATGACGCCACCCCCGAGATCGATAGGGCGTAGCTCAAGGGCGCGGCGCGACCCAGCCACGTCAGGTGAAGAAGAATTGCTCATGATTCCTCAAGGATACCGACGCATCCTGCCCGAAGCAATCAGAGATCGCGCCATGGTGCGGCACGAAAAAATCAGTGGACCAAGCCCGGTGAACGCTTCAACGTCGACTGGGCAAGCTCTACGGGGCGCCGCCCCGCTCCCCGGAAAGGGGCGCACCCCTTTCATCCCCTTCAGTGAGATTTCCAAAGCACGACCACTCTTTAGCGGGAAATGCGGCAAAGCCCCATGACCCTTTTCACTCAAGAGCCTTGGCAAGCCTTTTGAGACTTGCCTCATCCGGCGGCAGACCAAAACGCAGCAGGGTGTCATCCCAGTCGAAACGGCGAACGAGAAGACCGGCTCGGGCAAGAATTTCCCAGATCTTCTGAGCGTGAGGCGAGCGATAGAGGCTGAACAGCGACGTTCCCCCCACGCATTCGAGGCCTGCCTGCGTCACCACCTTACGCAGGGCGGTCATTTCACGTTCCAGACGAGGAGCCATGGCCATGCGCCAGTCACGGTCGCAAAGGGCATCGCGACCAATATGACAGGCTGGCGTGCTGACAGGCCACGGCCCTATGGCGGCTCGCATGGCGTGAAGGACCGGATGCGAACCGAGCAAAAAGCCGATTCTCAACCCTGCCAGGCCATAAGCCTTACCGAAGGAACGACAGATGATGAGTCCCGGATGCGGCAGCAACGATGCGGCACTCTCGGGAGAAAAATCTGCAAAGGCTTCATCGACAACGATCATGCCGCCCAGCCGGGCATGGCTCTCTGCCAGAGACCCGATTTCGCCAAGGGTGAGGCGATGCCCGGTGGGGTTGTTCGGCGAACAAACCACGCTCACCATATGCTTGGCAGGCATGGCCAGAGCCGCCCCATGTGGGACATGATCGATTTCAAATCCGGCCTCACGCCAGGCGGCTTCATGACCGCTATAGGTCGGCCCGAGAATGCGAATGACCGACGGCGTGAAGTAACGCTGAAGAAAGACCGGCAGAAGGCCGATCAACATCTGCGTGCCGGCACCTACAAGAACGTGATCCGGACTGACGCCGTAAGCCTCTGCGGCGGCGAAGCGAAGAGCCTGTTCCTCCAGCGGGTCTGGCAGGCGCTGCATCAGGGAGGGTTCGAGGCTCGCCTGTGGATGAGCATGCGGATTGATGCCGGTCGACAGATCGACCCAGGGCGTGGGAGCCTCGGGAAAAAACCGCGCCAATTCGCTCAATCGACCACCATGCACCGGCCAGGGTGTCATGCTATGGTCCGCCTTCTCATGCAGCCCGGTCATTTCGTTTCATGTTCCTTTCCCTGACCCTTTGCGCCCTTCTGATCGAGGCGGCTTTCGGGTATCCGAACGCGATTTTTCGCCGGATCGGCCATCCGGTAACATGGATCGGGCGCCTGATCACGACGCTCGATCACTTACTCGGTGGAGAGAAATCCATTTTGCATGGGCGGGCCTGCGGACTACTCGCGCTTGGGCTGATCATTGCCCTGCCGGTAGGCATCACGATCGCGGCGCAGATTTTGCTGCATCATTTTATGCCACGAGGCCTCTGCCTCGCTCTAGAGGCCCTTTGTGCCAGCACGCTCATCGCCCAGCGTGCGCTTCATGATCATGTTCGTGCCGTGTTGACAGGATTGAGGCAGGGTGGCCTTGCGGGAGGGAGACGCGCCGTATCGCAGATTGTCGGGCGCGACCCGGAGACGCTCGACAATGCAGGGGTTGTACGCGCCGCCATCGAGAGTCTGTCCGAGAATTTCTCGGATGGCGTCGTTGCTCCGGTTTTCTGGCTGGCAGCGTTCGGACTGCCCGGAGCGGTCGCTTACA
This sequence comes from Asaia sp. BMEF1, assembly GCF_051628905.1. Taxonomy (GTDB): domain Bacteria; phylum Pseudomonadota; class Alphaproteobacteria; order Acetobacterales; family Acetobacteraceae; genus Asaia. The sequence goes on along the minus strand of NZ_CP157575.1, from coordinate 2,257,278 downwards.
AGGCAATCAACACCGCTGACAGCATGATCGGCCATCTTTCGCCCCGCTATCGCGACTTCGGCAGGGCTGCGGCGCTTTGCGACGATTGCGTCAATATCCCGGCGTCACGCCTTACCGCATTATGGCTATGCCTCGCCGCCCTTTTACCAGGCGGCTCGGTCAGAGGTGCGATCGGGGCCATAAGACGTGACGCCGCGCGCCACCGCTCGCCGAACGCCGGATGGCCCGAAGCAGCCATGGCGGGAGCCCTCGCTTTGCGTCTGGCAGGCCCGAGACAGTATGATGGCGTTGTCGTTGCCGATTCCTGGATGGGGAATGGGAGAGACGACGCCGGGCAACAGGATCTCGCAAGGGCGTTGAGGCTGTATCGCCTCGGGTGTTTGATTCAGGCGATCTGTCTGCTGGGCCTGTTGACTGGAGTAAATATCTGATGTCCCCGGTATTCGACCAATCCTTTCGCGACCAGCTCGATACGCTTTTTGAGTGGCGTCGCGACGTTCGCCATTTCAGGCGCGATCCTGTACCTGAAACCGTCCTGGACCACATGCTGGCTCTGACCTGCACCACACCTTCGGTAGGACTCAGCCAGCCGTGGCGCTTCATGCGCGTGGACGACGAAACCAGACGGAACGCCGTCAGGGCGGAATTTGCCGAACGCAATGCAGAGGCGCTCAACGCACGCGACGAATCTGACAGCCAATCCTATGCACAGCTGAAACTGGCCGGCCTAGACCGGGCACCCCATCATATTGCTGTTTTTTGCGATCCCGATCCTGCACAAGGGCGTGGCCTCGGCCGCCTGACCATGCCAGAAACCGTCCAGTGGTCTGCTGTGATGGCCATCCACAGCTTCTGGCTCGCCGCGCAGGCACATAATGTCGGTATGGGCTGGGTATCGATTCTGGACCCCAACCATATGAACGCCCTGCTTGGCGCCGCGCCGGAATGGCGCTTCATGGCCTATCTCTGTATTGGCTATCCTGACGAGTCGCATGACACACCCGAACTCGAACGACGCGGCTGGGAACAACGCTCGTCGGAGAGACAACGCTGGATCCTGCGCTAAGTCTGCCATCGCATTGCGCCTGAGCCTCACCGAGCAAAGTGGCTTGCCATCTTTAATCCGGGAAAGGCAGTCCTTGCGCTGCACATGCCACCCAATCGACGAAAATCCGCACCGCTGCTGAACGCTGTCTTGCAGGATACGTGTAGGCAAGAATACTTCCCGATTCTGCTGACCAGTCGGGCAAAAGGAGTTTTATCCGGGGCTGCACGATGGGGTGGTCGTAAAGAAAACTCGGCATGACCGAAAACCCGAGACCGTCCATGACGCTCTCAAGCACCAGATTGATCGGCCCGAGAGACAGCCTCGAGTCAAACTGGATATTCCGCTCCGACACGCCGTCGCTGAAAATCCAGCCTGCCGATCCGATGTGATTGACATAGTCGATAAATGGCAGACGGTGCAGCGCTTCGAAATTGTCGACGGGACCCCACCGCTCCTGAAACTCTTTCCCAATGACAAGATGACGCTTGAAACTGCCGATCCGACGGACGTGCAGCGCGTGGTCATCGAAACTCCGTGTACGGATCGCCACGTCGAAAGATCTCATCCTGGCCTCTGAAACGTCATCAGCAAGGTTGAAACTGACACGACAGGCGGGATAACGCACCGCGAAAGCCTGCACCACCGGCAACACAACATAACGTCCGTAAGCGGCGTTTGCGAGCACACGCAACTCTCCTTGCGGTGAGGCGCCGTGGTACTGAGCGTCAAGGTAAGCCGTCTCAATCTCCGCAATCCCCGCATTGCATCGCTTGTAAAAGGCCTCTCCTGCCCGCGTCGGCAAAATCCGTTTTGACGTTCTCACCAAGAGACAGGTCTGCAATGACGCTTCCAGATCGCTGATCGACTTACTGATAACGCTTTTTGACACCCCAAGATTTCGGGCCGCTGCCGAAACAGATCCCACCTCAACCACTGACATAAAATACATCATCCCATTGAAATTAATCTTCTTTTTCATTTTTTCTCACAGTGGGCGTTCGTTAAAAACGAACGATGCGTTGCTAAAACTGGCCTTGTTTTTACACAGCATTTCAGCGAAGGTTAAGGAACGTAAAAATAAAACAACACCTATGTATGACATAATCATATTCGTTACATTACGTTAAAAAATTCTGAAGACGCTGGTAGCTAATGCAGCTTTTTCGAAGCCCTTATCAGAAAAATCGGCAAGCAATACATAATCAAGACCGGATATCGAAATGCATAACTTCAATACGCCAAGCGGCACGAAATATATGACAGAAAATTGCTGGAATTCTTCAGCAATTAGTTCTGAAATCATGCAAAATTCGCCTATGGCGCATCACGACTATTATGAGTCGAAGATGATTTTCGGTGACGATCTCTCCGCCGAAGCCCAGAGCGTCGTGAAAAATACATGCGTCGATAGTGACGATCTGAGCGAGGCCATTTCTTTTCTCAACTCCGATACCGAAATTTTGAACAAGTCGGCACAGCAAACTGTATCCGTCCGCGTTGTCTGGAATCTTCTCGAAAATGTAAGCCGGGTCTATCTCCCGAAGGTCGCGACATCGAGCGAGCAGGAAGCCGTCTGCCTTTCAGTCAAGGGGGACCCTTATTCTGTTCGTGAGAACGGTGTGATGCTCGATGCCCTGAATTACGTGCGTATGCTGTTTTCCGAACAGCCCAGAGCGCTGCCCGCCTACTGACACGCCTCCATACCACCGCTCAAAATACCAGCCTCAGCACAACGACAGCATTTGATCGATGGATAGATGGTCGTCGAGATGATCCGCCAACGCGTCCAGCGCTGAGAGAATCCGCTGCGTGTTATCAAAAGGATCTGACGTCCGACCGAACTGGGCCAGGACTGTCTCACGCGACGCCGCACTATCGAAGAGGCCATGAAGATAGGTCCCGCAGACCTGTCCATCTTCCGATTGCGCCCCGTCAGACCGACCATCGGAAAACCTGACGAGCGGGCGAGTCACCCCCGGCCCGAAACTCACACCTGCATGAATTTCATATCCCGAGACCGGCGCCTCTGAAGGAAGCAGACTGCCCTCGATTTGCCGCACAACCTTTGTTGGCATCAGTTCGGTCTCAATGTCCAGATAACCCAGACCCGTGCGCTGACTAGGGGCGCCCTCCAGACCGCCGGAGTCGGCAACACTGCGCCCGAGCATCTGATATCCGCCGCACAGACCCAGAATACGTCCACCACGACGATAATGTGCCCGAAGATCGACATCCCAGCCCTGAGCCCGGAAGAAATCCAGATCGGCTATTGTAGCTTTCGACCCCGGCAAAATCACCAAATCGCAGGGGGGCAACGCCTCGCCTGGCGTTACGAAAGCCAGCGACACTTCAGGCTCGGCGCGCAGAGAGTCGAGATCGTCAAAATTGGCGATCATGGGCATGAGCGGCACGACGATACGCAGCGCGCCGCTGCCCTGCCAGCCCGCAGCGAGATCCCCCGTATCTTCTGGCGGCAGCTCTTTCATGCGCCCGAAAAAAGGGACGAGCCCACAAGGTGCCCAGCCTGTTCTCTCTGCGATAAACCGCATCCCGTCATCGAACAGGCTGGGGTCGCCACGCATGCGATTGACGATGAACCCTTTGATACGCTCGTGGTCCGATGCAGGCAGTACAGTCTGCGTGCCGACAAGGCTCGCAATCACGCCGCCCCTGTCGATATCGCCGATCAGAATAACAGGCAGATCTGCCGCCTGGGCAAAACCCATATTGGCAATGTCGTTGCGCCTGAGATTAACCTCCGAGGCCGACCCGGCCCCTTCGACCAGCACGATGTCAGCCTCAGCCTGCAACAGGGAAAAACTCTCGAGCACGGCAGGCATGAGCAGGGGTTTGACCTCCTGATAAGCGCGTGCCTGCCTATGGCCCCATACCCTGCCCTGCACGATGATCTGTGACCCATGCTCAGATTGCGGTTTGAGCAGGACGGGGTTCATATGCACGCTCGGCGCTACACCGCAGGCCAGCGCCTGCAACGCCTGGGCACGGCCTATCTCGCCCCCATCAGCCGTCACGGCGGCATTGTTGGACATGTTCTGCGGCTTGAACGGTCGGACCTTCATCCCGCGTCGTGTCAGGGCGCGGGCCAGCCCCGCGACAAGCACCGACTTGCCGACATTGGACCCCGTTCCCTGAAACATCAGGGCGCGTGGTTTCAAAATTCGACTCCCTGCTGTGCCTTCACCCCGTCCTTGAAATGATGCTTCACCAGCGTCATTTCGGTCACGAGATCGGCAGCTTCGGTCAACCAGACAGGCGCGTTGCGCCCGGTGATCACCACATGCTGCTGTGGCGGGCGATTGCGCAGCCCCGCCATGACGGTCGCTTCGTCGAGATAGCCATAACGCAGGGCGATATTGAGCTCGTCGAGCACAACGAGCGCCACCTCCTCCTGCGCCAGAGCCACCAGAGCCTGCTCCCATGCACGGGCGCAAGCCGCGATATCGCGCGCGCGGTCCTGCGTCTCCCAGGTAAAACCCTCACCCAGCGCATGAAACTGCGCCAGATCCCCAAATCGCATCAGCGCCCGGCGCTCACCCGTATCCCAGGCCCCCTTGATGAACTGCACCACAACCACCTTGCGCTCATATCCCAGCATGCGCAGCGCCAACCCGAAAGCGGCTGTGGATTTGCCTTTTCCCGGCCCGGTATGAACGGCGAGCAGCCCTTTTTCGATCGTCTTTTCGGCCACCTCGCGATCCTGCACCGCCTTGCGATGCTGCATTTTCTCGCGATAGCGGGTGGTTTCGTCTTCTGCCGTCATTTCATCTCCAATGCGCAGCCTGCTGCGACAAACAACACGCGACGCGCCCCAAGGGCCAGTTTCTGATGCAGCAGTCCTGCTTCGTCCCTGAATCGCCGGGCCAGCGCATTATCGGGGACGATACCGAGCCCGACCTCGTTGCCAACGAGAACGGTCAGGGCCGTGCGCTGCCGCAACGCATCAAGCAGGCTTTCCGTCGCCGCTTCAATATCGTGTTCATCCAAAATTAAATTGGTCAGCCATAAGGTCAGGCAATCGATCAGAACCGGCTGAGATCCATGCAAGGCAGAAACCAGGTCGAGAGGGGCCTCGACCGTTTCCCATCCCGCCCCGCGCTGCGCACGGTGCAGGGCAATGCGCGCGCGCATCTCGTCATCCCAGGCGCGCCCCGTAGCGACATAACGCCAAGGCCCGGATTGCGCCGTGACCAGCGCCTCGGCATGTCGGCTCTTGCCCGAACGCGCACCACCCAGAACCAGAATGGAATTCATCACCCGCTTCCCCTTGCAGAACAGTGCTTATCCCAACAGAAAGGCGCTATGTCATCTTTCCACTCGCTCGATGCTCTGCATGCAGCCTGCACCACCCTCCCCATGGCCGATGGGGAGGCCGTATCACGGATACAGGCACGCGAGGCGGTTCTGACCAAGCCCGCAGGGAGCCTCGGTCGGCTGGAGGAACTGGTCGAGTGGTTCGGCGCGTGGCGCCCCTTGCAGATCGATCAGGTCGATCTCTGCATTTTTGCCGGCAATCACGGCGTTCTGGCCCAGAACGTTTCTTCATGGCCTGCCAGTGTAACCACCGCCATGGTCGATAATTTCACGCAGCAGGGTGCAGCCATCAACCAGCTGGCAAAAATCGCCGATGCACGTCTGCATATCGTGCCGATCGGCGAACTGGAGCCCAGCGCCGATTTTACGGTTCACCCGGCCCTGTCGCCCGAGGCCTTTCTTGCGGCCGTATCGACAGGATATGACGCCGTGCCCGACCGATGCGATCTACTGGCGCTTGGCGAGATGGGCGTTGGCAACACAACCGCAGCCGCAGCCCTCGCCGCTGCACTCTTTGGCCAGGACGGTTCGTACTGGGCGGGACGGGGCGCGGGTCTCGACGAAGCGGGCCTCACCAGAAAGGCACGCGCCATCGACAGGGCGCTCGCCTTGCACGGGCGCGCTCACAGCCCCCTTGATCTCGCCCGCATCTATGGCGGATGGGAGCTTGCCGCCCTGATGGGGGCTACTCTGGCGGCGCGGCACCGGCGCATACCGGTGCTACTGGACGGATTTGTGGTGACCGCCGCCGTTGCGCCGCTTGCCCTGCTCGACCCGACAGGGCTCGATCATACGCGCCTCGCACATCAATCACAGGAACAGGGGCACCGCCAGCTCGCCGGTTTTCTCGGCCTCGACCCCCTGCTCGACCTTCAGCTTCGCCTTGGCGAAGGGTCGGGCGCGGCTCTGGCCATCCCGCTTGTGCGGGCCGCACTCGCCTGTCACAACGATATGGCAAGTTTCAGCGATTTCGCGATCGACAATAAAAGCGAACGAATAATCAAAAAAGAGAGATGACTGACATACGCGCAGATCTAGCCGCAGGCTTGAGCCTGCTTACGCGCCTGCCGACGGGCTGGCTTTATTCGCCTCACGGTGACATCAACCTTGCCCGCTCCAGCTGGTGCTGGCCTCTCATCGGCGGTGCGATCGGCGCCCTGACCGGCGCCGTTCTGGTGCTCGGCATCACGCTCGGCATGCCTGCCATTGTCGCCACCGGCTGGGCGATCGTCGTGCAACTCGTTCTGACCGGCGCCCTGCATGAAGACGGCTTTGCAGATTGCGTCGATGGGCTCTTCGGGGGGCACACTCCCCAAAAGCGCCTGGAAATCATGCGAGACAGCCGTATCGGCAGCTATGGCGGGCTCGCGCTCAGCCTCGTGATGCTGCTGCGTGCGGGCACCATGAACACGCTCGCCGCCCAGCCACTGCATATCATCTCCATCCTCATGACAGCCGGCGCCTTTTCACGCCTGGCTCTCATGCTGCCCCTCCTGTGGCTGCGCCCCGCCCGCGCCGACGGGCTCGCCCACCAGCTGAGACACCTTCCCGCACGCTGTCTTCTGATCGCCATGTTGTTCACGGCGGTAATCGCCAGCTCGCTTTCCGTGCTGGGCGCCCTGTCGCTGTTTCTGGTCGCCTGCCTCGGCACGCTTGGCCTGTGCAGCGTCGCCTATCGCCTAATCGGCGGCTATACCGGCGATGTTCTTGGCGCAACCGCCATCATCGCCGAATTGCTGGTGCTGACAGGCGCAAGTCTCAAGGGTTTCGACGCATTGCCATTCTAAGAAACCCAAACGTTTCGGCCTCAACCGGGCAAGATCTGCTGGGCGCTGCCCCGCTCTCCGGAAAGGGGCGCACTCCTTTCATTCCTTTAAATTGGGTTTCCAAAGGGCGACTGCCCTTTGGCGGAGGATGGGGCAGAGCCCCATCACTGCGTCACCCTGCCGATGAAAGATCGATTGCTGCGATCACACCGTCATCGGTACCGAACACCATCACCCCACCGAGAGGCGAGAAGACGAGACCCGTCACCTTGCCGCGTTTGCCGAGGCAGATCGGCAGCACGCGCTCCGAGCCGAGCTCGGCGAGCAGCACCGAGCCATCTTCGAAACCGGCTGCGATGATGTCGTTCTTCGGATGGGCACAGACGGCAGAGCAGAAAACGCCGGGCAGGCGCGCTATCTCGGTGGGCGGCTTGCCCATGGGGCCACCACCGAAAAACGGCCAGAGCACGATCGCATCGGCGCCCGATGTCGCCAGCCAGCGACCGTTGCGCGTGAACGATAGCGAGGTGACACGCTTGGGATAACCACTCATGCGCATGTTATGGCCGTCAGACAGACGCCAGCCGTGCAGATCGTTTTCCTGCATGGCGGTCACGAGGGCTTCGCCACCCGGGTGAATGGCGATCGCCGTGTGGCTGCCTTTCCATTCGAGCGGACGCACCGTGTCGACTTTGGCGCCAATGAACCACATCGACACGCCGTTATAATGCGAGGCCGCGACGCGCTTGCCTTTGGCGTCGAACGCGATGCCGGTGACCGTCGAAGGGTGATCGAGGGTTTTCAGCGTGGTCTGACCGGTGGCGTCGCGAATTTCGAGCTGCTTGCCGACCGAAAACGCGATATTGGCCGTCGTGGTTGCCACGCAATCGACCCAGCGGCGCCCACGATGGAGCTCGGTAACGCTGCCGTCGGTTTCGGTGCGGCACAGTCGATTATCTTCGCCACCGCTCACGAAACCGGTCTTGCCCGTATCGGGAGCGAGGCAGAGAACGGCACCGTCATGAGCCTCGATGCGCTGCCAGGTCTCCGGGTGCTTGAGCCCTGCCACGGGGATTAGGAAGATCTCGCCCTCGACCGTGCCCAGCGCAAAGGTCTGACCGTCACGGGCACAGGCGACGTCAGTCACGGGCGAACCGATGGTCTTTTCCGCGCCACGCGTGGCAAGGAGTTCGGTCATCTCGTTCATGCGCGGCAGCTCTCGAAGCCACGACGAAGCTGCGGACGGTTGAGGTCGCGCCCGATAAACACGATACGGGACTCCTTGCTGTCCCCTTCCTTGCCTTTGCCGATGTAATCGCCGTCAGCCATCATATGCACGGCCTGAAACGCAAAGCGCTCCTCCTGACCGGCAAAATGCAGGATACCCTTCGAACGCAGAATATCGGCCCCACGCTCCTGAAGCAGCGCACCGATCCAGGCCTGAAAGCGCGGCTCGTCGAGCGGTTCTGACACGGAGAAGGACATGCTGGTCACGCCCTCCTCATGCGAATGCTCGGTGTTTTCAAGGAAATCGGGCATGGTCTCCAGCGCGCGCTCAAGATCGAACCCGCCCTGATCGAGCACATTGCTCAGCGCAACCGCACTATGACAGGCGCGATGGATCTGCACGCTGACATTGATCCCACGCAGACGGGCCTCAATGGCCTCGAGACCGGCCTCATCGACGAGATCGGTCTTGTTGAGAATGATCACATCCGCGAACGCCACCTGACTGACGGCTTCGGGGCTCTCATCGAGAGTCTGCATGACGTTATAGGCGTCAACGACAGTCACGACTGCATCCAGCCGGGACTTTTCGCGCAGGTTCTCATCGACGAAAAAGGTCTGGGCGACAGGCGCCGGATCGGCGAGGCCTGTGGTCTCGACAATGATGCCATCGAACTTGCCGCGACGGCGCAGCAGACTGCCCAGAATACGGATCAGATCGCCACGGACCGTGCAGCAGATGCAGCCGTTATTGGTCTCGAAAACCTCTTCATCCGCATCGACGACCAGATCGCCATCGACGCCAAGCTCACCGAATTCATTGACGAGCACGGCATATTTGCGTCCGTGCTCAGTGGCAAGAATATGGTTGAGCAACGTGGTTTTCCCAGCGCCGAGAAAGCCTGTGAGAACGGTGACGGGGATCTTGGTCTCTGACATCGGCACTCCGGGTGCTAGCGAGGGGTTGCTTTGGGCTCAGCATATAGGGTGGCAGACGAGGGAGGAACAGAGGTGTCTGCCACTGCAACGCCTGATCCTAATGCGCCATTGTGATTTGCAGGTCATCTTTATCGAACAGCATCATGATACCCCACGCGTACCATGGCGTATCGCCTGGAGCACTCCGTGATTGGCGGTGATACGTTCCGGGAGGGAGCGCATCGGATGAAAGTAACCGTGTCTCCGGACCGACGGTCATCTGCATTTTCGGTTCGTGACTCAACCCGGAGTGCCAGCTTTCCTGCCGCATAACCATGATCTGATGCCGGATCGACAAGTCGTGCAAAAGTGGGTCAACGCGAAAGCCCATCAGGATAATCACTGCTATTGGGAGCAGCCATCTGCGGACGTTCCAGGCCTGATGCCCCAAAGCTGTCGAGAAAACTGCAATCGCAAGAAAGATCATTCCCTGACGAAGAGTTGCATGCCTCTCACAGCAGAGATTACCAAATTGATGAAAAGCCAAAACGATCGCAATAAAAGCACCCAAGAGTAAAGCTGCAGCCCATAACAAAGCAGGTAGACGCTGAGTACGGCTCTCGCCAAGCAGTCCCCCCAGAGACAGAAGCAAACACAGCTTTACGAGTGCGGCGAGCCAGAGTGGCATGCCCTGAATACCGAGCAACTCCCGTCCGAAGCTGGGAACCGCGGCAATCGCGCTGGGGATCCAGTGCCCCGCCAGGTGGGAACCAGCATCCATGATCTCTCGATCAACCTGGACACGATGGATCTGAACAATGAGGCAAACCGCTAATGCAGCTAGCGCAGGGAGAACCAGTGCGATGATACTGGAGCGCGTTTCTCCCTTGATCAGCAATCCAACAGTCCGCAGTCCGGTGTAAAGCAGCACGGTGACGGCACCAATCTCTGAGCAGAAAGCGGCAATCAGCAGGGATATCGATAACAGAACCGAAAGAGATCGTCCGGTTGAGCGCTGCAATACTGAGGCTGCGGCAAACGCCGCCCAGCAGGGGAGATAAACGTCTGCCCCTGTGGGCCAAAAAAACATTTCCCCGGGTTTTGCCATGAGAAGAACGAGAGCGAACCATAAAATCGCCAGACAAAGAGGCCGCCTTATCCCAGCGAGCCAGCTACACAGGGCTAGCCCCAGATAGGCCCCCCCCCAGAGAACGCATAGGAATGACCCGATCAAAGGACGGTTGAAGATGCTGACGAGGGAAAAATACCCATAATTGATCAACTCTGCGACGGGTCTCGGGCTCCACCCGAACATACGATCCACAAAGCCCTTCAAACCAGCCGTCTTAGCAAGGCCGGTCATGATATAATCATCAGCTTGCCAATGCCCCGCTGGCAGCAGATAGGCATGGAAAAGAAACGCAATCCAGGCAAGTAATGAAGATATCGTAATGGGATCGGCGAGCCACGCAAGCCGATGTCGATTCCTCTGCCCGATCTCAACCTCTTGTAAGGTATTCTCTGTTGTATTGGGATTAGTCATGAAACATGGCTGCGCTTCCTCAGCATATTCTTTCTCTCTGACGGATAATTTCTGACGCTTCGATACGCGCTCTTTCGCCCTTCGGACTCACAATCGGAATGACCTTGAGCAAAATATTTAAAATATCACCGAACGGTTTGTTTTCAGGCAATCCCTCGCGCACCCACACACTACATCATTTGTCATTATAAAAGAGCACAGTGTATTTTTTCTCCATCGAGGCTAAAAAAATGGCGCTCGAAAAAAATCGTAGCTTCGTAATGTCTTTCGCCGGCAATATCGGGTATTTTGTGCCACGCTATCGATACCCTACACATGCTGGCACGGATGCTGCTCGCATTCTCTTTCTCGAAAGGCATCGCAATGAGCAGCAGTCAGCCGGGCACCAACGCCCCTCTAGAAAAACCCGCCGATAGCCCGCGGATCCCGAGCGTACATCTGAGTGATCCCCAAACATTAACCGCGACACCTGTCATCTCTATTGTTGTGCCCTGTCATAACGAAGAAGCTAATCTTGCAGCTCTATACGATAGATTACGAGCCGTGCTTGATACGACAGCACTGAGTTGGGAGATTGTTTGCATCAACGACGGAAGCCGTGATCAGACACTTCCTATGCTCGTGGATTTGCATCGACGCGACCCTAGGGTTCGGGTAGCGGATCTTTCCCGCAATTTTGGCAAAGAAGCCGCAATGACTGCCGGGCTCGACATGGCCATGGGCCAGGCCGTCATCCCGCTGGATGCCGATCTTCAGGATCCACCGGAGATCATTCCGGCGCTCATCGACAAGTGGCGCGAAGGCTTCGAGGTCGTCAACGCGTTGCGCGAGGCTAGGGATGGCGAAGGTTGGATTAAAAGGGGCACTGCTCATCTTTTCTATCGCATCATTAACCACTTGAGTGATGTTCCTATCCCCCGCGACACAGGGGATTTTCGCCTTCTTTCAAAGCCTGCGATCGATGCCCTGCGACAGATGCCTGAACGGCGGCGCTTCATGAAGGGCATGTTCGTATGGGTTGGTTTTCGCACAGCGACCATCACTTATCGCCGGGCCGGTCGTTATGCCGGAAAGACCAGTTGGAATTACTGGCGCCTATGGAACTTCGCGATCGAAGGCATTACGTCGTTCAGCCAAGTGCCTTTGCGCTTAGCTTCTTATATCGGATTGGCCACTGCAATCCTCTCGATTCTATATGGTGCATTCGTCATGTTTCGCACCTTGCTGGTAGGCAACCCTGTGAATGGTTATCCGTCCATCATTGTGGCCATATTATTCCTCGGTGGCGTGCAGCTAATCGCACTCGGTGTGATAGGGGAATACATCGGTCGCATTTACGAAGAAACAAAGAGCCGCCCGATCTACATCCTACGCAGAAGCTGGCCAGCTCCCGAGCGTTGAACAAACGACCTGGTGTCGGAGGGGATCTCCAAAAGCTTCTGCCCCGTCCCTCTCAAAGCTGTCTGCCAATGTCAGGTTGACCATCAGCATCCAGAGCCGGAGTTATCAGTCAACGGCTTTCTAGACAGGCTCTGAGGCGACAGCCTCGGCAAGCCCCACACCGAGCAGCATGAACGCCCAGCCACCGAGCGGGAGATTGAGAAAATCGCTGGCAGAGGCCAACGGCCATTCCTGCACGAAAAAAGCGGCAAACAGCCCGATGCGCCAGGCATGATGCGCGCCCTGCACGGGCCAGAGCGCCCGCAGACAGGCAAAAACCAGTCCTCCGAAGAGGAACAGCCCTGGCAGACCGGCATTGGTTAAGGCCTGAAGGTAGTGATTATGCGCATGCTGCACGCATATGTTCGTCCCCCCCCCATCTTGCGCGGAGCTCAACCAGAAAAGCCCGTGCTGATAGGCAGGATTGGCGCAGGCATGGCGAAACGCGTCGTAACCGAGCCCGGTGACGGGATGAGCCTGTGCCATGACGACCGCGCGGGTGAAAACCAGACCGTAATGCGACTGCCAGAAATGGGAGAGCTGCTGCGCTGCGAGAATGATGAGATGATGGAAGGCCTGAGGCGCAAGAAGACGCGCCAGAAGCACCAGCACCGGCAGGCTGCACAAGGCCGCCAGCGCGGCGGGGCGCAGAGGGCGATAGAACAGTGCGCAGACGGCCATGCCCAGAATCGTCAGCGCCATCGGGATACGTTGTCCGGCAAGAACCATCAGCCCAACCACACCGATAGCCAGAAGGCTCATGGCCAGAAAGCCGCGCAACTTTGCAGCGCGATCGGGTGTCACCCCGTTTTTGCCAGCATGGGCAACCAGCCACGCGCAGCCCAGCATCATGACCGGCAGAACGAGGCGCGAAAAGGGCGCCGCAGCGCGCGGATGAGCATAGGGGCCGGTCAGCGTGCCATCGAAATAACGTGGATAGCCGAACAGGTTATGACCGAACACCGCCTGAACGACGAATTGCATCACGAAATAGAGACAGCACGCGACCAGCATCCAGGCCATGCTGCGGCGCGCCTTGTCCGTCGATAGCGTCCAGACCTGCAACGCAGCAGCCATAAGCGGAAAGCGGATGGCCAGCACGGCCTGTGTCAGCGCCTGGGATGAGCCCAGCCCGATGTGGGGCAATGAACATACGATCTGCCATCCCCACCAGAGCAGGGCCACACGCACCCAGAACTGACGCGCCCAGCCCCAGCCCAGCCCCAATGCGGAGCGCGCCAACAGGCCAAGCGCAAGCAGATCCATCATGATCTCCGAAAAGATCCGGCCATGGGTCAGGAACACCGGCAATAGCAGCGTCATCCCGAGGCCGAGACGATCAAGCACAGGCATAAAACGATCGGTTCTGGTCATGAAAATGGTGATGCCTCGTCACTGCACAGGGCGCAAGTGAGGCAACGATTACCCTGTGCAACCGTATGGAACGCGATGTCACCATTTCCGGACGGAGCAAGATCATGAAGACAGCAGACAGGATTACCATCGAGGGAATCGACAAGCCCGTGACTCGCATCGCCCTCGGCACCTGGGCGATTGGCGGCTGGATGTGGGGCGGCCCCGATGACGACAACGCCATACGCACCATTCACCGCGCTCTGGATAACGGGATCAACTTCATCGACACGGCTCCGGTCTACGGATTTGGCCATAGTGAAGAAGTCATCGGCCGCGCGCTGGAAGGCGGCAGACGCAAGGACGTCGTGCTGGCGACAAAGCTCGGTCTGGCCTGGACAGACGACCACAAAGTCTATCGAGACAGCCGCCCCGAGCGTGTGCGCCAAGAGGTAGAGGCCTCGCTGCGTCGCCTGAAGACCGACGTGATCGATCTGGAGCAGGTCCATTGGCCAGATGGCAAAACCCCCGTCGAAGACACGGCTCATGAGCTGGAAAAGCTGCGACAGGAAGGCAAGATCAGGGCGATCGGTGTCAGCAATTTTTCCGTCAAGGATATGGACAGCTTTGCCGCAATCACCTCGATCAGCACGATCCAGCCGCCTTATAACCTCTTCGAACGCGTGACCACCGAGCGCGATATCCTGCCCTACGCGAAAGCACATAAAGCAATCGTGATGGCCTATGGTCCCCTTTGTCGCGGGCTTCTGGCCGGGAAAATGACCGGTGAGACGCGCTTTCCGAAAGACGATCTGAGGAGCAGCGATCCAAAATTCCAGCCACCGGTGTTTGACCGCTATCTGGCCGCTGTCGAGGCGCTCACGGCCATTGCCGCACGCCACGATAAATCGATGCTGGCCCTCGCCATTCGCTGGGTACTCGATCAGGGGCCAACCGTTGCGCTCTGGGGCGCACGCAAGCCCGAACAGATCGACGGGATCGACGACGCCTTTGGCTGGGAATTGAGCGCTCAGGACCAGAACGAGATCGAGGCCATTCTGCGCGCCCATGTTCCCGACCCGATCGAACCCGATTTCATGGCGCCGCCGCAACGCGGCTAGGTGCATCGGGACCTAGTTTTCACTGCCTCGCGATCTGAAGCCAGGTCGGGAACGAAAATTGATGCAGTGAGTTAACGCTGCACAACGCATTCCCTTTTTGAGAGGAACAATCCAGATGCGCTCATTTACCCGCCGGGCACTTGCCGCTTCCACCTTCGCTGCAGCCGCTCTGGCCGTCATGCCCGTAGCGCATGCCGCACCCGACGCGCTTGGCACGCCGGTCGGCCATATCACCCTCACCGCCAAATCGGCCGATGTGGGCATCGGCTATACCTGGGGCCAGGGCACGCTGACCTTCGGTCACAAGACCTATCGCTTCAAGATTTCGGGCGGAAATATCGCCGCAGTCGGTTTCTCGAAGATCGAAGCAACGGGTGTCGTCTACAACCTCAAGAACCTGCATGATTTCGACGGCGGTTACGGTGCGCTGAATGGCGATGCCACGCTCGACCGCGGAATCGGCGGCGCCATCCTGAGCAACAGCAATGGCGTGAAGATCAAGATCACCACGGCAACGCGCGGTGCGCATCTCGCCGCTGGCGGTCAGGGTCTGTCGTTCCAGATCCAGGACTGATTACCGGTCTCTCGATCGACGGAAAAAGCGGCTTTCGGGCCGCTTTTTTTGTGTCCGGTGACGCGGTTGGCTGTAAGGGCTGCTCATGAGCCCGGCGTCTTTCAACACATCGTTTCGTCTCGGACGCGTTGCCTGTTGTGCACGAGATCCACGTCAGCCCTGACGGCACTTTACGATGAGCTGCCACCCCGATCGAACGGGACAAGCCATCGGTCTCGTTCGCATGTTTTTGGCACTCACTCAGTCACGCGCGACGGGAGGCTCCCGGTCGGGAGAGACCAAGCCGATGCCGACCATGCTTTGCAGCACAGCGTCACGACGGATCAGGAAATGGTACAAAGCAGCCCCGCCATGCGCCATGATGAGGGCGAACAGGGCGAAAGCCAGCACCGTATGGGCGAGCCGCAGCCAGCCCCAAAGGGCTGCGTCATGCGGCAGAATGGGCGGCAGAAGAAAACCATTTCCGAAAAGCGGAATTGGATACCCGCCTGCCGAAAGCATGGCCCAGCCGAGGAGAGGCAGCGCCATCATCAGCGTGTAAAGCCCCCAGTGCGAGGCCTTGGCCCCCAGAACCATGAGCGGCGGCAGATCAGCAGGCAGTGCGGGCGGTCGGTGGAAGAAGCGATTGACCAGACGCAAAACGACCAGTGCCAGAAGGACCATTCCGAGAGGGCGGTGAAACCCGACAAGCGCATGATAGGCAGGCCCGACACTCGACGCCATGAACACGCCCACAAACAGCATTATCAGAATCAACAGGGCCATCAGCCAGTGCAGAACGCGCGAGGTACGCGCAAAAAACACGATCGGGTTCATGAGGCTTTCTCCGGCGAAGCAGACTCTGATCCGGGTGTCGCGCCGGATTTTTCGTCGGTCTTTCCACCGGGCGAAACCGCCGGGTCGAAAGCAGGCCTGGGTCGTTTTTCCCGCGAGCGCTCGGCGAAAGAGCGCATATAAGTTGCCGAACGCGCCTGAAGAACCGGATCGTCCGAGGCCGCCACACCCTCGGGCAATATCAGTGGATCGAAGGTGATGCCGGTGCAATCACCCTCTTTCTCGCTCGCGAGACGGGTCAAGGTAAGGGTACCCGCCGCAATCTGACGATCCTGCGCCGACCAGATCCGGCTCGGATCGTTCACTGCGTCGCCCGCCCCCGCCAGCGTCAGCACGAGAGTCCAGCGTAACGGATGGGCCGAAACGGCCTCATCCAGCTGATCGAACGACGCGTTCTCTCCCCGGCCCGGCAAATCGGCAAATTTCTGCTCTTCAGGCACCATCGCAAACCGCATGGCCGTGCTGCGCCCATCGACGCCATGCAACACGAAACTGTCGAGGCTTCTATACGTGTCGTTTTCGAAACCTGACGTGATCGGTCGATCTGCCAGCGCCTTGCCTGCCGAAGCAAGCCAAGGATGTGCGGCACGGAATGTCCTGACCGCCAACGGGTCGGGTTTGCCCGTTCCCTCTAAGGGGCGGACAGCCTGTTGCAACGCCTGGAATTCCTGTGGCGTACTGACGGGAAAGACCGGGATATCGTTCAGCCCCATGCGCCATTCCTGCCCATCCGGCCCTTTCAGCGCGAGGGCCATACTGCGCACCTTTCCGGGTGCATCGCCCTGATAGGGCATTCCCCCTGCCAACGCGAAGCGCCCGATCACAGGCACGCGCTTCGAATCGAATGCGAAGGCCGGAGAATAGGACGCTGCCTGCCCATTGCCTTCAAACCAGCCTGACACGCAAACGCCCTTGGCGTGATTGCGCCGAAATCCCGGATGCGCGCCATCGACGCCCTGAAGGGCAGCAAGCAGTGTGTCGGGCGTCACACGATGCGGACTGAGCCAGCCCCCCGCAGCCGCAAACCCGACGGCCAGCACGCAAGGCAGAGACGCAACCCCCAGCCAGCGTATCAGCTCCCCAGAGCCACCAGACGTCTTTCCTGCCATGAAAGTCCAATCCCCGGATTTCATCACCGGACAGCACGAGCCGCACGCGTGACAGCCTCTGAAACGGGCAGACGCCTGCCCTTGAATATCTTTGGCGCCGTCAGCCTATCGAAAACACGACAGAATCGTCACGAAAATCCGTTTTAACCGGCCGTATACCTCACGCGCAGCCGAGCGGCTTAAATACCCGTTGCGTCGAAGCCGGCGAGCGCACCAGAAACCGTGTCGGTCTTGACGGTCGCCTGACGAGATCACCACCGCAATTGGGGCAGAGCCCATCCAGCCTGACCAGGGCGCAATCCCGGCAGAACGTGCATTCGAACGAGCAGATCATGGCCTGATCCGTGTCTGGAGGCAGATCGCGATCGCAGCATTCGCAGCCTGGCCTAAGTTCGAGCATGTGATGTCTCTTTCAACTTTACAGCGAGGCAGGAGCTTTGCTTGCGAGGCTGTTCTCCCTTTCAAACAAAAGCCCTTCGCCGACTTTATATTCCAGAAAAGAAACGACTTCTACCATACTCGATGTTGCGAAGCGCTCTCAGCTCAGGCAGTCTCGGCGCGTTTCGATCTGATTTTCATCAGGCTTCGCTCGACGCAGTCTGCAAAAGGCCCGACTCATGCGCGCAGTTTACAAAAATGCCCTTTCGCTTTTTTCTCTTGCTGTGGCCGTCACCGCCTCGTCTCAGGCCTATGCCGCCGATACGGCAGGCGGCACGCTGCTTGGCTCCGACGGCAAGCCCCATGGCACGGTGACCGTCACCGAGGCGCCAAAAGGCGTGCTGCTGCGCATCGTCGCGGAGGGCCTCGCCCCCGGCTGGCACGGCATGCATTTCCATGAAAAAGGCAGCTGCACCCCGCCGAAATTCACCAGCGCCGGTGGGCATGTTCATGCCGTCACCCCTGTCGTGCACGGCCTGCTGACGCCCAACGCCACCGATGCCGGCGACCTGCCCAATCTCTATGTCGCCAGGGATGGCACCGCGACCGTCGAGCTCTATTCGACCCTCGTCTCTCTTCACGGCGCCGATGGCCGACCAGCCCTCAAAGACGCCGATGGCTCGGCTCTGATCGTCCATACCAGCCCCGACGACTACACCACCCAGCCCATCGGCGGCGCCGGTTCCCGTATCGCCTGTGCTGAACTGAACTGAACACAGCCCTACAGGGCTCTGCCCCAACCCCCGCCAAAGGGCCATCGCCCTTTGGAAACCCTCAACTCGGGATGAACGGGCCTGCCCCTTTCCGGGGGGCGGGGCAGCGCCCCGCGGGCCATCCTTCAGAGACCGAGGTCGCTCAATGACGGATGATTTTCAGGTCTTGTGCCCTGCTGCCAAAAGAACAGGCGATCTTTCTCGGCGATGACGACATCGTTGATCGAGGCCATGCGGCGCGCCATCAGACCTTCAGTATCGAATACCCAGTTTTCATTGCCGTAGGAGCGAAACCACTGCCCGGCAGCGTCGTGCCATTCATAAGCGAAGCGCACGGCGATACGCGCAGCGTCATGGGCGAATAGCTCCTTGATCAGGCGATATTCATGCTCTTTGGCCCATTTTTCTGTCAGAAACGCGATGATCGCCTCGCGTCCTTGAAGAAAGACGTCGCGATTGCGCCACACGCTGTCAGGGCTATAGGCCAAAGCGACCTGCTCAGGGTTGCGGCTGTTCCAGCCATTTTCGGCGCGGCGCACTTTCTGACGTGCTGTGTCATGCGTGAAAGGCGGCACGAGAACGAGGCTCATGACAGATTTCCCTGCTGGACGCTTAGACGCGCTTGAGAAACGCGCCTTCGCGAATGACACTCTGAATGGCGCCTGTTAGCTGGCTCAGGGCGTCGGGAGTGATCGTGAAGGCTGGCGTCAGATAGATTATGTGGCGGAATGGGCGCACCCAGACGCCACAGGCCACAAGCGCGGCCTTCAGACGGTTCATGTCGTCGATGGAATCGAGCTCGACTACGCCAATAGCGCCAAGAACACGCACGTCACGCACGCCCGACAGAATGCGACAGGGCTCCAGCTCCTCGCGAAGCTGTTGCGATATGGCAGCTACCTGATCGAGGCGAGGCGCACGCTCGAAAATATCCAGCGAGGCGCAGGCTGCCGTGCAGGCGAGAGGATTGGCCATGAAAGTCGGCCCATGCATCAGCGCCGCCATGGGAGACTCCGACAAGAAGGCCTCGAACACGTGACGGCGCGCCACGGTGGCCGCCAGCGCCATGGTGCCACCGGTCAGTGCTTTGGAAAGCGTAATGATATCGGGAACGATCCTGGCCTGCTCGCAGGCAAACATGGTGCCAGTGCGCCCGAATCCGGTGAAAATCTCATCGAGAATCAGCAGCACATCATGCTTATCGGCAAGCGCGCGCAGACGAACCAGCACATCGGGCGCGTGAAAGATCATGCCGCCCGCCCCCTGAACCAGAGGTTCGAGGATGATGGCCGCAATCTCCTGACCGCGCTGGGCCAGAAGCGCGTCGAGCGCGTCGAGACTGGCCGCATCGCGTGGCAGATCGGCGAGCACCTGCTCGGGGAAAGCTCCGGCAAAAAGGCTGTGCATGCCCTCTTCAGGGTCGCAGATCGACATCGTGGCCAACGTGTCACCGTGATAGCCATCCCGGAAAGACAGCAGTTTTTTCCGCCCCTGAACCCCGCGATTGATCCAGTACTGGATCGCCATTTTCATGGCGACCTCGACCGCAACCGAGCCACTATCGGTAAAGAAGCAATGGTCGAGATCGCCCGGCAGAAGGGCAGCAAGACGACGCGACAGCTCTTTCACCGGTTCATGCACCAGACCGCCGAGCATCACATGCGGCATACGTTCGAGCTGCTCGGCGACACGGGCGCGTATGTGCGGATGGTTATAACCATGGCAGGCAGTCCACCACGAGGCGATTCCATCGACAAACTCTCGCCCGTCTTCGAGCACGATGGTCGTGCCCTCCGTACGCGCAGCGACCAGAGGCGCCAGAGAGGTTTTCATCTGGGTATAGGGAAGCCAGATATTCGGCAGAGCCGGCAGAGTCTGGTTGTTCATTCTGGGCTGCTCGCCTTACTGGCCGCTATCAGGTTCGCGATCTGCATCGTACAGAACCTGAAGCACGGCGCACCAGGGGTAGCGCGTATCGTAGAACTGGCCTTCGGGCGTTGCGAGAGCCCCGTTCGAATCGGTCGGCACATGGGTGAGCGACACGGTATCGTCCACGTTGCCACCGATGATGCTCAGCTCATTACCGAAAGGCGGCGCGTTCTGATGCGTGGCTACGACGATGCCGCAATGCGACGGAAAGCCATAGGAGGTCGGCAGCATGGCAAAGGTCACGCTGCGGCTCTTGCCACGACCGACACAGAGCAGATCGCCAAGCTGCGGCGCATAGGTTTTCGGATCCTGGGCGCGTAGCCCGGTCGACTGGCCCGATGCGGCAGCGTTGATGTAGGTCGAGTGATTGGGCGAATAGGGAAAGCGGTCATTCGCCCCGGCTACACGCATCACGTAGGAAATGAATGCGGCAGACCAGGCGTAATGCCCGTCATTTTCGGGGCGGAAGAGCTGACCGTCGGCATTATATTTGCCGCTCCACGAGACTTCGGTCTCGTACGGATCCTGACCGATCCACCAATATTCACCCACTCGCTGCCACAAACCGGGAATACGCTCCGGCTTGAGCGAGGGGACACTGGCATCGGGACGTTCTTCGGGGTCATCATCGCTCACCGGCGTACCGAACATCCGCCATTCACGCATGGCAATCGCCACGACATCCTGACGATTGAACGGGACAAAATTGCGCGAGGCGAAATCGGGCACATGGCCATCGACGCCATAGGGGCCGGTGCGGCCATTCGCATATTGCGCCATGGGCGTTTGTGACGCGCCCTGTGCGACAGGCTGGGTCGGCGCCGAACAGCTCGGAAGCAGACCCAGCGCCCCCAGAGCGACCAGAGAACGCCAAGTCAGACGTGCCGAAGGCAATCGGTGCAATGACATGTAAGACAGTCCGGCGCTCATGATTTGTTCCTATTCCTCAAACACGTAACGAGCGCCGAACAGCGCCGGTTCATGACAAGGAGATAGGAACGAGAGCAGCCCTTCGGTCAAGTGCCGCCCTCTTCACAGCATGTCAGCCTGCCAGATCGGGAAACAGCGCGGCCAGACCTTCGGCACTGGCATCGCAGCGCCCACGCTCGGTGAGAAGACCCGAAACCAGACGGGCCGGCGTCACGTCGAAGGCCGGGTTGGCGGCCTTGGTGCCCTTGGGCGTGACGCGCAGACGCGCCGCCTGACCCTGCTCGTCGAGGCCGTGCACATAGGTCACTTCCTCACCCGAGCGCTCTTCGATCGGGATTTCCTTCACGCCATCGGTCACGCGCCAGTCGATGGTGGACGAAGGCAGAGCCACCCAGAACGGCACATCGTTATCCTGAGCGGCGAGCGCCTTGAGATAGGTACCGATCTTGTTGGCTACGTCGCCCTGACGCGTCACGCGGTCGGTACCCACGATCACGAGATCGACCTCGCCATGCTGCATGAGATGACCCCCTGCATTATCGGCGACCAGCGTATGCGGCACGCCGTGTGCGCCCAGCTCCCACGCGGTAAGCAGGGCGCCCTGATTGCGCGGACGGGTCTCGTCCACCCAGACATGCACCGGCAGACCGGCGTCATGCGCCATATAGATGGGGGCCAGAGCGGTGCCCCAATCGACAGTCGCAATCCAGCCCGCATTGCAATGGGTCAGGATATTCAGACGCTCCTGACCGGGACGGCGCTTTTCCCAAAGGGCGCGAAACAGTTCCAGACCATGACGCCCGATGGATTCATTGACCTGCACGTCTTCATCGCAGATCGCATCGGCTTCTTCATAGGCCGCCGCGACACGCGAATCAGGAGCAAGCGGGCTCAGATGCGCGACCATGCGCTCGATGGCCCAGCGCAGATTGATGGCGGTCGGACGCGTCTCGACCAGCATCGCCGCAGCCTGCGTCAGCCCCTTATCCGACGAATCCTTCTGCAAGGCGAAGGCGAGCCCATAGGCCGCTACGGCGCCGATCAGCGGCGCACCACGCACCTGCATGCTCCGTATGGCATGTGCCACCTGATCCTCGTCGCGTAGCGCGAGAATATCGAGCGTCCAGGGCAGTTTCGTCTGGTCGAAAATATGCACCAGCTTGGGGTCATGTGCGTCGCGCCAGACGCTGCGATAGGGCGTGCCGTTGATTTTCACGTGAATATCCGTCTTTCGGGCGTCAGGATCAGAGGGCTCTCATGTGGCAAATAAGGGGGCAGGACTCAAGTTATCTGCGCGTTCTTTCCTGTTCTGCACGCAAACTCTTCATGGATCTGACATGAGGCAATTGCGTTCAGGACGCATCCTTCGGGTCGGGAGAAGGTTTTACGACCGCACCGATACAGTCTATATTAAGGCTTGAGCAGAAGGACCTCGGGATGAGCGCACCGCAATGGCTGGTATGGGCAAGGGACGTACAGGCAATCGCCCAGAATGGTCTGACTTTCTGCCAGAACCCCTATGATCGCGAACGCTACGAACAGCTCCGCCTGCTTTCATCGAACATGCTTGCCGCCCTGAGCGGCACAACGCCCGAGCCCATCCTCGCCCTTATGGAAAACGAACGCGGCTACACCACACCCAAGATCGATGTGCGCGGCGCCGTCTTCAATGAACAGGGCCAGATCCTGATGGTGCGTGAAGCGATCGATCACGATCGCTGGACGCTGCCAGGCGGCTGGGCCGATGTGAACCTCACCACGGCCCAGAACACGCTCAAGGAAGTGCTGGAAGAAAGCGGTTATACCGCCGAAATCGTCAAGCTGGCCGCGTTGTGGGACCGTGACACACAGGGCCACCCGCCCGATCTGTTCAGCTGTGCCAAGGTCTTTTATCTCTGTCGCCTGACAGGGGGCACGGCAACCATCGATAATCTCGAGACCTCTGGCATTGGCTGGTTCGATCGGCATGCGTTGCCGACCGATCTCTCTCTAGGCCGCCTTCAGCCACATCAACTCACACGCATGTTCGATCATTACGATCGCCCCGAACTGGCGACGGATTACGACTGACATCATGAGAGTTCTGACCGTTCTCCCCCGCCGGGAAGGCTATGCGCCGGACCGGGCGGGCGCCATAGCGCTGCTGGTGTCGCGTCTCGCTACGCCCGACGATATCGTCATCGGCACTGAAGTTACGGGCACGCCTTTGCCGGGCGGCCAGTTCTTCGCCATCACCGAGCCGGGCGGGTTGCATCGCTGGAGGCGCGACGGCACACGCTACCGCATCGCCTGCCAGAGAGAGATCCGTCGCCACAAGCCCGATCTGATCGAGGTGCATAACCGCCCTGCCCTGGCCCGTGCCCTGAGCAAATGCGGCATTCCGGTCCATCTCATCCTGCATAACGACCCGCAGGATATGCATGGCGCCAAGCGCCCTCGCCAGAGACAGGAGCTGATGCAGCGCGTGCGGGTCTTCACCGTCTCTTTCTGGCTGCGCCGCCGCTTTCTGGAAGATCTGGATGACGGCCCCGTCACGGTGATGCCGAACTGCCTCGATCTCTCCGTCCTGCCCGAGCCGCCCGCAGAACGCTCGAAACTCGTGCTGTTTGCCGGGCGCATGGTCTCCGACAAGGGCGCCGATGCCTTTGTGCGCGCCTGGGCAGCCATCAGCGCGCAGGCGCCCGAATGGCGTGCGATCATGATCGGTGCCGACCGGTTTCGCTTCAATTCACCGCGTACGACCTTCGTTGATCGGGTCGAAGCCAATGCCCGTGCGGCGGGTATCACACTATGCGGCTATCAGATGCACCATCAAGTGCTCGAAGCCATGGCTGCGGCCTCGATCGTAGTGGTACCGAGCCGCTGGCCAGAGCCTTTCGGGCTGACTGCACTCGAAGCCATGGCCAGCGGGGCTGCGGTCATTGCCTCACCGCGCGGCGGTCTGCCGGAAGTGGTCGGGGAAGCGGCCCTTCTGGCCCTGCCCGATGACGGCGATGCCCTTGAGCAGGCGCTGCTGCGCATGATTAACGACCCGGCACTCAGGGCGGAATACATGGCTCGCGGGCGCGAACAGGCGCGAAAATTTGATCTCGTTAATGCACGCCAGTTGCTGCAGAAGATGCGCGATCGATCGGTCAAGAACCGAAAATCCCGATAAAAATTCGCCCTTTGCGCCGCATATTCGACACATTGAGGTTATCTAAAATACGCGATCAGTATTCATTAGAGAGACATCATGACCAAGACCCGTTTTTTCTCTTCCATGGCGCTAGCATCTCTGATTGCCACGCCCTTGGCTCACGCACAGACTTCGGGATGCAATAATAATACTTCCGGCACCGATATGATTGGCCGTTTGGCCAATAAGGAAAACTGTCTGAATCAGCGTGCGCAGAACTGGCAGCAGAAGAATCGTGACGACGCCGCAGCGCGTCAGAAGAAGATCGACGACCTCCGCGACAAATACACCAATGCCCCTGAGCGCGAGCGCGAGAAGATTCAGGGCAAGATCGACGATCAAAAGAACAAGCTGAACCAGCTCAAGCAGGATCGTACGCAGAAAATCGACCAGTTTCGTGCCGATCAGAAGGCACAACACGAGCGCGTAAAGGCGCTCTCTGACAAGACGAAGCAGGATTTCCGTAATTTCGGCCGTCTGAACTGATCAGCTCCATCATCTTGCCCGGAACCGGTGCCCCTCTGCCTCTACAGGCGGAGGGGCAGAAAATTCGAGATTAAAAAAAGACCGGACCCTATCGAATTCGCATGTCTCACGCCGAATTTCGAGGGTAAGACGAAACGTATGACGGTTTCCTCCCCCCTGCAGGGCGCTCCTCTCGCACCTCCTTTCTCTCGCGAGACCGGGCATGGCCTGAGTGTTTCACCCCGACATCGCAAGCGCGTGGTTATGACCGGTGCATCGGGCGGAATCGGCATTCTGATCGCAAGGCGCCTGCTTGCACTCGATTATCAGGTTATCGCGCTTTGCCGTTCGGCCCCTTCCATAGAGAGCGACGCATTCATCCACCTCCCTTGCGATCTTGGCTCACCCGACGCGCTGGACAGGGCTTCTGCCCTGATCGGTGAGAACAGCGAGCCCGTTTTCGCCGTCATACATTGTGCAGGCACGATCGCGCCCTCACCCGTTGCCCAGACCGATGAACGCGCCATCGCCGACCAGATCGCGCTTAACCTGAGCGCCCCTGTTCTGCTGACACGTCTGATGCTGCCCTTGATGCAGACGGTCGATGGTCCGCAAAAGAGCCGCATCGTTTTCGTCAACTCGATGGCGGCTGTCATGCCGCTGGCTGGAAGCGCGGTTTATGCTGCGGCGAAGGCCGGGCTGCGCAGTTTTGCCCTGTCGCTCGCTCAGGAAATTCGTCCGCGCGGCATTCTGGTCAGCTCCGTTTTTCCCGGCGCCGTACAGACCGATATGCTCACTCGCGAGATGCAGCAAGGCGGGTCGATGCTCAACTATGTCAGCACACCGCTCGATCCCGATCTGGTCGCCAAGGCGGTAACGGATCAGCTCACCCGGCACCATGAAGAGCGGTTTCTACCCGCTATCGATGGGGTTTTCGGGCGGCTCTGCATGCTGGCTCCCTGTGTGCTGCGGCTGTCCCTTCCCTTGCTCAGCCTTCTCGGGCGACGCGGCTATCGCAAGGCCATGGGGCGTTGAGGCAGCACAAGGCGTCATGACACGCAATTGACAAGGGCAGGTCACGACGGCAGGGACAGGGCATGACGCGTTTCGATCCGCTTCTCAGACAGGCCCTCGACTCTCTTGAGGCTCGCGCCCTGCGTCGTCGGTTGTGCCCCCTGCAACGCACACCCGATCAGGTATGGCGCAATGGGCAGGCCATTCTCGATTTCTCGTCCAATGATTATCTGGGCCTCTCGGGCCACGCGTTGCTGCGCGGGCGTGCCGCCGACTGGGCCATGCGCCACGGAACGGGGTCGCGCGCCTCGCGACTGGTTTCCGGCACGCTCGACCTTCATGAGCAGGTCGAAACCCGTCTTGCACGATTCAAGGGCACGGAAGCCGCATTGCTCTTCGCTTCCGGCTGGCAGGCCAATGCCGCGGTTCTGCCTGCGCTGTTCCGCCTCGCCAGAGAGCAGACCGGCGAGGCCCCGCTCGTTTTCTGCGACAAGCTCAATCATGCCAGCATGCACCAGGGCTGTGCTGCTTCGGGCATCAAGCAGATCCGCTTCCGTCATAACGATCTCGACCATCTCGAAACGCTGCTCAAACGCCATGTCGATCTGCCAGGCATGCGCTTCATTCTGACAGAGAGCGTGTTCTCGATGGATGGCGACACCGCCGATATCGCGGCGCTTTCGGCGCTCGCAAAGCGATATGACGCTTTCTTCTATCTCGATGAGGCTCATGCGACCGGCGTACTCGGCCCGCAGGGGCGCGGTCTCTCCCATGGTCAAGAGGTCGATCTCGTGATGGGCACATTCAGCAAGGCTCTGGGCGGTATGGGGGCCTATATCGCCGGATCACGGGCACTTTGCGACTGGCTCGTCACAACGAGTTCGGGCTTCATTTACAGCACGGCCCCTTCCCCCCCGATGCTGGGTGCAATGGATGCCGCACTCGAACTCGTGCCCAGTCTCGACCCGCAACGGCAGGCGCTCCAACAGAACGCCCTGTCGTTGCGCGACAAGCTGAACAGCGCCGGGATCGATACGGGGATCTCGACCACACAGATCGTGCCCGTCATTCTCGGCGATGAAACAACGACGCTCGCTATTGCGAGCAGGCTGGAGCAACAGGGGCTCCTGACCATTGCCATCAGACCCCCCACTGTGCCCCCCGGCTCGGCGCGGCTGCGCCTGGCCCTCAGCGCCACTCATGACGGCGCCGCCATCGAGCATCTCGCCGAGGCTGTGATTGCCGCCAGACAGCACGTCCCGACATGAAACTCGTCTTCGCCCATGGCTGGAGCTTCGACGCCGCTTTCTGGCACCCCCTTCACCAAGCTCTGGGCCAGCCCAACGCCGTGTTTCTGGAACGTGGCTATGGCAGTGCTCCTGCCTTCACGGCGTTGCCTGAAGACCCGTTTATCATGATCGGCCATTCCGCCGGGGTGCTCTGGGCGCTGACCCGAGACCTGCCCTCCTG
This sequence comes from Asaia sp. BMEF1, assembly GCF_051628905.1. Classification (GTDB taxonomy): domain Bacteria; phylum Pseudomonadota; class Alphaproteobacteria; order Acetobacterales; family Acetobacteraceae; genus Asaia. The sequence continues at coordinate 2,229,876 of NZ_CP157575.1, read as the reverse complement.
CCGGGGGGTCATCGCCTTCAACGGCTTCTCACGCTTCAGCCAGTCGGAAGATTTTGCATCCGGCATCCCTAGAAGGGTGCTGACACGCATGCGCAGCCGCCTCGCCTGCGCGACGCAAGAGACCGTCACGCAGTTTCGGCAGCAATTCGAGCCTTTCCTTCCCTGTGATACCATGCTCGACAAACAGGCACTTGAGGCGGGGTTGACCGAACTTCTCGAAGCAGACGGACGCGAGGCCGCGCGTGGATGGGGTCGCGCCCTGACTGCCATCCATGGCGCACAGGACGAGCTGGTGTCGACAGCCATGCATCAAGCCAGCTTCCCCGAAGCGACGCGTCACGTGATGGAAGGCGGGCATCTCCTGCCAGTCACCGCGCCCAACGCCTGCGCCGACCTTATTGCCGATATCCTGAAAGCAGCCTCATGACCGACGCACGCAGCACGATTGCGTCGCGATTCGACGGCGCCGACTTCTATGACAGGGCAGCCCGCGTGCAGGCCATTGCCGCCTCTACCCTCGCCGACAGGCTGACGTCGCTCTATGCGGATCGCCCAGCGCCGAAGCGCATTCTCGAACTCGGCTGCGGCACCGGAATACTGACCCGTGCCCTGCGCAGGCTCTTCCCGCATGCACAGCTTACGGCGATCGATCTTTCTTCCCGGATGGTAGAACGTACCCGTAAGACCGTGCCGGATGCGGTCTTGCACGTGATGGACGCCGAGACCCCGACGCTGGATGGCCCGTTCGACCTGATCTGCTCCAGCTTCTGCCTGCAATGGTTTACCGATCGGCGGGCCGCGTTTCATCGTTTGGGCCGGTTGCTGGCACCGGGCGGCCGGATTGAGGTCACCACGCTCGCACAGGGCAGCTTTGCCCAATGGCGCGATTCCTGCGAGGCATTCGGTCTTCCCTGCGGCTTTCCCGATTATCCGACACGCGACATCTTGCAGGCCGAATGGCCTGAAACGCTTCGGGGCGAATGGCGTGTCACGACGCTGCGCGACCCGGTCGGGTCAGCGCGGCAGTTTCTGCTCGATCTGAAAGCGATTGGCGCGACCACCCCCAGAACCGGCAATACACCTCTGCCCGCACGCGATCTGCGTCGGGTCATGGCGCATTTCGACAGGAACGCGGACAGCATGGATTATCAGGTCGCTTTCGGTTCCGCCGAAAAACAGCTGCGGTTTTTCGTTACCGGCACCGATACAGGGATCGGCAAGACCCTTGTCTCCGCCATTCTCACCAAAGCACTCGGGGCTACCTACTGGAAGCCCTTCCAGACCGGGCTGAGCGAAGAGGCCGGCGATACGGCCAGCGTGACCATGCTCGCCGGGCTGACGCCGGAGCGTGTCATCCCTCCAGCCTACGCGTTTCAGGCACCGCTTTCACCTCAGGACGCGGCTGCGCTCGAAAATGTGACGGTCACACTCGACCGCCTCGCCCTGCCCGACACCGATACGCCTCTGGTGATCGAAGGGGCAGGTGGGCTGATGGTGCCCCTCAATGACGACACGCTGCTGATCGACTGGCTGGCAGGGCTCGATCTGCCGGTCATTCTCGTCTGCCGCAGCGGGCTCGGCACCATCAATCACACGCTGCTCAGCCTCGCCGCGCTGCGCGAGCGCGGCATCGTTGTGGCAGGTATCGTGATGAGCGGGACACCGAGTGCGGGCAATCGCGCCGCTATCGAACGCTTCGGCAGCATTAGCGTACTGGCCGAAATCCCGTTTCTCGATGACGTCTCGCGCGAGCGTGTCGCCACCGAGGCCGAAAAACTCGCCAAAGCGCTGCATCTACAAGGTTATTGAAACTCAGCCGGGAAAGAACAGCGGCAGATCCTGAAACTGCCAGCCGCAGACACGCCCGCGCTGTCCCGTTGCGTCAGGCGGACCTTCGTACCCCTCGACGATATTGATGCTTCTCTCATAGCCAAGATGGGCAGCGAGCTCCGCCGTCTGCTGCGAGCGCACGCCAGAGCGGCAGAGAAACAGGATCGGGGTCGTCAGGGAGGGCACCGCGTCGCGAAGCGCCTGGGCGAAACCGGCCGCATCGTAAGGGTCCCAGCTCAATGCGATCGTCTCCTTGTCGAGCGTGCTGAGATTGGGCAGGCCTACACTCTGCCACTCGCCGGGTGTGCGCACATCGACCAGAACTGACTCCTTGTCGGCGCTCAGAACTTCCCATGCCTCTCGGGCTGAAATACAGTCGACCATCGTTTTTCCTCATTTATTTTACATGTCGCGACGTTAAACTCTCAAACCGCAGACGTATAGGATGGAATGCAGATGACCACGCAGACCCCGAATTCTTCGCTTGCCTCGGGTACCGCTCCCGGCTGGCAGAGCCCTTCCAACGGCATGATCGGCGCGATTGGCGGCACCCCGCTCATCCGTCTGAAACTCGCCTCCGAAGCGACAGGCTGCGACATCTACGGCAAGGCGGAATTCATGAATCCGGGTGGCTCGGTCAAAGACCGTGCGGCGCTCGCGATCATTCTCGACGCCGAATCACGCGGCACGCTCAAACCGGGGGGCGTGATTGTGGAAGGTACCGCAGGCAATACCGGCATCGGGCTCACCTTGGTGGCCAAGGCGCGCGGTTATCGCACCATCATCGTCATGCCCGAGACGCAGAGTCAGGAGAAAATCGACTTCCTGCGCATGATCGGCGCCGATCTGCGCCTGGTGCCTGCCAAGCCGTTTCGCGATCCGGGCAATTACGTGCATGTCTCACGCCGTATTGCCGAAGAAACCGAGAATGCCGTCTGGGCCAATCAGTTCGACAACACCGCCAACCGCGAGGGCCATCGCACCACCACGGCGCTCGAAATCTGGGACCAGCTCGACGGGAAGGTCGATGCTTTCACCTGCGCCTGCGGCACGGGCGGCACGCTGGCGGGCGTTGCCCTCGGCCTTGGCGAACTGGCGGAGAAAGCAGGCAGCAAGCGCCCCGAAATCGTTCTTGCCGACCCAGAAGGGTCAGGGCTCTATGGCTGGGTCAAATCCAACGATCTCAGCGTGTCGGGCGGCTCGATCACCGAGGGCATCGGGCAGTCGCGCGTGACGGGCAATCTGGAAGGCATAACCATTGATGATGCCGAGCGCATTCCCGATGCCGAAGCGCTGGAACAGATTTTCGCGCTTCAGGATCGCGAGGGGATTTCGCTCGGAGGGTCGGCCGGAATCAACGTGGCCGCCGCGATTCGGGTGGCAAAACGACTCGGGCCAGGGCATCGGATTGTAACAATCCTCTGCGATGGCGGCGCGCGCTATCAGTCCAAGATCTTCAATCCGTCCTTTCTGCGGGCAAAAAACCTCCCGACCCCTCCCTGGCTCGATTGAGACAGGGTTTCGCAACTTGTGACGGAGTGAAACACCCTCTTGTGGCGCAAGAGGGATTCGGACCAATGTTACATTTATGGATACGAACCCGCACCTTCTGATCGTTGATGATGACCGCGAGATCCGAGAGCTGCTGTGCCGCTTTCTGGAGCGCAACCATTTCCGCGTGACAGCCGCGCGCGACGGGCGCGAAGCCCGACGCGCCTGGGCTGCCGGCCATTATCAGCTGGTAGTGCTGGACCTCATGCTGCCGGGCGAAAGCGGACTCGACATCGCACGCTGGCTGCGCAGCCAGGATAATGTGCCCATTATCATGCTGACCGCCATGAGCGATGAGACGGACCGCATCATCGGCCTCGAATTCGGCGCCGATGACTATGTGGCCAAGCCGTTCAACCCGCGCGAACTTCTGGCCCGTATCCGCGCCGTTCTGCGCCGCACGGCCGACAGCTCTGACAAGAAGCTCTCGGCCGATTCCCGCACGATCCGTTTCTCGGGCTGGACTCTGGAGCCCGCACGCCGCCGTCTGCTCAACCCCGAAGGCGCCGAAATTCCGCTGACGGGTGGCGAGTACGACATGCTTCTGGCGTTTCTGGAGCGCGCCAACCGTGTTCTGACCCGCGACATGCTGCTCGAATTGCTACGTGGCCGACAGGCCGGACCGTTCGATCGCGCCATCGACGTGGCCGTCAGCCGTCTGCGCCGCAAGCTCGAAGATGACGGGCGCAACGCGCAGATGATCAAGACTGTGCGCGGCGGTGGCTATGTTCTCGCCGCCGATGTCGAACGCCTCTGACGCTGTGATGCCTCTGCTGCCGCGCTCGCTGAGAGCGCGCACCAATCTGCTTCTGATTGCGGGGCTCTGCGTGGTTCAGGCTGCCGGTCTGACCATTCACGCCCTCGATCACCTCAATATCGCCGACCGGGCCGAGATGCATGAAAACGAGCATCACGCCTTTTCGATTTACCACACTCTGGTCGAGCTTCCCCCTTCCGATCGTGAAGCCGGTCTGGCTGCGATCGAAGTGCCATCGAATTTCAAGATCATTTTCGATAACAAGCCCGATACCCATCTTCCCGGCGCTTTCATTCCGCTTCCCTTCGGCATGAACCCGATGATGCGCGGCGGACCGCCTGGAGGACAGGAAGAGCCCGGCTTCGGCGGGCCACCGCCCGGTGGTGGCCCCGGTGATTTTTCGGGTGGCGAAGGCCATCCGCCCTTCCCCATGGAGGGCGGTCCGCCCCCTTCGAATGGCGGTGAGAATTTCCCTCCCGAAGAGCGGCGCAGCCAGGCTTTCATGCCGCCGCCACTGGCGGGCATCGGTATGCTGCCTGCGCGGCTGCGCCCGGAACGCGTGATTATCGGCCACAAGCCCAGCACACGGCATTACGCCCTTTCTTTCCAGATGCCTGACGATCATCGCTGGCTGGTCATGAGCTATACGGTACGCCCCCCCAACCCGTTCGGCTCGCCCACGTTCATGATTTCCTTCGCCCTCATGACGATATGCGGTGGCGGGCTCATTCTCTGGGGCTCGCATCGCCTCATCGCGCCTGTCGCAACGCTGGCCAATGCGGCCACCGCGCTTGGTCGTAACGTGCATGCCCAGCCTTTGCCTGAGGGTGGCCCGACTGAAATCCGTCAGGCAGCCGTCGCCTTCAACACCATGGCTGCCCGCATCCGGCGCTTCGTGACCGACCGCACGCTCATGCTCACCGCCATCGGTCATGATCTGCGTACACCGATCACCCGCCTGAAGCTGCGCGCCGAATTCATCGATGATGACGAATTGCGCGACAAGTTTCTGGCCGATCTGGACGAGATGGAGAGCATGGTCGCCGCGACTCTCGCCTTCGGCCGCGACAGCTCGACTCTCGAACCTATGACCGCGCTCGATCTGAGCGCCCTGCTTCAGACCGTCGCCGACGAGGCTGCCGAGGCCCGCCCCGATCTTGCCGAAGACGTCAGCTACGAGCCACCGCAAGCACCCATCCGTATCAAGGCGCGCTCGCTGGCCCTGAAACGGGCCCTAACCAATCTGGTCATGAACGCTCTGAAATATGGCGGTTCAGTCTCGATCAGCGTCGCCTGCGTGCGCGGCCCCGATCAGGAGAAATCCGTCTGCATCCGCATCGACGACAGCGGCCCCGGCCTGTCGCCGGAAGATCTGGAACGCATGTTCGAACCCTTCGTCCGCGCCGAAACCAGCCGCAACCGCGAAACCGGCGGCACCGGGCTGGGCCTCGCCATTGCCCGCTCCACCCTGCGCGGTCAGGGCGGTGACGTCACGCTGAGCAACCGCGCTGAAGGCGGCCTGCGGGCAAGCGTCATTCTGCCAATCTGACGTGTCTCGGGCTCCGCCCGAACCCGGCGGGGACCTCGGCCCCTGCACCCCGCTTCACACAGACAAATCAAGTCCAGAGGCAAGCCTCTGGCGGGGTTTGGGGCAGAGCCCCATTTACCTATCGCCGCACAGCTCTGACAGCGAGCGTTCCGGCCCCCTGAATGACGCCCACGAGTAAAATCAGCACCGCAACCACGGCAAACATGATGGTCGTGTTGAAGCGCTGATAGCCATAACGGATGGCGAGGTCGCCCAACCCACCGGCGCCTATGGCGCCTGCCATGGCAGAGGCTCCAACGAGGGTGATGGCGGTGACGGTCAGGCCGGAAAGAAGGCCGGGCAGCGCTTCGGGAATAAGAACGTAGCGAATGACCATCCAGCGTGTGCCACCCATGACGCGCACGGCCTCGATGAGACCGGGCTCGATCTCCTGCAACGAAATTTCGGCGATACGCGCGTAATAGGGAATGGCCGCAATCGATAGCGGCACAATGGCGGCAAGGGTACCAAGCGACGTGCCTGCGATGAAGCGCGTGACGGGAATCAGCAGCACCAGCAGAATGATGAAGGGAATGGCGCGGATAGCGTCGATCGTCCAGCCAATCGGGCGCCCGAGCCAAGGCAGATCGTAGAGATCGGCGCGGCGGGTCGCGATCATGAGCACGGCCAGAGGCAGGCCGAAGAGCACGGCGATGAGGCTGGATGCTACGACCATCTCGACGGTTTGAAGCGTCGATTCGGCGATAAGTCTAGCGATCAGACGGTACATAACCGAGCACCTCCGTCACATGGGCCTGCTGGTCGAGGAAAGCACCGAGCAGGTCGGTCACCGGAGCTGAGAATGCCAGAATCATATCGGTCAGAAGTTCGCCTCCACAGGAGAGGGTGCCACCCTGAACCAGCGTGATCTGCTGATCGAACCGCGTGGTCAGATGAGACAGGAAAGGCGTTTTCGCGACCTCAGGTCCAAGCACCACGCGCATGAGCGTAAGGCCTCCCTCAACGGGCCCTGCACTAAGCTGGCGTTTCATGGTGTCAGGCAGGACAGGACGCGTATCGGCCAGCAAGCGCTCGAGCCTCGGGTCACCTCGACTGTCACGCATCAATTTGGCCATGCCGCCATTTTCAATAAGAGCGCCGTGGTCGAGAACGAGAACCCGATGGGCGAAACGACGCACGACCTCCATCTCATGGGTGATAAGAACAATAGTGAGGCCAAGCGTGCGATTGATATCGGCCAGAAGCTCGAGAATGGAGGCGGTCGTATGCGGGTCCAGGGCAGACGTCGCCTCGTCGCAGAGCAGCAGTGACGGCGAATTGGCAATGGCACGCGCAATGCCCACACGCTGTTTCTGGCCGCCTGAGAGCTGGGACGGACGTTTGTAGCCGTGGCTCTCAAGCCCGACGAGTATCAGCAATTCCTCGACGCGTTCGGCGATACGGGCTTTCGACCAGCCGGCAATCTCGAGCGGCAGGGCGATATTGGCGGCCACCGAGCGGGAATTCAGCAGATTGAAGTGCTGAAAAACGAGCCCCACCTTGCGCCGTGCGGCCACCAGTTCGCGCTCGGTGAGCTGCGTGATATCGGCGCCGTCGAGCAGAATGCGCCCTTCCGTCGGGCGCTCAAGCGCGCAAAGACAGCGCAGAAGCGTGGATTTCCCCGCTCCCGAGCTGCCGATCACACCCACTATCTCGCCTTTATCGATCTGAAAACTGATGTCGCTCAGCGCGGTCTGCGCCCCGAAGCGGCAGGAGAGACCCGAAACGTCGAGAAGACTCATGGAAAGGCGGGGATCACGGTATTGGCGTAAACATCGATCAGCGCCTGACGAATATTCGGCTGCTGATAGGCACTCACCAGCGTCTTGACCCAAGGCGCCTGGGAATCGTCACTATTGACGGCAATCACACAGATATAGGGGTTATCCTTGACCCCCTCGCGGGCAAGACGTTCATGCACGACATCGACACCGGCCTTGTGCGCCCAATCTGTGTTGATAATTGCGGCGTCGAGATCGGGCAGCGCACGACCCACCACACCGGCATCCAGCTCACGTATGGTGAAGTCATGCGGGTTCTCGGTAATATCGAGCGGTGTGGGTAGCAGACCCGCAGAAGGCGAGAGCTTGATGAAGCCAAGCGACTGAAGCAGCAGGAGCGCGCGCCCCTCATTGCTGGGATCGTTCGGAACGCCGATCACCGCGCCTTTCGGCAGGGTGGCGAGCGTTTTCCACTTGCGTGAATAGAGCCCGATCGGCGCGACATAGGTGTTGCCCACAGGCACGATCTTGAACCCGTGCCCCTCGTTCTGGGCTTTCAGGAACGGCATATGCTGAAAGGAATTCGCATCGAGATCATGCGATGCAAGCGCTTCGTCCGGGGTCGAATAATCGGAGAAGGTGACGATCTTGAGCGTCAGGCCGGATTTCTGGGCATTCTGGCTGACAAGTCGCCAGATATCCTCATCCTCCCCGGCCATGATCCCGACGCGAACGGGTTTGTCGGCCGCGCGCGCTGAGCGCATACCCAGCGCCAGAGGCGCGACAAGAAGCGTGGACAACACCGAACGACGCGGCAGCGAAGCGAAGGACATGAGAGAAACACCCGGTTCCTGGCGCGAGGCGGGGCATTGAACGATTGATGATCGTTATTACAACCAGTCTCGACGCATTCAACGATTTCCTCGTGTTTTATACAGAACGCCCCATAAAGCAATAATCGATGTGGAGGCGGCGCTTCAGACGTCGCAGTCGATCTGCTCCGAGACCTCGATTGCCTGAGACTGCGCGCCAGCCTGGCGCCTGACCATGAGAAAAGCGCCTTGCCAGCTTTCCGAGATAATCCATGTGCCGCCAATCTCGTCGCCCGCCTCATTCAGTGTGCCCTCGTAAAACACGACATAATTCCGACGATCGGTCTGATAGGTTTTGCGAAACTGCACGCGCCGCCCCTGTCGCGCCCCAGTGACAAGCGAGACGAAACAGGCGGAATCTGCCGTACTGGCATGGGCCCGTTCTGTTATCGTGCCACCAATAAGGGAGTCAGTTTCAAAAAGTGCTGCCTGAAAGAACTCCGGCTCGTAATTTCGGGGATAGGCGAACTGGCCGTCCCACTGCCCCGCTATCGACAATGCGTCACTCATCGCCCTCTTCTCCCCGGTTCTCCGCCTGCTACAATGCAGGACCGTCGCAGCCAGAATGAGGCTTTCGTGAGTCCCTCCCCCTTTGTGAAACCGCCCTCCCGGACACGCCCATGCTGACACTCTGCCTCTATATTGCCGCAGGCTTTGCGGAAATCGCAGGCTGTTTTGCCTTCTGGACATGGCTGCGTCTGGAGCGACCGATCTGGTGGGTCGTGCCCGGCCTGTTCAGTCTGACGGTTTTCGCTTTGCTCCTCACGCGGGTCGACAGTGACAGCGCCGGTCGTGCCTACGCGGCTTATGGCGGGGTTTACATCACCGCCTCGCTGATCTGGATGCGTGTGTTCGAGGGACGCAGCCCCGACCGGTGGGAGCTGGCAGGTGCTGCAATCTGCCTGTGCGGTGCGGCACTGATTCTCTGGGGGCCGCGCTCGACATAAGCCTCGGCCTGGGTCATTGACAGGCTTCCTGATTGCCGGAGGCCTGCTCGTGTTCATGCCGCTTTATCGTCGCACACTCGCTCTGGCCGCCTCGCCGCATGCTGGCTGGTGGCTTTTCGCCGTCGCCTTTGCCGAAGCCTCGTTCTTTCCGATACCGGTCGATCTCATGCTCATTCCCATGGTGCTGGCTGCGCGTGAGCGGGCGTTCAGGCTTGCTGCAATCTGCACGATCGGCTCGGTCTCCGGGGCCATGCTGGGCTGGATGATCGGCGCGGTGCTGCTCCAGCATGTCGCAATGCCGATCGTGCATTTCTACCATGCAGAACATAGCCTCGCGATGCTTCAGGAGAAATTCCGTCATTACGGCGTGGCGATCATCCTGCTCAAGGGCCTGACACCCATTCCGTTCAAGATTGTCACCATCGCCGCTGGCGCGGCCCATTTCGCCATTCTCCCTTTTCTGGCGGCGAGCCTTGTCACGCGTGGTGCACGTTTCTTTCTGGTGGCAACATTGCTCTGGTTCTACGGCGCGCCGATCAGGGACTTCATCGAGCGTCGCCTGACGCTGGTCATGCTGGGCTTTCTCTTTCTGATCATCGCTGGCATTCTCGCCATCACCCTTCTGTAGACCGTATGAGGATTGCCGCCATGCCCAACCAGATTGCCGTCGTCACGGGCGCCGGAGCCGGTATCGGGCGCGCCACGGTGCGCATGCTGGCCTCTTACGGTTTCGACATTGCCCTCATGGGCCGTAACGAGCAGCGCCTGCAGGATGCTGCGGTTGAACTCGAAGCAAACGCCATACGCACGCTCGTCCTGCCGGTCGATGTCTCGGATGCACAAGCCGTTTCCGACGCTGCTGAGCGCGTTGAACGCGAGCTCGGCGCGATCACGGTATGGATCAACGCAGCAGGTGTGACGGCTATCGGGCCGGTATTGTCGCTCGATGCCGAGACGCTCAGACGCGTGACTGACGTGACCTATCTCGGCTCTGTTTTCGGCACCCAGGCGGCGCTGGCCTGCATGCGCCGACGCGGTAGCGGCACGATCGTCAATCTCGGGCTTGCCCATCCGCTACGCGGTCTGCCGCTTCAGGCCGCCATAAACGGCGCCCATGCCGCAATCAGCGCGTTCTGCGACAGCGTGCGCCCGGAAATCAGGGCGCTATCCGACCGCATCGATCTGACTGTCGTGCATCTTCCTTCCATCAACACCCCGCGTCTGGGCTGGAGCCGCAATCGCTCCGGCCACGCACTTAAACCGAGCGGTCGCATCTACGAGCCCGAAGTGGCGGCGCATGCGATCTGTCAGGCCGTGCTGGGCCATCATCGCGAGATCTGGGTCGGCGCTTCGTCGATCCTGCCGAGCCTGATCAATAGCGTCGCCCCATCCCTGCGCGATCGCTATCTCGCCAAGAGAGGCATTACTGCCCAATATGCATCGGGCAAGGCCGACACAGAAACAGACACACTTACTGACAGCCAGCCCGGCGCCTATGCCGCCCATGGACCCTATGAAGGCATTCCCCTGCGCGATCAGGGACGCAAGCCGCTGCTGCTGACCATTCCAAGGCGGATCGGCTTCAGCGCAACAGTTTTATCCGTGGCTGGGCTATTGCTTGGCTGGGCGGCAATACGCCGCAAAGCCTGAATGGGCTCTGCCATGCCCGACCGAGGTGACGCGGCCACCTCGACACGGCCATTACGTGCATAAACGGGTTCTCGTTCTGCTGAGCCTCGCCTGCCAAGAGTGACGACGCAGGCGTGCCAAGTCGGCAACCCGGTGATGCAAGCCAGAACACTGTTCCATAAGAACGAAGCAGGAGGTTGACCGTCTGCTCGTCAGCCTGACTTTCAGGAAGGCACTGAAGGCCATCATCGCCGTATAGAATAATCTCGCGCAGAAAAAACCAAAGACGTCGCCCTCGTCAGTGCGGGAATGCAAGACAGCCAGACGTCTCAAGAGGATGCAGGCTCTCTGTAATTGTCATGCTGTATCCTGACAGCAGACAGAAATTGCGTCGCGATATAGTGAATATATATTGGAATTCCAGGCAAACTTACACGGAACCAACGCAAATCGTCGCGATTCCTACCTCGAAGAGATCCGAGCATTTTCCTTCATGCCGCGCAAACATTCATTTGCGACGGTGTTGAACTTGACAGATCACAAGTAAAAATACGATCTATTTATCTTGAAATCTTGTAAAAATATGCCGTTCGGAGATGTTGTTATGATCTTCAAGATCAGGAGTCATGGAAATATTGGAAATAGAATAATACAGTATATCTCTGCAAATGAAATATCCCGACATTGGCCGGGGTCCACGATATTCAATGTCAAACTAGATGAATATGGCCTCACGACCCCCGACATAGATGAGTCACCCTATCGCACACTCCACATAAACGATTTCTTCTCATCTGAGAAAGAAGTGGTTTCCAGAATAGAACAGTATAAGCCCGACCTGGTGATTTTCGACGGCTATCTCCAAAAACATTTTCTGATGAAGAATGCTGATCATTACCGCAGGATCTTTCCTGTCATTCATCCTGTCGATATCGATAAAAACGATCTTGTCATAAATATAAGGTGTGGAGAACTGATATTCGGATTCTCTCAATACCCGCTATTGCCGATCTCTTATTACAAGAAAATCATAGAAGAAACCAATCTTAATCCTGTCTTCATGGGACAGATAGATGACAGTCTATACTGCGGAATGCTCCGAGAGGCCTTCCCCGAAGCGCGATTTCTGGAACACGTCTCTCCTCAACAGGATTTCGACCTCATCCGATCCGCTCATAATGTCGTCATGGGCATCAGTACGTTTTCATTCATTTCTTCATGGCTCTCACAGGCAGAAAATATCTATACCCAGCTCTGGGGATTTTTCAGTGTGCCTTCATTTCTTGACGAGATCGATCTCCTGCCCACACAGGATGTACGATATAAATATCACGTCCTTCCTTATGCCTATGCCCTTGTGGAGGGCCGGCAGATCGCCTTCAACCAGAGCATCGCCCCTTATATCCACGCGATATCCGCTCATGAAGTTGAGGCGATCAAACGACGTTTTTCAGAAAAGCCGACCACGCAGAAAATATTCCAGATTGATGATTTCTGGTATCTCAGCATGAATCCCGATTGTGGTTATCAGATCGCCAATGGCTTCTGCTTCGACCCCCATCATCATTATATGACAATCGGCCTCTGGGAAGGACGATCACCGGCTCCCTGCAAAAAAGGGCGATATCGCAATGTGTCGCACGACAAGAAAGCCACCATCAGCTCGTATACAGAATATGCCGCCGGGAATTCTGCGGAAGAACAGGCTCTGAACGCCATAAACGCTTCGAAAACGAACGTAATGGCTTTTCATACCGAAGACGAACAGAATCCGTTCTTGATCATTGATTTACTGAGCCCACACAGTATCGATCACGTCAGTATTTTCAACAGATGCGATAACGAGATCGTTGCCAAAAGATGTCTGCCCTTACGCGTATATTGCTCTACCGACAATGCGAACTGGTCACTACTTCATGTGCAACAGCGCCAGTTCGGCGGTAGTGACGGCAAACCTCTGGAAATCGACCTCTACCCTGACGTCACCTGCCGATTCATCAAGATTACGACGCTGAAAAAGACAATTCTTCACCTGGAAAAGGTTCATGTCTACGGTGAGCCTCTCGACTTCCCGACATAAGAAAGATTCCACGTGCGCAGCTCCCCCGAGGGGAGAAGGCCATAGCGCCGTGCATTTCTTCAAGGCAGATCTGGTCTAGCTCGGCTGGCGGGATGTGTTGGCGGCCATGAGCGCTCGATGCTGTTTGAGACCCTTAAGCAGTTTTTCGATATCTTCGGGTGCGAAAACCAGTCCGACCGGTCCATAAGCGGGATGTTGATAAGCTAGGGTCGATCCCTCGGTAAGGGCATCGATCTGCAACGCCCAGTTCGTGCTGTAAACCGGCAGGAACGGCACATTGCCGATCGGGGGCTGGGGCTGGTTGGCCGTCATGGCATAGCGCACACGACCGAGGCTCGTGATAAGCTGACTGAGCTGATCGAGCGTCAGGTCGATCTCGCCTTCGATCCCGCTCCCTTCGAGAAAACGGAGCGTTGCGCCTGTGCCATCTTCTTTCTGAATGACCTGCATTCTTGCACCCATGACCGAAAGATCCCTTATTTTACATTTTCCGAGGTGGACAGGCGCGCGCAGGGATGGCCGGGCTCTAAAAGCCGTGTCTCGATGAAAGAGAACAGAATCCGGTCAGAATGCCCCAAAAAGCAACAGGCGCCCTAGCTCCGGTCCTCCGCATTCTGGACCCATCCTGCTTCTGCCCACCACCCATGAGCGCGCAGGGCCAGTGCCGCGTGACGCGCCGCATCCAGATCGTCATAAAGGCCGAAACATGTCGCTCCTGAACCGCTCATGCGGGCAAAGTGACAGGATTCGGAACGCTCCAGATTATTCAAAACTTCCCCGATTATGGGAAAGAGAGCAATCGCCGGGGCCTGTAGATCATTCGAAGTTGATCGCAGGCTCGTTGCCATGGCTGCCACATCGTCCCACTGCGCCGGCAGCGAAGCGACCGGGCGAAACGATGCACCGGACTCTTTCCAGGCGCTAAAGACAGCGGGCGTCGGCACGGCGACACCCGGATTGACGAGCACCATGGCACAGCGTGGCAGGCGCGGCGCTGCAACCAGTATCTCACCGATACCCTGCATACGCTGGGTTTTCTGAGCGAGACAGACCGGCACATCCGCCCCGAGCGAGGCAGCGATCGGCGCAAGATCGAAATTTTCGCACTGCCAGGCCGCCGCCAGAAGACGCAGCGCGGCGGCAGCATCGGCCGAGCCTCCACCGATACCGGAAGCCACAGGCAGGTTTTTCGTGAGCTGCATCTGCCACGCGGGCAGGTTGTCATTCAGGCCAGCAGCCTTCCGCAGCGCCGCGGCGGCGCGCAGCACCAGATTATCCGGCCCGGCTTCGAGCCCGTTGCCGAAAGGCCCGTCGATCTCGAGGCTCATGCCATGCTCCGGGGCGCAAGAGCCGACCAAAGTCAGCACATCGGCTGTCTCGGCGAACACGGCTAGAGAGTCGAGTTCGTGATAGCCGTTCTCGCGGCGTGCGGTGATGTGCAGAAACAGATTGATCTTGGCATGCGCCAGCGAACGGGCAGAAAACATCAGCGGACTCATCGAGGCGAGGGAATGGCACGCCCGCGCATGACAGGCAGATCCGGCCCACCGGCAAGGGCGGCATCGATCAGCGCCTTTGTCTCGGGCTCGGGCTTGTTGTTGAGCGCCTGGCTCCACTGATCGCGCGCTTCCAGCTGACGCCCCTGATACCAGTAAGCGACGCCCAGATGATAGGCGATCTCCGCATCGGCGGGCGCCGCATTGACGGCAGAGAGAAGCAGAGGCAGCGCCTGTGCAAGATCGCCCTTCTGCTTGAGCAGCGCCCAAGCATAGCTGTCGCGTATCTCGGCATCGTCGGGCGCCATATCCATGGCGCGACGCAGTAGCAGAAGAGCCTGTTCAGGGCGCTCGTTATGTTCGACATCCGAATAGCCCGCGTAATTCAGCAGGACAGGCTCGGAAGGGGCCAGTGCCAGTGCGCGATCAAGATCGACCTGGGCCTTGTCGCGACGTTTGAGGTGATCCCAGGCGATGGCGCGCCCCAGCAGCAGAGGCCAGACACGCGATTCCATTACGCTCACATGGTTGAGCGCATGGGTAAACGTCTCGATGGCGGCCTCGGAATGACCGAGCTGGTCCTGAACCGCACCGAGCTCGTTCAGAATATCGGCGTTATCCGGGTTGGCCTTGACCACACGCTCCAGCGCATGAAGCGCCGCATCCAGATCGTGACGCTTGAGCGCGACCTGCGCCTGGGCATGGTCCGAGAGCGGCGCCAGAGGATCGTCCTCGGCTACGCCATCGAGCGCCGATTGCGCCATGTCGAGCTGGCCGTCATTGCGCAGTTCTTCGGCCAGCAGAATCTTGCCCAGCGTCAGGTCCGGGTCGAGAAACAGGGCCTGACGCAACAGCAGGATCTTGAGCTGACGCAGATCCTTGAGCTTGTCATCATCCGGGCTCGGCGCTCCGGCGTTACCGCCATCATGCGCTGTCGTATCGCCCAGAAGGGCGGTGACACCGATATAGAACTCTGCCAGCCCCTGACTGGGAGAAAAATCACTGCCGATCCGGCCCGGACGCAGACGCCCGGCGACGAGCTGAAAAGCGGGCAGAAGACTGCCGACATTTTTAAGCCTCTGGCGAGCCTCGGCATCATGGTGACGAAAAGCAAGCCAGTCAGCCTCGAATTGCAACGCCTGGACCCGCAGCAGAGGCGGCACGGCGGCTGCGCTGCGATCGAGCTGGTCGAAAAGACTATCCGTACGCGCCTCGTTCCGCAGAGAAGCGATGCGCGCCTGCTGCAACAGCGCGAGCCAGGTTACCGGATCGATCCCGCTCTGAGGCAGCACGATATCGTCTTCCTGCCCGTTGGCGGGGTTCGACCCGTAATGACACCAGTCGCGCAGGCCACGGCCCGCCATGCGTAACAGGCCATCGGTCTCCTTGCTGTGGAGCGCGAAAAACCCCTCGGCGCTTTTCCAGCGACGGTCGCGATACGCTGCCGTACCGAGAACGATGCGCGACAGGTTTTGCTGTGGCATCAGCCCGGCAAGTGCAACTGCCCTTGCGGCAGAGTCAGGCCCAGCATCCATCGCTGCAAAACGCAGCGCCATGAGCACGAAATCGGGGTCACGATAGCCCTGCATCACGGCCCCGTAGAGGGCATGGTCGGCATCGCTCACATTATTGCGCTGCACCGAGACGATGCTCCCTAGCAGACTGCCCGTGAGGGAGTAGGCGGGCGCCATGAGCGCCACACCGCTCTGGGACCCGGCGCCTGAGGCAGCGGTAACAGACACCGTTGTGACAGGGGCCAGACAGGCAAGAAGGACGAGCCGGAACGGAGAGCGCTTGGTTTGCATCGTGTGACAATCTAGACTGAACCCGTTCAGACACCAAACTGATAAGAAACCATGTCCCTTTCCCTGTCCGGTCAGGACCACTCCGAGATTCTCGCCCTGCTGGACCTGTATCGGGACTGGGGCGTCGATTGCGCGCTCGATGACGTCGCGCCGCACAGGCTCGACCGGGCGGCCAGCCTCTCTTTGCCTCAGGCCATGCGGCAACGCCCGGCACGCCCACCCGCTGCGAGACAGAACGTTACGCCGCCCGTGCAGCCACGGCCATCCCTGGTAGATACGCAAGCCGCACAGGCCTGGGGAGTAGAGACCTTCCCGGAATGCGCCCTTGCACGCACGGCATCGACAAGCGTGCGCCCGCGCTTCGTGCCCGGTGCCACGCTGATGCTCGTCGGCGATGCCCCTGATGCCGATGAAGACCGCTCCGGCGAGGTGTTTGCGGGAGAAACAGGACGCCTGCTCGATATGATCCTGCCCAGTATCGGGCTTGACCGCAGCCGCCTCTCCCAGGCGCCTGCCCTGCCCTGGCGTCCGCCCGGCGGGCGCGCCGTCTCGCAGATCGAAAGCCGGGAATGTCGCGCCCTGCTCAACGCCGCCATCGTCAAGGCACGTCCCGAAAGGTTGATTCTTCTCGGCCTGACTCCCCTGCGACTCCTGCTCGACGAGCAGGCAAGCATGGCCCGGTCGCGCGGCGCTTGGCACAGATTGCGACTCGATGACGGTAGCGCGGTCGAGGCGCTGGCCATGCAGCACCCGCAGCAGTTGCTTTCCAGCGCCAGAGCCCGTCGGGAGATGTGGAAAGACCTCGTTTTTCTGGCGGAAACGCTCGCTTCGTCGTGAGTATTCTCCCTGTTGCAAACGCTTTATAAAAAAAAGTGATTTGGGGGCCGAAAAATGCGGTTTTTCCGCGTTATCCCTCTGGTAGAATTCGAGAAACGATCTTAGAATAGCGAACTCCTTTGGTGTGACTTTTTGGCCACTCTTGCTTTATCGAGCAGGGGGGGCTACCAGCATCTCCACCATGCGAGGAATTTCTTATTTCGCGTCGAGTAACAGCGCCCGTGCCTTGATGCTGTGCGCTGTGCTTGTGGCGGGAGCGACGTTCAATCCGCTTCGTGCCCAGGAAAGCAAATCGACGCTCAACCCTGCCGATCATGACAACACCCAGAGCGAGGAAACGGCGTTTGCTACGCCGCGCTCCTCTGCGCCTGGAGGTTCGAATGGTCTTCCCCATCCCCTTTCCGCCTCAGATGCTGCGCTTCTGAAAGAGGCTTTCCGTGCCCAGCGTTCCGGCGATTTCGAAACCGCCATCGCCCGGTCGCGCGAGGCTCATGACAGCGTGCTCATCGGCGATCTGCTGGCCGAGCGCTATCTCAACGCGGCCTATCATCCCGAGCCGGTTCAACTGCGCCTGTGGCTCAAGACCTTTTCAAGCCTGGCCGATGCAGGCGCCATTCAGAACCTGCTGATCGCGATCAGTCCCAAGGGCAGTGTCGCGCAGCAGAGTTTTCCGACACCTCTCGCGCCATCCGATGTGTCATCCACCAACACTCCCTCTGCCCCTGACCCTCTGGCCCATATTCTCAACCGCAATCCGCTGCTTGATCGCACGATCGGCGAGCGTCTTTCCTGGGGGCTCAAGGGCGGCCAGAGTGCCGTCAAGCTGGTGGATTCCACACCTGGCATGACGCCGCTCTATGCAGGTCAGCTCAAGGCCGAGATTGCGCTGGGCATGCTCAGCGCGGGCGAAACCGGCTTTGCGCTGCAAACTGCCCGTAACGGCTTTACCCAAAGCGCCCATCAGCTCGGCTATGCTGGATATGTCGCAGGGCTTGCAGCCTGGCGTCAGGGCGCGTTGCACGAGGCACTGGGCTATTTCGAACAGGCTTCACGCGCAGGCACGACCACCAACGAGCTACGCGCTGCCTCCGCCTACTGGGCATCGCGGGCCCATCGCCATCTCGGCAATTCCCCGACCCTGACCACCTCATGGCTGCAACGCGCTGCCGCTGAGCCGGGCACGTTCTATGGCATTCTGGCACGACAAATGCTCGGACTGCATCATGCAGGCATGACACCCGGGCAGGATCCGGCGCAAAATGACGGGCATGAAGGCATCTCCGCCGACGACACCACGGCGCTTCAGAACCCGATCCCAGTCATGGGTGAAATCGATATCGAAGCGGTCGCCGCCACCCCTCAGGGACACCGCCTCTTCGCCCTGCTTCAGATTGGTGAAACCTCGCGCGCCGAAGCCCTGCTACGGCGCATGTGGCCCGACATCGTCTCGGACACCGCCCTGTGCCATTCGGTGCAACTCGTGGCCGCAGCCGCAGGGCTGCACGACCTGTCCGAACAGATTGCCACTATTCTTGCTGCCCGCGACGGTCGCCCGGCTCATCTTGCGGGGTTCCCGACCCCGCAACTGGCCCCACGTCACGGCTTCAAGATGGACCCGGCGCTCGTTTATGCGCTGACCCGTCTGGAATCCAATTTCGACCCCAAGGCGTCATCAAGCGCTGGTGCGCATGGGCTGATGCAGATCCGCCCCTTGACCGCCAGCTTCGTGAGCGGCCCCAAACCCGCTCTCGACGCCCATGGTGTTGCCATCATCAACGTGCCTGCCGATATGGTCGGGCGACTGCACAACCCGGCCGTCAATCTCGAAATCGGCCAGCTTTACGTGCAGTATCTTGCCGGTCTGTCAGAGCGTTCCGAAGAGGCTCCCAAGGGGGGCGATCTCATTCATACACTTGCTTCCTATAATGCGGGGCCGGGTGCCATCGCACGCTGGGAAGGTGGCGCACCGAACGAAGCCGGGCAGATCCACGATCCGCTGCTCTTCATGGAGCTGCTGCCTAATGGCGAGACGCGCGACTACGTTCACCATGCCTTCGCCTATCTCTGGATCTACGCCGACAAGCTGGGCCTGCCCGCGCCGTCGCTTCATGCGCTCGCCCGCGCTCAATGGCCGCGCTTTGCCGATGAGCAGGAAATCGCCAGCGCCCGTCCGGTCACCTGGCACTGATTGCGCCTGACACCGTCAGGAGAGGCCAAGACTCTCCTGACGGATGATTGCCGCACCCTGCGCTTCGAGAAATCCCCCGTCATGCGTCGAGAGCAGAACGCAGGCCGAGCGGGATTTTTCGGTCAGAAGCGCACTGAAGAATGCGCGGGACGCTGAATCGAGGCCGTTCGCAGGCTCGTCCATCAAAAGAACCGCCGCCTCACCGATGAAGGCGGAAGCGATCAGCATTTTTCGCCTCGTGCCCAGAGACAGCGCATCGTAACGCTTGTCGAGATGCGGGGTGAGGCCGAACCCCTCTATCAATCCGGGCGATATTGTCGGCGCTGCGCGCGCCCAGGCGCAAAGCGCCATCAGATCGCGCCCGGTCATGAACGGATAGACCGCCACCTCGTCCGGCACATAGGCCAGACCTTTCCGTGCTGCGACGGGATCGCGCGCCATATGCTTTCCGGCAATCCAGACATCGCCATGATCGGGCTTTACCGCGCCGGACAACACCCGCAGCAAGGTCGATTTCCCGGTTCCGTTCGCTCCCCACAGGCCATGAAACCCTATGCCGAGCGACAGGCTGACCGAAGAGAGAACGGGTCGACCACCATAAGCCACACAGAGGTCGGAACAGCGCAGAATGGCAGTCATGCCGTCACCTCCATCAGAATGAAACTGACCCAGAGAATGCTCAGAGATACGCTGGCCATCGGTCGCCAACGCGTATCGATGCACAGGCTCCACCGCATCGCGCAGAGCAACAGACCATAGGTCACCACGATTGCAACCTGCGCAATTGCAGCCGCAACACGGGGGAGAGGCGTGCGAGCCGGTCGACAGGCTTTGCCCTGACATAGGATGGAACCCGCCGACGGGCAGCCAGCCATATCGAGAGAGAGGTGAGTCCGGGCTCGCGACCGACCAGAATGAAACCAGCCACACCGAGCCCGGCGGCCCCGATCAGGCAGAGAGCCCCCGACCAGAATGGCTGCGTCATACATCCGGCGGCGAGCAGGGAGTTGGCCAGAAAAATTGCGACGCAGAGAGAGAAGAGACGCTCGACGAGCGCCGCCTGCAAGAGCAGGACCAGCCCCACGAAAACGATCAACGCCATACTATAATGAGGAAGGGCCGAGAGCGACGCCGAGCCGATCAGAGCACCTCCGATGATGAATGGGAGAAACAGCGGCAGATCGAGCGCCGCAAGAAGTATCCCCGTTATCAGCAGACGGTGCTGAGGTGTGATGGGCAAGGTATCGATAAAGGCGCGAAAACTACCGCCACGCGCGAATCCGCCCAGCCCTTGCGACCAGGCGATAAAAGCGGCCTGGGCCGCCAAAACTGCCACGAAATGCGCCCTCAGACCTCCCGGACCCGCCAGCACCGCAAGGGATAAATGGCCGAGATGCAGAAAAATGGCCACGAAGGGGATGGAGGGCGACGCCAGTGCGGCCCCCATCAACATCATCCAACGCTGCACCATCAGCGCTTTTCCAGCATGAAGCAGATAACGGGCCCGCAGCCCGAGGAAAAACGCAAAACCCGGCTTTGCGACTGCCGATCCCAAGCCTGTCATTTGTCTCCCGCCCGATCGATTCAGAACGATAGCGTTACAAATGCGCGGGTGACAAATGGCTTTAGTTTAATTTTCCGCCAGAACCTGACGGCTGGCACGCACTTTGGTCACGCGGCGCTGCTCCATCTCGACCACTTCGAACAGCCATCCGGCGAATACCACCTTGTCACCCTTGGCAGGCACGCGACGCAGCAGGGCAAGAATGGCGCCGGCAAGCGTGTGATAACTGCCGGCAGCGGGCAGATCCGGCAGATCGAGCACTGAACGCACCTCATCGGCGGGCATGAACCCATCAAGCACATATTCATCCCGCTGCTGCGGGTTTTCACGCTCTGTCTTGTTCTTTTCGGCGTTTTCATCGCCGACGATCGCCTCGAAAATATCGGAAGGCGTCACGATCCCTTCGAAAGAACCATATTCGTCGAGCACGAAAGCGATGCCCAGACGCTCGCCACGCATGCGTTCGATCATGTCCTGCGCGGTCAGGCTGTCAGGCACCACGATAGGCTGGCGCAGCGCCGCCTCGATGGAGACGGGCAGACCCTGAAGCAGACGATCCATGAGGTCCTTGGCCAGCACGACGCCAACCGGGTGGTCCACATCGCCCTCACAGACCAGAATGCGCGTATAGGTCGACTGACGCAGCTTGACGATGAGCGCATCGCGACTGGCATGACGATCGACCCAGAACAGCTCGTTACGTGGGGTCATGATGGCCCGCACGGGGCGATCGGCCAGACGCAGCAGGCGTTCGATCATGATGCGCTCTTCGGTTTCAAGCACGCCAGCCTGCGCGCCTTCGGCCAGAATGGCGCGCAGTTCCTCTTCCGTTATGGCCGCGCGTGTCAGGCCACCGACACCGAACAGGCGCAGAACGAGAGAAGACGCCCCACTCAGCAGGGCCACAACCGGGCGCGAAACGGTCAGAAGCGCCGAAAGGATGAAGGACAGGCGCGCCGCAATTTTTTCCGGCTGCTGCAAGGCGATCTGCTTGGGCACCAACTCTCCGAAGACCAGCATGGCGAAGGTGATGCCCATCACCACAATGCCAATGGACAGCTCATTGGCGAAAGGACGCAGCAGATCGCTGCGACGGATCAGGAGCGCCAGATCCTCTTCGATCTGACTCCCGCCGAACGCGCCTTCGAGAATGGACACCAGTGTCATGCCGATCTGCACGGTCGGCAGAAAGGAATGCGGCTCATCCGCCAGACGCAGCGCCCGCTCCGCCCCGCGCACCTGCCGCTTGACCAGCGCCGCAAGGCGCGGTCGCTTGGCCGAGATCAGCGCCATTTCGCCCATGGCGAAAATGCTGTTCAGCGCAATGAGAAGACAGATGACCAGAATGGGGGTGAGCATGGGGTCCTTCGTTCGGAAAAAAGAAAAGGCGGACATACACATCGTATGTCCGCCTTTTCAGGATAAAACTGTCACGCCCTGTTTGACCAGAGCGCTGGAGAGCGAGGCCATGCCAGGCTCTCCTGAGGGCTCTCGCTCTCTAATCTAAAGCGTCAGTCTGCGGCGTCAGCCACTTCGACCGGCTTGTCTTCGGCCTTGTGCACGCGCACGCGCGGCCCACGGGCCGGCTTGCGTGATTCGAGCAGGGTAACCTGCTCGGCCACCTGAGCCTCGTATTTGTATTCGGCCTTGCGCTGGTTCGCGAGAGAGATCTCGGGGACCATCGGCTTTTCGGTCTCGGGACCGAACAGCGCAACCTTTGCGATGTGCCAGGGACGCTTAACGGCATCCATGACGGCTGTGGATTCATAGCCGGAATGCACCATGCAATCGGCGCACTTCTCATAGGCGCCGGTGCCGTACTGCTCCCAGGCCGTATCGTCCATCAGCTCCTTGAAGGTCTTGGCATAGCCTTCGCCGAGCAGATAGCAGGGACGTTGCCAGCCGAACACCGTACGGAGCGGCTTGCCCCAAGGCGTGCAATGATAGTTTTCATTGCCTGCCAAGAAGTTCAGGAAGAGCGGCGACTGGGTGAAGCGCCACTTCTTGCCCTTGCCGAGACGGAAGATATCGCGGAAGAGCTGCTTGGTCTTCTGACGGTTCAGGAAGTGCTCCTGATCCGGCGCACGCTCATAGGCATAACCCGGTGCCGTCATGACGCCATCGACGCCAAGCGCCATGACTTCATCGAAAAACCGCGCAACGCGCTCGGGCTGGGCGCCGTCAAACAGGGTGCAGTTGATGGAAACGCGGAAACCGCGCTCCTTCGCCTTGCGAATGGCGGCAACGGCGCGCTCGTAAACGCCTTCCTGGCAGACTGACGAATCGTGCATCGCCTTGTCGCCGTCGAGATGAATATCCCATGAGAAGAACGGATTGGGCTCGTAATCGTCGAGCTTCTTGTCGAGCAGAAGCCCGTTCGTGCAGAGATAGACGTATTTCTTGCGCGCCGTCAGCCCCTTGACGATCTCGGGCATCTCCTTGTGGAGAAGCGGCTCGCCACCGGCGATGGCAATGACGGGGGCGTCTGCCTCGGCATCGGCATCCAGACATTCCTGCAGGCTCAGGCGCTGGTTCAGGATCTGTGCCGGATAATCGATCTTTCCGCAGCCCGAGCAGGCCAGATTGCAGCGGAACAACGGCTCGAGCATCAGAACGAGCGGATAGCGCTTGCGACCCAGCATATGCTGTTTGACCACATAGCGTCCGACACGGACGGCCTGCATCAATGGAACGGCCATGTAACTCTATGCTCCTACACCAGATGACATGCGGACGCGGTGTCAGAAAAGGCCCGACATGATTACCGCGACGCCGTCATACGTAAGACCCGTTGGTCATATGATTTCGAAAAACAACACCGGAATAAGGGTCGGTGTGCAAGACTGAAAATGATACGATCGGGATGGTAAAACGTGGCCTATACACCGTGCACAGGCCTCCCCTCAACATCGGAGACGCTTCGTAGCGCCTACTGTGTCATTTTGGCGACATTTATCCATAATAACTAACCAAATTTTAAGCTGAAATCTGTTGCGCGGCTCCTGCCGATGCGCGAATTCGCTGCCTTCGTTATTGCAAAACGGCGACAAGATTGCACTTTTCGACGTTATGTCGGACATATGCCGCCGCAGTTGAACGCCGGATGACTTGTTTTTGTAGGGAGTCTCCCCAGCTTTCCGACTACGGATCCAGACATATGTCTCTCCCGATCAGCGGGACAGATTTTGAGGACGCAGCATGACACAGTTTCCTAGCAGAGTGCCCGAGAATGCCCGTACCGCGCGCACGCGTCGTGCCGTTCTGGGACTGATGGCCCTTTTCTCTGCCCCTGTCGCGCTGTCCTCCTCTGCATTGTTCGCACCGGCTTTTGCCCAATCCGCCGCAGTCAGCCCGATCAACGATCTCTATGCCGCCCTTGGCCAGATCCAGTCGCCAACCAGCGGCACAGCCGAGGCACGTGCCCAGATCGTGGCCCCCGTCATCGATCGCAGCTTCGATCTCTCGACCGTGCTGCATAATTCAATCGGCATGCGCTACACGACGCTCTCGGCCGATGAGCAGAGCAGGCTGCTGGCGGCGTTCCGCCAGTTCACGATCGCCCGCTACGTATCGAGCTTCAAGAAGGGTGGGGGCGCCAAGTTCACCGTCAGCCCGACCACGCGCCCTGCCCCGACTGGCGGCAGCACGATCGTCAACACCACGATCGGCGATGGCGGGGATTCATCGACCGCCATCAATTATGTGATGATGCCTTCGGGCGGGGGCTATCGCATCGTCGATATTCTGCTCAACGGTCATATCAGTCAGGTCGCCGCGCAGCGCGCCGATTTCAGCTCGACCCTGGCCAAGGGCGGTGCCGACGCTCTCGTGACCCTGCTCAACCGCAAGACCGCAAAGTTCATGAACAATTAAGATGCGCGGCCGGTTTCCCCAGATAGCATGCCCTGAAAAGGGAAAAGGGGTCACGTGGCTCTCGCTCTGAACTGGCTCGGCTATGCATCAGCCTGCCTTGCCGTCGCAGGCTGTGCACAATCAGTTATCGGCGCCGGGCTGATCGCTGCCTTTCGACGTAGTGAAAAGCGGCGCATCGCAAGACCCGAATCCCCCGTTCTGCCGCTCCCGGCGGTCACGGTGCTCAAACCCCTGCATGGGGATGAGCCTTTGCTGGAAGACGCACTGCGCAGCTTCTGCGAGCAGGATTATCCAGAGTATCAGATCGTTTTCGGCGTCCAGAGACAGGACGACACCGCGATTGCGATCGTCCGGCGTCTCGCGACCGAGTATCCCGAGCGCGATATCGCACTGATGATCGATGGGACAACACACGGCACGAACCGCAAGATCGCCAATCTCATCAACATGTATCCTTCGGCGAAACACGACATCCTCGTGATCTCCGACTCGGATATTCATGTGCAGCGCGATTATCTGCGCCATGTGGTCGCGACGCTTTCCCAACCCAATGTGGGGCTTGTTACCACGCTCTATGCCGGTCTGCCCGCCTCTTCGTCGACGGTCAGGGAATTCGCTGCATCGCAGATCAATCACAATTTCATGCCCGGCGTGATGATGTCGCGGATGCTCGGTCGACAGGATTGCCTCGGGGCGACGATGGCCCTGAAACGCGCCCTTCTCGAGCGCGTCGGCGGCCTTGGGGCACTGGCCGATCATGTGGCTGACGACGCCGTTCTGGGGCAGCTTGTCCGTGCTCATGGCAAGGCCATCGCCCTAGCGCCATGCATGACCTGGACGACAGTGGCCGAGCCCACTGCCGGTCACATGATCGAACATGAGCTGCGCTGGGGGCGCACGGTCAAGAATGTCGAGCCGGTAGGGTATGGACTTTCTGCCATCCAGCTTCCGCTCTTCTGGTCGAGCGTCGTGCTGTTCTGCTGCTGGCCTGCGCGCTGGGCGCTGTGGTTCTTTCTCTGCGTCTGGGCAGTGCGCGTTCTCGCGGCGCTCATGATCGATCGCTGCCTCGGTCGTCTTTCTCCTTCGGTTTACGGGTTGTTTCCCCTGCGAGAATGGTTGTCAGCCGCCATCATGGTCGGCAGCGCGAGAGGCCAGCGCGTGGAGTGGCGTGGGCAGACGCTTCACATCCGTCGAGCCGCGCCGATTACTCCGCCAATACAACCCGTCGAGCCCGGAGATTAGACTTTTCAGGGTTTCGGCCCCATATGCTGAGGCATTCGTCAGAAATTTCTGACCCCTTCACTTTTGCGGATCTTGCGATCCGACGGTTCATCCAAGGATTTTCTTCATCATGATGCGCACGCTGTTCCTTCAGCCCCCTTCATTCGACGGTTTCGATGGCGGAGCCGGTTCGCGTTACCAGGCCAAGCGCGAGATCCGCTCCTTCTGGTTCCCGACGTGGCTGGCTCAGCCCGCCGCCATGGTCGAGGGCTCGCGCCTGATCGATGCGCCTCCGTCGCGCATGGGCATGGAGCCGATCCTGAAAGACGTGATGAATCGCGATCTGGTGGTGATGCACACCTCCACCCCGTCTTTCGCCTCCGACGTACGCGTTGCCCAGATGCTGAAAGATGCCAACCCCAATCTGATGATCGGCATGGTTGGCGCCAAGGTGGCGGTGCAGCCCGACGAATCGATGGCTCAGGGCAGCCCGATCGATTTCGTGGCGCGCAACGAATTCGATTTCACGATCAAGGAAATCGCCGAAGGCCGCGATCTCAAGGATGTCGACGGCATCACCTGGCGCAACAAGGATGGCGAGATCATCGCCAATCGTGACCGCGCCATGATCGAGGACATGGACAGCCTGCCCTTCGTGACCGAGGTCTACAAGCGCGACCTGAAGATCGAAGACTACTTCATCGGCTATCTGATGCACCCGTATATCTCGATCTATACGGGCCGTGGCTGCAAGTCGCGCTGCACCTTCTGCCTCTGGCCGCAGACGGTTGGCGGCCATCGCTACCGCACGCGCAGCCCCGAGCATGTTGCCGCCGAGATCCGCCTCGCCAAGCAGTATTTCCCGCAGGTGAAGGAGTTCATGTTCGATGACGACACCTTCACCGATGACCTGCCCCGCGCCGAAGCCATTGCCCGCGAAATGGGCAAGCTGGGCGTAACCTGGTCGTGCAATGCCAAGGCGAACGTGCCTTACGAAACGCTCAAGATCATGAAGGAAAACGGGCTGCGCCTGCTTCTGGTCGGCTATGAGAGCGGCAACCAGCAGATCCTTCACAACATCAAGAAGGGCATGCGCGTCGAAACGGCACGCGAGTTCACGAAGAACTGCCACAAGCTGGGCATCAAGATCCATGGTACCTTCATCGTCGGCCTGCCGGGCGAGACGAAGGAGACCATTCAGGAAACCATCCAGTTCGCCCGCGAGATCAACCCGCATACGCTGCAGGTCTCTCTGGCAGCACCCTATCCCGGCACGGCCCTGCACAAGCAGGCTACCGAGAATGGCTGGTTCAACGAGGCTGAAGCCGAACTGATCGACGAGCATGGCGTGCAGATCGCCCCGCTGCACTACCCGCATCTGTCGCATACCGAGATCTTTGCCTCGGTTGAGGAATTCTACCGCAAATTCTACTTCCGTGCGCCGAAGATCGCCTCGATCGTCAACGAGATGGTGCGCAGCCCGCAGATGATGAAGCGCCGTCTGCGCGAGGGTGTGGAGTTCTTCCAGTTCCTCAAAGGCCGTAACGCCGCCTGATCTTTCATGCGTCGTCTTATCGTCTCAGCCGATGATTTCGGCCTGAGTGAAGAGGTCAACGAGGCCGTCGAGATCGCCCATCGTGACGGGCTGCTCTCGACGGCCAGCCTCATGGTCGCTGGCCCCGCCAGCGTCGATGCGGTGCGTCGTGCCAAAAGACTGCCCGACCTGCGTGTCGGGCTGCATCTGGTGGTCATCGAGGGCGATACTGCCCTGCCAGGTGCCACAATACCGGCCATTGCGACCCCCGATGACCGGTTCGGCACCAGCCAGCTCGGTCTGGGGGTTTCCTATTTCTTCCGTCCCGCAGCGCGACGGGCCCTGTTACGGGAGATCGAGGCCCAGTTCCGGGCTTTCATGGCCTCAGGCCTGACGCTGGATCATGCCAATGCCCATAAGCATATGCATCTCCATCCGACCGTGGGGCGGATGATGATCGAAACCGGGCAGCATTACGGTCTGCACCATGTGCGGACGCCCTGCGAACCGCCCGAGCCGCTTGCCGCCGCCGAGACCCATTTCGACTCACTGGGTGCGGCGGCTCTGCGTCGCTGGTGCGGGGTGCTGCGCCATCAGATCGCACGGGCAGGGATGACCACCAACGATCATTGCTTCGGCCTGGCCTGGAGCGGCCAGATGCGGCCGGGTCGCGTGGCGGGGCTTATGCCGCATTTACCTGAAGGTCTGTCCGAGCTTTATTTCCACCCGGCGCTCGAACAGAATGCGCTGTTGCAAGGACTCATGCCGGAATACGACCAACGTGGCGAGTTCGATGCCCTGATAAGCCCCGAACTGCGTCAGGCCGTACGCTCAGCGGATATCGTGCTGAGCGACTGGGCAGGGAACACGCTTCCCCGCCCCTGAGAGCCCCCTGTTCCAGAAGGCTCTCCTCGAGACTCAGAGTGCCGAGTCGACCCATGCCTTGAGCGCGCTCTTGGGCAGGGCGCCGGTCTTCTGGGCAACGACTTCACCGTTCTTGAAGACCATAAGCGTCGGAATGCTGCGCACACCGAAACGCGTCGGCGCTTCGGGGTTCTCGTCGATATTGATCTTGGCGACGGTCAGACGGCCCTTGTACTCGCCGCCGATCTCGTCGAGCGCGGGTGCGATCATTTTGCAGGGGCCGCACCATTCTGCCCAGAAATCGACCAGCACGGGGCCTTCGGCCTGCAGCACGTCTTTTTCGAAACCGCTGTCGCTGACAGCTACGGTGTTGTCGCTCATCCTGTTCTCCATTCGCAATGCAGACCGGTCGGGTCCGTCTCAACAAGACATATCAGCAGTTCAGGCAAGGCGTTCAAGAGCTAGTGAAGCAGGAATCGCCTCACGTCAGGAAACAGAACGGATACGCAAACGTTTTTAGGGAGAGGCTAATCACATCATCCGAGGGGTTCTTTCGTCGATGCGTCATGTTTCGCGCGGATTCTGGCTTGCCATGCTTTGTGGCACGAGCCTTCTGACCGTGGCTCCCCTCGCTCTTGCCCAGCCTGCGCTGGCGCCGATGCCTCCTGCTCCCGAGGATTACACGTCCGAGTCCCTGCCAGTCCGGGCGATCGTGCCCCCCTCGACACCGGGCGCACTCACCCCTCTGACATCGCCCGCCACGCATCGCCTGCTGCCAGGAAAAATCGTGTTCTCGATGCTTGTCACGCCCGATCTCGCCGGAGCGGAGCGCTTCTATAGTGCGCTGTTTGGCTGGGGGTTTCGCCCCGTCAACGATGGCAAGACCCCGCGTGTGGAAATTACCCTCGGCACCCAGCCTGTCGGCATGATCGTGGCTCACAAACTCGACGACCCCAGGCACGACGTGCCTTTCTGGATGCCATTCCTGTCCACTTCTGACACGGCGACTGTGGCCCGTGTCACGAAGCAGCAGGGCGGCAAGACGCTTTTCGGTCCCAGACCCATCGCCGGTCTGGGTCAGGCGGTGATTGTCTCCGACCCGCAGCACGGCCTCTATGCCGCCCTCAGCGCCCAGTCCGGCGATCCTGTCGACCGCGATAGCGATCCGGTTCTGAACAGCTGGTCGTGGGCAACGCTGCTTTCCCCGGCTCCGAGAGCGGCTGCGGGCTATTACCAGCTCCTCTTCAACTACAAGATCGTCGCTTCCCCCGAAGCCGACAGCCCCCAGCATTACATGCTCACCTCACAGGACAAGGAGCGCGCCAGCATCAATACTTTGCCACCGGGCATGGAACCGCGTGACAGGGCGCGCTGGATTCAGTTCATCGAAGTTCGCGACAGCGCGGCTGTTTCGAACAGGGCGCAGGCTCTTGGCGGGCGCGTTATCGTTCCGACCCATGTCGATCGTGATGGCGCCCAGATTGCCGTTCTGGCCGATCCGGGGGGTGCCGTATTCGGTGTGATCGAATCCCAGAAAGACATGCTCGAAGGAGCCCTGCCCCGGTGAAAAAAGCATCCGCCCTTTTCGCCCTTGCGGCGATTTCTTCCCTCGGCCTGTCGGGCTGTGGCGGCTATGACGGTTATGGTGGCGGCTATTACGGCTATCCCGGAGGGTGGGGACGGCAGGGCTGGAATGGCGGTTATTCCGTCGGCCCGCATTATACCGGACGCGGCTGGGGTGGCCCTGGCTATCGCCAGCGTTACGACGACAGGCGCGGCAATCGCGGCCCCCGTTACGGCGGTCATGGTGGCGATCGTTACCGCCATTGAACGGAACCCTGCCTGACCCTTCGGTGATGAAACGCCGGGCAGGCTAAATCGAGCGCGACACGCTCCTCACGTACTGACATCCCGAAAACGCTTCGGCGCGCGGGTCGCAATCGATGCGGGCAGATGCCGTATTCATGAAAGTCCCAACTGCATAGCACAAGCCTCAGGCCGTTCGATCGGCGGCGCTAATTCTCCATCTCTACGAGGCTGATGGTCGGGCCTTCGGTCCAGACCAGCGCCATGACGAGTTCATGCTCCGGGTAAAGCTGCCTGAGCACCGCACCATAAGCAGTCATCTGGCGCCTGTAGGCAGCGGGCACGGCCTGACCCGGTCGGGGCGGGTACTGGTTCGTCTTGAAATCGCAGAGCATGACGCGATTTTCCATCACACGCAGACGATCGACCTGCCCGAGCACGACCTGACCGAAAGCCAGCCCGGTGATAGGCTGTTCCGCCTTACTGCCGGGGGCGAAAAGCGGGGCGAGCGTCTCATCCGTCAGGATAGCGAGAACCTGCGTCACCAGACGCTCGATTTCTTCCCGCGCGAGGCCATGCGCGGGCTGGGCGAGGAAATCCTCGGCAAGAAAACGCCATTCCGCCGCATCGCGATCGGGCAGCCATTGCAGAAGACGATGCACCAGCATACCGCGATCGAGCGCGCGCCTGCGTCCGTTTTCCTGTCCGGCAGCGACCTGAAGGGGAGACAGGGCGGGTGGGGCGGCGCCGTAAGACGCGTTATCCGGCCGACTGGGGGCCAGGGGCCGGGTGAGCGGCGCCTCATGCGGGGCTGGGCGCGCATACCAGCCCGGCGCCTGCCCGAACAGGACAGGCATGGGCATCGAGGGCAGAGGCACGACTGCCTTGGGGGCGTAAAGCGCGCTCTCGGGTTCCGCCTCGATCACCAGACGCTCGCCTTCCCACCCGCCATCGAAAGGATGGCTTGCCGCACCCAGCGCCGCAAAACCAGCCTCGCACAGCGCATACCATGAGGTGTCGCTCTGCTTGCGTCGGGGCTCCCAGCCGCACACCACAAGCCAGTCGCTGGCGCGTGTCAGAGCGACATAGAGCAGGCGATTGCGCTCTGCCTGAGCGGCGGCCTTCTCCTGCTCCTTGAGTTTTTCGCCAAGGGCGGAAGGCAGTTCCCTGCCCGGCATCCAGACCGGCAGGTCGAGCCCGCTCTCGCGCGTCCAGAGCAATTTCGTTTCGCCCTGCACCTCTCCCGTCATATCGGGCAGAATCACCAGACGGGCCTGCAACCCCTTCGAGCCATGCACGGTCATGATGCGCACGGCATCGATCTCGGCTTCTGCCTCGCGTTTGACCGTCAGGCTGCTGGAGCCGAGCCAGTGCAGAAAACCCTGCATCGAGGGCGCGTGGAGCGCTTCGAAACGCAGGGCTGCAGAAAGCAGATCATCGAGGGGTTCCGCCGCCTCCGGCCCGAGCCGGGCCAGCGCGCGGGCGCGGCCCTCATGGCGGCCCAGCGCATCGGCGAGAATCTGATAGGGGGTGGCAAAGTCGATACGGGTCTGAAGGGCGGAGAGACGCTCCCACGCACTTTGCCATTCGGGTCGCTCGCGATGACGTTCGCGCAGAACGGTCCAAAGCGGGCGTTCACCGCGTTCCATGGCCAGATCCATGAGAGAGCTATCGCTGACCCCACCAAAAGGCGAGGTCAGCACGGCGGCAAGCGTCAGATTATCCTGAGGCAGAAGCAGCGCATGGCACAGCGCCATCAGATCCTGCACCGCCAGCGAATCGGTCAACCCGACACCGACGAGGGTGGCGACCTCGACACCCTGCCCTTTCAGTGCCCGGATCAGCGCACGCAGAAAGGCCGAGCGGCGCGGCACCAGCACCAGCACCTCGCCCGCACGAAGCGGCGCCTGGCCCGGCTGGGGCGGCTTGCCGATCTGCCGGGCAATCCATTGAGCCAGCGTATCGGCCAGTTTCTGCGGGGCACGACTCTGACCGGCATTGCCGGAAGGCGCCGCCCAGGGGTCGTCGATGGCGTCTTTTTCGTCTTTTGGGACCAAAGGCCAGAGTTCGACGCGCCCGCCCTGACCGGGACGGGCGGAGCGATGCGGCGGCAGCGCCTCCCGCCCCGGCTCACGCAACCCGTCTGCCGCGAGCGGGCTGGTGAACACCGCATCGACCAGATCGAGCACCGGCGTGACAGAACGGAACGAAACACCAATCTCGGGCGTGCGCCAATCCTGCTCTGCACCGAGTACCATTTCGCGGAACCGGTCTCTCGCGCCGAACAGGCCCTGAGGATCGGCGCCCTGAAACGCGTAGATCGACTGCTTGAAATCGCCCACGGCGAAGACGGTACGCGGGCGACCGTCCATCTCACGGGCACTCTCACCCACGAAGAATTCCTCGATCAGCGCCGTTGCGATTTCCCATTGCGCGGCAGACGTGTCCTGCACCTCGTCGAGCAACAGGTGATCGAGACCGCCATCGAGTTTGTACAATACCCAGGAGGCACCCGGATCGCGCAGCAGATCGCGCGTGCTGGCGATGAGGTCGTCATAATCGACGAGACCGCGCAGCGTCTTGTCCTGCGCATAACGCTCCAGAGTGGGCGCGGCGAGGGCAAAAAGCGCCAGATTGAGCGCAATCAGGCGCTGCACGGCGATCGCCCGATCCAGCGCGATGACCCGCTCGGCCTCAGCGGTGAAGGCCTCCATGATGTGCAGCCGGTCGCGGGCAATGGCGGCAGGCACGAAAGCGCGCGCCGCGCGTGGCGTGCCGGTGCCTGTCACGAAAAGATCGGTCCAAAGAACCGGATCGCGCTCGGAAGCCGGTCGGGACAGCGCGTCGAGCATCTTGCCCAGCGTCGCCTGCATCGTGGCCGTGCCGAGCGGCAGCGCCTCCTGCGCGCATCGACGCAGAGCGTCTTCCTGCGGTGAAGCACAGCGCTGCGCTTCGAGGTCTGCCAGATCGACTTCGTCCCCGGCACCGAAGGCCTTGCGATAGGCGCGTTCAATAGCGCCCGGCTCGATCTGCCAGCGCGCAAAGCTCTGCCTCAGACGCGACACACGCCCCTGCAACGCCCTGATGCGGTCGAGATAGTCTTCAAGCCCGACCTGACCAGCCAGAAGCGTCAGACGCGCTTCCATCGCGGCGTCACCCTTGGCACGAGACAGCGTCTGCTCGATGGCATTGGCCAGAGCGAGGCTCGAATCGGTCTCTTCCATCAGGGTAAAATGCGGATTGATAGCCGCTTCGAGCGGAAAGCGCCTGAGAAGCGACTGACAGAAAGCATGAATCGTGCCGATCTTCATGCCCCCCGGCAGATCGAGCACACGCACGAACAGAGCGCGCGCCGCCTGACGGGTTTCGGGCGACACCGGCACGCTGAGCCCGTGCAATTCGCAATCGAGCGCCGCATCGGAGAGAGACACCCAGCGCCCCAGACGGGATTGC
Organism: Asaia sp. BMEF1; assembly: GCF_051628905.1. Taxonomy (GTDB): domain Bacteria; phylum Pseudomonadota; class Alphaproteobacteria; order Acetobacterales; family Acetobacteraceae; genus Asaia. Next base: position 2,196,260 of record NZ_CP157575.1, on the reverse strand, counting down.
AGACGGTTGGCCATCTCTGCCGCCGCCGCCCGGGTGAAGGTCAGGCACTGGATGCGCGCCGGATCGCTACCCGGCAGCAAGACCGGCGCTCCTGTCTCGGGGTCGGGCATCAGAACCGGCAGCATCAGGCGCAGCAGGCGGTCGATAAGCAGTTTCGTCTTGCCGCTCCCCGCCGAGGCCGAGACGAAAACCGACGCCAGCGGATCGGAAGCCTGCCGCTGAATGTCATTGGCCGAGGCAATGACCTGCGCGTTCATTTTTACCAGTTCGCTCATTCCCCGCCCTCCTCGCGCGCGGCGCTCCATTCCGAAACGCGGGCCAGATGGGCGTAATCGCTGTAGCGCGGCACATAATCGGGGTGAGGATGGGAGCGATAGGCTGTGTTCGGATCGTCGAATATCTCAACGCGTCGGCGCAGCCTGTCGAGCGCTGAATCGATGAGGGAGTCGAGATCTTCCGGCTTGCGCGGCACGCTGAGCTCCTCACCGCGATGGCGGTCACCCGTCAGGCGCCAGTAAAGCAATGACGCCGTTTCCGCCGCAGGCAGATCGACAAAACCATCAAGACGCAGCATGGCGGCTTCAAGCACGAGCTGCGAACTCCATCCGGCTTCGACATCGCTCACCTTGGGCAGAGTGCCTGTCTTATAATCGATAATCGTGGCGCGTCCGTCCCGCCCGATCTCGATCCGGTCGGCGCGGGCAGTCAGACGGAACGGGGCGTAAGGCGGGGTCAGGGTAAGCGTGCCTTTCAGCTCGGTCTTGAGCTGGGCCGGTTTCTCGCGCTGGGCCTCGCGCTCGCAAACCCAGTCGGCAATGCGCAGCACACGCGGGCGCCACCAGGCGGCAAGGGCCGGGCGCAGCTCACGGGCCTCAAGCACGGCAAGCAGACACTCATGCAAGGCGCGGCCGCCCTTCTGCCCCTGCTTAAGCCAGAGATCGATCCCGTCATGAACTACGACGCCGATATCGGAGCGATCAGCGGCTTCTTCCAGCGCGGGCAGCGCCTTCAGCTTCAGCACATGGCGGGCATAGATCGCATAGGGATCGCGGAGCCAGGAATCGATTTCGGTCACCGAAAGTCGACGCGGGCGCAAGGCAACGGGCGGGCGTGGCTCCGGCGGGGAGACGGGGCGTGCCGGGCCTGAAGGCTGATCCATGGCCGCCTGCCACATCAGGGCAGGATGGGCAGGCAGCTTCTGGCCCCGCCCCTCGAGCAGGGCGTCGAGACGCACCAGCCATCGCGCCGGAACGGCAGGAGCGCCATCGCGTCTGGCCGCGCTCGACAACACGATTTCCTCACCCGAGAGAAAAGCGGTGGTGAAATCATGCGCTGCCGTGCCGATCAGCCTTTCGGGCGACGGCAGACCGGCGCGTGTGCGCATGGGGCGACTCAACCAGGGGCCGGGATCGGTTGCGGGGGGCCAAATTCCCTCGTTCAGGCCGCCCAGAATAACCAGATTGGCAAATTGCAGACGCGCTTCCAGCACACCCAGAATAGACACGCGCGGATGGAGCGCTTCGCCATCGCGCCCCTGCAACACGCGCTGGCCGAACACCATCTTCCCCGCCATCGACGCCAGCAGGAAAGCAGGCAACCCCGCCAGACCCTGCGGCGGCAAAACCGCGCCATGGGTCATCAACCCGACCAGATGGCGCGACAGGGCATGACCTTCTGCCCCCATCCACAGACGCTCTTCTCCCGGTTGCTCCTGCGTGCTGGCCAGAGCTTCCGCCGCCTGAATGAGTCGCGTCAGCAATTGCGGCAGAGGCAGGGCGCCGCAATTCAGCAAAGGCGACACAGCCGCGTCCAGACGGTCGAGAAACAGATCGAGCGGCTCGGCCTGATCGGGGCGATCGGCACTCTCAGCCTCGCTCTGGTCCTGACGGTCGAGCGCCTGACGCAGGCCCTTCATCCCCGGCGGCGGCGCAGGCCCCCGCAGCACCAGCCGTTCCAGACGACGCGCCGTGGCGCGGCAATTACCCGGTGTGCTGCCCAGCGCCACGAGCGGATGTTTCAGCAACGCCAGAAGCGCCACAGGGGCGAGATTATCCGCCGCCGCTTCCGCCAAAAGACGCAACAGAATAGCGGCAGGGCTGAGCGCAAGACTTTCGCCCGCACTGTCATCGGCGACGATCCCGTAGCGCAACAGTTCCGTGGCAACGCGTCGGGCAAGAGCGCGATCCGGCGTGACAAGTGAGGCCGTTCTGCCGGGATGTTCGACCGCCTCGCGCAGGATCATGGCGATACTGGCCGCCTCCTGCTGCTGATCGGCAGCGTCGAGACGTGTAATTCCGGTCAGGGACAAGGGGGCATTATCCTCGCCCCAGGCAGACAGTCCTTCCATGGGGCGCATCGTCAGACCTGCCAGAGCGATACGACCCTGTAGCGTCTCGCGGGCGGCACCATTCTGCGGTGACACCCCATCATCCCACAGGGCGATGGTTTCACGGGAAACACCCAGATCGTTGATAAGTCGTCGGAAACCCGATTGCGGATGGCTTTCCGGCAGGGTTTCCCACAGCGTTTCGGGCAGATCGAGATCGACGCCGGGCAGGATCACGCAGCCCTGAGGCGCCTCAAGCACGGCACGCAGAATAGCGCAGACGGCAAACATGCCATCGGTAAATCCGACCGCCCAGAGCCTGCCCTGCGGCGCCGCCTGCATCCAGCGTTCGGCCTGCGCCCTGAGCACCGCCACCTGACGCGCCACGGGATTCATCAACCCGGTCTCGGCCAGCCAGACGGGCCAGGCTTCAGTGACGATATGCAGAAATTGCAGTGTCTTGTGCCAATGATCGGCAAAGCGCGGCTCGGCAGCATCGGGCAGGCGCTCGCGCAGATCCACTCCCACGCGCTCGGCATCATCCATCAATTCCGCCAGAGCAGAAGCGAGCGGCCAGGCCTGCTCGAGCGTCAGCTCTGCGCTGAACACGCCCTTTGCGCGCAAGACCAGCGCCGCCAGAACCGACAGGCGGCGCAGCGGATCGACCGCAGCAGGAAAGGAAAACGCCTCGACACCCGAAAGCGCCAGATCGTCTTCGCTCACATCGCCTACAGGCAGAATGCGCGGCAACAGCGCCGCCTTGCCGTCAAGACAGCGCAGAAACGCCTCGGTGAGATTGCGCGCTGCGCGACGCCCCGGCACGAGAATCAGCGCATTGGCGTCATCCTGCGCTGTATCTCCCTCAAGCCAGCGTCGTGCGACATCGTCGAGAAAGGAACGGTCTGCCGGGATGGTCGCGAGAATCACAGCCGGTCGCTCCATCCCGTAAGGGTCACTGTGCGCGCTTCTTCCTCATCCCCCTGAGTGAAGGCCAGATGCAGCGCATGATCGGGGAGTTCGTCTTCTGCACGTTCGGGCCACTCGACCAGAATGATGCCCTCCTGAAGCTCGTCCCAACCCAGTTCGAACAACGCGTCCGGCCCGTTGAGGCGCCACAGATCGAAATGCGCCACGGTGCCCTTGATCGTGTCGTAAGTCTGAACCAGCGAGAAGGTCGGGCTCGGCACTTCAAGCGCCGGATCCTGCGCGAGCGTCCTGAGAAAGGCACGAGCGAACACGCTCTTCCCCATGCCCATTTCGCCATGCAGCGCAATCACGTCCCCCGGCCGCGCCAGTCCCGCCAGACGGGCGGCAAAAGCTTCTGTGGCAGACTGATCGGGCAGGTCGATTTCGCTCATGCCGACAGTGTAAAGCCGGGCTCACGCGATGGGTAGAGGCAAGCGCAGGGCCCAGCCCGCCCCCCAGAAAGGAGCAAGCCCCTTTCGTCCCGCTCCATCATACTTGCGTCCGCAAGACTTCAGATCGCACCTGTCTCATACTTAGCATGCGCATCGAGACGCAATAATCCTGAGACCGGGTTTCAAAAGGGTGACCACCCTTTTGCAGGGCGCTGCCCCGCGCCCTGCATCCGGCCGCGCAAGCAATTACCGACGATAGGCAGGCAGATCGACCTTGCCGATAATGGCATAGCCTCTCAGGCAGAATCCCAGCACGACGGCGATCGCCCCTGCTATAATCGGAGAGAGGCCGACAGCGTCCAGACCGACATACAATCCCGCAGCAAGGGCGGCGGCGGTAACGTAGAGCTCGGGACGGATCACGATAGAGGGCAGATCGGCCAGAACGTCGCGAATAATACCGCCCATGCAGGCGGTGACGACCCCCATGATCGCCGCTGGCAGCCAGGGGATACCATAGGCAGTAGCCTTGGCCGCGCCATAAACGGCGTAGGAGGCGAGGCCCAGCCCGTCGAACCAGTCTATGGCGCGTTCGTGCCAGACCCGATGGGGCGTGAACCAGACCAGAAGGGCAATGCCCAGACAGACGGCAATCGGCGCTGTGGCGTGCATCCAGAAAACAGGTGCGCCGATCAGCAGATCGCGCAGCGTGCCGCCGCCTACGCCCGTCATGGCGGCGAAGAACGCGAAAGTGACCATGTTCTGCCTCGCCCTGGCGGCAACCAGCGCGCCGGAAATCGCGAACACAGCCGTGCCAGCCATGTCCAGATCGGACAGGGTCGACGCCGAGAGCGCGTGAATGCTGGCAAGAGTGGCAGGGCTCACGCGGCTAGAACCTCGATATCGGCGGCAAGCTGCGCCACGCGTTCAGGATTGGCGTCCCAGGCGAACATGAAGCGCGCACCGCCGCCGATGAAGGTGTAAAAACGCCATCCGCGCGCGCGAAGCCCTTCAAGCAATGTCTCAGGGGCCTTGAGAAAAACGGCATTGGCCTGAGCCGGAAACATCAGCGAGAGGCCGGGCAGCGCCGTGATCCGTTCTGCCAGTGCTTTCGCGCTATCATTGCCGTGCTGGCCATTACGGAGCCAGGCGCCGCTCTCCAGCAAACCAACCCAGGGCGCCGAAATGAAACGCATTTTCGAGGCCAGCTGTCCCGCCTGCTTGCAACGATAATCGAAGCCTTCGGCGAGTTCGCGATCAAAAAACAGAATGGCTTCACCAACCGCCATGCCGTTCTTCGTGCCACCAAAACACAGCACATCCACCCCGGCTTTCCAGGTCATCTCGGCAGGCGTGCAGCCCAGAGCCGCGCAGGCATTGGCAAAGCGTGCGCCATCCATATGCAGGCGCAGCCCCAGTTCGCGGCAGGTTTCGGCAATCGCGCGTATTTCTGCCAGCGAATAGACCTCCCCCGTCTCAGTGGGCTGGGTGATCGTAACGACCTTTGGCTTGGGATAGTGGATATCGCTGCGGCAGGTCGCCAGCGCCCTTATGTCCTCGGGGAAAAGCTTGGCATGATCCGTGCGGGCCACCAGCAGCTTGGAGCCGTTGGAGAAAAACTCCGGCGCGCCGCACTCATCGGTCTCGACATGGGCGAAAGACGAACAGATGACACTGTTATAGGATTGGCAGAGCGACGCCAGCGCAAGCGAATTGGCCGCCGTGCCGTTAAAGGCAAAGAACACCTCGCATGACGTACCGAACAGGGTACGGAAGCTGTCAGAAGCGCGGCTTGTCCATTCATCATCGCCATAGGCCGGAACCGAACCTGCATTGGCCTGCTGCATCACATCCCAGACTTCGGGGCAGATACCGGCATAATTGTCACTGGCAAATTGCTGGGCCACGGCGGTGAGTCCTTTCTGGACGTACAGACGCTCCGAACGAAAAGGGGGTGTGGCTTGTCCCGAGATTGCCGGAGCGGCCACATCTCTTCGGCAAAGACCGAAGATACCACCTTGCCCGGGAGCAGGTTGGCGCCGACAGGATCTGTCGACTCTTGATGCTGGCAACTTTCGTATCAAAGGTGTGAGTGACACGCAATGCGCCTGTATCTATCGGACGCTGCGGCAGGGCGGGCTTTGGCTTCAGTTCCGGCTCTGGGCGAGGCTCGCGCTTTCTGTTAGCTGCTAAGAGGAACACAGGACGCAACAGACAGGAATGAACGCGCTTATGGGCCAGACTCCTCTCGATATCGATGTCGCCATTATCGGTGCAGGGCCGACCGCCCTTTTTGCGGCTTTCGAATGCGGGATGCTCAAACTCTCCTGCGTGCTTATCGACGCGCTGGGCGAGATTGGCGGTCAATGCGCGGCGCTCTATCCTGAGAAACCGATCTATGACATTCCGGGTCATCCCTCGATCGAGGGTGGCGCGCTGATTGCAGCGCTCGATGCGCAGATTGCCCCTTTCGACGTGCCACGCCTGCTCGGCCAGCGGGTCGAAAAACTTTCGGGCACGCGCGGTGACTTCACGCTCGAGACCGACAAGGGCAATGTGGTCACGGCGCGTGCGGTCATCATCGCCGCCGGAGCAGGGGCTTTCGGGCCGAATCGCCCGCCACTCGATGGGCTCGACGCCTATGAGGCCAGTGGTGCCGTTCAGTATTACGTGCGCAAGCGCGCCGATTTTGCGGGCAAGCGCATCGTCGTGGCTGGCGGCGGCGACTCCGCCCTCGACTGGGCGCTGTCACTCTCGGATATCGCCGACAAGATCTATCTGCTGCATCGCCGCGACCGCTTCCGCGGGGCGCCGGAGACTTTGGCGCAGATCGAAACCCGCGTGGCAGAAGGTCGTATCGAGAAGGTCGTGCCCTATCAGCTTCATGCGCTCCAAGGCGAAAACGGCGCGCTCTCAGCGGTCGATGTGATCGATCTCGAAGGGCAGGTGCGCCGTATCGAGGCCGATACGCTTCTGCCTTTCTACGGGCTTTCGACCGATCTCGGCCCGATTGCCACCTGGAACATCGACAGCATCCGCACCACTTTGCCCGTCACCCCTTCGACCATGGAAACCAGCCTGCCCGGCGTGTTCGCCATCGGCGACGTCGCGACCTATCCCGGCAAACTCAAGCTGATCCTGCAGGGCTTCAGCGAAGGGGCGATGGCGGCCCATGCCATCCATCCCATCGTGCACCCCGATCAGGCGCTGCATTTCGAATATTCCACCAGCAAGGGTGTGCCCGCAGGCTCTTGAGCGATGGCAGGGGGCAGTTTAGAATGATTTCGAAATGATCGAGAGACCCGGACCCGAATGACAGTGCAGCAGAGCGAGGTGGAAGCAGGCGCGAAACAGCGCGCCGGAGGCTGGTTACGCATCGACCTCGATGCCCTCAAGCAGAACTACACACTGCTGACACGGAAAGTCGGCCGCGGCGTAGCGGTAGGCGCGGCGGTCAAGGCCGATGCCTACGGGCTGGGCGTGGCGCGTGTCGCCCCTACCCTTTACCGGGCCGGGTGCCGCCGCTTTTTTGTCGCAACCGTCGATGAGGGGCTCGGCCTGCGCCCGCTTCTGCCGGACGACGCGGCAATCTGCATCCTGAACGGCCCTCCCGTTGCAAGCGAGAGGGTTCTTGCCGCTTCGGGCCTGACTCCCGTTCTGAACAGCCTCGATCAGGCGCGTCGCTGGGCGGCACTGGGTCAGGAGACAGGTCATAAACGACCCTGCCTGCTTCAGCTCGATAGCGGCATGTCGCGTTTCGGGCTCTCGGGCGAGGATCTCGACACGCTTTGTGCCGAGGCGCTGCCGGACGCGCTCGACATCGCTTATGTCATGAGTCATCTCGCCTGCGCCGACGATGCAACCTCACCACGCAATGAGGGCCAGCGCCTGCGTTTTGAAGCGCTGAGGCGCAAGCTGCCTGCTTTGCCCGCCAGCCTTGCCGCATCGAGCGGTATTTTTCTGGGCGAGGCGTTTCATTTCGATCTGGTCCGCCCCGGCTATGCGCTTTACGGCGGCAACCCTACTCCGAACCTGCCCAACCCGATGCAGGCTGTCGTCACGATGCTGGGCGGAATGGTTCAGGATCGCTGGATCGCGCCGGACACGGCAGTCGGTTATAGTGCACGCTTCGTGGCAACGCAGAAGACGCGCATCGCCACGCTCTCTGTCGGTTATGCCGACGGATTTCATCGTCGCGCCGGTGGCTTCACCAGCGCGGTTCTGCCTGCAAGGCCAGACATATCCCTCCCCGTAGTGGGCCGGATCTCGATGGACTGCATGGCGCTGGACATTACCGCGCTGGGAGAACTGGATTTGCCCCCCGGCACGGGTTTCGAGCTGATCGGCCCCCATCGTCCGCTGGACGATCTGGCCTCAGCGCTGGATACGATCGGATATGAGCTGCTGACCAGTCTCGGGAAGCGCTTCCATCGTGAATACATTGAGAGTTCACAATGAAGATCATCGTCATGGGCGCCGGTGTGATCGGCGTCACTACTGCCTGGTATCTCGCTGAACAGGGCCATGAGGTTGAGGTTATCGATCGCCAGCCCGGAGTCGGGCTTGAAACCTCGTTCGCCAATGCCGGTCAGGTCTCGCCGGGTTATTCAACCCCCTGGGCCATGCCCGGCCTGCCACTGAAGGCTGCGCGCTGGATGTTCCAGAAGCATGCGCCGCTGGTGGTGCGTGCCGCTGCCGTCAATGCGCCGATGCTGCGCTTCATGACGCAGCTTCTGAGCAACTGCACGCATCATGCCTATGACATCAACAAGAGCCGTATGCTGCGTATCGCGGAATACAGCCGCGACTGTCAGGCCGAGCTACGCCGCGCGACCGGCATCACCTATGATGATGGGCAAAAGGGGCTGATCCAGCTCTTCCGTACCGACAAGCAGGTCGAGCACGCTCATGAAGATATGCGCCTGCTCGCCGAGAGCGGTGTGACGCATGAGCTTCTGAGCACGGAAGAGGTCCTGAAATATGAGCCCGGCCTGTCGGGAGCGCGTGCGCTCCTCAAGGGTGGCTTGCGCCTGCCGGGCGATGAGTCGGGCGATGCGTATCTCTTCACCCAGCGTCTGGCCGCCATGGCCGCTGAAAAAGGCGTCAGCTTTCGCTTTCGCACCGAGATCGAAGCCATCGAGGCGGCGAGCGACGCCATTTACGGCATTCGCACCAGCGCAGGCCGCCTGACAGCCGATGCCTATGTGCTGGCACTGGGCAGCTACTCGCCCCGCCTGCTCAAGCCGATCGAACTCGATCTGCCGGTCTATCCGGTCAAGGGCTACTCGCTTACGGCGCCGATCACCGATGAAAGCCGTGTGCCCACCTCGACGGTCAATGACGAGACCTACAAGGTCGCCATGACACGCCTTGGCGATCGCATCCGCATCGGTGGGACGGCAGAACTGACAGGCTGGCGCCTCAAGCTGAGCCAGGATCGTCGCGAAACGCTCGAACTCTCGTTCAACGAGATGTATGGCGGCGCCGATCTCAGTCGCGCCCGTTACTGGACCGGCCTGCGCCCCTGCACCCCTGACGGCACACCCGTCATCGGCCCGTCGGGCCGATACAGCAATCTCTGGCTCAACACCGGCCATGGCACGCTGGGCTGGACGATGGCCTGCGGTTCGGGCCGTATTCTGGCCGATCGCGTCAGCGGCAAGCGCACGGATATTCCGGCGCTCGATCTCTCGCTGGATCGTTATAAATCCTGAGTTGCTTCAGGGCTCTGCCCTGCACCCGGAAGGGGGCTTGCCCCCTTCCGGGTGCAGATAAGGTCTCGGCTCCGATCTTCAGGCCACATGACTGCAAGATGCGGAAAGTTTTTTCCGGTCGTTCGCCCGAGATACAGTCAGCTTCGGGGCATTTCCAGCAATCTGACCGACGACCTGAAGCAGGTTCATGGACGTCGGGTGTCATCGCCTTTCGGAACATAACGTATCGAGCATAAAAAAAGGGGCCGTTTCCGGCCCCTTTTTCATTACCGATCGTAAGAACGATCAGTTGCCGGAAGCGTCCTTCTCGGCGGCAGCTTCTGCACCCTTCTTGTGGTGCTTGTGCTTGTGCTTGCCCTTATGCTTGTGCTTGGCAGCCTTGTCGTCGGTCGATGCAGCCGGAGCCGCTTCAGACATCGGGGCCGGTGCCGTAGCTTCCGGGGCGGCAGGAGCAGCCGGTGCTGCAGCGGCAGGAGCCTGGGCAGCAGGAGCGGCGTCCTGAGCGAAAGCAGGAACGCTCAGCGTCATGGCAAGAGCGGCAACACCGGTGAGAAGGCGACGATTGAAAACGAGCATGAAACGAGCTCCAATAAGCGAATGCACATAATCACAGGCGTCAGACAGTCGGAAGAAACCGACCCTCTGAACTCATGACCTCGTGAACGCTATCAGCGTTTTTTCAAATCGTCTCGAAAGAAATTAAATAAAATGACTGTAATCGCACGGTAACGGCGCATATTCGCCTTAATCGCGACATGTTCATAAAAAAAGGCCACCGCTTCCGGTGACCTTTTCCTGAAACCCGCTCCGCCCGCATTGGCTCACGAAGGGACTTCGCCGTCCTGAAACGCCTTGTTCCAACCGGCTGAGACCACCCGGTTGGATGAGTAACCGGGATCAGACGTCAGACTTGACCTTCGACATACGCTTGCGCTCGTTCGGGTCAAGGTAACGCTTGCGGATACGTACTGCAGACGGTGTCACTTCGACCAGCTCGTCGTCTTCGATATAGGCAATCGCCTGCTCAAGGCTCATCTTGCGCGGCGGGGTCAGAAGCAGGGCATCGTCCTTGCCGGCGGCGCGGATGTTGGTCAGCTTCTTTTCACGCACGGCGTTGATGTCGAGATCGTTTTCACGCGAATGCTCGCCCAGGATCATGCCCGTGTAGATCTTCTCGCCCGCGTCGACGAACATCGTACCGCGATCCTGCAGCGCGAACAGCGCATATTGCGTGGTCGCACCGTCTTCCGAAGAGATCAGCGACCCGTTGCGACGGCCGTCAATCGTACCGGCATAGGGCCTGTAACCCGCGAACAGACGGTTCATGATGCCCGTGCCGCGCGTGTCGGTCAGGAATTCGCCGTGATAGCCGATCAGGCCGCGCGACGGAATCAGGAAGGTCAGACGAACCTTGTCACCACCCGACGGACGCATATCCTGCATCACGCCCTTACGGATCGACATCTTTTCGACGACTACGCCCGAATAGGGCTCGTCGACGTCGACCAGAACCTCTTCGTACGGCTCTTCACGCTCGCCGGTCTCTTCGTTGGTGCGGAAAAGCACACGCGGGCGACCGATTGTCAGTTCAAAGCCTTCGCGACGCATCATTTCGATGAGCACGCCAAGCTGAAGTTCACCACGACCGGCCACTTCGAAAGCTTCGCTCTCGGCGCTCTCGGTCACCTTGATGGCAACGTTGCCTTCGGTTTCCTTGAACAGACGATCACGGATCTGACGCGACGTCACCTTCTTGCCTTCACGACCGCCCAGAGGGCCGTCATTGATGCGGAAGGTCATCGACAGGGTCGGCGGATCGACCGGGGTCGAGGGCAGCGGGCCGTCGAGCGCCGGATCGGCAATGGTGTCAGGAATGGTAGCGTCGGACAGACCGGCCACAGCAACGATGTCACCGGCTTCGGCTTCTTCCACCGGCACACGATCGAGGCCACGGAAAGACAGCAGCTTCGTCAGACGGCCAGTTTCGACAACCGAACCATCGGGACGCAGCACGCGCACCGGCATGTTCACGCGGGCGCGGCCCTGCTCGATACGACCCGTCAGGATGCGGCCCAGGAAGTTGTCGCTCTCGAGAATGGTCGCAACCATGCCGAACGGCGCTTCCTTGTCCAGACCCGGCGTAGGCACATGACGCAGCACCAGATCGAACAGCGGGGAAAGATCCTTGCGCGGACCGTTCATTTCCATATCGGCCCAGCCCTGACGGCCCGAAGCGTAGAGCATCGGGAAGTCGAGCTGATGCTCGTCGGCACCGAGAGCCGCGAACAGATCGAAGATCTCTTCATGAACTTCATCGGGACGGGCATCGCCACGGTCGATCTTGTTGACGACCACGATCGGACGCAGGCCACGGGCCAGAGCCTTGCCCAGAACGAACTTCGTCTGCGGCAGAGCGCCTTCTGCGGAGTCGACCAGAATGATCGCGCCATCCACCATGCTCAGGATACGCTCGACCTCACCACCGAAATCGGCGTGGCCCGGGGTGTCGATGATGTTGATGCGCGTGTCGTTCCAGACGACCGAGGTGCACTTGGCAAGAATGGTGATGCCACGCTCACGCTCGAGATCGTTGCTGTCCATCGCACGCTCAGCAACGTGCTGGTTCTCGCGGAACGAACCGGACTGCTTGAGAAGCTGGTCAACAAGGGTGGTCTTGCCATGATCGACGTGCGCGATAATGGCGATGTTACGGATTTCCATGAAGCGGTCCTGATCGGGCTTGCAGGGTCATGCCCTGCCGGATCGCTCCCTTGGAACGACACAAAGCCGGGACTGACGGATTTGGCCGTGTTCTGCACAATTTCCCGTCAGAGTGCAATGAAAGGTTCCGAAAAGACGGGTTTTTTCGGGTTTCACAAGGTGAAATTGTGGCTGCTCGACGGGTCTGGACTTCTGGCGGGCAAGGTATGCGGGGCGCTGCCCCGCTCTCCGGAAAGGGGCGAGCCCCTTTCAACCCCGCCTGATTTCAGAACGGTTTCCAAAAGGCAACTGCCCTTTGGCGGGGGATAGGGCAGAGCCCCATGAAAGCCTCACGCCTTGAGAGCGAAATCCTCGGCAGGACGAGCGCCCATACGGGTGATGATGGCCGCGGCAGACTGGTTGCCCAGCGTGGCGCAGGCCTCTAGGCCATGACCCTTGGCGAGACCGGCGAGGAAGCCCGCGGCGAAGGCATCGCCAGCACCCGTAGTATCCACGACCTTCACAGGCTCCGTCGGCACGACGAACTTCTTCCCTTCGGAGAGAATGACGGCCCCTTTTTCGGCGCGAGTCAGCACGACCAGAGAGGCGTCAGCGCCAGCCTGGGAAGCGGCGGAGTCGAAATCCTCAGTGCCGTAAAGGGCACAGATTTCGGCCTCGTTGGCGAAAAGGATATCGATATGACCGGCGACCAGCGCACGGAAAGCGTCATGATGCCGGGCTACGCAGAATGTGTCGGAAAGGGTGAGTGCCACGCGACGGCCCGCCTTGTGCGCGGTCTCGGCAGCGAGGATAAAGGCGGCCTGGGCGTGATCCTTGTCGAAGAGATAGCCTTCCATATAGGTCACAGCGGCGCTGGAAACGGCGACCTGATCGACATCTTCCGGCCCGAACTCGGTGCAGATGCCAAGATAGGTGTGCATGGTACGCTGGCCGTCTGGGGTGACGAGAATGATGCATCGCGCGGTGGGGCGATCGGCTGCTTCGACCGGCACGGACGGATAAAGCAGGTTCTGGGCGGTCAGGTCTCTGGCATAGCCCAGACCGGCTTCATCGGCGGCGACCTTGCCCAGATAACCCACACGGGCACCGAGACGTGAGGCAACGACAGCCGTGTTGGCGGCAGAACCCCCGCCCATAACCTGCTCGGGCGTGATCTTCGCTTCGATTTCTGCAGCCTGCGCGGCGTCGATCAGGGTCATGCTGCCGAGAGGCGAGCCGAGAGCCGTCAGCGTCTCCTGGGAAACCGGGGCCAGAATATCGACAATGGCGTTGCCAATGCAGAGCAGATCGAGAGCAGGCGCAGTCATGAAGTCTCCAGAGAGATGAATTAAAGCGAAAGAACCCCCATTCACGCCATGAAATCAACATGATCAATGGCAATCGTAACGCTGCGTGAACGACAGGTTCGGCATTCTTCGCCAAAGGCCATGACACAAGACTCGGTCAGGGTCAAAAACCGCGAAAACCTGCCGTTTATCGGCTTGTCGCTTGCGCATCTTAACGTGTAAGCCGGGTAAGGGCGTGGGGTGCTGTTTCGATGGTATCTCGCCTGTCCCAAGCCGCCAGCGGCACCCGAACCGCCACCTTTTTGAACGCGCAGCGGGGTTCTCTTGTTCAAACGACGCAAACCAGAAGATACAGCTCCTCAATCTTCAGGTGCTTCGGCCAGTAATGGTCAAAAAGCGACTGCCCCCGGCTCGGGCAGCGCTTCGCTCTTCCCTGAGCGTCCGGCCCCCGCGGCTGACGCTTCACCAGCCTCTCAATTCAAGGATTCTGCCGCGATGGGTCGTTCGCCGTTCCCCACCCCTCCCTCTCCTGCTGCGCCGGCAGCCCCTGCTGCACCGGCACGCCCTGCCGCCGCTGCGGCTGCCCCCGGTGGCCGTCGTGACTCCTCAGACCGCCGCACGCTCGTCGTTGGACGCGGCATTTCGGTTCAGGGATCGATTCAGGACGCCGAGCGTCTGGTGGTTGAAGGCACAGTCGAAGCCTCGCTGCTCCAGGCCGCTGAACTCTCCGTCGCACCGGGCGGTGTTTTCCGCGGTGAGATCGAGGTCGAAGACGCCGATCTGGCTGGTACGATCGACGGCACGCTGACCGTGCGCGGCAATCTGACCGTGCGCGCGACAGGCAAGCTGATCGGCAAGACGCGTTGCCGTCGCCTTCAGGTGGAAGATGGCGGCCAGATTACGGGTCATCTCGAAATGATCACCGGCGATATGCCGCCGCGCCCCGCCGCTCTCGAGACGCCCGCTCCGGCTATCGAGAAGTCGGAAGAGGCAGCCCCCTCTGCCTGAGCCTTTCAGGGGCCCAGATACAGAAAAGCCCGGTCTTTCATGACCGGGCTTTTTTTATGGGGCGGGGCCGGAAGCTTACGAGGTTAACCGACGCTTTCGCGACGGTCGCGCAGTTTCACATAGGCGATCGCGCAATGCTCGGCGCAGTAGGGTTTGCCGGGTACGGGTTTGGCACCACAGAAATGAAAGCCGGGCGTGCCAGGGTCGCCGTTCGGCCAGCAGCAGGCCGGACCGCGACGCGGCGAGGTTTCTGTCGTCAACGGGCGCAGAAGCGGGCGAAGCATCAGGTCTGGCGACATGGTTTTGGCCTCGGCGGGTTTGCGGGTCGGGCTGGGCTTGCTGGCGGCAGGAGCGTTTTCAACTTGCACCTCAGAGGTGGCGTTTGCAGCAGCTTTTTCAACAGGCTCCATTTTCGGAGCAGGCGGCACGACTGGCTCGGCAGTGACGGGTTTCGCCGGGGCAGCAGACGCAGCCGTAGCGGCGACGGAAGGTTTCGCCTCGCTGGGGGGCGCAACCGGTGCCGACGCCACCGTCTCTTCGGCAGGCTGTGCGGCGGATGCGTCGACCGCAGCGTCCTTGCGAGGCTTGGCCGTTGCGCGGATCGGCGAAGGGCGCGGCGGCAGGCCCAGGCGATGCGCCTTGCCCACAACTGCGTTTTTCGTGATCGATAGCTGCCTGCCAATCTCGGCAGTGGATAGTCCTTCCTGCCAAAGCGTCTGAAGACGGGAGATTATTTCGTCAGTCCATTCCATCGCCCGTGCTCCTCATTCAGTCCAGTGACGTAAAACTAGGGTGTCGATACGACTTGCTCAATCCGTAAATCGGATTTTTCTATGATGAGACTGGCGGATAAACACGGAGCTCTTGCTCAAGTCAATCTGAACCCGCACGAATTACCAAAGAATGAAGGGCGGGCCACCGGTATGACGCGGGCAGCACCGCCTGTCACGAACGATCAATCCGTGCTGCCGGAGCGGACGAGACGAACGGCACGCCCCTTCACAACGAGCTGGATCTCCCCCTTGAGCAGGGCAAGGGCGTCGTCGCCGAAAACGGCACGACGCCAGCCCTGCAGAACGGGGCTATCGGTCTCGCCCAGAGCAAGACTGTCGAGATCGTCACTCGTCGCCACAAGCTTTGGCGCCACCCGATTGGCCTCACAGCTTGCCGCCAGAACAACCTTGAGCAAAGCCACGAGCGCGCCAGAGGGCTTGGCACCATCTGATTTTCGGGGAGGGCGCGGAAGATCCGTTTCCGGCAGGTCGATACCAATTTGTATGGCGGTGAGCAGCCCCGGAGCGGCCTTACCCTCGGCAAAGCCACGCGAGACACCGCGCACGCGCGACAGGGCCTCGGAATCCTGCGGTCGAACGGCAGCGATTTCGAGCAGGCTCTCGTCACGAATCAGGCGCTGGCGGGGAATATTCAACGCCTGCGCCTCGTTTTCACGCCAGGCAGCCACCTCGCGCAGTACCGCCAACATACGGCGGTTATTGGTGCGGGCCTTGAGCCGCTCCCACTGGCGACGCGGGTCGGGCCGGAACGTTGCCGGGTCGTTCAGAACGGCCAGTTCGGCGTCAGCCCAATGCAGCCGGTTCTGCTTGTCGAGTTCGCGATGCAGCGCGAGATAAACATCGCGCAGATGGGTGACATCGGCCGCGGCGTAGGCAATCTGCGCTTTCGACAGCGGGCGCGCCGCCCAATCGCTGAAGCGATGCGTCTTGTCGATGCTCGCCCCTGTGATGGCACTGACCAGCGTGTCGTAACCGACCTGGTCGCCATAGCCACCGACCATGGCTGCCACCTGCGTATCGAAAATCGAGCGTGGCAAGGCATCGAATAGATGCAGGAAGATCTCAAGATCCTGGCGGGCTGCATGAAAGACCTTCACGCAGCTCTCTGTCGCCAGAAGGTCGGCAAGCGGCGCAAGGTCCAACCCCGGCGCCAGCGTGTCGATAACGGCCACGTCGGACACGCCACCCAGCTGCACGACACACAGCTCGGGCCAGTATGTATGCTCGCGCACAAACTCCGTATCGATCGTAACGAACGGCTCCTGCTTGAGTCGGGCGCAAAGTTGCGCCAAATCTTCTGTAGAAGACACGATGACTGGGGCTGGGAAACCGGCTTGAGACACTTGCATTTCCCTTCCATACATCAGGGCAGACCATCATGACCACATCAGAGAACGATCTGGCGGCTCTTAGCCAGCTAGGCCGCCAGACAGTCCAGCCGGAGAGCCCGGAGACCGCGACACTCGAACGCGTCCCGAGCCCGCATAAGGGGCGTGACTACGTCGTACGCTTTACGGCACCCGAATTCACCTCGCTCTGCCCTGTAACGGGCCAGCCCGATTTCGCCCATATCGTCATCGACTATATTCCGGGCGAATGGATCGTCGAGAGCAAGTCACTGAAGCTCTATCTGACCAGTTTCCGCAATCACGGCGCTTTTCACGAAGACTGCTCAGTCAGCATCGCCGTGAAGCTGGCCGAGATCCTGAATCCGAAATGGCTGCGCATCGGGGCCTACTGGTATCCGCGTGGAGGGATTCCCATCGACGTCTTCTGGCAGACGGGCGAGGCGCCCAAGGGCGTCTGGATTCCGGCTCAGGACGTGCCCGGCTATCGCGGTCGCGGCTGAGTATGGCTGCCCCCCGGCTCCTTCGGGGGCCGGAAATAGGGAAAACGAATTTTACCGTCGTCCCGATATGAAAAAGGCCGGTCCCCCTGGAGGAACCGGCCTTTTTCTGAAACTCAGTGCAGCGGGTGAGCTGCCTCGGCGGCCTCGATAGCCGCTCTGGTCGCCTGTATCTTGCGAGACAGACGCTCCTGATCGGCAATGTCGTCGGCAGCGATATTCGTCAGCTGGGTTTCCAGCATTTCGAGACGGCTCTCTGCTTCGCTCAGGACGATTTCCTCAACCGCCAGGGCCTCATCCGCAAGGATGGTGCAGCGATCGGCCGTGATATCGGCGAAACCACCGGAGACGAAGAAACGCTCGGTGACGACGCCGTTCTCATACAGAGAAACGACCCCGCCGCGCAGCAGGAGCATGATCGGCGCATGATCCGGCATGGCCGCGATATCGCCTTCCTCGCCCGGGATGACAGCCATATCCACTTCCTTGCGGAAGAGCAGCTTCTCCGGGCTGATGATTTCGACCTGAACCGGCATGGGCTTACGCCGACTCCTTCATCTTTTCGGCCTTGGCGATCGCTTCTTCGATCGGTCCGACCATGTAGAAGGCGCCTTCCGGCAGGGTGTCGTATTCACCGGCAACGATGGCCTTGAAGCTGCGCACGGTGTCATCGAGCGAGACGAGCTTGCCCGGCGAACCCGTGAAGACTTCAGCCACATGGAAAGGCTGCGACAGGAAGCGCTGGATGCGGCGCGCACGCGCCACGACCTGCTTGTCCTCTTCCGACAGCTCGTCCATGCCCAGGATCGCAATGATGTCCTGCAGACCCTTATAGGTCTGAAGGATGCGCTGTACGTCACGGGCCACCTTGTAGTGCTCTTCACCGACGATCTTCGGGTCGAGCGAACGCGAGGTGGAGTCGAGCGGATCGACAGCCGGGTAGATACCCATTTCGGCGATCGAGCGGTTCAGCACGGTCGTTGCGTCAAGATGGGCGAAGGTCGCAGCCGGTGCCGGGTCGGTCAGATCGTCGGCAGGCACGTAAACGGCCTGAACCGAGGTGATCGAGCCCTTCTTGGTCGAGGTGATGCGCTCCTGAAGGGCGCCCATCTCGGTAGCCAGCGTCGGCTGATAGCCCACGGCCGAAGGAATACGACCCAGCAGAGCCGAGACTTCCGAACCAGCCTGCGTAAAGCGGAAGATGTTGTCGACAAAGAACAGGACGTCCTGGCCTTCCTCGTCACGGAAATATTCCGCAAGCGACAGGGCGGACAGGGCGACACGGGCGCGCGCACCCGGCGGCTCGTTCATCTGGCCATAAACCAGCGCCACCTTGGAGCCCTGGGTCGAGCCGTCTTCACCGATCTTGATCACGCCGGCATCCTGCATTTCGAAATACAGGTCGTTGCCTTCACGCGTACGCTCACCGACACCGGCGAAGACGGACACGCCGCCGTGAGCCTTTGCGATGTTGTTGATCAGTTCCTGAATGATGACGGTCTTGCCGACGCCAGCGCCACCGAACAGACCGATCTTGCCACCCTTGAGGTAAGGGCAGAGGAGATCGACAACCTTGATGCCGGTCACGAGAATTTCGGAAGCAGCCGCCTGATCTTCGAAGGACGGTGCCTTGCGATGGATCGGGTAATGCTTGTCGGACACGACCGGACCACGCTCATCGACGGGCTCGCCGATGACGTTGAGGATACGGCCAAGCGTCGCCGGACCGACAGGAACGGTGATCTGACCGCCCGTGTCCTTGACTTCGCTCCCACGGACGAGACCGTCGGTGCTGTCCATGGCAATGCAGCGCACTTCGCGCTCACCGATTTCCTGTGCCACTTCGAGCACGAGGGTCTGGTCACCGTTCTGGACGTGCAGCGCATTGAGAATATGCGGCAGCGTGCCTTCGAACTGGACATCGACCACGGGACCGCGGATCTGCGTCACGCGACCCACAACGTTGCTGCTGGCAGACGACAGAGTTTCGGACATCGTATTTCGGCTCCTGCGTAAAAGTCTCAGACGGCTTCAGCGCCGGAGATGATCTCGATAAGTTCTTTGGTGATATTGCTCTGTCGGGTGCGGTTGTAGCGCTGCGACAGATCGTCGATCGCCTTGCCTGCGTTCCGTGTCGCGTTATCCATCGCTGTCATGCGTGCGCCCTGCTCGCCTGCCGCGCTTTCAAGAAGCGCCGAGAAGAACTGCACCTGGATATTGCGCGGCAGAAGCTGAGCGAGCAGCTCGGCTTCATTCGGCTCAAATTCGTATTGAGCACTATATTCTGTCTTGTTGTCGTTCTCGGGCACCGTTAGGGGCACGAGCGCCTCTTCCGTCGGGGTCTGGGTCATCGCATTCACGAAACGATTGAACACAACCGTCACACGGTCGACCTGACCAGAGGTGAGCAGATCCGTCACGCGTGCGCCGAGATCGGCCGCGGTCTGAAACTGCACCTCACGCCCACCCGTACCGGTGATGCGATCGACAAGCTTTGTCGGAAAAATGCGCGCCATGGCATCGCCGCCCTTGCGGCCGACGGGCAGGATACGCACCGTTTCGCCCTGGGCTTCGAGACGCGCAACAAGCTGGCGCGTCGCACGCACCAGATTGGCGTTGAAGCCACCAGCAAGCCCGAAATCGCTGGTGAGAAGGACGACGAGATGCGTCGAGCCCCTTCCACCTTCGAGCAGGATCGGCAACTCGCCCTGACCAGCCGTCGCAGCAGCCAGCTCGGCAAGCATGCGGCGCATGGCGGCGGCATAGGGACGCGAAGCCTCGGCATGCTTCTGAAAACGGCGCAGCTTGGAGGCTGCAACCATCTTCATGGCACTCGTGATCTTGCGCTGTGATTTCACGCCCGCGATCCGGGCGCGCAGTTCCTTCAGCGAGGGCATGGTCCGTCCTTAGGCTTCGAAGCGCTTGTTGAACGCCGTGAGCAGCTCGGTCAGCTTGGCTTCGACTTCCGGCTTGATCTGGCGATCATTGCGGATGGCATCGAGAATGTCCTTGCCCGAGCTGCGCATTTCGGCGAGCAGCGTCGCTTCGTAACGAACGACCTGATCGACCTTCACGACATCGACGAAACCGCGCGTACCGGCAAACAGCACCACAACCTGCTCTTCAACGGGCAACGGCGACGTCTGGGGCTGCTTCAGCAGTTCCGTCAGGCGGGCGCCACGTTCGAGCTGCTTGCGGGTTGCAGGGTCGAGATCGGAAGCGAACTGCGAGAACGCAGCCATTTCGCGATACTGAGCCAGATCGAGCTTGATCTTGCCGGCAACCTGCTTCATCGCCTTGATCTGTGCGGCGGAGCCAACGCGCGACACCGAACCACCGACGTTTACGGCAGGGCGAATGCCCTTGTAGAACAGATCGGTCTCAAGGAAGATCTGACCGTCGGTGATCGAGATCACGTTGGTCGGGATGTAAGCGGCAACGTCGCCAGCCTGCGTCTCGATGACCGGCAGAGCCGTCAGCGAACCGCCACCGAATTCGTCGGACATCTTGGCAGCGCGCTCAAGCAGACGCGAATGCAGATAGAAGACGTCACCCGGGAAGGCTTCGCGGCCCGGCGGACGACGCAGCAGCAGCGACATCTGACGATAGGCCACGGCCTGCTTGGACAGATCGTCGTAGCAGATCAGGGCATGCATGCCGTTATCACGGAAATACTCACCCATCGAGCATGCCGAGTACGGTGCGAGATACTGCATCGGTGCCGGATCGGAAGCCGTTGCGGCGACGACGATGGAGTATTCCATCGAGCCTTCTTCCGTCAGCGTGCGAACGAGATTCGCAACGGTCGAACGCTTCTGGCCGATGGCAACATAGATGCAGTAGAGCTTCTGCTTCTCGTCACCCGTGGCATTGACGGGCTTCTGGGCGACGATGGTATCGATCAGAATGGCCGTCTTGCCGGTCTGACGGTCACCGATCACCAGCTCGCGCTGACCGCGCCCGATCGGCACGAGAGCGTCGATGGCCTTGATGCCGGTCTGCATCGGCTCGCAGACGGACTGGCGCGGCATGATGCCCGGCGCCTTGACCTCTGCCCGCTTCATTACGACGTCGGTCAGCGGCCCCTTGCCGTCGATCGGGTTGCCGAGCGCATCGACAACCCGACCCAGAAGACCCTTGCCAACCGGCACTTCGACCACAGTGCCCGTGCGGGTGACGGTGTCACCTTCACGGATACCTTCGCCATCGCCGAAGACGACAACGCCGACGCTGTCTTCTTCGAGGTTCAGCACCATGCCGCGGTCGCCGGTGGTCTGAAAATCGACCATTTCGCCGGACATGGCATTGGACAGGCCATAGACGCGCGCAATGCCGTCACCGATGGACAGGACAGTGCCCGTCTCGGAGACCTGCGCTTCGTCATTGAAGGACGCGATCTGCTGCTTGAGGATGTCCGAAATCTCTGCGGGACGGATATCCATCACGCGGCTCCCTTCATGGCATTCTGGATGCGGGTCAGACGCCCGCGAATGGAGGTGTCAAATAGCTTGGCGCCGATCTGCACGACAAGACCACCGATAAGCTCGGGCTCGACGCGTTCGATCATGGAGACACGGGCATAGCCCGCTTCAGCCAGGCGGGTCTGCAAGGCGCTACGCTGGGCCGCACTGAGCGGCTGGGCGCTGCGCACTTCGGCAACGGTCTCACCGCGACGCTTGGCGTCGAGAGAAAGAACAGCACCGAGAATATCGTCTAGGCGGGCGGCGCGACGGTTGCGCGCTATCACACCGATAAAGCGCTGGAGGGTCTCGCTGAAACCCTGAGCCTTCAGAACAGCCCCAAGCCCCTGCCCGGCCTGGCGGGAATCGAGGCTCTGGTCGGCAAGGAACTCGCGCAGCGGCGCGCTTTCCGCAAGCAGCTTGCGCAGCGCGCGCACCTGATCGAGCACCTCAGGCAGCGCCGATTTCTCTTCGGCATAGGCATAGAGTGCCAGAGCATAGCGATGAGCCACGCCTCCTGACGAATCCAAGCTCACCTGCGGTGCTTCGGCTGTTTCGACCACTGTCACGTCCGGCGTTCCCACCCCAATTACACAAACATCCTGACGACCAAAGGGTCCGCAGTGCCGGGCATCACCCCAAAGCACCGTTCGTGCAACCGATTGATCATGACTCAGGTAACGAGACTGTTCGTCCCGATTCCGCAATAACGGATCGGGCCTCGCGGGGCGTCTAGCACGCGTGGAGCGCCCTGCGCAACTGACACTCTGGTGCAGAGCGGAACAAGAGCCGTAACATGCTTTTACGTTGCAGTACCTTACGCTGGCGCTTTGTTTCAGATTTGCACTTTTCGGGCGGTTTTTGGCAAAACGTGCTCTTTCCTGCCGGTTCCTGAAAGCTCAGCCTACCCATGACTCACGTTTTACGCGCTTCACTCCTTGTCGCGCTTCGCCGCCTTGCACCGATTTACGCCGCCATCGCGATTCTCCCTTCGGTCGCGCACGCCGCTGCGCCGGAAAGCCAGCCCGCAGGCGTGCCTTACTGGGATAACTGGACCGACACACAGGGTGTGAGCCATCTGACGAAATGTAAGCTGAAGAACTTCACGCTCAGCCAGCTTGCCCCTCATGCCGACCCGCAATGGGTCAATCACGCCCAGCAGGGACAGGCCCGCATGGTGACGAGCGTGCAGCCCGCTCACTGGAAAGGGGGGTGGCATGCCCCGGAAAGCGTGCAGTGGATCATTCCGATCCAGGGCGTCTGGTTCGTGCAGAGCATGGATGGCACCCGGGTGGAACTCAACCCTGGCGATGCCCTCCTGAGTGAGGATGTTGGGGCCAGACCCAATAAGGCAGGGCATGTCGGCCATTTGTCGGGCAATATCGGCGACGCCCCTGTCGCGCTCATGATCACGCAATTCGCCTCGGCGACGGCCAGCCACAAACCCTGTGAGACAGAATGAGAGCGACCGGAGACGACTTGATCTGGATATCGGGGAGATCGGCTGGAGCGGGCGAAGGGAATCGAACCCTCCTCAGAAGCTTGGAAGGCTACTGCATTACCACTATGCTACGCCCGCGCTTCAGCTGATGGCTTTCCCTAACGCCGATCCTGACGCGAAGCAAGTGAGAGTTTTGGCCTAAAAACTGCAAATGATCTCTTGACTTAAGCGCTCCGGCGCCGCATTACGCCGCAAGTGGTCTCGTCATGACCCAACCGGAGCGGATGCTTCATCTGCGATGGTTGACCAGGCGGACGACGTTAGGGGTGTAGCTCAATTGGCTAGAGCGCCGGTCTCCAAAACCGGAGGTTGAGAGTTCGAGACCCTCCGCCCCTGCCACCACGCCGCAGCCGCTGGCTGATAAAGTCAGCGAGCGGAGTCGGGCGCGGTATTCCGCCACGCGCGGCTTTCAGATAAAATATGAGGATGACGGTGTCGGTCACTACCCCCAAAAATGGGTCGCAGCAGTCTTCGCCCTCTAAGGGTGGCCCCTCGAAAGACGCCCTGAAACCCTCTACGAAACCAGCAATCCGTTTCAATCTGGTGCAATACCTGAAGGATGTGCGCTCGGAAGCAACCAGGGTTACCTGGCCGACCCGTCGCAACACGCTGGTCACAACGGGTGCCGTGCTGGCCATGGCTGCCCTCACCTCTGTTTTCTTTTTCGTCGTCGACCAGGTCATCGGGCTTGGCGTGCGCGAACTCTTTGGCATTGGAGGCTAAGACGAACAACCATGGCTAAGCGTTGGTACGTCGTGCATGTCTATTCCGGGTTCGAGAAGAAGATTGCCACTCACATCAAGGAACAGGCAGCTCAAAAAGGTCTGAGCGATCAGTTCGAGGAAGTTCTGGTACCGTCCGAGGACGTGACCGAAGTGCGCCGCGGTCGCAAGATCAATGCCGAGCGCAAGTTCTTCCCCGGCTATGTTCTGGTCAAAATGGAACTGACCGACGATGCCTGGCATCTGGTCAAGGACACCCCCAAGGTCACCGGCTTTCTGGGCACGCGCAACCGTCCCTCGCCCATCACCGAGGCTGAGGCCGAGCGTATGCTCAAGCAGGCCGAAGAAGGTGTCGAGCGTCCGCGTTCGGCCCTTACTTTCGAGATCGGCGAGCAGATCCGCGTGGCCGATGGCCCGTTCACCTCGTTCAACGGCGTTATCGAGGAAGTGGACGAAGAGCGTTCGCGCCTCAAGGTCAGCGTTTCGATCTTCGGTCGCTCCACCCCTGTGGAACTCGACTATACTCAGGTCGAAAAGCTCTGATCGTCCGGCGACAAGCCTGAAAAAAACCCGCCCCCGAAAGGAGGCGGGTTTTTTTATACCCAAAAGCCGTATCGAGAGAGCGCATCCCTCTGCCGGGTCAGGGAGGCGCCCCCAGAGCCATCACGGTGTGATCGGCAATACCGGCAGAGCGCGGATTTTCTGTGCTGCCTGATCGGCCAGTTGCCCGGTCAGCGTGCTCAGCCCGGCGACCAGCGTATTGGCCTGTTTATTGTCCAGATGCGTCTGGAGCTGAACCGGCACGGTCAGGTTCGGACCGATGCCCGGCTTGTCTCCATGCACGGAGAGAGTCCCGACCAGCGAGGCGTTCCCCTGCTGATCGGCATTGAACGCCGTTACCGTCAGTTCGACGAAGGCGAGCGGCTTGGTCGAGACCGCGTCGTTCTGCGCGAAAACAGTCGTTCCCGGCAGACGTTGCGCCAGATCCTGCGTCAGAACGCGACCGATCATGTCACCGATCGCTTCGCTCCAGGCATTGCCCTTGGCGATGCCGAGTTTGTAATCCTTGTCCTGTCTGACGATTTCGTCGCGATCGAGACTGGCTGTCACGACAGGCGTGCGCACCTCCACCACCACAGGACCGCCGGGCTGGGCCGCTCCAGGCACTGGAGCGATGGAATAAAGCGTGGGATCGCTGCCACAGGCCGAGAGCCCTGTCGCCATCAGCAGCGACAGGGCGGCAATAGCGACGGGACGGCGCATGGCGCGGTGCGAGCGGAGAGAAAGAAGCATCTTCACGTCAGTGGCGTCCCGTAATCAGTGCCGAAGGATGGTGGTTCAGGTAGTCGGTCAGGAAACGGATCGACCGTGCGGCCTGACCGAGCTGGGTGATCATGGCCTGCAGATCGCGATGGAAATCGGTATCGCCACCATAGCTGGCCAGCACCACCTGCGCGTTCTTCAGGGTACCCTGCAACGCATCGCTCACGGCAGGCAGCTTCTTGAGAAGCGGCTTCATGCCCTGATCGGCATTCTGGGTCAGTTCGGAGATATGACGCAGCGAATCGCGCAGCGCGACGATGGACTGCTTCACTTCCGGGCTGGCGAGACGCTGGTCGGCATGAGCCAGCAGATCGTTCAGATGCTCGCCGATCTGGGTGAGTGGCATGGCCGCGACTTTGTCCATGGTCGTTGCTGCAGAGGCCATGATGCCATCGAAACCGCCTGGCTGGCTCGGGATGATGGCGACATCGTCTTCGTAAGTCAGCGTCTCCGGCTTGGCATTCTTGACGAATTGCAGGCCGATCATCGATTCGCCCGTCAGGAAACTGGCGCTTTCAACCGAGGCGCGCATGCCCCTGTTAACAAAAGCCTGAAGCAACTTGTGCTGGGAATCGCGCGAACTTTCTTCAGAGTTCAGTACGCGCTCCGGTTCCAGCTCCATTTCCACGCGCACGCGTGCCGTTGCGTCTTTCTCGTTCACCTTGAGCGAGACATCGGTCACACTGCCCACCTGAATACCGAACATGCTGACCGTCGCGCCAGCGGTGAGGCCCTTGACCGAGCTGTCGATATAGGTCGCCGCCTTAACCCTCTGATGATAGCGCGCGTTATCGGCTTCGGCCTGACTGCCATAGAGCCTGAAAACAGAGTTGGCAGGAGCCTGAGGCGCGTCGACCTTGAGCCGACGCGTCGGCAGACCGAACGCGACGCCACCGGAAAGCAGTGCCTGAAGCGAGGTCAATTGGACCTTGAGGCCGCCAGCGCCGAGCCCGACCTGCACGCCTGAGACATTCCAGAAACGCGTATCGGTGCGCAGATAATGATCGTAGGGCGATTTGACGAAAACCTGGACCATGATCGGGCCTTCGCCGCCCGGCGGCATGGTATAACCCAGCACCTCACCCACGGACATGTCGCGGAAGAAGACAGGTGCCCCTTCACCGATCGACCCAAGTGTGGGTGTCACCAGCATGAAGGTCGAGCCAGGCTGGTCGGAACGCACGCCAGGCGCCGCCTCGAGCCCCGTAAAGTTGCTCTCGTAGCGGCCGCCCTTTTCACCCGGATCGATGGCGATATAGGCACCCGAAAGCAGGGTTTCGAGCCCCGTGATGCTGGCACCGTTGATGCGCGGACGTACCACCCAGAAGCGCGTGTGATCGGTCAGAATGTCTTCAGTGTCGCCATTCATGCGCACATGAACGATGACGCGACGCATATCCGGGGTCAGGCTGATATCCTGCACCGTCCCTAGCGTCACAGCCTTGTTCTTGACCTGGGTTTGCCCCGCCGTCAGGCCAGAGGCCGTGTCGAAGGTAATGGTGATGTCCGGCCCGCGATTGGCGAAACTTCTCCACGCCAGCCAGCCGGCGATCACGATCGCAAGGATCGGTATCAGCCAGATGACCGAGAAGCGTGTCTTTCTGATCCCGGCCTTTTGGGGCGCGGATGAGTTCTGACGGGATTGATCGTTTTGGTCGCTCACGCGCGCTCAGGCTCCATATCGTGAGGAGGAAATGAAGTGCCGCCCTCGGAGATCCCTCCCAGGTCGGAATTTTGTCTTGCCTCGTCGGGAGCCGGCACCGGACCGTTTTCCCCTGCGGCGTCCCACATGCTGCGTGGGTCGAAGCTATGCACCGCGAATATCGTCACGATAACGACGATCGTAAAGAAAACCACACCGGGATCGGCGAGAACATTGGCGAGAAAGTTGAAATGCACGATCGCAACCAGAATTGAGATCATGAAAACATCGATCATCGACCAGCGTCCGATCAGATCGATCAGTCGGTAGAGTTTGGTCAGACGGCGCAAGCCCCTTTTCTGCTTGCGCCAGGTGCCGATCACCATAGCGGCCAGAGACACAATCTTGAGTACCGGAACCGTGATGGAGGCGAACAGCACCAGCAGCGCGAGCGGGATCAGATCGGACTGCCACAGCTCGATCACACCATGGATAATCGTGCTCGTATCGGCCTGACCCATCTTCGTATAGGTCATGACCGGCAGAAGGTTAGCCGGGATGTAGCAGATGATCCCTGCCAGAAGCAGGGCCGCCGCATTGGTCAGGCTGTTCGATTTGCGTCGGCGCAAGATCTGGTGGCAGCGTGGGCAGTCGCCCATATCGCCCTCGCGGGGCACTTCATGATCGAAGGCCATGACCAGCCCGCAGGAATGGCAGGAGAGCATATGCTGCAATGGGGGCATCGACTCATCAGTGGCGGTCAGATGCTCGACCGGCAGAATGCGCCCTTTGCCGTCTTCCATCTCCTCGCGGATATCGCGATTATGCCAGATACGCTCGACATCGAGGGTAGAATCGGTGGCCGCCATGGTGATCATGAGCGCGGCAATCAGAAACACACCCGCCTGCAGATCGACGATCGCAAGATCGATCAGCTTCGTGTAGGCGACGAACACACCGAGGATATACACCTCGATCATCGACCATTCGCGCAGCCTGTCATACCAGGAGAGCAGTCGCGGCGCCCAGTCAGGCATATGCCGCCTGCTGGCGCCAATAAGGATGGCCCCCATCAGCGCAATCACGATGCCGGGCATGATAAGGGTGGTCAGCCCGACGATAAAGCCGATCTCGCCGAAACCTTCGCGCCCGAGCTCGATCGGCCCTGTCAGAATCGTAACCGTATTTACGCGACCATGCACGTTGATGGTCAGCAACTGGGTGATGAGTAGGGCCAGATAGAGCGCGGCCGAAGCAAGGCAGAAGGCTGTAGGGGCCGCAATGGGCGCCGTGTGCCTGCGCCTGGCAAGCTGGGCATCGCAACGCGTGCAGAACGCCACCTGCCCACGCTTCAAACGCGGCACCGTCTGGAAAAGCCCGCAGAACGGACACTCGCGCAGCCCTTCCACGACCTTGAGAGTCGGGGATGGCGTCACAGAAGAAGTCATCGTGACGGCGTTGCGCCACAGACGCTTATGGAAGCGATCAGACATGAAGCATAGTGTAGCGAACGATTCCGTTGAGAGATAGGTGTTTGCCCTGTTGCAGTCCCGAGCAGTCTCGGCTATAGCACCGCGCCAAGGACGCCGACATAGCTCAGGGGTAGAGCAACTGATTCGTAATCAGTAGGTCCTCGGTTCAATTCCGAGTGTCGGCACCACTTTCCCCTCGCTTCATTGCGCTTTCTGGAACGCCTTGGCGGTTTTACGTCCCAGCACCCAGCCTGCGACGCAGTATAACGCCAGGAATCCGAGAGGGATCCAGTCGCCTTTCAGGCTTTGTGCGACAAGATCGCTCAATACGGTCGTCAGATTGACAAGACAGGTTGCAATCGCCAGCACCGGCACGATTCCGATCCAGAGCGATCCGATACGCAAGCCGGGTAGCGGTACGCGAAAACGCGCCGGAATGCGGGTCTCGTCTCCACGCAGCTTCATGACAGCGACCGCAATCACCAGAAACCCGATCATGGTGCCGATACTGACCAGATCGGCCAGCAGCGCGATGGGCAATAACGCCGCCGTCAAGGCCGTGAGCACCGTCGTCAGCGCTATGGCCAGCACAGGCGCGCCGCTTCTGGGGTCGACGAGGCTGAATCGCTCACTGATCAACCGGTCATGGGCCAGAATATGGCAAAGCCTAGACTGGCCATAAAGGCTGACAAAAAGAACGGAACCGAGGCCGATCACCGAGCCGAACTGCAGTACGAACCCCAGAGAAGGCATCGCCAGGGCCTGCACTGCAAGAGCGACGGGGCTTGCGACGTCGAGGGCACGAAACGGCACCAGGCCGGTCATGACCAGCGAAACCATGACATAGAGCACGGCACTGATCGCCAACGCTCCGATCAGCCCGAAAGGCACGTCGCGCCCAGGATTGCGGGCCTCGGAAGCCGCAATCGAGATCGAGTCGAAACCAAGATAGGCAAAAGACACCACCGCAACCGCACGAAGCAGACCGGCCAGACCGAAATGAAACCCGCCTTCCGAGTCAGGCAGGAAAGGATGCCAGAGCACGGGCCTTACATGGCTCCACCCCACCGAGACGAAGACGATCAGAACGGCCAGTTTGAGCAGAACGAAAGCGCCATTGGCGCGGCTTGCCTGACGGATACCTTGTGAGAGAATTAACCCGAGCATGAGAACAAGACCGAGCGAGACCGCATTGATCTGACCCGCAAGATGAAACCCGCCCTCACGCCAGATCACCGTCGAACTCGTCGCAACCTCAGGCAAGGTAATGCCGCAGGAGGCCAGGAGGCCGGAAAGATAGCCGGTCAGACCGACAGAGACGGCCGATCCTGCCAGCGCATATTCAAGCACCAGCATCCAGGCGACCCACCATGCCGGACCGACGCCCAGTATCGCGCGCGCATAGCCATAGGCGCCTCCCATGGCATCGGGCAGGGCCGAAGCAAGCTCGGCATAGCATAGACCGATAAAGCCACAGCTTATCGCAGCGAGGACAAAAGAGAGCGAAACGGCAGGGCCAGCATAATGGGCCGCAGCAATTCCGGGTAAAACATAGATTCCGGCGCCGACCACGCTGCCGATACCCATCATCAGCAGACCGAACGGCCCGAGCTGACGATGCAGGGTGCGAGACTGGCCTTCAGCCGTCATGATGCCGTTTTCCTCAAAAGCTCGAATGGAAGGAAGCGTGACGCGCTCCTATTCCCAAGGCAAGCCCGGAAGACGGGTAAAACGGGCGCAGGCGCACTCAGAACATCATGTTGACGGCAATCTGTGGCGCAACGGTCAGATTCGTATTATGGCCCGCGAAAAACGTCGACGCGCCCGCAATCACACCAAAGCGCGGCGACCAGCTATATTCGAGCGCCGGGGCCACCATCCAGTCGCCTGAAGCCGCGCCAACACGGTCTATCCGGCGCCCGTCACGATAGGCGCCCCAGACACGCGAGCCGTTGGACCAGTCACGCACCATGTCGACCGCCAGCACAAGCCGCTGATTGAAACCGAATTCGAGCGAAAAACCCGTCTGCCCGTTCATCCCCGGACGCCCTCGCCCGACGAATCCCTTGGTCGTGCCATAGCTGGTCATGTCCACAAGCTGAGCCGAACTGACTGCACGACGGAACGTGCCCCACATGCGCAGACGCAGCGTATAGTCATGGGGCAGCTCATAAGTCGATTGTTCTACCAGCGCCGTGCGAAACACGTAGGCGCCATTACCCACACCATCCTGACTGCGGCCAAGCTGCGAGTAGTCGCCTGTCGGCATGAGCATACCGACAAAAAGACTCATGACCGGGATATAACGCTTCGGATCAGGGTCGACGAAACGCCAGAGGAAATCGACCGGCATATCGCCGAATTTCAGACTGCTGGAATTGCCGTCATGCTTCTTCCAGCGATAGCTGATAGCCGGGAAAATCTGGATACTGATGTGGTCAGTCAGACCATATTTGACCATTGTCGAATTGCTGATGGTTCTCTGACCGCCATCCATAGGCGCACTGGATCCGTTAGCGCCCAGATAATCGACAGCCTGATTATAGGTGACATAAGGCTCTATACCGAGCACCCCTGCCTTGAATTGCGGACCGGACGGCGAAATGAGCGAGCCAGTATACCATTGCTCATGTTTAGGTTGAGGCTCGTCATCGGATGCACGCGCTGAAATCGTCATACAAAATGCAGACGCGATCACGAATAAGCGAGGCAATCCACGAAGGACTGGACGACTAATTTCTGGAAAAGAAAATTTTTGTCTCAAAATCTGGCCGTGCTGTTCTTTTGTTTCTTAGCATCGGTTTAATTTCTTATTTTCTGAACGCAACCTTCCTCTTGGCGGAATTTTCTGCACCGGGAGACAGGTTCATTAACAGGCAAGGATTCTACAGCAATACCCTCACGCGAAAGTGAGAAAGTATTCGATTGAATCTGTCGTGTAATATTAAGTTTTCAGTTTGATTTCGGAAGCGCCGCTCCAGACAATTACAAGTTTTGTCTGGAGCGGGCGATGGGATTCGAACCCACGACCCCAACCTTGGCAAGGTTGTGCTCTACCCCTGAGCTACGCCCGCGTTCCGTTGGACGGGTTAATATTGCCTGACGCGACAGGACGCAAGGGGGTTTTTTCGAAAAAGACGTTTTTTTTCACTTTTCCCGAGGCTTAGCCTACCGGGCTTGCTTCCTGGGGGCTTCAGAACAATCTTGTAGCCAAGCTTATCGGACGGCGGCGCCCTTAACCGGCGCTGCCCTGAAACAGAGAGATTCCATGGATTACATCATCGGGCAGAACCCTCCCCAACCGCAGGGTGCGTCGGGCGCGCCACAGAATGCTGGCGCCATGATCGTCGATGCCGACCAGCGCAGTTTCATGCCGGAAGTGCTTGAAGCCAGCCGTCAGCTTCCGGTGCTGGTCGATTTCTGGGCGCCCTGGTGCGGCCCGTGCAAACAGCTCACGCCCATTCTCGAACGCGCCGTCACAGCCGCCGGTGGCAGGGTGAAGCTGGTCAAAGTCGATGTCGAGGCCAATGCCGCACTGGCCGCACAGCTCGGACAGATCGGCCTGCCCATCCAGTCGATCCCGCTGGTTGCTGCTTTCTATAAGGGGCAGATTCTCGACATCATGCAGGGCGCTCAGCCTGAAAGCGAAGTGCGCCGCTTTATCGAGCAGGTTCTGAAGGCGAGTGGCGCCACCATGCCCAGCGCCGATCTTCTTGCCGCCGCCAACGCGGCATTGCAGGAAAATCAGGCGGCTGAAGCGGCCAGTCTCTACGCGTCTCTGCTGGAGATAGAGCCTGAAAATCCCGAAGGCTGGGGGGGCATGATTCGTGCGCTCATCGCTCTGGATGACGATGAAGGCGCCGAGGAGGCCCTAAGTCAGGTGCCGCCCAAACTGGCCGAGCACCCCGCCATCTCCGGCGCCCGCTCGGCTCTGGCACTTCATAAGGAAAGTCGCCAGGCTGCTTCGGCACTGGATGGGTTGCGCGCCGAATGCGCTGCTGCGCCCGACGATCTCGCTCTGCGTTTTCGTCTTGCCGGCGCGCTGAACGGCGCGGGTGACAAGGCCGAAGCCGCCGATACGCTATTGTCGATCCTGCGCCAGGAACGTGACTGGAATGAAGGAGCGGCCAAGACCGAATTGCTGCGCTTCTTCGAAGCCTGGGGGAACAGCGACCCGGCAACGCTACCGGCCCGCCGCAAGCTCTCTGCGCTGCTCTTTTCCTGAGCATCGCTGGGCTCTATCACACAAAGGTCTTACCCTCAGAGCGGGGCGCCGCATCTAACGACCCGGCGCCTCACAAGGGCGGCCTCACAACCATTCAGGACTCATTTCATGGCTCAGGATCTCGACCCCCGCCTTCTCTCCATGCTCGTCTGCCCGGTTACCAAAGAGGCACTGGTTTATGACCGCGATGCGCAGGAACTTATCAGCAAGGGCGCCGGGCTGGCCTACCCCGTGCGCGACGGCATTCCGGTGATGCTGCCCGAAGAAGCCCGCCATATTTCAGACTGACAGGCGGGTTCGCAGGGCTGCCCCGAAAACGGATCAGCGCAGGACGAAGAGGGCTGTGTCCAGTGTGAAACTGCCGTCTTCGTCAATTTCCAGCATCTCCCTGACCGCCGGGCTGGTCGCACGCTGCAAAGAGAGAATGGCCTGCTGATGAAGGACTGGCGTTTTCGTACGCCCCACCCATGATGCAAAATCGAGCCTCAACCGCATTTCGGTGACCGCCTCGATTTCGAACCCCGCGGCGGCAAGCAGGCGGCGCCACTCCGAGACCTTGTAATTGCGCATATGAGACGGATCGCGAAGCGTTTCGATCGTCTGCAATACGGAATCGGCCATCGCATTTTCCGGGGCGACCGTATCGATCAAAACTCCCAGCCCGCCGTGACGCAACACCCGTCGCCACTCGACTAGTCCGGCTTCGAGATCGGCCCAGTGATGCGCGCTGAAGCGACTCAGGACCGCGTCAAAAGAGGCGTCGGCAAAAGGCAGGCTCTCGGCAAAACCGCAAGCCGGACTTACCTGATCCAGACCACGCCTATGTGCCTCCTCCTGAACAGCGCGCGCCATGCTCGCGGTCGGGTCACACGCCACAACCCGATCAACAGAAGACGCCACAGCGTAGCTGACATGCCCCCCACCGCAACCGAGATCGAGAACGACATCTGCCCCGGCGCTTTTCACAAGAGCGGCCATATAATCGAGATCCGCACCCGCAGCATGAACGGCGCTTTGCACGTAATCGCGCGCACGCGGGTCGTATTGCGCCGTAACGAACTCACTCATGTCCCGCATCCTTCTTGCCGTAGGAAACTTCGGTGTCAGGCACAGCATATTGCGGCTTGACCTCGCTGGTGACCGTCTCCGTCGCGAGACCGGGCAGCGTAGGTGGCCCGAACTGCCCGTCCATTCCCGGAATGGCGATGGGGAGAGAGGCATAGGCACGCGCCATGCGGTCGTGTTGGGGAGGGCGCCCCGGCGGATGGCCGGGCGGCCCGTTGACGGCCAGATCGGGCCTGGGCGGGCCAAACGTCTCTGCCGCGCAGCCGGTAAGAACCGTCATCAAGAAGAGAAGCGAAAAGGCACGCATGAGACGAGTTGTATCAATCTCGCTCATGCACGGCAATTGACGGATGGGCGCCGCTGCGGCAGGCAGGGCGAGTTGTCTCAAGGAGAGTTTTTCGTGTTCGATGGATCGCTTGCCTCACCCCGTGGCCGCCGCAAGGCGTGGATCGACAGTCTGTTTGTCGATCATGCGATCTTTCGCCTGCCTTGGACCAATCTGGCGACTGTGGTGCCGGGAAAAGTCTATCGCTGCAACCACCCAACACCGGCACGGCTCGCACGACTGAAGCGCCGCCTGGGGCTGCACACGCTGGTCAATCTGCGCGGTCATCGTCGCTGCGGCTCCGACGCCCTCTCGCGCAACGCCGCACAGTCACTCGGCCTTGCCCATGTAGACATGGCCTTTGAAAGCCGCGGAGCCCCGCATCGCGACCGCATCCTGCGTTTTGCGAATCTCTATCGCTCCATCGACATGCCGATGCTAATGCATTGCAAATCCGGTGCCGATCGAGCCGGTCTGGCTTCGGCACTGGTCATATTGTTCGAAGGGGGCAGCGCGGCGGAGGCTCTGAAGCAGCTTCACTGGCGCTTCGGCCATTTCAATCGGGCCCGCACCGGCATTCTGGACGCGTTCGTGCTACGCTATCAAAGCCAGGCAGAGGGACGCGTTCCTTTTCTGCATTGGGTTGAGCATGAATATGATGAGGTTCAGCTCAAACAGGATTTTGTGGCGGGCAAACTGGCGTCTTTTCTAACCGATCAGGTTTTGCGCCGGGAGTGAAGATGGCGCCAGATGGGATTCTGGATCGTACCGTTTCGATCGATCTATTTTGAAGCCCCCATGCTTTTCACTAAATTGACAAGTTGGCGCCTGACACGCTCGTCGGAGATGCGTTGAAACGCGCGTAGAAGTTCGATTGAGGCCTCATCGAGGATAAAGTCGGCCCCGTCGTTTCTCGGTTGTGAAGAATCATGCACCGCGTGGCCGGCCTTGCTGCTGAAGCTAGGCGGAACCTCGGAAAAACCAGATGTGAGGGTCGCGCACTGCCCAGACTCATTGTTTCCAGTCAGATCGTCGAAAAAGAACCCGATAGGAACGTTCAGCACACGAGACATCTCATAAAGTCTACTGGCACCGACCTTGTTCGCTCCCCTCTCGTATTTCTGCACCTGCTGGAATGTCAGTCCAAGCGCAACGCCAAGCTTTTCCTGAGACATTCCCAGTAAAGTCCGGCGCAACCGAATGCGCGCTCCCACAAGGGCGTCTATCGGGCCAGCAGCCGAAGCGCTTTTCGTGGTATTACTCATGCATAAGGACTCATATTGGGGTTAATCACAAGCGCCAATCGCAGTGAGTTAACGTTTTATTATCTATTTTCGATGGCGCCCAAGGAAAACAGCCAGAACAACCCCAAATGCACATAGAATTATTGGCAGGCTCCTTCCGTAACGAGAAAAAATGGTTGGTAGTTGAGGCGAGGGCAAGGCAATGACGAGACTATCTGGCTGCCCCCAGGGCAATCGACCCAGTTCGTGTCCAGAGCCATCAAAAGCAGCCGTGATGCCCATGTTCGCCGCCTGCGCGACAGGTAGACCTTCTTCCACAGCACGCATTCTGGCCGTCGCAAGATGCTGTCGCGGGCCAGCGCTATTTCCAAACCAGGCATCATTGGTCACATTGGCCAGCCAGTTCGGACGGGTCGCCCCAATCACGTGCCCTGAAAAAATAATCTCGTAGCAGACCATCGGGCCGACTGCGCCCAGTGCCGGGAGAGACCAGGTTGCGAGTCCCTTTCCAGGCGTCAGCTGGTCGGGCAGCAGGTTGAACGGGATATGGCGGGGCTGGTATTCGCCGAAGGGGACGAGCGTTGCCTTGTCGTACACAGCCTGAATCTGACCGCTTTCGTCCAGCGCCATGATACTATTGTAAAACCGGTTTTCGGCATCGCGTCTGTCGGAGCCGATCATACCCCAGGCACCATCACCCGCCTGAGCGATGAGGCGACGCGCGGCCTCGTCCTCATCCAGCAGACCTGGAAAGCCCGACTCCGGCCAGAGATAGACGATACTGCGATCTGCGGCGATACCGCGCGCCTTAGCCACCCCCTCGCTCGTCAGGCGCAGATAGAGCCTGAAAGCATTCAGCGCCCCGGAACGGGAGAGGATATCGCGCTCTTGCAGATTGCCTTGAAGCAAAGCCACTACCGGATTGGTAACCGGCAACAGACTGGGATGAGCAAGCCGATACCAGCCAGCTCCGATCCAGACGGCAAAAAAACCGACCAGAAAGACACGAGCCTTGTGACCGTGCCAAACCAGAAGACCGGCGAGAACGGCAAAAAAAGTCAGGCCGTCGATACCGATGAACGCTGCGGGCTGAATCAGAATATCGCCCACCAACCCGGGCAGCTCGAAAACACTGCCAGTCGGGTTCCAGGGAAATCCTGTGAAAATAAAAACGCGGGCCATATCGGCCAGCGTCCAGAGTGCGGCCAGCAAGACCATTCTAGAGAGCCCCTCGGGCGCCAGACGACAAAGCAGAACCGGCACGACGACGAGCGGCGCAAGAATCAAAGCACATCCGGGCGCCGCAATGGGCACTGCCCACCAGAACTCGTGGGCGCGAGTCAGAATGGCGTTGGTCAGCCAGGAAAGAGCTAGGGTGTGGTAGCCAAGCCCGAAGAAAAAGGCATGCAGCGCCAGTTGGCGCGTGCTCGAGGCATCCTGGGTGCAGCGATAAAGGTAGAGAAGCCCCAGTGCCAGCGCTGGCAGAAAAAAGAGGGGGGGTAACGCCAGGGCTGCAAATGCCCCGACGAGAAGGTCAGCCAGAATCATCTTCCCAGTGGAAAATGGAAGCCGGCTCGGCGGGAAGGGAGAATTCCAGAGCCGGAAAGTCACTGTGTTCTCCTGGTTTATTCGAGAGCGTCCCTTAAACGGCGCTCATAGTGACGGTAGTATTTATCCGCCAGAAGCTCGCTTTTTACGAGCACAGCAACATCCGTCGTATTGAATTGCTCATCCACCACGGCGCCGTCGCCGATAAATCCACCAAGACGTAAATAGCCCTTGATCAGGGGCGGCAGTCTGGAAAGGCATTTGCGATGATCGAGCAGATGCGGGTCGCTGCGCTGCATATCGACATAACGATCAGGCAGGGCACGAATGCGCAGAGCCGGAGGCGCCAGATGGTTATGGTAGAGGTAAGTCAACTCATCCGCCATGGTCTCCGGGTTGATACCGGGCAAGCTGGCGCAGCCGAACAACACGTCGATCCGATGCAGGAAGATGTAGGACGCAATGCCCCGCCAGAGCAGCTGCATGGCCGAGCGGCCACGATAACGCTGGTCGACACAGGAGCGCCCCACCTCAAGCAGACGACCGGGAAACTCGGTCAGCGGAGAAATATCGTATTCGCTGGATGTGTAATAGCGCCCCAGAAGCGCCGCCTTGTCGCTCGTCAGCAGGCGATATGTGCCCACAACGCCTTCTGCACCGGAAGAGACAGCGTGGTCGATGACGAGAAGATGGTCGGCCACCTCGTCGAAATCGTCGATATCGCGTTTTAACCGTGCGGTGCGCCCATCGGCGCGCGCGCCCATCTCTTCAAAAAAAACACGATAGCGCAGCGCTTGTGCGGCTTCACGTTCGGCATCGGTCGTGGCGATCCTGACACCCAGCTGTCCGCCGCGCAGTTCAGGGAAAGCATCCCGCGCAAGATCGAGTGTGGAGAGAGACTGGCTGGACGCCCCTGTGCTCTCGCCATCTGTCACCAGAAGGCGAAACATCTCGGCATGCGAAGGTTTGGCGTTCATCCGTCCTGACCTGTCGGCTCGCCCGCCTTCTGCGGCAGACGGCGCCCAAAAAGTTCGAGACGATGAGAAACCAGATCGAAGCCAAGGCGACGCGCCAGCGTCTCCATCAGGGCTGCGTGCTCCTCATCCTCAAATTCCACGACATGACCGGTATCGACATCGATAAGATGATAATGATGCTGGTGGCCCGGCTCACTGGCCTCGTAACGTGCACGACCGCCGCCGAAATCACGCCGCTCGAGGATGCCCTTCTCTTCGAGCAGCCTGACCGTACGGTAGACCGTGGCAATCGAGATGCGGCTATCGAGCTGTGACGCACGGCGATACAGCTCCTCGACATCGGGATGATCTTCAGCCTCGGACAGGACGCGCGCGATGACGCGACGCTGCCCTGTCATTTTCAGGCCACGTTCGATGCATAATTGACCGATGCGCGACTCATCCTGAGCCCGCCCGCTTCGCTTTGCGTCAGCTTTCGCTTCAGATACCATGAAATAGGGCGTAGCCGAAAAACTGGCCCTTTGCCAACGTTAAGTAGCGGACAAAGGGCGGCTTTCTCACCGTCTGTGGCCGAGGCCGATCTTGCGGGCAAGATTCGACCGATGGCTGGCATAATTGGGCGCCACCATCGGATATTCAGGCGGCAGATCCCAGCGCTCGCGGTATTGCTGTGGTGTCATGTCATAAACCGTCTGAAGATGACGACGCAGCAACTTCAGCTTTTTGCCGTCTTCCAGGCAGATGATGTAATCGGGGAAGACCGATTTCTTGGGCGGAACTGCCGGGGTTGGCTTGACGGTTTCGGGCTTGGTATGCGCAACATTCGAGAGCGTCTGATGTACGGTTCGGATGAGGTTCGGTAGATCCTGACCTGCAATCTCGTTATGGGTCACATATGCAGAAATAATCTGGGTAGTAAGCTTTTGAAGGGTCAAGTTATCCGGCTCATCGGACATGTGAATTCTCCCCAAAGAACATATTCGAGGGAAAATATACTGATTAATAAAATGAGTTCAAGAAAATACAGAAACTATTCGTAAAGTTTAAATATTATGAAGCTAAAAACAATCGATATCCGAGACAAGATCTGCCCTATGACGACGGTTCACGTCAGACTTGCGCTGGACAAAAGCAGCCGTGGCGAAGTTCTGGAAATTATGTTGCGCGGCGAAGAAACGCGACGGAATGTAGAAATTCTTCTCGGAACACTTGGCCAACAGAGCGATTGTCAGCCTCTCGACGAGAGTGCGACTGTCGATTACCGCGTGACGCTCGTCAAATCATAGCTCAGAACTGAGGCGTCACTCCCGTCAGGATAATACGCCTTCCTGCGACCGCACAAGGCAAAGCCCAGCTTCAGATAAAGTGCAACTGCCGCATCGTTCCTGACTGAAACCTCGAGAAAAAGGGTCGTCACACCACGCGTCTCAAGCGTTGCGCAGCCCGTTTCGAGCAGGCGCGAGGCCAGGTTTTTCCGTCGATACTGAGGACGAACACCCAGAGTCAGTATTTCGGCTTCATCCGCGCCCTGCCTTAGCATGAGCAACCCGGCCGGACTCTCTCCTTCGAGAACAATCCAAGCCACTATGCCGGGGGTCGCGAATAGACCCGAGAATGCCCCCTCCCCCCATCGCTCGCTTTCGTCAAAGCAGTCGGCATGCAGAGCGGCAAGCAGAGATGCATGAGAGGGCCCCGCGAGAATGCAGACCGGTCGATCTGTCACGGCAGCGGCGCAGGCCGCAGCCCCTGCGCAGGCGGTTTGGCTTCCGGCGCGTCGATATACAGGGGCTGCAAGGGACCGCTGGCAGCCATGCGCGAACCGGCATCGAAAATCAGGCCAATATCAGGCTGTGTCTCATCGATACGCACGAGGCCTGTGTCTTGAAGCAAGGAAACCCCGTTGCCGATCACGCGACTACCCGCTGGCAGCTCAAGCTCGGCCGGGGCGCCGGCCCAGAATGTGCCATCCAGAAGCTCCGCAAAGATCCTGTTCCGCCGCGCCTGTGTCACGCAGATGCTTTCTCCCCACGCAGAATGCGCCCTGAAGCACTGTCCGGTCGTCACCCCGTGCAGGGTGGCACCGCAACCGAAAGCCAGGCCGTCGGCAAGCGCGAGGCTGGCCCGCAGCCCGGTAAAAGATCCCGGCCCGGTAACGGCTATGATGCGATGAGGTCCCTGCTGCCAGCCAAGTGCGCGAAACAGCACCTGACAGGTTGAGGCGAGCGATGCTGTCGCTCCCACCCCCTCCAAACGCTCATGAGCGACGCACTCACTGCCCAGAAAAGCCGCCACGTCTCCGCGCGACCCGGCGCCCAGAGTGGCGCCATTGAGCACCAGACTACGTGTTGGACCGTCAGCCGCCATCAAAGGACGAGGCAGCTCTCATCGAAACCCAGACGCATCGCGCGTTCGGGCAGCGTCCGTGCATCGGGATAGCCCAGCCCAGCGATAAAATTGATCCGCCAGCCCGTATCGGCGAGGAAGATCTCTTCCACGGCGTAGGAGTCGAAACCTGAAAACGGCGCTACAGACAAGCCAAGAGCACGCGCTGCCAGAATCAGATACCCGCCCTGAAGGGAGCCGTTGCGGAAGGCCGTCTCTTCCGAGAGGCCTACATCGGCGGCAAACCAGTTGCGCAGATCGGCCTCCCGGCTCAGTCGCGGAAGATGTTCGAAAAACAACGGATCGTGGCACACCAGTGCGACGACAGGCGCCTTGAGGCAGAGATCGATATTGCCAGCAGAAAGAGCAGGTCTAAGCCGCTCTTTCATGTCATCCGAGGTCAGGAAAACGAAACGTGCCGGGCAGGTGTTGCCCGAAGTCGGCCCAAGCTTGAGTAGGTCGTAGAGCGCGACGAGGGTCTCGCGCTCTACCGACATATTGGACCAGCCACGCGGCGACCGCGCATGGCGGAAGAGCTGATCGAGTGAAGTCTCATCCAGGGGGGCCGTCGAAAAGGTCTCTGGATGGTTCTCACTCACGTCTTCAATCCTCAACCTGCTCGACCGCAACCACTTCAGGAACGTAGTGGCGCAGCATGTTTTCCACACCGTGCTTGAGTGTCGCACGCGAAGAAGGGCAGCCCGCGCAGGCACCCTGCATCGTCAGGCGCACGACGCCGTCACGGTAGCCCCTGAATACGATATCACCGCCATCTCCCGCAACGGCAGGCCGGACGCGTGTATCGAGCAATTCGCGGATCTGGGCGACAACCGCCTCATCTTCCGGCGCGATTGCTTCTTCCTGGGTCTCGGCCGCAGTTTCGAGGCTAGGGGCCCCCGAGTCGAAATGGCTCGTAATGGCAGCGAGAAGAAGCGGCTTGAGCGTGTTCCAGCTGAACTCGTCGGTCTTGGTAACGGAGATGAAGTCAGAACCGAGGAAAACGCCGCAGACACCGTCAACGTCGAACAGCGTCATCGCCAGGGGAGAACGCCCCTCCGCCGCTTTCGCTTCGGCGAAATCGGCCGTTCCACGATGGCCGGTCACGGCGCGACCGGGCAGGAACTTCAGAGTGGCGGGGTTGGGTGTATCCTCAGTCTCGATGAACATCACGACTCTCAATTCGCAGTTATGGCTGTGAGATGTGCCATCAATCGCGACTACGCAAGTCCCTTATCCCGAATTCAGACCTTTGCTGCTCCAAGTGGCAAGGTAATCTGAACGCAGAGTCCTCGACCCGGCACATTATGCAGATCGACCTTGCCCCTGGCGCGCCCCACTTCTCGGGTGACAATGGCAAGACCGAGCCCCATACCGCCGGTCGCGCGCGAGCGCGACCCTTCGACACGGTAAAAAGCGGAGAGCACTTTCTCCAGCTCGGCTTCGGGAATGCCGGGGCCGTCATCGATCACGGAGATCAGAGCCGCCTGACCAGCAGTCTCGAGGGTGACATGCGCATCGCCGCCATAATTGCAGGCATTATCAATCAGATTGGCAAAGACGCGCTTTATGGCAAGAGGCCGCACCCAGGCCTGGCATCGATCGGGACCGGTATAGCTCGTCTCCCTGCCCCGATCGCTCTGTGAATCGAGCAAGGTGTTGAGAATGGCCACGAGATCGACCTGCTTGATCGGCTCCGGGTCGAGATCGCCTGCCAGATAAGCCAGAACGCCCGTGACCATGGCTTCCATCTCGTCGATATCGGCCTCGATCGCCGCCTGGGTCTCTTCGTCATCCATAAACCCGGCGCGCAGGCGCAAGCGTGCCAGGGGCGTGCGCAGATCGTGAGAGACCGCCGCCAGTATTTCGGTGCGGTCGTTGATCAGGCGACGGATTCGATGCTGCATCTTGTTGATCGCGTTTGCGAGACCACGCACTTCGCGCGGGCCTCGCTCATCGACCATGGTCCACTGCATGTCGTCGGATTTGGCAATACTGTCAGCTACCTGCGCCAGAGCGCGCAGCGGCGTGCTGAGCGAACGGACAATCATGGCAGCGGCAATCGCGACAGCGATTGCGGTGATCGCCGCAGACGCCAGTCCACCAGTCATATGACGATGCTTCAGAATACCAGGCACGTTAAAGACGAGACGGCTTCCGTCCGCGAGCTGTAACGTACCGTGAATACTGGATGAGTCGGCGCGATCTGCCCAAACACGGATATCCGCCCGCGCCAAATCGCGATCATTAGAAATCAGACTGTCTTCGACATGGCGCAGCCGGTGTGGCTGATCGAGTTCGAAAGGCTGATTGGCCGATCGCCAGGCAACGCTGATCCCGTTATCCGAGAGGAGCGCCCCCAACAATCCGCGCTGGCTGATCGGTGTTGTGCGCAGCACCCTGAGATCGGTGCTCAGCTCTTCTGCAAGTTGGGTGATGCGGCTGTCGTCATCAATGTAAGTTTCAGCCTCTTCATAGAAGAAGGCACTGGCCACAAAGACAAGAACGACCGCCGCCAGCAGCACGACACTGACACGCCCCACAAGCCCAACCGGCCAGAGACGGATGATGCGGGGCGTGCTGCCCCCTCCCAGGGCGAAAGGCATC
This sequence comes from Asaia sp. BMEF1, assembly GCF_051628905.1. Lineage (GTDB taxonomy): Bacteria > Pseudomonadota > Alphaproteobacteria > Acetobacterales > Acetobacteraceae > Asaia. Next base: position 2,153,717 of record NZ_CP157575.1, on the reverse strand, counting down.
TACTCTCAGACGCGCTCGACTTCTGCGACGAAAATATAGCCAAGGCCACGCACCGTTCGGATGAGCGAGTCGGCATCGGCACCCAGCTTGCGGCGTAGGCGGCTGACCAGAACATCGATGCTGCGATCGGAGACATCGCCCAGACGCGTGCGTGACAACTCGAGCAGACGGTCGCGTGCGATCACACGCTGAGGGTTATCGAGAAAGCTGATGAGAAGATCATGTTCCGCGCCGGAAATATCGACGACCGCACCGGAGGGATCGGTCAGCTCGCGACGGCGCAGATCGAGTTTCCATCCGGCGAACAGAATGGTCTCCTTGCGGGAAACCTCTGCCGGAGCCACGCCCTGACCACGACGAAGCACCGCGCGTACGCGAGCGAGAAGCTCACGCTGACCGAAAGGCTTTGCGACATAGTCGTCAGCACCGATTTCAAGACCCAGAACGCGATCACGCTCCTCGCCTCGTGCCGAGACCATAATGATCGGGGTCTGGGCGAGAGGCGATTCACCGGGGTGGTTCGTGCCCTGTCCATTACGGATGGCGCGACAGAGCTCGATGCCACTTGTTTTGGGAAGCATCACGTCCATGACGAAAAGATCGACGGGACCGACCGCAAGGGCGTCCCACATCTCATCGCCCGAAGCCACACTGCGAACCCGGAAGCCGTCACCCTGAAGGGCGCGCTGGATCAGGGTACGCATGCCAGGATCGTCTTCAACGATAAGGATACGAGCCGGCAGGTCAGGTGCTGGGGGTACTGTCGTCATTATCCCATCGATCATGCTGTGGTAAACGAGATTTGATACAATCTATGTCTGACACAGCGCAAGAACAACCATAGGTGGCGCGCTTGAGCGCGCTTTACCTCATTTTGATGGTTTCGTTACAAGAAGCGTCCAAAGCTGGGCTAGATCCTGAGATCCGTGGTCGCCATGAACCTCAGCGAAAGTCTTGATCGCGTCATCCTTGCGACCACCGTCCATCTGCGCCATGCCGTATTCCAGCTTGGCGCCTTCAGGCGCGGCAGGGTTCTTAGCCAGGCCTTCGCGCATCAGCGCAAGACCTGCATCGACCTGACCACTCAGAACCAGGTTATAGCCTGCGGTGAGAGACGGGGCAGCATTCGGCATCTTGCGCGCGGCATCGACATCTGCGGCGAGGCTCGCCTTTGTCTCGGCGACACGTTTGACGACCATCGCCTTCAGGCGGGCTTCACGGGCTGCTCCGGCATCCTTGCCTAGGGCCCCGGACGCATAAGCCTGATCCATCAGGTTGAGACCGAGCTGCGGCAGACCTGACTGAACAGCACGCTCGACCATATCCATATAATCGGACGGGTCCTTGAGCACGCCGGTCGCCATGCGCAGTCGCTCGAGATTGAACTGCAGCGCGTCTGGCATCTGCGGATCGGCTGCAAGATTATGAATCAGCATCGCCCAGTAATCGGGCTTCGAATAATATTTGGCCAGAAGCACATAGGCATGCGTCTCGTTGGGCGCATCCTTCATCTGGTGGTAGCAGGTCGCGAGGAACTGGAGCTGGTTCTCGCTCGGAACATGCTTCGCCTTGATCTCGGCGTTGATCTGATCCTGCTGAACGCGGGCAGCATTCTTGTAATCCTGCTGCAGGTAATAGGCCTGCACCAAAAGAGCCTGCATCTGCGCATTCGGACCAGCAATCTTCAGGAAACGCTCGATGGCCGGAACGGCACGAGCGTAGTCCTTGGCGTTATAAGCCATGGTCGCATTGGCCATAAGCATCTGCTGCTTGGCCGCGGCAGGCGTGCGTGACGACGCGATAAGCACGTCATAGGCCTTGGAGGCTGCCGCCACATCACCCGAAGACGCGGCGACGGCCGCGCGCATCTGGGCGATGGTATATTTCTCGTAATCGGTTTTCCCCGGCACGGCGTCGGCCGCATCCACGGCCGCCATGGCCTTGGCAAAGTTTTTCGCGCCTAGAGCCGATTGCGCATCCTGAAGCGGTTTGCCGACCTTGGCGCTCAGCTGGTCTTCAGCCTGCGCGGCAGGAACCAGCAAGGCACCAGTGACTGGCACGAAAGAGGAAACCGCCAGAAGTGAGCTGGCTGCAAGGAGGGCGCGAGAACAACGGGGAAAACGCACTTACTGTCCTTCCATGAACTGGTCTTGTCCGACGATGCCGAGCTTGTTGACACCAAGACGCTGAGCGTCGGCGAGTACGTGGGCTACAGTCTTGTAATCGGCAAGACGATTCGGGTGAATATGCATTTCAGGCTGATCGGGCTGGTTAGCCGCATCCATGAAATGAGCCTGGAGATCGGCCTCGGAGGAAATGGGCGTACCATTCCAGCTGATCGAATTGTCGAAATCGATCGCAACCGTGACGACCTTGGGCTCTTCCGTGCTCGGCGGCGGGTTGCCCTGCGGCAGGTCCAGCGCGACCGAATGGGTCTGGAGCGGGATGGTGATGATCAGCATGATGAGCAGCACGAGCATGACGTCAATCAGGGGCGTCGTGTTAATATCGACGATGCCCTCGTCTTCATGCGTGCTGTCGGATCCGACGCTCATGGCCATGAGAGAACTCTCCAACAGGCGGAAAACCGGCAGAGGCCGGATTCAGGAAAAAACGGAGCCGGAAGACCCTGCCCTAAAGGCAGAGTCTTCCTGAAGCTGGGGTCCTGACCGGGATCAGGAGTGAGGCTGCTCGGTGATGAAATCGATGCGATAAATGCCAGCTTCCTGACAGGTAGCAACGATCTTGCCGACAGCTTCGTACCTTGCCTTGCCGTCACCCCGGATCTGGATCTGGGGCTGTGGCTTGATGACTGCGACCTTCTCGAGACGATCGAGCAGATCCTGATGACCGCGCAGAGGAATCTCGTTCCAGTACGCCTGACCATTCGCCGTGACCGCCAGGACAACATTGCCTGGCTTGGTCTGGGTCGGCTGGTTGGCGTCGCGCGGCAGCTGCACCTTCACGGAATGCGTCGCAACCGGGATGGTGATAAGGAAGATGATGAGAAGAACAAGCATCACGTCGACGAGCGGCGTCGTGTTGATCGCCGAGACGACTTCGTCTTCTTCACCACCCCCACCGACGTTCATTGCCATGATCAGGCAACTCGCGAGCTGGTGGTCGTGGTCGTCGGGGTGTGGTCACCACCGGTCGTCGGGGTCACGCCGTGACGGAAGCCACCCAGCAGGACGGACTGAACGTCGGCAGCGAAGTTGCGCACGCGATCCATGGCACCCTTGTTGCGACGAACGAGCAGGTTGTAGCCCAGCACGGCCGGAACGGCGGTGGCAAGACCGATAGCCGTCATGATGAGCGACTCACCAACCGGACCGGCAACCTTGTCGATCGATGCCTGGCCTGCAATGCCGATGGCGGTCAGAGCGTGATAGATACCCCAAACGGTGCCGAACAGACCGACGAACGGCGAAGTCGAACCCACGGTGCCGAGGAAGGCAAGGCCGCCCTGCAGACGCGTGTTGATGGTGTCGACCGAACGCTGAACGGACATGGCGGTCCAGCTATGCAGATCAATGGCGTCACGCATCGAACCTTCATGATGCTCGGCAGCAACGATACCCGTCTCGGCAATGTAGCGGAACGGCGAAGCAGGCTTCAGGGCAGCAGCACCTTCCTGAACGGTCGGCTTGGTCCAGAATTCACGAGCAGCTTCCTTGGAGGCGCCGAAAACCTTGGCCTGCTCGAGGAACTTCGTGACCATGATGATCCAGGTGCCGGCAGACATGATGACCATGATGATCAGAACGCTGCGGGAAATCACGTCGCCACCGTTCCACAGGGCACCCAGGCCGTACGGGTTTTCCTGGGATTTCGGGGCTGCCGTGTCGGCTGAAGCCTCAGGTGCCGGAGCGGCAGCATCAGGAGCCGGAGCGGCGGGCGCTGCCGCGTCGGGTGCCGGAGCGGCAGGGGCAGCGGCGTCAGGGGCCGGAGCGCCCGGAGCCGGGGCAGCAGGGGCCGGAGCTGCGGCATCAGGAGCAGCTTGGGGCGCTGCCGGAGCAGGCTGGGCAGCCGGGGCGTCCTGAGCAAGAGCAACGGCCGGCACGACCACACCTTGCGCCACGGCAAGCGTGACTGCCAGGGCCGGGGCGGCGAGAGCGGGAAGGCGGAACAGTCTCGTCATTAACTCCAAATCCTCTGAAAAAGAGCCCCTCAGAAAAGGACTCTGGCAGTGCCGACCCAATCTGGCTTGGGCGCGGCTTGGTTTATCACTTTATCGGGGCACGGAGGCTGCCTGCCCCCCTGCCCATCAGGAAGCGCCCCCGAGGGCTGCTTCCTTCACTCTTTGTGTGCGGTCAGGCATCGCTCCCGACCGCGCCGCACTTATTCGTCACCCAGGGTGAAGTTGATGTGCAGTGTATGATGGTGCTCGACCACAGCCTGACCGTTGGTAACGGCGGGCTGGTAGCGGGCCTTGCGGAGGAACTCCATGGCAGCCTCGACAAAGGCGTGTCCGCCCGTCGAATTGGTCACCTGGCAGTTCGAGGTGCGACCATCCGTGCCGATATCGCAGGCAACCGTCACGCTTCCTTCACGGTTTTCTTCCAGCATCTCCTCAGGGAAGACCGGACGAGCCCCGTTGATGGGCGCTGCACCGGCAGAATGATCAGGTACCGGCGGGCCGGGAGGCGCTGCGGGAGCCGGCGGCGCATTATTGGCGGGCGGCACGGGTGCCGGCGGCTTCTCATGCGTTACCTGCTTGATCACATGCTTCTGCGGCGGTGGCTGAATCTGGATCTTCGGCGGCGGAATATACGGCGGCGGCGGCGTCGTCATCTGCGGCGGCGGCGGTGGCGGCGGCGGCGGCGGCGGCTTCTTCGGTTCCGTGATGATCTTCGTCTTGATCGGCGGGTGGAACTGTTCGACGATTTTCGAACCCAGACCGTTCATCAAGGCGTAGATCACAACGACGTGGAAGAGCACAGCGATTGCGATGCCGACGATGTACTTCGTCGGGCGTCGCTCCTGCTCGGCGTAGTTCATCGGTTGTGTCACTCCAAACCCTCTGTCCTGTGCCCCACACCTCTCTCGCGAGAAGCGCGGACCGACTTGAAATTATCGCAACCGCCCCATGCGATTTGCGTTCCGGTCAAGCGTCAGTTTGGCCGACACATCCCGAAATGTTTACCATGCTCCTGACGCATGGCTCCCGTGCAAATTGGGCAAAGGTAAGGCACTGCTGTCAAGTCAGTTTCGTTTCGTTCATGCCGTTTTCCCTATCGCGTTGGTTTGCATACCAGCGACACGACACTTTGAGACACAGTGAAACGGAACATTAATTCACTGCAAGAGTAATATTTATGAAACGCGCAAAAAGGGGCTGAAAGTCTTGCACCGCAAGAGATTCAGCCCCAGACCGCCGGCAGCGCCTATTGAGCTGTGGCGCTTGCTTCAGAACGCGTTGCGCCAACGCGTTGAGCCAATGCGGCGGACATGAAAGCGTCAAGCGCGCCATCCAGCACTGCACCTGGATTGCCCGTCTCCACCCCTGTCCGCAGATCCTTGACCAACTGATACGGAGCCAGAACGTATGAGCGAATCTGGTGCCCCCAGCCGATTTCGGTCTTTGCCGCCTCAGTCTGGGCCGCTGCGGCCTCACGCTTTTGCAACTCGGCCTCGTACATGCGCGCCTTGAGCATCTGCATGGCCGTGGCACGGTTGCGATGCTGAGAACGGTCTGTCTGACACGCCACGACGATTCCCGTCGGGATATGCGTGATGCGAATCGCCGAATCGGTCTTGTTTACGTGCTGACCGCCCGCGCCTGACGCTCGAAAAGTGTCGACCTTCAGATCGCCATCGTTGATCTCGATCTCGATCGTATCGTCGACCACCGGATAGACCCAGACAGACGCAAACGACGTCTGGCGACGTGCCGCCGCATCGAAGGGCGAGATTCGCACCAGTCGATGCACCCCGGCCTCGGTCTTGAGCCAGCCATAGGCATTGGCGCCCGTCACCAGCAGCGTGGCAGATTTGATACCCGCCTGCTCGCCCTCACTGGTTTCCATGACCGTCACCTTGTAGCCGCGCTGCTCTGCCCAGCGGGTGTACATGCGCAGCATCATCTCGGCCCAGTCCTGAGCCTCGGTGCCACCAGCGCCCGCATTGACCTCGATATAGCAGTCATTGCTGTCTGCCTCACCCGAAAGCAGGCTCTCGATCTGACGGGCATTGGCCTGCTCGGCGAGCTTGCGCAAGGTCGCCACGGCTTCGGCCACGGTGTCCTGATCCTGCTCCTCTTCCGCCAGTTCGACGAGTTCGAGCATATCGACCGTGTCACGCTCGATCTTTTCGACGCCTTCGATCTGCGTAGCCAGCAGGGTGCGCTCGCGCATCAGCTTCTGTGCAGCGTCGGCATCGTTCCAGAGATCCGGGTCTTCTACGCGATGATTAAGTTCAGCGAGTCGTGTCTGTGCAGCATCCCAGTCAAAGATGCCTCCTCAGCAGTGCCACCGACTGCTTGATCTGCTCCGATAGGGCCTCGGTTTCGGCCGACATTGTTCATGCTCCCTGAATAGATTTGTGCCTCAATAAAGCCCGCCCATGCCGATGTCACCCGGAGGTTGCGCATTGGGGGCCTGAAGTTTTTTGGGAGCGCCCGAATTCTCGCCATTGGGGTCGCTTGGACCCGCCTGGCTGGCCGCTCCAGCCATATCGGTTTCCGTATCGTACAGATCGGTGCCCGTATCGGCGGCTGTAAGCGCCTCGGTGCCCGCACCGAAGCCATGCAGCGCGATGCTCATGCCCGGCACCTGATCGGCCTTGAACCCATCGACGGCCATGATACGCCCTGTGTCGTAGCGGGCCAGCGTTACCCCGTCAGGTACACGAAACTTGAGTTCAGGCCGCCCCTCGAGCGCGACCTTCATGAAGCGGTTCCAGATCGGTCCGGCAATTCGGCCACCTGTCTCGCTCTTGCCGAGCGATTGCGGCGTATCGAACCCGATCCAGACGATCGTGACGATATCGGGGGTGAAGCCGGCAAACCAGGCATCGCGGAAATCCTGGCTGGTGCCGGTCTTGCCTGCGATTTCGCGCGTGATGCCCTGCCCGGCGATAGTGCCGGTGCCACGTCTGATGACGTCCTGCATCATTGCCGTAATCTGGTAGGCACTGGCCGCGCTCGCAACCTGGCGCCGGTTATCCTGCAGATGGGGCACCTCCACGCTGCCCGCCACGGGCTGGCTTGCAGGAGGCTGCGCGGGCAACGCTGGCGTGGCGGGCGGCACAGCGGCATCGGGTGCGGGCGTGCCCTGCATGGCGGGCGCCACCGTGGCCGTCTGGTTCGGGGCCTGCATCGTTGTGCCCAGAGCTACGGTTTCGGGCTTCCAGAGAACGGTACCATCGCGATCGAGGACGGCGTCGATAAGAGACGGTGTGACGAGCCTGCCGCCATTGGCGATGGTGGCATAGGCCCCTGCCTCACGAAGCACCGTCGTCTCGACCGCGCCAAGGGCTGCGGGCAGCACATGTGGCATCTGATCGACCAGGCCGATGGAGATAGCCATATCGGCCACGGATTTCATGCCCAGATGGGCGGCAAGGCGAATGGTGACGAGGTTGCGGCTCTCACGCAACGCGTCATGAAGCGTGGTCGGACCCCAGTTATCCTGCTCGTAGTTCTTCGGGTGCCAGTCGCCATAGGAAACCGGGGCGTCGTCAAATTTTTCGGATGGCGGGATGCCCTGCTCCATCGCATCGAGATAAACGAAGGGCTTGAACGACGACCCCGGCTGGCGCAGCGCCTGCGTCGCACGGTTGAACTGCGACTCCTTGAACGACCAGCCGCCCACCATGGCCAGAACGCGCCCGGTGCGCGCATCGAGACTGACGAGTGCCCCCTCGACCTTCGGTACCTGACGCACGGCGACGCGGCCCGAATCGGCCTGGGGCTCGATCATGATCACATCACCAGCGGCCAGAGTGCCGCCACTGCGCATCCAGCCGAGATCCTTGGCCAGAACCTGCCCTTCCTGCGACTCACCATGCGAGAGCCAGCCTACACGGCCCTGTGCCGGGTTGAGCACGACTGCCAGACGCCACTGGTCTATCATGCCTGCCGGGGGCGTGACCTCCTTGAGCGCGGCGGCCCAGCTTTCACCGATATCATGCAGCTTTGTCACGGGTCCGCGCCAACGGCTGTGCCCACGATCATACTCCATGAGGCCCTGCCTCAGGCTGAGCGTTGCGGCATCCTGCAATTTGCGGTCGAGGCTGGTATGTACCTCGAGACCGCCCTGCATGGCGCGGTCGGGACCATAACGGTCAATAAGCTGCCGACGTACCTCGCTGCCGAACCACTCTGCATTGGGCAGCGGCCCGAAGCGCACCGCGTCATGCGGGATGAGCGGCTCCTTCTGTCCGGCATCAGCGGCCTCCCGCGAGATGGCGTGGATTTCCGCCATACGGTCGAGCACCCAGTTGCGGCGTTCGATGGCGCGCTCGGGATGGCGGTAGGGATTGTAATTGGCAGGCGATTTAGGGAGCGCACCCAGAAATGCCGCTTCGGCATCGGTCAGCTGGTCGAGTGGCTTGTTGAAATAGGTCTGCGCCGCCGCCGCCACGCCATAGGCGCCGTTACCGAGATAGATGCCGTTGAGATAGATCTCGAGAATCTTGTCCTTGCTGAGCGTCTGCTCGATACGCAGGGCGAGAAGAGCCTCTTTCTCCTTGCGCTCGAGCGTGCGCGCGTTGCTGTTGAGCAGCATGTTGCGCGCCACCTGCTGGGTGATGGTCGACGCCCCCAGAGCGCGCTTGCTGCGATGGGTCAGATTGGTCAGCTCGGCACGGATGATGGCGAGCGGGTCGAGCCCCGCATGGGTGTAGAAATTCTGGTCTTCAGGCGCGATGAACGCATTCTTCACCCGCTCGGGAATGGCGTTGATCGGCACATAGATCCGCCGCTCGGCCGCAAGCTCCGCCATGATGCGATCATCTGACGTATAAATACGGCTGACCGTCGGTGGCTGATAGGTTTTGAGTGTATCGACACTCGGCAGGTCGGAGGCAATCCGCTCATATTGATGCCAGACGAACAGCCCGGATCCCGCAACCCCGACCAGCGCAATACCCGTTGCAATCGCAAGGCCCTGACGCCAGCGCCTGAAGCGCGGACCACGGGGCGATCCACCTCGGCCTGACCGGCCGCGGCCCGTGCCCCCCATCGGTGCGCGCGGCGGCGCCCCTCCGTCAGACGCGGCAGCAAGCCACAGGGACGGGAACGCATCGGAAGAAAGGGCGGTAGAGGAGCGGATCATGATGAAAGATGTAGCAGCCTTGAGGAGACACGTCGCCCCCTGCAAACACGGGATAGGGGCACGAATATGGCAGGCCCGGTCGGGCCGTCACAGCCGATCTTTCCCAACGGCGATATACCCGACCCGTTCCTTGATCCGGCGTGAAGATCGATTCTGGCCTGTGACTTCGCTCGCCGGGTTTGCGTGACGCTTGCGAGGCCGCCCAGGGGGCGAAACAAGAGTGACCCACCCACACGCATCCGAGTGAAAGCAAACGCCTCTGACCGTCCCGGACATCCAGATGAAACAGGGGACAATCTGGCCCTGCGCTGAGCGGCAGAAAAGGGCGGCATTTTTCCCCAGCACATCGCCTGTACCGCCCCATTAAGGTCGCATGACCGATCCGGGAAGTTGCACGCGGAAGAATAATCCCGCGTGCAGATTGTCGAAGTCTTTTTTATTCGAAATCCTTGTCAGGACGGTGCAGCGCCCTGCACGCCGACCTGAAGCATGAACAACGCGCTACCGGCACACATGACGATATGGTCGCGCTTGGGACCGGCGAAGGTCAGATTCGAGCAGCCCTGCGGTAAACGGATGCGACCGATCAGCACACCGAGCGGATTGAAAACGAACACCCCGCACAAGCCCAGCGGCCCCGTCACACCGCACCACAGATTGCCGAACACATCGGCACGGAATCCGTCGGGATTCATCTGCGCTCCGTGAAACCGCATATCGGCAAAGACGCGCCCGTTTGTCAGGCTGTCCCCTTGCACGTCATAGACATGGATAGCCTGATCGCCCCCCTTTTTCTGGCCTGGTCCCGCCGGGGTAGAAGCGATATAAAGTTTCTTGAAATCGGGCGAGAAAACGAGACCGTTCGGGCAGGTGATCTCCTTTTCTGCCAGAACCGCCTTGAGCGTACCGTCAGGGGCAAGGCGAAACACATGGTCCTGCTGACGCTTCGTGCCACCGATCTCGCCGATCAGCTCGCGGCCGATCTTCCATTTGATCTTGCCGTCGGGATTCGTCGCCCCCCCCGGCTCGTCGGCATGGCCCTCGGTGATATTCGTGCCATAGCCAGGATCGGTGAACCAGATGCTGCCATCCGGGTGAATCACCACGTCATTGGGTGAATTGAGCCCCTTGCCTTCGAATTTATCGGCCAGAACCGTGACGCTGCCATCATGTTCGAACCGGACGACGCGACGAAAGAAATCCTCACAGGTGATCAGACGGCCCTGATAATCGAAGCAATTGCCATTGGCCGAGTAGCTGTCCGGACGAAACTCGGTGACTTCACCCGTTTCCCAGATATAGCGCAGCGCCTTGGACTGCACGACATCGCTGAACACGAGATAGCGGCCTTCACTGCTCCAGGCCGGGCCTTCGCTCCAGATACCCTTGTCCCAGATGCGTTTGATGGGCGCCGCGAAATAGGTCAGGGCGTTGAAGGACGGATCGAGCGCGAGCACGTCGGGATCGGGAAAATAGGCGGGTCCCGCGGCGCTACCCCATTGACGGACGGGCTGGCTGATGACGCTCGGCGGGCTGGCCGTGGCTTCGGAGGCTGCGCGTGCCGGGATGGCGGCACAGGCCATTCCCCCAAGTGCCGTGGTCAGAAACCCTCTGCGGGCGAGGGGCATTTTCAGGTCCATCATATCGTCCTGTGTGACTATGTCATTGGCATGCGCCACCGAGCATAACGCCATGCTGCGCCATCCAGACCAAAACGGTTTTGTATCAAGTTATTATCAACCATTCGTGACGAATGTCACATGATGGGTTTTTACCCATCGGAGACGCCTCAAAAGAGAAGGCAACCGGACACGCCACATTGACTTCAAGCCTTCAGGCGGTTTCACCTGACGCCATAAGGTTTGTCCGCACGATCAAGGATCCGATTTCATGACGACTGTCAGCCCCCTCGCCGGAAAGACGCTGCCCGCAGCCGATCTTGCCGATATTCCAGCCCTGATCTCGGCCTATTACAATCGCAAGCCAGACCCTGCCATTGCGACGCAGCGTGTGTCCTTCGGCACATCAGGCCATCGCGGATCGTCGCTACATACGAGTTTCAACGAAAATCACATCCTTGCCATCAGCGAAGCCATCTGCCGCTATCGCAAGGAAAAGAACATCACTGGCCCGCTTTTCATCGGCATCGACTCTCATGCTCTTTCGGCGCCAGCGCAACGCTCCGCCATCGAGGTTTTTGCCGCACACGGGATGGAAGTGCGCATTGATTGCCATGACCGCTTCACCCCCACGCCGGTCGTCTCTCATGCCATTCTGACGTATAATAGAGGTCGCACCGAAAACCTGGCCGATGGCGTGGTCATCACCCCGTCACATAATCCTCCGATAGATGGCGGCTTCAAATATAACCCGCCCCATGGCGGCCCGGCCGATACAGACATCACGAAAGTGATCCAGGATCAGGCCAATGCCTTTCTCTCTGCCGGGATGAAAGACGTGCATCGCCTGCCTTATGAAGAGGCCCGCAAGGCCGATTGCGTGCGCGGCCATGATTTCATCACGCCTTATGTCGACGATCTGGGTGCGGTGATCGATATGGACGCCATTCGCAACAGCACCATCCGTATCGGCATCGATCCGCTCGGTGGCGCAGCCCTCGATTACTGGCCAGCCATCATCAAGAAATACGATCTCAAGGCCAAGATCGTCAGCAATGAGCTCGACCCGGCCTTCGGCTTCATGACGGCAGACTGGGACGGGCAGATCCGTATGGATTGCTCCTCACCCTATGCCATGGCACGGCTGATCGGCATGGGCTCCGAATTCGACGTCGCTTTCGCTACGGACACGGACGCCGACCGCCACGGCATCGTCTCGCGCCCCGATGGGCTGATGAACCCCAATCATTATCTGGCAGTCGCCATCTGGTATCTCTTCACCCAGCGCAAGGACTGGGCCGCCAGTGCGAAGATCGGCAAGACGCTGGTCAGCTCGGCCTTAATCGACCGTGTGGCCAAAAAGATCGGCCGCGATGTGGTGGAAGTGCCGGTCGGGTTCAAATGGTTCGTCGACGGCCTCTATGACGGCAGCCTTGGTTTCGGTGGGGAGGAAAGCGCAGGAGCGTCCTTCCTGCGTCGTGATGGCAGCGTCTGGTCTACCGACAAGGACGGTCTCATTCTCGGCCTTCTGGCCGCAGAAATAACCGCTGTCACCGGCAAGACACCGGCAGAGCATTACCATGCACTCACTGCCGAACTCGGCGCGCCGTTCTATCAACGCATCGATGCGGCAGCGAACCCGGAACAGAAGGCCATTCTCTCAAAACTCACCCCCGAAAAACTTTCGATGACGCATCTGGCGGGCGATCCCGTCACGGCAACGTTGACGCGTGCGCCGGGTAATGATGCCGCTATCGGCGGCCTGAAAGTGACGACCGATAATGGCTGGTTCGCCGCCCGCCCTTCGGGCACGGAAGATGTCTACAAAATCTACGCCGAGAGCTTCGTCAGCGAAGCTCATCTGAAACAGATCCAGCAGGACGCACAGACCGCCATTTCGGCGCTCTTCAACGCCTGAGCCAGCAAGGCCCTTTTCCTGCGGGAAAAGGGCCTTTTTTATGCGAAGCCGTGCGACATGGCTTGGGGAGGTGTCGGCGGCGCATCGATCGAAAAGGGCTTGATCATGATTTTTCGTCGTTACGCCGGTCTGGCTTTTCTCGCCTGTTCGACCCTGACACCGGCCTGCGGGCGCACGCTCTCGGGCGACTGGCGCGGCGCGCTCTCATTGCCGCAAGGCGCAACGCTTCCGCTCGTTCTACATATGAAGGAAAAAGGGGTGGGCTGGAGCGCCTCGCTGGACAGCCCGACGCAAGGCGCGTTTGGGCTCGCCGTTCAGGACGTGACACTCGACGGCAAAGCCCTCACGCTCACCCTGCCAACACTCGGCGCCCGGTACGTCGGTCAGGTTGATGAGCACGACAACAGCCTCGAAGGGACATGGTATCAGGGGACGAGTCATCTACCCCTTACCCTGACACAATCGGCCCCGGCCCCTCCACCGATAATGAGCCGCCCCCAGATTCCGCACCCGCCTTTCCCTTATCGGAGCGAAGAGGTGGCGTTCGATAATCCCGCAGGCCCGGCTCATCTGACCGGCACCCTTACCCTGCCTGCAGGCAAAGGGCCATTTCCCGCCGTGTTGCTCATCACCGGCTCAGGGTTGCAGGACCGGGACGAAACGATTTTCGGCCATAAGCCTTTTCTCGTCTGGGCAGACACACTCACACGTCGCGGCGTTGCCGTGCTGCGTGTCGATGACCGTCAGAAAGGCGGCTCGACCGGACCGGTCAGCACCGCGACCACTCAGGACTTCGCCTACGATACTGAAGCGGGCCTGACCTATCTGCGACACCGGAAGGATATCGATCCGCACAGGATCGGGCTCATGGGCCATAGCGAAGGCGGCATTATCGCCCCGATGATTGCGGCTCAGGACAGGAAGGTCGCGTTTATCGTCCTGCTGGCAGGGCCGGCAACCAAGGGCCGACAGATCATTCTGGCGCAGCAAGACCATGCCGCAAGACTGCAGGGCAATTCCGATGCGGCAATCGCCGCCTCTGATGCCGCCTATAACGGCCTCATGGATACGCTGTCTCCTGATCAGTCACGGGCCGAGGCAGACAAGGCGGCTCAAGCATTCTGGGCGCGCCAGCATCCGGATAGCCCCGCCCTGCCTCCGCAACTGAAAGTCCTGACATCGCCATGGATGCGGTTTTACGATCGATACGATCCGGCGCCTGCCTTGGCCAAGACCACATGCCCGGTTCTCGCTGTTATCGGTGAGAAAGACCGGCAGGTGCCTCCCGATCAGACCCTGCCCGCCCTGAAAGCTGCGCTTGCCCGCAACAGCCATGCGACCATCCGGGAGCTACCAAGTCTGAACCATCTATTCCAGCAAGCCGATACGGGCGACGTCGCCGAATACGCGCGGATCGATGAGGATATCGATCCGCTGGCTCTCGCAGTCGTCTCAGACTGGATTGTCAAACAAACCACCCGCTAGAGAATGCCCTTGAGGCTGCATTCTAACGCTCGTCATTATTCGTAATTGCCTGAAACACTGACCACCGCAGCAAAGCCCGAGCCGACATCGTAAGTCGGCTGGGCGCCGGTCAGGGAGCCGCCATAAACACCGCGTTGTACGCTGGCGGCAGCGGTATAGCCATAGACACCCGAGAGATAATGCTGGTCGGAGATATTGATCAGGTTCAGCATCAGCCTGGGCGAAATATGCCCGATTTTGGGGAGTCGGCGCCCGAGAGAGACATCGGCGGTCATATAGGCCGGAATGCCCTGATCGTTCATGAGCGTGGCATATTGCGCATCTGAATAACGCAGGTTGAACGTGCCAAAATTCGCCCCGTCATCGTAGCTCAGACCGGCAGTAGCCAGAAATTTGGGTGCGCCCGGCTCCTGCTTGCCTTTAGTCGGCAGATAATCGCCCTGATAGGACACGTTGTTGCCGATGCGCGAGCTCATATACTGCCCTGAGGCATAAACACTCAGATGATGCCAGGGATGGGTCGCCAGCTCGATCTGTACGCCATCGGCCGTCTGGCCACCCGCGTCGATGATCTGCGAAATCATGTTCGTGGTACCGGCCTGATAGACCGAACTCGTGATCTGATGATGGGTCATATCATAATGAAAATAAGCGATATTCGCCATCATCGCCCCGCTATAGCGATAGCCGATTTCCTCACCGATCATATATTCAGGTTCGTAAGGGTTCAAAGGCTGCGTGGTCGGCTGTCCGGTGTAATGGCTGTACATGGCAACCTGCGAACTCAGACTGCTCGGCAGACGATACCCTGTCGTGCCGTTGATATAGAGCTGATGCGCCGGGGCGAAACGATAGCTCATCGTTACCTGCGGCGCCGGGACGAACACGTTCTTTACCGATTTATAGGGCGAGGCACCGGGCAGATCCATCGTGTATTGCCGATTGAACATACCGGTCTTGAGCGCCGCTTCGAGAATCAGACGATCATGGAGCAGGCTGACCTTGTCCCGGATCGCCAGGGTGCTGGCTTGCTGCATCGCATTTTCAGCGTCTTCATTGATCGCCAGCCCGTTGGCCGTGAGATAGCCGGTCGAGCGTGTCCATTGGCCGGCCTGATTGATCGGATAATAGCGCTGGTTCGAAGACTGATTTGCATAGGAATACCAATAGGACAGACTGAGCGTGTTGAAAGATTTCTTCCAGCTACCCACCAGAGTGAGGCCAGAAGACAGCGTGAACCACGGCTGATGCACGACCGTCTTGATGCTGGCTGAAGACGGGGCATAGCCATCGAGATGATCGTAACGCTGCGTCCCGACATAGCCATTCGAGACGGGCACAGTCGCCCCCCAGAAATACGGTCCGTTGAACTCCACCCCATACGCCGTGGCGTCGAGAGAAAGTCCGCGATCGAACTCGAAATGGTTTTTCAGCGCCCCGTAAACCGTCCCGGTATTGCGCTTGTTGATTTCGTAAAATCCGGGCGAGGACGGGTCTTTATTGGCATTATAGCCCACGCCATACTGATTCCACTGACCGAGCGTCGGATAGAGCCATGAAGTCTGATCCGATTTTGTGTAGCCGAAAATCGCCTCTGAATCGCTGCTGGCGTTCCAGTTCTTGGTCAGTGCGGCATCGACATGCCAACGGCTGACCGAACCGGGGCCGCGCCAGAGATTGCCGCTCGAATAGGAGCCCGAAACGAAACCGTAAACACCGGTATGACCGATCTCACCCGTGTCGTAGCGCAGAAATTCCTTGTTCAGGCTATGCGTGCCGCCCGAAGCCTGAACGAAAAGATTTTGATGCGTTTCCGGGCGCCGCATCGTC
Organism: Asaia sp. BMEF1; assembly: GCF_051628905.1. Lineage (GTDB taxonomy): Bacteria > Pseudomonadota > Alphaproteobacteria > Acetobacterales > Acetobacteraceae > Asaia. The sequence continues at coordinate 2,137,587 of NZ_CP157575.1, read as the reverse complement.
ATGGAAAGCTGGGCGCCCACGGCATTATAGACCGGCGCGTTCATATCTGATGACCCCTGCATGACAGAGATCGATCCCATATTCTCGGGATCGACCATCGAGGGCGTATAGACGCTATAGGTAAACGGATTGGCGGCTGGAATGCCTTCGAGCGTCACGCCGATTTCGGTGCGGTCAAGGCCGCGGATATGGAAGGATTCGAACGAGGCCGTCAGCGGGCCCTGACTCGAGGCGACCACCCCCGGCAGATTGGCAATAAGCCCTGTCGGGGTGGACATGGGCGATTGCTTGGAAATGAAGTCCGCCGTCAGCGTGCTGATGGTTTTGGGAGTGGTATGAGCGATCATCATGCCGCCACCCGCCCCATGATGCCGGGCCGAGACTGTCACGTTTTCTTCCACCGCTTTGGCGCGCGTTTTAGCCTTGGGCGTCGCCAAAGGGAGCGCTCGATGGGTTGGCTGTCGCTTCTCTCCGATGCGCGGCGTTTTGGGGGAAGAAGATTGCATAGGCAGCTCTGCCGCCTGAGCCGTGCAGTAAACCTGCGTCAGGAGACAACCACAAAGCAGAATATGTCTTCGCATCGCGCACCATGCTTCTTGATCTTGATAAGGCGCGATCACTTACGAAACTATTTTACTCTATAATACCCGTTTATAAAAACTTCATATTTCACCACACAACAACTTGTTCGAATACATAAAACGATCATTTTTATCTCGTTTCCGTGTGGTTTTCTTCTTGGCAATTCTGACGTCTTTCCCATTTCTCTCCCCCTCTTTTTTAGGGGCGTTTACTCCAGCTGAAGCGGGGCAGAATCTGGGTGAAAACACCATCCTTTCTGATCAGGCCGTGCCAGAGAGCCGCTGCGATATGACCGGCTATGAGAGCCGCCAACATCCATCCTGCCCAGTGATGCACCTCACGGAGCGGCGCTTCAAAACGACCATCCGCAGGAAAGGGAAGAAGCGGCCAGTCGAACAGGCCGAAAAGGCTCAGAGGCAGCGCCAGGCTCGAGGCCGAGGCCAGAGCCCAGCCGCTCAGCGGCGACACCATCTGCCCGACATACAGCAGGAAATGGGTCGATGCCGCGAGTTTTCTGACCATGGGGGCCACCGAAGCCGGCAGGACGGGTGGCTTGTGGCCCAGGCGCCAGAAAAGACGAAAGGCAATGAGAACGAGCGCCACGATACCCAGCGCACGATGGGTCTGGAACAGGGAGAACGCGACCATATCGTCGAGGGTCGCGTGATCCATCACCAGACCGAGGCCGATCTGGGTCAGGATCAGAGCCGCGATCAGCCAATGCAGCAGGCTGGCCATCCGCGTATAACGCGGCGCGACAGCGCTCATATCGGGCTGGATCATGGCTCCCGGCCTTCAGGAATGATCGAGCTGGGCGAAAAGCTGATCGAAGCGCATTCTGGCAGCGCCCGGCTGCGAGACTGATTTCGCCTCGGCTTCGTTCACAGGCTTGTCGACCACGACGAGCCCAACCATGCCGAGAAAATAATGCGGCAGGCATTTATAGCCATAGAGGCCCGGCTTCGAAAAAGTGACGCTCACATCGTGCCCCATCTGACCTGCGAAAGGCGTCGCACCGTCAGGGATCATGCCGGTAATGGACTGGGCGTTGTGCCCCGGATCACTGGCCACGAAATGGACTGTGTCACCCGGATGGATATGCACGATAGCCGGGTCGAAGCCTCTGCCGCCATTGGCGGCGTGAGACAGCATCTTGACCTCAACCGTTGCCGCCTGGGCAGCAAGGGGCATCATGGCGGCGCAGAGCGCCAGGGCGCGTATCGTTCTGGACATGGGTTATTCTCCCGACCCGCCAGCGCCGCAGCACTGACGGGTTCTTGCGTTTTCAGACGCTCAGTTGCGGTGCAGATCGAAACGGTCGAGAGTCATGACCTTGGTCCAGGCCTTGGCGAAATCATTGACGAATTTCGACTTGGCATCGTCCGAGGCATAAACTTCGACCACGGCGCGCAGCTCGGCGCTTGCACCGAAAATCAGATCGACCGAGGAGGCCGTCCAGCGCTGCTTGTTGGTCTCACGGTCGAAACCGTCATAGACACCCGGCTGGGAGGCCGATTTTTCCCAACGCGTGGACATGTCGAGCAGATTGACGAAGAAGTCGTTGCTCAGCGTACCCGGACGGGTTGTCAGAACACCCTGCTCAGAATGGGCCGTGTTGATATCGAGCACACGCAGCCCGCCCAGCAGAACCGTCATTTCCGGCACAGTCAGATCGAGATTACCCGCACGATCGACCAGCATTTCGGTTGGCGATTTCTCGTCCTGCTCCGCACGGTAGTAGTTGCGGAAGGCATCGGCATTGAGTTCGAGCAGGGCGAAGCTCTTCTTGTCGGTCTGTTCCGGCCCGGCATCCACACGACCCGGTGCGAAAGGCAGGTCAAGACTGACACCGGCCTTCTTCGCGGCCTGTTCGACACCGACATTACCCGACAGCACGATCACATCGGCCAGAGAGACCTTGCGACCGTGATGATTGGCGCTGTTGAAGTGCTTCTGCACGGCTTCGAGCTTCGGCAGCACGACCTGCAGATCTGCCGGATCGTTCACCGCCCAGTCGCTCTCTGGCGCCAGACGGATACGGGCACCATTGGCCCCACCGCGATGGTCGGAGGTGCGGAAAGACGCGGCAGAGGCCCAGGCGGTCTTGATCAGGTCCCGTTCTGAAACGCCCGATGCCGCAATCGCCTTCTTCAGCTCACGGATATCGGCCTGGTTGATCATCGCGCCCTGCGCAGCGGGAAGCGGGTCCTGCCACAGGAAATCGGCTGCCGGGACTTCAGACCCGAAATAGCGCGATTTCGGTCCCATATCGCGGTGGGTCAGCTTGAACCAGGCATGAGCGAATGCATCGGCAAACTGCTCGGGATGAGCTGCCCAGCGCGTGATGATGGCGCGATAGGACGGATCGGTGCGCAGCGCGATATCGGTCGTGAACATCATGAGCGGATGCGCCTTTGTCGGGTCGCTGGCATCCGGCACGATATTCTCGGCGTCCTTGGGCATCCACTGGATGGCGCCGGCAGGGCTCTTTGTCTTGACCCATTCATGGCCGAGCAGATTATCGAGATATTGCGAGGTAAAGTGGATCGGATCGGCCGACCAGGCGCCTTCAAGCCCGCTGGTGATGGCATCGGTCGCCTTCAGCTTGCCCTTTACGCAATGATTGGCCCAGCCCAGGCCTTGCTGCTCAACGGGAGCGGCTGCAGGAGCGTCCCCTACGCATTTGGTGGCGGAAGCCGCACCATGTGCCTTGCCGAAGGTGTGGCCACCGGCGATCAGCGCCACGGTTTCTTCATCGTTCATGGCCATGCGGCCAAAAGCGAGACGGATCATATCGGCGGCAGCGGCCGGATCGGGCACGCCATTGGGGCCTTCGGGATTGACGTAGATCAGGCCTTTGGTGGTCGAGGCGAGCGGCTTGGGCAGATGACCGCCGGGCTCAACGCTGGACTTCTTGATCTGCGAATCGACGTTCGAGCTCATGAACTGGGTGCCGGGGCCCCAGTAAACCAGTTCGCTTTCCCAGTCATCGGCGCGACCGCCAGCAAACCCAAGGGTCTTGAAGCCCATGGATTCAAGCGCAACATTGCCGGTCAGCACCATCAGATCGCCCCATGACAGGTCGCGACCGTATTTCTTCTTGACCGGCCAGAGCAAACGGCGGGCCTTATCTAGGCTTGCATTATCGGGCCAGCTGTTCAGCTGCTCGAAACGCTGTTCGCCGCCTTCTTCACCGCCGCGGCCATCCATGGCGCGATAGGTACCCGCCGCATGCCAGGCCATACGCACGAAGAACGGCGCATACGTGCCGTAATCGGCAGGCCACCAGGGCTGCGACTGGGTGAGGGTCTTGCGGATATCGGCCTTGACCGCATTCAAGTCCAGCTTCTGGAAATCATGCGTGTAGTCGAAATCGGCACCATAAGGGTTGGACTCGGCGGCATGCAGGCGCAGCGGGGCAAGGCTGAGGCGGGTCGGCCAGAAGAATTCGTTGGGCTTTTCGATACCGTCAGCCTGCGCCGAACGAGGCATGGTGGTCAGGGTCGTGGTGGCAATCAGAATCGCCATACCGCATTTCAAGAGCTTCACTTCAATACTCCCAATTTCATGATAATGACACGACGAATGCCGAAATCATTATTGTTGTGTTCTACCTAGAGACCGGTTTGTTATTTATCCAACCGATTGTTCTTATATCTCTGACAGGAAATACCCTGTTGGAACCTCACCAGCCCGGCTGACCGATCAGACGGTCGAAAACCGCATCAGGCGTGTCACGACGCAGCATGGCGGCCATCTCGATCCCCAGAGCCGCAGCCTCTCCTGGCTGGCCTTCGATACGCCGCCTGACGACACAGGCGCCGTCTTCGGAGGCGATCAGCCCGTGCAGGATCAGCCGCCCTTTCTCCAGACGGGCGAAGCCGCCGATGGGCGTGCGGCACGAGCCGTCCAACGCCTCGAGCAGGGCGCGCTCTGCGGTTGCGGCTAGGCGCGTTGCCGTGTCTTCGATACCGGCCAGAAGCCCCCGCAACCCGGCATCGCGACGACGCAGTGTCACGCCGATAATGCCCTGACCGCAGGCTGGCAGCATCGCCTCCGGCTCGAACACGACGTCGGCACGCGAGCCGAGGCCAAGCCGGTTCAGACCGGCCAGCGCCAGAAAAGTCGCATCGCAGGCTCCCTCTTCCAGCTTGCGCAGCCTTGTCTGCACATTCCCGCGTATCAGGCAGAAACGCAGATCGGGACGGCGCGCCAGCAACTGGGCCTGACGACGAATGGAGGCACAGCCGATAACCGCCCCCTTTGGCAGACAATCCAGCGCATCCCCTCCTGAGACAACGGCATCACGATCGCGCAGCACCAGAGCATCGCGCGGGTCTTCACGACGGAGCGTGCAATCCAGAACCAGATCATCGGGCAAAAAGGTTTCCAGATCCTTGAGGCTATGCACGGCAAAATCGATGACGCCTGCGCGCAGCGATTCATGGATCTCTTTCGAGAACAGTCCCTTCCCGCCGATATCGGCCAGACGCCTGACCTGATCGCGGTCGCCCCGCGTGGAGATGGGACATTCCTGGAGGGAACCGAATATCTCGAGAAAGGGATAAGCCGCCCCGAGCTGCGCCATGAAGCTGCGCGACTGCACGAGCGCCAGAGGTGAGGCACGCGTGCCGATACGCAGCGTCCGGCCGAACGCCGGATGCTGAAGAAGCTCCCGCGGCAGAGCGGCGGCAGCAATCGGATCGATCGACAGGGGGCGTGCAAGGGTAAGGGTCATGACGGGAAGAGATACAATCTGAACCGAAGTAAATTGTAACTGTTAGTTCCGGGCTCAGTGACAAGCCTGACCTATTTGAACAGGCGTGCGGAGCTGAAGTACACGCCACAGGAGAGGCAACCCTGTGCTTTGCCAGCCACAGGGAAGATAATCCTGATCGAGCGACGTCCTTCGCTGAGAGTAACAACTTGTTAAGTGATAATGATTCTCATTATCAAAATCTTCCATTTTTTCTGGAAGGTTCCCTCTCTCATGCATCGCCGCTGCGTGCGCCCCAGCAAGGGCCGAAACGATTCAGCCACCCGTTACGTCTGCCTCGCCCTGATAACGGGATCGCTCTGCGTGCCGGACATGGCACTGGCTGACGACACAGAGAAAACGCCTGGCGCCAGCGCAATCACGCCAGCAAAGAAAACGAAAGCAGCCAAAAGCGAGGCCGACAGCGCAAACCCGACCGAAACGATCATTGTGGTGGGCGACAAGCTGGATCGGCTTCAAAATACCAACAGTGCCACAACGATCCTGCGCCATCTCGATGCCAGCGAGTATCGGTCGCTCTATGACGTGGTCAATCGCGTGCCGAACATGATTGGCAACGCCGCCGATATACCGACCATACGCGGCATGACCGGCTCTGGCGCAGCGGGCGGTATTTTCAGCCTGATGTCGGGCAGCCGCCCAAGAACGGCCACCATCATAGATGGCCTGCCCGAAACCTATTCGGGCCAGCGTTATGTCGATGCGGGCACGTGGGACATGGATCAGGTCAGCGTTCTGCGCGGCCCGCAGGCGACCACGCAGGGTCGAAATGCCATCGGTGGCGCCATCACGCTCAATTCGAAGGCACCGACGCAATACTGGCAGGCAGGCGTCAGAGGCGGCTATGAAAGCTCAGGCAGCAAGGGCGTTTTTGCCGGGGTTCTATCCGGCCCGATCATCAAGGACGAGCTGGCCTTTCGCATTACGGGCGATGGCGTGCGGGGCGATAGTTATATCCGCTATCCAGGCGATGGCTGGCCTTTCAACCCGCATGAGGTGAGCCAGACCTCGATACGCGGCAAGCTGCTCTGGACGCCTAAAATCCTGCCCGCTCTCAAGGTCACGCTCATGGGCTGGCATCGTGAGCAGCATGGTGAATATCTCTACACCGCGACGGGCCCCGATCTGTTTCGCTATCGCTTCGACAATCCTGACATGAATACGCGCATCTCGGATTCGAGCATCGATCAGGCCAGCCTGCGCGCCAGCTACCGCATCAGCCCGTCTCTGACCAACGAACTGACCTACGGCCATGTCTGGTACGACGCGCTCTTTCATCAGGGCAACGCCCTCGGCACTGCCAACAGCCTGGGGCATCTCGCCCTGCGCGAGCAGAACAATACCGTTGAAGACCGGCTGGTTCTTGCCCCGGCCCATAGCCGTCTCAATGGCGTGGCCGGATTCTACTATTTCAACCGCGACCAGACCATCCGCTCGGATATGGGCGTGAACGGCCCCGATGCCGAACGCACCTATGCAGGTTATCTCGATGGCACCCTGCATCTGATCGGCGGGCTGAGCCTGATCGCCGGTGCCCGTGTGGAACGGGAGGAACAGGCGCGCAATGTGGCGCTCTCATGGGGAAAAGTCGCCCTCAATGCGGGCACGACCATGTTCCTGCCCAAGGGCGGGTTGAGCTACAGCTTCACCCCGGTCACAAGCGCCAGCTTTACCGTGCGGCGCGGCTATAATCCGGGCGGCGGCGCCATCGACTGGGATAACGGCACCTATTACCAGTACGGCAAGGAAACGGTGACGACCTACGAACTGGGCGGCCATACCGAGCTTCTGGATCGCAAACTCAGCCTGAACACCAATCTGTTTTACAACGACTATCATGATTATCAGGACCTGCTGAACTATACCTTCGTCAATATCCCGCATGGGCGCAGCCTCGGTCTGGAGCTCGAAGCGATCTATCACGTCACGAAAAGCCTCGAGCTATTCGGTGGGCTCGGTCTTCTGGACACCAAGATTCTCGACGCGCCTGAGGCCTACCGCTCGGTCGTAGGCAAGAAGTTCAGCAACGCTCCCTCGGCAACGCTCAATATCGGCGTGGAGAAAAGCTTCAGAAACGGCTTCTTCTTGGGCGCCAATTTCAACCGTGTAGGCAGTTACGCGTCACAGGTCGAAAGCGGCACGGGGCTGGTCGCAGGCGACTACAATGTGCTCAACGCCCATCTGGGTTACCGCACACGCCATTACACGATCCGCTTCTATACGAAGAACCTGACCAACGAGAATATCCTGTTCAGCGGTCGCACCAACTGGGCCGGTCTTCAGGCCCAGGTTGGTCAACCACGCGCCTTTGGCTTCACGATCGACGGGCGGCTCTAGCCCGGCTTTCCTGCCCTGTGAAAGCAGGGCAGGCGTTTTTCATGAGTCGGCAAGTACGCCGCTCAACCCGGTATGGCGATTGCTCCGGGCGCGATTGCGCAGGGCTTTTTCGAGATGCACGAGGTGGTCCTGCGTGATGCGTATGGCCTCCTCTTTGTCGCCACGCTCCATCGCAGCAATCAGCTCACCATGATCGTTGCAGGAATGCTGCGCATCTTCTTCCGACTGATAGAGTGCCGAAATCAGCACGGTGCGCGCCGTCAGGTTCTCGAGAATATCGGCCAGAACCGAGTTGCCCAGCACATCGGCCATATGCACATGGAAATGACCGAGCAGATAAGAGCGCCTCGCCAGATCCTGCCCGGCGATAGCCCCTTGCTGGGCCTCGTGATGCGCGCGCAACCGTGCGATGGCTTCGGGCGAAACAAGCGCATGATCCATGATCAGCCCGGTCTCGACAGCACGTCTGGCTTCGATAATCTCGCGCGCCTCGGCCACGGTCGGTTCGATCACGAACCAGCCGCGACGCGGTGAGACATCGACCAGTCCGCGGCTGCTGAGGCGTATCATCGCCTCACGCACCAATGTGCGCGACACACCGAAGATCTCGCCGACCTCTTTCTCACCGAAGCGCTCGCCAGGCGCGATTCGGCCTGAAAGCACGGCGTGGATGATTCGCTCCTCGATCACGAGGCCGCTGGCACGTTCCGGGTCGAGTTTCTGATGCTGCATGAGTGTTTTATGCGCTGGGCAAAGACCCAAGGCAAGCGGGTTGCATCGTATCGAACCAGCAACAGTCGACTACCGATTTCATAAATTTTTCATTTCGTTGTGGAACTGTTCCAGTTTGTATTCTAGTTAGTATACAAGTCCTGCCCATACGAGAAAAATCGCTGTCGGAGCCGTCCATGACCCCCCTGAAGACCCATCGCCCCTCGCGCATGATGTCCTGTCGGACGGTCCTGCTCGTCTCGACTATCGTGGCATCGCCTTTCTGTCTGACGCTTGCACCCTCGGCACAGGCTGCGTCAGTCGCGCCGCACGCCAAACCCGCCACGCCGAAAAAGGCCCACGCACACGCACCGCTCAATGGCGGAAACGAGACGGTTCAAGTCGCGGCACGGCGCGGCGTGACAAGCGCCGGGCAGCACAACGCCCATTCGGAGACCATTCTCTCGCGTCAGGAGTTGCAGAACCGGAACGTTCGGCAGTTGACCGATATCGTGCGCGTTGCCCCCAACCTGACCATCCAGCCGAGCTTCGGCAGTGCTGCGCTGAATTTCGCCCTGCGTGGCGTCGGTCTGATGGATTTCACACAGAACAACACGCCTTCGGTCATGCCCTATGTCGATGGCGTGGCGTATCCGGTCAGCATCATGACCACTGGCATGCTGTTCGATATGGACGATATTTCGGTGGCTCCCGGCGCCTCGGGCTTCACCCATGGCCAGTCCACCACGGGCGGTGAGATCAATTTCCATACGGGCGATCCGACGCAGACATTCCACGCCGGTCTGACAGAAGACATTGCGAGCTATGGCCGCAACCGCGTCGAAGGCTTCGTTTCCGGACCGCTTTCGCGCAACGTTTCCTATCGCATCGCCGGGCAATCGCTCACGGGCGGCGGCTTTCAGCATAACGGTCAGGGCGTCGGCTACGGCAACAGCAATATCGGCGCGCTGCGTGGCAAGCTGCGCTGGCAGATCGACGAAACCTCGCGCCTCGATATCGGCGGCCACTGGACGACCGACCAGTCGGAGTCGTCATCGGGGCATAATCTCTACAACGCCTATGGTGTGCCGATCACCAATGACATCTATCAGACAGCCTGGGGTCTGGACCCGCGCTTTGCCAAGATTATAGGCATCAATGCCAATAATCCCAAGCCGCGCGAGGACAATCTCTTCTGGGGTGCCAATGTCAAATACACCAAGGAGTTTTCCTGGGCGCGTCTATGGTCGCAAAGTGCTTATGAGATGGTCGACGAGCACGAGCTGACCAACCAGACGAACTCGGTTAAGGCTTACGGCAACATGTTCCGTAATAACCAGACGAATGTCTTCTCTCAGGAAGTCAAACTCGAATCCCGCGATCCGAAAGCGCGTTTTCACTGGGAAACGGGTCTCTATTACAGCCGCGCCCGCATGGCACAGAGCTTCTGGTACGACAGCTCCGACCGTCCCGGCACGACGCCGCTGAACGAAACCGCCTATCGACAGAACCAGCAGAATTTCAACCAGTATGTGCAGCTCAGCTATCGTATCCTGCCCAGACTGACCCTGATCGGCGCGATCAACCACGAATCCGACGATCGCCAGATGCTCAATCTGACCAGCACGAACGTCAATCTCAATACCGGTCTCGCCACGTCACAGACCAATTTCGGCAGTGCCGGTGCCTTGACCAACCAGTTCGGCGGGCGCGTCGGGGCGCAATATCAGGTTACGCCCAATATCATGGGCTATGCGATCTTCTCGAAAGGCTTCAAGCCAGGCGGGTTCTCCGCCAATATCACGCAGAACGCCAACCAGCTTCGCCCTTTCAAGCCCGAATCCGTGCTGACCTATGAGGGCGGGTTCAAGTCGATGCTGTTCGACCGCCGCCTGCGCTTCAACGCTGCCGGGTTCTATTACGATTATCGCGACCAGCAGCTTCTGGGCAGCATTCTTGTGCCGCCTTACGGCGTGCTCGGCGGCTACGTCAACGCCCCGCGCTCCTATATCTATGGAGCCGAGTTCGACATCGAGGCGCATCCTTTTCACGGTCTGACACTGACGCAGAATTTCGGCTATCAGAACGGCGTCTACACGCAGTTCCAGAGCCTGAACCGCAGCGCCACGACCGCGCAATTCGCCGCTACCGGCATGTGGTCGCCGGTCTATACCAATTATAACGGCTATAATATGGGCCTCGCCAACCTCACCCTTTCGGGTGCGGCGGTCTATACTTGGCCCATATTCCGCGACTATCGCATGACTTTCGATGTCGATTACAATTATCGCGGCGCCCAGACCCAGCCGCAGCATATCGGCGATGGCGGCATCTATCGCGCACCTGCCTATTTTCTGGTCAATTCCTTCCTGACCTTTGCCGCCCCCAAGCAGCACGTGTCGCTTACCGTCTACGGGCAGAACCTGGCCGATCGTCGCTACTGGCTCTCAGGGGGAACGCAGGCGACCTTCTATGGCGTGATTCCGGGTCTGCCCCGTTTCGTCGGTGCTAAGATCAACGTAACCTATTGATGTTTCGCTGCCGGATCTACCTTTCGTGATCCGGCACCCATGCGTTTTCTGGCCGGAGAATCGATTTGAGCGCTCATGATCTGAAGAAATCCTCCCGCTATCGCCCCGGTATTTTCATTCAGGTCATCGTCGCCACCATAGGCGGCATTCTTCTCGGACTTTTCGCCCCGCATCTCGCCCATCAGTGTCGCTGGCTGACCGATCTTTTTCTGCGGCTCATCCTCATGATCGTGGGGCCGTTGCTGTTCTGCATCGTCGTGAGCGGCATTACCGGCGCGGGTTCTCTGGGCGCTGTGGGTCGGCTCGGCAGCCGGGCGCTCATCTATTTCGAAGCCATGACCACGATCGTGCTGCTTCTCTCCGTCGGCGCGGCCCTGCTTCTCCATCCGGGACGCGGCATGCACTACACACCGAGCGTGGAAGACGCCCGTGCCGTGGCAAGCTATGCCGCCAATGCCCATGCGCTGCATGGCCAGGGCGTTACGGGCTTTATCCTCAACCTCATTCCCCGTTCGCCGATCGCGGCCTTTGCAGAAGGCAATATTCTCCAGATCCTGTTCTTCGCGGTTCTGCTTGGCTGCTGCCTGTCACGACTGGGAGAAGCCGGTGCGCCCATCACCAGGCTGATCGACAGCTTTTCGGCGCTTTTCTCACGCATGATGCGCGTCATCATCGCGACCGCCCCTCTCGGCGTATTCGGCGCTGTCTCGACGACTGTGGCCGAATACGGGCTGGACGCCATCGATCATCTGGCGCTTTTCGTCATTCTCTATTTCAGCGCCATCGCCGTGTTCATCGTCGTCATTCTCGGCGGGCTGCTTCAGATCTGCGGCATCAACCCGCTGCGTTTCGCGCGTTATTTCCGCGAAGAGATCCTGATCGTCACGGCCACCACAAGCTCCGACTCCGTATTACCCAGCATCATGACAAAGCTCGAGGCGATGGGCATCTCGAGACAGGTCGTCGGGCTCGTCGTACCCGCCGGGTATTCGCTCAATCTCGACGCGCTCTCGATCTATCTCGGCTTCGCCGTCGTCTTTCTGGCCGAGGTCACCCACACGCCACTGACCCTCACGCAGATCCTCTCGATGCTGGCCACGGCACTCATTACCTCGAAAGGCGCGCATGGTGTGCCGGGCATTGCCATCGTCGTGCTGGCCGCCACCATGGCCGCAGCGCCTTCCATCCCGCTTTCGAGCCTTGTTCTGCTGATCGCCGTGGACTGGTTTAGCGGCATCGCGCGCGCCGTAGGCAATCTGGCAGGGAATTGCGTTGCGCCAGTCGTTCTTGCAGCATGGGAAGGCGCGCTCGATCGCGAACGGGCACAGAAGATGCTCGGCTCCCAATAACCGCTGAAGACGGATCGCCATGACCGACGCCACACGCTACCCGGCTGCCCTGCTCGCAGAGGCCTGCCAGTCCAGACTCATCGCCGCAGGGGCCTTGCCTGAAGATGCCGCAGGAACCGTGCGTGCCCTTATGCATGCGTCACACCTGGGCACGGACAGCCACGGCGTGAGGCTGATCGGCTATTATGTCGACATGCTCCAGAACGGCGGAGTGAACCGGCGCCCTCAGCGTCGCTTCGAACAGACGGCCCCTGCAACCGGTCGGCTCGACGCCGATTTCGGCCTCGCCCATGCGGCGTCCTACCACGCCATGGATCAGGCCGTCGCTCTGGCCCGCCATGCGGGGATAGGCGCCGTCACCGTGCATCATTCCACCCATTATGGCGCTGGAGGCGCCTATGCGCTGGCCGCTGCCGAAAAAGGCTTCGTCTCGCTCGTGCTGAGCAATTCCGACCGCGCCGTCGCTCTGGCAGGAGGACGGGCGCCGTTTCATGGCACCAACCCTATCGCCATGGGGGCGCCTGTGCGCAACCGCAATCCTTGGCTTCTCGACATGGCCACGTCTTCCATCCCCTTCAATCGTGTAAAGCTCTATCGCAGCCTTGGCTTGCCCCTGCCGCCCGAAGTGGCCCTGAATGAGGAAGGCCATCCCACACTCGACGCCATGCAGGCGCGGTTTCTGCAACCGCTTGGCGGCATGGCCTATGGCCATAAAGGCGCGGCGCTTGCGGGCATGGTGACCATTCTCTCCGCTATTCTGGCCGGTGCGGATCCCGACCCTGTCATGGTCTCGACCGCCGACGCGCAGAGCGGCACGAAGCCACAGGATGTCGGCCATATCATGGTCGCGTTCGACCCGGCACGATTCATCGGTCAGGAGGCTTTTGAGGCCGGAATGGCGCATTATCTCGGCCTTCTCCACGCCTCCCCCCCAGCCGAACCGAGCGTACCCGTCTGCGCGCCGGGCGACAAGGAATGGGAAGAAGCCCTCGAAAGAAATAAGATCGGCATCCCCGTCGACCCCGATACGGAAAAATTCCTGGGGCTGTCCCACTGACTGATGACGTCACGAGCCTTAGACGGGTCGGGCAACAGAGCATCCTCTGCAAGAAGGCATTCTCGAAAAACCAGAAAATCGTGACGAGGCGCGACAGCACCGCTATCGGCGCAGCGCGACAAGCCATCTCAATCGATGATAGCATAAATCGGCTTCTGCCGCTTTGACTCGGATAGCCTGAAATAGCCGATAATAGAGTTCATCGGCCAGCGATGAACATCATTCGGCATTACTGGACCAACGACGCCTAGAGCCCGCCGCAAAACCAGACCTTTCGAACCACCGCAGAGTCAATATCACAAAAACACAATCCACAACGTTCCTGTGTTATAAAATAATATGTTACATAAAGTTTCCTTTTCGTTTATTGCCCATCAGGTCAGCTTATGCTCGGATATTACGAATTCGTATCGTAATGATATCGTGCTGAAAGATCTCCGTGAATGCCCCGTAAGCTGCCGGCTGCCAGAAAGACCCTTGCGCCGAAAACCCTTCTTCTGGCCCTGATTTCGTCTACTGCCCTTTTCCAGGGTTTTTCGCGCCCGGCTCTTGCTGCTGACACAGGTGCAGTTCTGCACGGCCAGCATAAACCGCACGGCCATCGCCCTGCCGCTGACGCGTCGCAGAAATCTGCCACGCGGAATGATCCTGTCGGGAAAAGCGCATCGGCTCCGCGTCGCAAGAAAAATGCCGACAAGGGTGCTGATGGGGGCAACGAGGCCATTATCGTCACAGGAACACGCTCGTCCAACAAGCGCGTACGTGACAGCTCTTCGCCTATCACCCTCTATACCCAGGCCCAGATGGAACGCACCGGTGAGCTGAACCTTGCCAGTGTTCTGGCGCGTCTCGACCCGTCCATCAGCGTTTCGGCACTGGGAAACGATACGGCGGCCCTGACCTCATCCATCCGTATGCGTGGGCTTTCGGCCAATGAGGTCCTGGTGCTGGTCGATGGCAAGCGACGCAACATCACCGGCAATATGGCGGGGGGGACTACCCCGGTCGATCTGAACATGATCCCGGCAGGGGCTATCGATCATATGGAGGTGCTGCGCGATGGCGCTGCCGCCATGTACGGGTCTGACGCCATCGCCGGGGTGGTGAATATCATCACCAAAAAAACCGATCATGGCATTCATACCTACGCCCAGACTGGCGCGAATGCCTATAATGGCGATGGCTGGCAATATCTGATCGGTGCCGATGGCGGCCATAAATGGGGCAGCGACGGCTTTGTCCATATTTCCGGTCAGGTCTATCACACAGATCATTTCGTTGCCGATAACAAGAGCACGCGTGACCATCGCTGGACCGCCACGTCGAGTTGGCCTGCCAACTCGAACAAGATCGAAAGCACGCCAGAAGAGACGCGCGAAAATCTCTCGATCGAATGGGGCAAGGATGTTGTCGAGGGCCTGCGCACTTACGGGCTGATCACCTATGCGCATCGTCACGCCGAAGCCTATGAGAATTATCGTCTACCCGGCGCCTCGGCCCCGACCACGATCTATCCCTATGGCTTCTCGCCGCTTGAGACGATCGACGAGAATAATTTTCAGGCCAATCTTGGCCTGAAGGGCGATAATCTTTTTGGCTTCAACTGGGATCTGAGTACGCTTTACGGCGAGGATGACGACGATATCGGCGTCAAGAACACCTATAATTCCAGTTATGCCAAGATCTATGGCTATTCGCCCACAACCACACGTGCCGCGACCTATCGCATGGCCCAGTGGACGAGCAATTTCGACATGCGCCGTAATTTCAATGTCGGCATGGCCACCCCCATGACCTTCGCCATGGGCGCCGAGCATCGTCTGGAAATGTACCATGTCGGGGCGGGCAATGATGCGTCCTATCTCTATGGCGGCACGTCAGGCTATGCGGGGATATCGCCGGTCAGCGCGGGCACGTGGCAGCGCAATGTCTGGGCCGGATATCTGGATGGCGATTTCCACCCACTGAAGCACTGGGATCTCGATTTTGCGGGCCGCTTCGAGCACTACACCGACGCAGGCAATACCGAGACCGGCAAGGTCACCACACGCTATGATTTCACACGTCGTATCGCCATTCGCGGCACGATCAGCACCGGCTTCCGCGCGCCAACACTGGCCGAGGAGCATTACAGCTCACTCAGTGTCTCGCCCACAGGCGCATCGGGCCTTCTTGGCGCGAATAGCGCTGCCGCACGCGCCATCGGGGCGTCACAGCTCAAGCCCGAGCGGTCGACCAGCGCCGAAGGCGGCATCGTGCTCGAGCCGATCGATCGTTTCCACATCTCCGCCGATGTCTATCAGATCAATATACGCGACCGTATTCTGGCCGCCTCGAGCATTGCTGGCACTTCGGCCCTTGAGGCGATTCAGGCTTCGGGCGTCGATATCGCTACAGGCAACGGCGTTTCCCTGAGCAACATCAAGGCCAATTACTATGCCAACGCCGCCAGCACCCGCACACAGGGTCTGGATATCCAGGGCGATTACCGCTTTCTGCTGCATCGCTACGGCTCGCTCGACCTGTCCATGCTGCTCAATCTGAACCGCACGGTGGTGAGCCATCTCAACACCAATATTTTCAATAATCCGTTTGCCAATGCCCAGACCCAGGCCTCGGCCCAGGGCGTGCCGCGCTCGAAAATCATCCTCAACGCACATTGGGATTACGGCAAGTGGGGCGTCAATCTGCGCGAGACGCGTTTTGGCTCCTACAAGACGCTGCTCACCTATGAAGACCTCGCGCCTTCCTCTGTCCGCTATTCCACCACAACCTTCCTGCCTTTCGAAAACACGCCCGTCTGGACCACCGATCTTGAGGTGGCCTATCGCTTCAACAAGCACTGGCGCGTCGCGATCGGTTCGAACAACATCTTCAACCAGCGCCCCCGCATGGTGCCGGCTGTCGTGAATTATCTCGGCCCGAAGATCTACGACTCAGCCTCTCCGCTTTCGATGACCGGCGCCTATTATTTCGGCCGTGTCGATGCGAATTTCTAAGCCACGCTATCGGGCAGCGACAAAGCCCCTTCTCAGAGCCAGCGCTGCAACAGGGCTGGCCACATTCCTTGTCGCGGCGGCCCCCTCTCCCCCTCCGGCCCAAACCGGGCCGGAACCCGCACATATCTTCGCGCCCATCGATTATCCGACGGCGATCAACCGCTATCGTTCTGCCGATGGCACACCCGGCCCCGATTACTGGCGTAACCGGGCCGATTACCGCATCGAAGTGGCGCTCGATGCCCCCACCCATCGCCTGACCGGGCGAGAAACCATCACCTATCGCAATAACAGCCCCAGCAGCCTGAACGTGCTGTGGATGCAGCTCGACCAGAATATCTACCGCGAGACGTCACGGGGCGCTGCCGCCATGCCAGCGCGCTTCAAGGCGCATGGCCATACCGAGGGAATGCAGATCGACCATGTCGCGCTGCTCGACGCCCACGGAAAGGAAATCACTGTCACACCGCTGATTTCCGACACGCGGATGCAGATCGCCCTGCCCGCCCCGCTGCCGCCCGCCAGCACGATCAGCTTCAGCGTGTCGTGGCATTACGAGGTGCCCGGAATCTGGGGAGGACGTACCGCCGTCACCCCATCGCGAAACGGAAATATTTTCGAGATCGCCCAGTTCTATCCACGCATGGCCGTTTTCGACGATCTGCGCGGCTGGGATACCGCCCCCTATCTGGGTGGCGAATTCTATCTCGATTACGGCGATATCGATTATCGCGTCACTGTCCCTTCGAATTTCTTGGTCGTCGGATCGGGGGCGCTGCTCAATGAAAGCGAGGTTCTTACCGCGCAGGAGCGCCAGCGTCTGGCGCAGGCCCGCACGAGCGAAAAACGCATTCTGATCCGCAGTCAGGCCGATACCGAAGCCGCCTCCCACCTTGGCGCCAGCGGCACCCATAGCTGGCATTTTTTCATGCCCAATACGCGTGATGTGGCGTTCGTCGCCTCTGCTGCCCTGCTCTGGGATGCCGCAAGGCTGGATCTGCCGCCGATCTCACCCGCTCCCGGCCTGAAGCCCGTCCCGCGACTGGCCATGTCGGTCTATCCGGTGGAAGGCATCGGCCCCCAAGCCTGGGACCGCTCGACGGAATATGTGAAGCACAGCATCGAGTATTTCTCTTCGAGCTGGTACCCCTATCCTTGGGCCACAGCGATCAATGTCGGCGGTCATGGCGCGGGGATGGAATATCCCGGCATCGTTTTCGACGGCATGCAGGACCGTGATGCCAAGCTCTTCTGGATCACCACCCATGAACTGGGTCATGGATGGTTCCCGATGATTGTCGGCAGCAATGAGCGCCGCCACGGCTTCATGGATGAGGGCTTCAACACCTTCATCGACTCCCTTGCTTCCCAACATTTCAACAAGGGGGAGTTCGCCCCCAAGCAGGATGGCGAATACGCCCCCGACACGGGCAAGCCTGCCGATGACATCGTCAGGATCCTGACAGACCCGGTCTATGACCCGCTCATGACCGCCTCCACCATTCCGGGGCACGGCAATCGTCATGCCATGGCCTATTTCAAGGCCGCTTACGGGCTCGAATTGCTCCGCAGCCAAATTCTGGGGCCGGAACGCTTCGACCGCGCCTTTCGCCATTACATCGCCGTCTGGGCGTTCAAGCATCCGACCCCGTCGGATTTCTTTCGCCTGATGGAAAGCGATGCCGGGGAGGATCTCTCCTGGTTCTGGCGTGGCTGGTATTTCGAAAACCGCAGTCCCGATTACGCACTCGACGCGATCGATTATCCCGATCATGACCCGGCGAAAGGCGTCTCGCTAACGATCAGCAACAAGGGATGGCTGCCTCTGCCGGTCACGCTTGCCGTCACACGCGAGGATGGCAGCGTCGAACGCCTCGTGATTCCGACAGAAGTCTGGAGCGGCGGGAATACCCATGTGGTGACACTCAAGGGAGGCAGTCCCGTGCGGAACGCCACAATCGACCCCGATCACGCCATTCCCGATGTCGATCGCAGCAATAACGCGCTCAGCCCGCCCCCTCTCTCCGCTTCGCCCTCCTTTTCTCACTGATTTCAGGACCGCTCCATGGCTCTCCCCGCTTCACCGTCCCGTCGCTGGCGCCAGCGCCTTTTTGCTTCCGCCCTTTCCTGCGCAGTTTCGGTTTCGGCTCTGGCAACCGCTCAGGCAGCACCGGGGGGAGACGCGCTCAATTTCGGCGGTGCCACGACCAGCCGCCCCCCTATTCCCTCGACTCTGGGCGCGCATGGCATGGTGGTCTCGGCGCAGCATCTGGCCTCTGATGTCGGGGCAAGGATCCTGCGTGACGGCGGCAATGCCGTCGATGCCGCCGTCGCCGTGGGCTATGCGCTGGCCGTCGTCTATCCGGCTGCGGGCAATATCGGCGGTGGCGGGTTCATGACCCTGCGCACGCCGGATGGCAAAGCCTATTTCATCGATTTCCGCGAACACGCTCCGCTTGCGGCTACCGAAACGATGTATCAGGACAAGGATGGCAAGATCATCAAGGGGCTCTCTACCATCGGATGGAAATCGGTCGGCGTGCCCGGCACGGTGGCAGGGCTCGATCTCGTCCTCAAACGCTGGGGCCGTTTGTCGCGTGCCAAGGTCATGGCCCCTGCTATCGCTCTGGCCGGTGAAGGCTACACTCTGGAAGAGAACGACGTTCACCTGCTGAACACCTCGACCAAGGCCTTCATCAACGATCCCTATGCCACGAAAATCTTTCTGCGCGCCGACCGCCGTCCCTTCGCGATTGGCGAGCGCTTCAAACAGACGGATCTCGCCCATACTCTTCAGGCCATCGCCGATAAGGGACCGGATGTCTTTTATCGCGGCTGGATCGCTGAAGAGACGGTGCGTGTCAGCAAGGAGAATGGCGGCCTGCTGACCATGGCCGATTTCGGCGCCTATAAACCGCGTGTCATGGCGCCGGTACGCTGCACCTATCGTGGCTATCAGATCGATACCGCCCCGCCACCAAGCGGAGGCGGTGTGGCGCTATGTGAAATGCTGAACATTCTGTCGGGCTACGACCTCAAATCCGAAGGGCTCTACAGCGCGCTCTCGACACATCAGGAAGTCGAGGCAATGCGTCACACCTATTCGGATCGACGCGATCTGGGTGATCCTGCCTTCGTCAAGAACCCCGTGTCCCACCTTATCGACCCGGCTTATGCCGCAAAAATCCGCGCTGGCATCCCTGCCGAAGATGCTGTTGCCTCAGCCAGCCTCATGGCTGGTGATCCGCAGCCCGAAAAACGCGAAACAACGCAATATTCGATCATGGATCACTCGGGTTACGCCGTGTCCGTCACCTATACGCTCAATGGGTGGTTCGGGGCCAAGGTCATGGCGGGCAGCGCCGGGTATTTCCTGAATGACGAGATGGATGATTTCTCGTCCAAACCCGGCGAGCCGAACATGTTCGGCATCGTAGGCAGCAAGGCCAATGCCATCGCGCCCGGCAAGACGCCGCTCTCTTCCATGTCACCCACCATCCTCTCCAGGGATGGGAAGGCCATCATGGCCATCGGCAGCCCCGGCGGCTCGCGCATACCCACCATCACCCTCGCAGCTATTCTGGGCGTGATCGATTACGGCATGACCATTCAGGAAGCCGTCGACATGCCGCGCATTCACGAACAATGGCAGCCCGAAGCCGTCGAGATCGAACCCGGCGCCCTGTCGGAACCCGTCATGACCACATTGCGCGCTCATGGCTACACTTTGGAAACGCACCAACCCTGGGGCTCAGCCGAGGGCGTTCTTGCTGGCGGTGCCAAACTCGGATCGCATTCCGACGGCCATTTCTATGGCGGTTATGATCGTCGCCATGCAGGCGGTGGCGCGACCGGAGAATGAACAAGCAAACTTTGCGGGGCGCTGCCCCGATCCCCGGAAAGGGGCGCACCCCTTTCATCCCTATTTGATGGTTTCCAAAGGGCGACGGCCCTTTGGCGGGGGATGGGGCAGAGCCCCATGCCAGTCAGCGCGACAGACCGCGCCCCTTGTCCCACAGACGCAGCCCGCGCAGGGCCAGATCGGCGATGCCGGGAAGCAGCCGGGGCTGCATAAGACCGGGGTCGAATGCCGTCATGCGACGGGCATTTTCGCGATAGCAATCTTCGACGAAGCCGCGGAAAGAGAAGCCGTCGAGAAAGAGATTGGTCTGGGTCACGGCGAAATCGCGCCCGTCATTGGGCTCCTGCCCACGACGCACCATGCCCAAAAGGCGGCTGAGCGCGCGCAGGTAGAAATGCAGCGATTTGAATGACCGCCTTGCGCGGCCAAGGCCGCGACGCTTTTCACGCCAGGCCATGTAATTGATGAAGAAGACGATGTGACGCGTCTCTTCGAACATCAGAATGTCGAAGATCTCGAACATCTTCTCGGGCAGGAACTGCGACTGGCGCGCGCTCTTGAAAGCGCCAAAACCGAGAAAGGCGTCGAGACATTCACCGAAGCCGAAATCGATGAAAGCTTTCTCGAGATCGGCAGGGAATTTCTCGATCGGCTGCTTCTCGGCATCGAGACCGTAACGCTCGATCATGACGCGAATCAGATCGGCATGACGGGCCTCTTCGTAGCCCTGAAGCCTGACAGCCTCTTTCACCTCAGGGTCGATGATCTGGGGCGTAAAGGCGTCGACAATGGCCCCGGCCCGGCGCTCGGTATGATACACCTCCTGCCAGAACGGGACAGCGCGGAGCCGGGACAGTTCTTCTTCCGTCAGCTCGGGCCAGGGGAGCGTCTCAGGATCGAACACCTGATGGGTGTCGATAAACTGCTGACAGAAATAGTGCTTGTGCGCCTCTGATCCCGGCTCAATCATACTCATGCAGGGGCGTGCTGCGCTTTATGGCCAAGGCGTGAACGCACCGCACCGGAAGCCTTGCCCCACAGACGATAGGCAGCCAGCCCGGTCTTGACGAGAGTCGGCGTTGTGGTGGGACGCAGCAGGCGATGATCGTAGCCGGAGAAGCGGCGATCGTTCTCATCAAGGCAGAGCTGCATCAGCTCGGGCACCTTGATGTCGATATCCGTCATGTCCTTGGCGCCGGTCACGGTGAAATTATTGTCCTGCGTGTGCTCGTTGCCCTCGGAATCGATCGAACGCGCCAGATCCATGCGCTCATAGGCGAGGAAAGCCCAAACGCCGAGAACGCGTGCTTCGAACACCGGACGCTTCCACCAAGGCATGGTGGCACGATGCCAGGCCAGCCAGTTGGCGAAAAGCAGGATGTGACGGCACTCTTCCTGCATGACCGGCTCGAAGGTTTCGATCAGCTCCATCGGAAACAGACCGGCGCGCTCGGCCAGAGCGAAAAGACCGAAGGCGAAGAAGCTGTCGACGCATTCCGAAAAACCGGTAACCAGATAGGCCCATTCCGTATCTTTCGGCTCGATATAGGGCGGCTCGAGGGCCATCGGGATGTTGTAGGCCTCGACCAGCTTGGAGAGCACCTCCTTGTGGCGGTTTTCCTCCCAAGCATTGCGACGCAGGGCGTCCTTCATGTCCGGGTCGTCGATCATGTCGGCGTAGGCCGCCATGCGCAGACGGGCCTTGCCTTCGGTCTGCACCGCAATGTCCCAGATGGGCAGGGAGGTGATGCGATGCAGGGTTGCGGGGTCCAGCTCAGGCCATTCGATGACCGAAGGTTTGTAGGGGTTGAACGTCTCCCTGAACATGTCGGCCACGGCACGCTTGTGTTCTTCCGTGCCCGGCTTGAGCGGGCCGGGAATGGCGCTGCTCCAGTGACGGGCTTCGAAATCGGCCTTGGCCAGGGTCTTGTCTGACGGCGCATCGGGAAGATGGCTGTAGAGTTGTTCAAGACGAGACATGAGAGAGATTTCCTCTTCTTATTCCTTGATGTCGCTCATTTTGCTGATGACGCGCGAAACAAGGCCATAGGCAATGGCTTCTTCGGCGGACATCCAGTGATTGCGGTCGGTGTCCTTGGCGACCTTCTCGTAGGACTGGCCGGTTTCACGGGCAAAGAGACGATTGAGACGCTCGCGCATCTTGATGATTTCGCGGGCTTCGATATCGATATCGGTTGCCGGGCCACGCACGCCGCCCATCGGCTGATGCAGCAGGAAGCGCGTGTTGGGCAGGCAGAGACGACGCTCGGGGCGACCGGCGGCGAAAATCAGGGCGCCGGCAGACGCGACCCAGCCTGTGCCGATCATGTTCACCGGAGCGACGGAATCGACAAAACGGATCATGTCGTGAATGGTATCGCCACTCTCGACATGGCCACCCGGCGAATTGACGTAGATGTCGATCGGCTTGTCGGACGCGCCTGCCAGAGCAAGGAGGCGCCCCGTCACATCACGAGCGACCTTGTCGTTGATTCCGCCGAAAATCAGCACCTTGCGCTGTTCGAACAGCTTGCCCTCGATCTCTGCGCCGGGCGGCTTCTCGGCAGCTTCTTTCTGCTCGGGCGCGTCGGGGGTCTGAGGATCGGGGTCTTCATCGTCGAGACGCGGGGCGAGACGGAAAAGGTCCTGGGGTGTCGTACCACGCATGCTGGGGTTCCTATGTCGGTGGAGCCTGTTCATCCTTTATATGTTGCGCTCGATAGGCGCCCCTCACAAGAGCCCCCCCGATTTTTGCTCCAAATCAAGCATCTCGCCAGAAAGAGCGGGAACGGTTAGGGTGGCGCCAGCGCGAGAAAACCGGACAAGAAACGCAAGGGTCGATCGGAAAACATGCAGAAAACAGGCTGGCTGCGAACAGGCTTTGCCATGACGGGCATCATGACACTGGCCGCCTGTGGGCATAGAGACGCCGTCGACACGGTCGGCAACTGGTACAACCAGTATCAGGGCGGCGAGATTGCCAAGCAGCGCCCCCCTGCGCCGGGCGTGCACGGCCCCTATCCACGCGTGGGACTGACCCCTACGACGAACGTCGATCTGCCCAGCGCGCAGGCCCGTCAGGCTTTGACCGATCGTATGACGCTTCAGCGCAATCTCAGCCAGCATGTCGCCGTGGCCGATGGTCCGCTGACGATTGCAGCCCCTCCGCCTCCACCGCCCAAGCCGCGCGCTTCCAGTAGCGAGAGCGGCTCGTCGATGAGCGTCGTCGCGCCCGGACAGACGCCTCCCGCCACGCCATCTGCTACTGTGAATACCCCCGTTGCCAAGACGGCCGGATCGAAGACGGCGGACGATACCAGACCGGCCTCTGAGGCGGCTCTGCCCGAAGTGACACGCTTCGCCCCACCGCCCATCAAACCGGGCGAACTGCCCCAGATCGGCGATCTACCGCCCGTCGCACCCGACTTCCCGGGCTTCGCCATCCCGCGCGATGCAGCGCTGCCCGATATCGCGCCGCCTGCCTATGATCTGACTGAGCCGCATGGCACGCTGATCCGCTTCAATCAGGCGTCGGACCAGATCGCGAGCGGACAGGATGGCGTGATCGGCAAGGTTCTGGGCGCAGGCAGCCCGCACGACATGCTGTTCATCAAGGGCTTTGGCGAGATCACTTCTTTCCAGCCCTCCGAACAGGTGCTCGGCATCAAGCTCGGCCTGCTTCGGGCACGCGTGCTGGCCCAGAGCCTGATCCTGCGCGGTATACCGGCGTCGCATATCCGCATCAGCGCAGGCGCGCTGGGACGGGGTGCGAGAATTGACCGCTCGCCTTACTGAGGAAGGTTCCGCCGGTTCTGGAATCGGGTTAGTGAAGATTGTCGGAGTCGCCCTGACTCCGGTAATTTTATTTCAACCCTGTGCCCCCGAGCCGAGAAAATGACCGAAGAGTTTCACCGTATCCGTCGCCTGCCGCCCTATGTGTTCGCCGAAGTGAACAAGGCCAAGGCCGCGGCCCGAGCGCATGGTGAAGACATCATCGATCTGGGCATGGGCAATCCTGACAGCCCCACACCGCCCCATATCGTCAAGAAGCTGGTCGAGACTGTGGCGGACCCGCGCAGCCATCGCTATTCGGTCAGCAGGGGCATTCCCGGCCTGCGCCGTGCGCTGGCAGGCTATTACGAACGCCGGTTCGGCGTAGATCTGAACCCCGAGACAGAGGTCATCGCGACTCTCGGATCGAAAGAGGGTCTGGCCAATCTGTCTTCGGCCATCACGAGCCCCGGCGATACGATTCTGGTGCCCAACCCCTCTTATCCGATCCATCAGTTCGGCTTCATTATCGCAGGCGCTTCGGTGCGCTCGATTCCGGCGACGCCCGACGAGGACATGCTGCGCGCGCTCGAACGCGCCGTGCGTCACTCCGTGCCCAAGCCCACGGCGCTGATCGTGAACTTCCCTTCCAACCCCACGGCATTCACGGCCTCGCTCGACTTCTATAAGGAGCTGGTAGCCTTCGCCCGTCGCGAGCAGATCTGGATCCTGTCCGACCTCGCCTATTGCGAGATCTATTTCGGCCACGAGCCGCCGCCATCGATCCTGCAGGTACCGGGCGCGAAGGACATTGCGGTCGAGTTTACCTCGCTGTCGAAAACCTATTCGATGGCAGGCTGGCGGATGGGGTTTGCCGCAGGCAACCCACATCTGATCCAGGCGCTCACACGCATCAAATCCTACCTCGATTACGGCGCCTTCACCCCCATTCAGGTCGCGGCTGTGGCAGCACTCAGCGGGCCGCAGGATTGCGTGACCGAAATTCGCGACATGTATCGCGAGCGACGCGACGTGCTGATCCGCGGATTGCATGCCGCAGGCTGGGATGTTCCCTCGCCCCAGGGCTCGATGTTCGCCTGGGCCCCCATCCCCGAGCGCTTTGCCGAAATGGGCAGCGTCGATTTCAGCAAGCTCCTGCTGAAAGAGGCTGGCGTGGCCGTCGCGCCGGGTCTTGGCTTTGGTGAATATGGTGAAGGCTTCGTGCGTATCGGTCTTGTGGAAAACACGCAGCGCCTGCGTCAGGCGACACGCGCCATCAAGACCTTTCTCAACAAACATGGCGTCCAACAGGCAGAGGCAGTTTCGTGAACGGTCAAACTCTTCATCTTGGTATTGCTGGTCTTGGCACAGTCGGGGCCGGCGTGGTGCGTCTGCTGCGCGAAAATGCCCAGGCCATTACGGCCCGTGCCGGACTCAGCATCGAAGTGGTGGCCGTCTCGGCACGTGATCGCACGCGCGACCGTGGCGTCGATCTGTCGGGTCTGACATGGCATGACGACCCGATCGCCCTTGCCGCCGACCCCAAGGTCGATGTGGTGCTCGAACTGATCGGTGGCGCCGAAGGCTCAGCCCGCGCGCTGGTCGAGGCCGCACTCAAGGCTGGCAAGCCGGTCGTGACTGCCAACAAGGCCCTACTCGCCATTCACGGGGCCACACTCGCCACGCTGGCGGGAGAAAATAACACCTCGCTCCTGTTTGAAGCCTCGGTGGCGGGCGGTATCCCTGCCATCAAGCTCGTGCGCGAAGGTCTGGCTGCCGATCATCTGATCCGCGTAGGTGGCATTCTGAACGGCACCTGCAACTACATCCTGACCGCCATGCGCGAAACGGGCCGCGATTTCGACGATATTCTCGCCGAGGCCCAAGCGCTGGGCTATGCCGAGGCCGACCCATCAACCGATGTCGACGGGTGGGACGCCGCGCACAAGCTGGCCATTCTGGCTGGCCTCGCCTTTGGGCGCCCGGTGCGCTTCGACAGCCTGCATGTCGAGGGTATTCGCAATATCGCCGCCTGCGACCAGGCCTTTGCCCGTGAAATGGGCTATCGCATCAAGCTTCTGGGTAGTGCACGCAGCGACGGTTCAGGCCAGATCGAGGCCTCGATGCGCCCCTGCATGGTGCCGCAATCGGCACCCATCGCCAATGTCGATGGCGTGTTCAATGCCGTTCTGACCGAAGGGGCCTTCAGCGGTCCCATGCTGATCGAGGGGCGCGGCGCCGGTGCAGGCCCGACGGCGAGTGCCGTTCTGGCCGACGTGATCGATCTGGCGCGTGGCACGGCGTTGCCGGTCTGGGGCATGGCGCCCCAGCCCGAGATCGCCTGCGCCCCACGCGAGACGCTGCGCGGCGCCTATTATCTGCGGCTCTTCGTTCAGGATCGCCCGGGTGTCGTCGCCGATATCACGGCAGCACTGCGCGATTACGGTGTCTCGCTGCGTGCGCTGTCGCAGCACGCGGCAGAACAACAGGTCCAGCCAGCGACTTCACAGACGGTTGTACCGCTTGCGCTTGTCACACATGAAACCAGTGAAGCGGCCATGCTTTCCGTCCTCACTGCCCTGAAACCCCTAAAAACCGTCATCGGCACACCTCTGCTCATGAAAATCGAGACTGTGTGATGTGGCAAAGGCGGCACTTACCGGCATAACAGAGCGTGTCGCAATTCCGGCTCAGCCGGATAGAGTACAGATAGGATTTACCGGATGCCTTTCTCTCCTAAGTATAAAGTGACGGATCGCAACCTCGCACTCGAACTCGTTCGCGTGACAGAGGCTGCGGCCATCTCGTCATCGGCCTGGACAGGCCGTGGGGAAAAGAACGAGGCTGACGGTGCGGCCGTTCAGGCCATGCGGGCTGCGTTCGACACGGTAGCGATCGAGGGAACGGTCGTTATCGGTGAGGGTGAGATGGACGAAGCGCCGATGCTCTATATCGGCGAAAAGGTGGGCGCTGGCGGGCCGAAGATGGATATCGCCGTCGATCCGCTCGAGGGCACTAATCTCTGCGCCAAGGACATGCCCAATGCCATGACCATGGTGGCGCTGGCTGAAAGCGGCAATTTCCTGCACGCTCCGGACATCTATATGGAGAAGCTGGTCGTCGGGCCGAACCTGCCCCCCGATCTAATCGATATCGATGCCCCCATCGAGACCACGCTGCGCGATCTTGCCAAGGCCAAGGGCAAGGATATCTCCTCCATCACCATGTGCGCCCTCGACCGCGAGCGTCATGAAGAGCTGATCGCCCGTGCCCGCGAAGCTGGCGCACGCGTCATGCTGCTGACCGATGGCGACGTAGCCGCTGCCATCGCCGCCTGTATGGATGAAAGCCGCGTAGACATCTACGCCGGTTCAGGCGGCGCGCCGGAAGGTGTTCTGGCTGCCGCTGCCGTGCGTTGCGTGGGTGGCCAGATGCAGGGCCGCCTCATGTTCGAGGATGAGAGCCAAGTCGAACGTGCCCGCTCGATGGATCCGGGTAACGACCCGACCCGCAAGCTTGGCCTGCACGACATGGCGCGCGGCGACGTGCTATTCTCGGCAACGGGCGTCACCACCGGGACGTTGTTGCGTGGCGTACGCTTTTATGGCCCGACCATTGCCCGCACGCATTCCATCGTCATGCGGTCGAAATCGGCGACGGTGCGCTTCATCGAAGGGCGTCACGATTTCTCCACCAAGACGTGGGCAGCTCACTGAACCCAGACTATAAGGGGGCGTATGTCTGACGCCCCCTCACTCATCGCCTCGCCAGAACCGGTTCTTTCGGTCCATTCCAGCGGTAGCGGAAGGGCCTGGGTCTGGCGCGATGATAGCCTCGCCACCGGCGATGGACGACTGGCTCTGGCCATGGCGCAGCGCGCCGCCATTCCTGAAATTCTGGCGCGCATCCTCCAGAGCCGGGGGGTGGACGCAACCCGTGTCGCGGCTTTTCTCGACCCGCGCCTCCGCGACTGGCTGCCGGACCCTTCCTGTCTACGCGACATGGACAGGGCGTCTGCCCGGCTGGCGGAAGCGGTCAGGGCCGGTGAGACGATCGGCGT
This sequence comes from Asaia sp. BMEF1, assembly GCF_051628905.1. Lineage (GTDB taxonomy): Bacteria > Pseudomonadota > Alphaproteobacteria > Acetobacterales > Acetobacteraceae > Asaia. The sequence goes on along the minus strand of NZ_CP157575.1, from coordinate 2,109,551 downwards.
CTTTGGCGATTACGATGTCGATGGTGCCTGCGGCACCACTATCCTGACCGAGACCCTGCGTGATCTCGGCTGCGCCGTCCATTTCCATATTCCCGACCGACAGAAAGAGGGGTACGGCCCAAACGGCCCTGCGCTTGAAGGGCTGCGCGAAAAAGGCGCCACGCTGCTGATATGCGTCGATTGCGGGACGGCCGCTGTATCGCTGCTCGACCGGCTAGGCGAGAGTGGCGACATCATCGTGCTGGACCATCACAAGCCCGATGGGGCGGTTCTGCCAAGCTGTATCGTGGTCAATCCCAATCGTTTGGACTGCGATTCCGGCCTTGGGCATCTCTGCGCCACCAGTGTAGCTTTTCTGACCCTCATCGCCACCTGTCGCGCGCTCAGGTTGTCGGGCTGGTTCGACACGCATGAAGAACCCGCCCTGCTGCGCAAGCTCGATCTCGTGGCCCTAGCGACAATCTGCGATGTCATGCCGCTGCGCGATCTGAATCGCGCCTTTGTGGCGCAGGGACTGCGCGTCATGGGAAGAGGCGAGCGGCTTGGTCTCGCTACCCTGGCCTCTGTGGCTGGTGTGAAGGAGACGGCCAGCGCCATGGCCTGCGGCTTCGGCATCGGACCACGCATCAACGCAGGTGGGCGCATTGCACAGGCCGAGCTTGGGGTGACGCTCCTGCTCAGCGACGATGCCTTCGAAGCGCGCGCGCTGGCGGAAAAACTCGACGAGATCAACCGCCAGCGCCAGACCGTCGAAGCGGATATTCTGACAGAAGCCTATCAGCAGGCCGAAGCGCAGCTCGAAGCGGGCCATGCCGCGCTTTTTCTGCATGGAGAGGACTGGCATCCCGGCGTGGTGGGTATCGTCGCAAGCCGTGTGCGCGAGCGATGCAATCGACCTATACTGGTAGGTGCGGTGCAGAATGGACTGATCAAGGGCTCGGCACGTTCGGTGCCCGGCATCGATATCGGCGCGGCCATTATCGGCGCGAGCCAGTCGGGCCTGCTGCTGACGGGCGGCGGCCACGCCATGGCAGCCGGTTTCTCTCTCCCACAGGACAAGGCTCAGGCCTTCCACGCGTTCCTCGACGATACCCTCGCCGAAGCACGCCAGCGCCCACGCCATGACGCGCTGTGTATCGACGGTATTCTGAGCCTGCGCGGTGCCACGGCAGAGATTGCGACCCAGCTCGCTCGGCTCGGACCGTTTGGCGCAGGGCATGAAGAGCCGATCATTGCCATAAGCCGCGTGCGTGCCGTCAAGACCGAGCGTATCGGTCGCGACGGCAATACGCTGCGCGTCATCCTGCAAGGCGAGGATGGCGGCAGGCTGCGCGGGCTGGTCTTTCGGGCTGCCGACAAGGCCTATGCGGCCCTGCTGGAAGACCGGGCCATGCCGGTTCTGCACGTAGCCGGTCAGTTGCGCTGCGAGCAATGGCAAGGTCAGGACATGCTTAGCTTTTTTATTTTGGACGCTGCCACGATTTAGGGTTGACCCCTTCCCGACGCTGGGATAATCAGCCGCTCACGCCTCCAGTCCCGTTCGTCTAGAGGCCTAGGACACCGCCCTTTCACGGCGGTAACACGGGTTCGAATCCCGTACGGGACACCACGGCATTTATCGCAGTTTTCTGCGGGATGCAGCGGATCAGAAGCAAAATCCTGATTTACCAAAATGTTGATTTTGAGCCATTCCTGAGCCAATCAGGAAATTATGGCTCTTTGGTATCAGGGGCTTCGCATGAGCGAATCAGAAAGATCAGGCATCGATCCCGCCACAGGTAAACCGCTCCCCAAGGGCGTATGGTACCGTGGTCCCGGCCAGTATCAGGCCCGCAAGATGGTCAATGGCAAACGCCTGAGAAAGACCTTCGCATCCTCGGCACAGGCTCGTCGCTGGCTCACTGAAAAACGCGCTGAAGTCGATATTCGCCAGTTCAAAGACACCTCGTCCCTCGACAAGACACCACTTAGACGACTGGTGGAACGCTATCGCGACGAATGCATGGCCCATCGCCAAGCGGATCGTACGGGTCACATCCCTGCCCTGCTCGATGACCTTGTCGTCGATGTCATGGTAAGTAAGTGGCAGCCTGCTGACGTTCGGGCTTTTCGCGAGCGCATGTTGTCGGACGGTTATGCGCCAGCGACCGTGGTCAAGCGGCTCAATCTCCTCGCCAGCATCGTTCAGCATGCGATCAGTGAATGGGATATCCATACGGTCAATCATGCTTCGGGCAGGGTTGTGAAACGGCCGCAAGGCGCTGACAGGAAGCGTAACAGGCGGTTGGCGATGCTTGATGGTGAGAACAGTTACCAAAGTGAATATGACCGCCTCGTAGAGATCGTTTCGACATCCGAGCATGCCGATGATATGTGGCTCGTCAGATGGTCGATCGAACAAGCCTGCCGTTTATCGTAGTCCGTTTCTCTCTGCTGGAAAGACATTGATTTCCGCAGTCGTACGCTGTCACTTATTAGGCCCAGGACCCATTGATTTGATGGCGGAGATCTGATTCAGGCTCTGTGAGGAGACTGAAGATGAGTGACCTGTATTGGCTGACGTAAGAGCAGATGGATCGTTTGCGGCCCTTTTTCCCGAAGAGGCATGGCAAACCTCGCGTTGATGATCGTCGTGTGTTGAGCGGGATCATTTTCGTGAACAGAAATGGTCTGCGCTGGCGTGATGCGCCTCGGGAATACGGTCCACACAAGACGCTCTACAACCGCTGGAAGCGCTGGAGTGCTATGGGGATCTTCATCCGCATGATGGAGGGATTGGCTACTGGCAAGGCAGAGCCTCAGACAATCATGATTGATGCGACCTAATCTCAAGGCCCATCGCACGGCTTCGAGCCTGCGGTTAAAAAAGGGGGCCCAGGCCGTTTGATCGGGCGGACCAAAGGCGGGATGAATACGAAGCTACATGCTGTCACTGACCGGAACGGACGTCCGCTCGACTTCTTCATGACAGTAGGTCAGATCAGTGATTATACTGGTGCTGCTGCCCTTCTGGGCAGTCTGCCATCAGCCGAATGGATGCTGGCAGACCGGGGCTATGACGCTGACTGGTTCAGGGATGCCCTGGAGGAGAAAGGGATCAAACCCTGTATTCCTGGCCGAAAATCTCGTTCAAAACCGGTCAAATAAGACAAACGGAAATACAAAAGACGCAACCGTATCGAGATCATGTTCGGCAGGCTCAAGGACTGGAGACGGGTCGCAACACGCTACGACAGATGCCCGACCGTCTTCTTCTCCGCAGTCTGCCTCGCCGCAACAGTCTTGTTTTGGCTATGAGTCCTCAGCCTAGACATGCACGTATTGAAAGGAAAGGCGGCATCACCGGATAGAGTATCGCGAACTACATTTTATCCTGTTTTCGTGTATATTGGAACTATATTCTCCTTGAACAAGAGGTAATGCCTTGAGACATCGAATTCCCACCCAGATACTACGTTCGTCCTGGCTTATCGCGCCTCTTGTCCTCGCTGCTTGTCAGAGCGGACCGGTTCGTGCGCCTCAAGACGCAGCGAGGTTGAACCCAGACTATATCGACCCGACCAAATCCGTTTTCCCTCTTACAAACTACTCGCAGTCGGTCGATCAATGGATCCTGGCCGGCGCTGACCCGACTGCGGTCCTTATCGACGCTGCAACCCAGCAGCGTTATTTCGCGGCGCTGAAATCACAATATTTCGGTATGGGCGATGACGGCCATTCCCCTTGGAATCCTGTCTTTATGGGCAAGATGCTCGCAACCGGCGTGGAAAGCACGCGCGACTGGGGTATCAATGCTTATCTGGGTGCGGCGCGTCAGTCCTGGGGGCAGAACTTCAGAATTCACGATGACGCGTGGAAAAATGCGGTGCGCGATAACGCCGCGGTAGAGATCGATAACGGCTATCACGCTGCCAATCGCGGTATCGCTCTGCGGGAAACCCTTGTGCGGGTGCTCCCTACAGATGATCCCGCCTATAACGACCCGCGCAAGGCAGGCGAGGGCTATCCGTTCGATAATCTTCAGATGTCGTCTGTGCGGCCTGGTACACCTGTCTACACACTGACCGTCAGTCGCGATCATCGCTGGAGATATGTTGTCTCGTCGGATGTCACAGGCTGGGTGCATTATGAGGATATCGCTCAGGCACGTGAGCCGTTCGTGAATAGCTGGGTCAAAATGGCGTCAGCACATCTCGGTGCAGCGACCCGTCAGCCCGTCTCGATTTTTGACGATAACGTTTTTCATTTCTCGGCCCGCATCGGTACGATTTTGCCGCTTAGAAGTGCTAAATCTGGCGTAACCGAGGTGGCTATCCCAGTGAGCGATGCCACAGGACATGCGCAGATCGCCTGGTACGCAGACCAGGATCAAGCCTTCGCACCGATGCCGCTAGCGATGAATCGCAGTAATCTCGCCATGCTTGTGCGCTCGCTTGTCAACCGTCCCTATGGTTGGGGCAATTATAACTTCTACAACGACTGCTCGGCGGAGCTGCGTAGTCTGCTCATACCCTTTGGCATCCTCATGCCGCGCAACTCGCTGGCACAGATCCAGGCGACAAGCCGCACCGTCGATCTGGGCAAGGCAGATGTGGAGGCGCGGCTCGATTATCTCGTTAAAAACGGCAAGCCGTTTACCACGCTCATTCACATTCCCGGTCACATCATGATGTATATCGGGAATACGACTGTGAACGGTCAAACTGTGCCGATGACGTATCAGGATGTCTGGGGCTTGCGTCCTGAAGACGCTGACGGCCGTAGTATTATCGGCGGGTCGGTATTCTTCCCGCTCATGAAGTCCTACCCCGAAAACACCAACTTGCAGTCGCTTGCGGGCAAGGCAAAGTTTGAAGTCGGCTTTATCGAATAGCCCTGGCGATGCGAAAGATCCTCGATCTGGGGGTCTTTCGCCATCTTGGCATATGGGCCAGTTATAAAATCGTGGCGCCTACCCGGATAGAAAGCCGGATACGCCAGCGTGAGTTTTTGATACTAGCGTAGTTATATCAACGGCTTGCGGAATAAACGAACAGGTCTTGCAAATCGAAGGTCGGGGGGGAAAATCTCTCACCAGACAGCCCGATCAATGCACCATGGGGAGTTCTGCCAGAGCAGGTTTTGCGTACACGTAGCCCTGTTGCAGCGAGATCCCGATTTCTGCGAGGGCGCTGGCCTCGCTTGCAGTTTCCACGCCTTCGCAGATGGGCGTGATGCCGAGCCCTTCGAGCATGGCAACCGTATGGCGCATCATGACTTGCTTGACGGGGGTGGTGTCGATATCGCGTGAGAGACCCATGTCGAGTTTCACATAATCAGGCTGAAACTGCGCCAACAGGTTGAGGCCAGCATAGCCGGCGCCAAAATCGTCGATCGCCGTCTTGAAGCCCATTGTCTCGTAGCTCTGCAGGATATGAAGGAGGTGGTTAGTGTCCAGAGCTTCATTCTCGCAGAACTCGAAAAGAATGTTCGTCGTCGGAAAATTAACGCGCTGCGCCGCTTCGAGTGTCGCCCCGATACAGGCGCTGGGTTCGTAGACGGCATTAGGTAGAAAATTGATCGACAAGAGCGCGCCCTGTTCGGCGAGCCCAAGCTCTGCTGCCAGGGCAATCGCGGTAACACGGCATTTCTGGTCGAAGGCATAGCGATTTTCAGGCGTGACGCGGGACAAGACTTCCTGTGCGCTGGCGCCATTCGTTCCACGAACGAGCGCCTCATAAGCGAAGACACGGCGGTTTGTGAGATCGACGATCGGTTGGAAGGCCATGGTAATAGGCAGGTCGAATCCGGCATCGTTACCGCAGCCTGTGCAGAGTTTACGCTTACCTCGTGACCAGAACGGAGCAATCATCGAGCCAAAACTCCCGTGCATCAGATTTGCGTTTTCCCGAACGCGGCAAAAGGTCACGGGTTCGTGAAACTTGCATGCAAGGAAGAAAAAATTGAGGCAGGACTGTAAAGCAGCTGCCTATCAGAAACCGTTCAGGTCACGGCATGAGATAAAGCAGGTAATATATTTGTGAATTTTCTCGAATTCGATATGATATGAAATCTAATATATGACTATATATCGAATGCAAAATAATAGAGAAAGATAATCTCATATATTATGGTCGAAGAATCTCATTGCGTCGATTACGGTCTGAAGGTTTTCGACATCGACCCTCCGATTCAGACCTTTCATGATACGCTCTATCTGCCCAGAATTCCTGGACATTATGACTCACAATACGGGGTGTACGATTTTTATGGCCGTATGATTCCCACTGCTGGGCCCCGTCGCGGCTGGCCGAACGCCGCTCTGGGACAGTCAGCGAGTTGCTGCATCAGCCCGTCGGGCGCGTTTCCCCCGTCGCCCGAACCGGCTTATTTCTATGGTGGTAACATTGTCCCTCATTATGGTCACTTCATCACCGAAACCCTGCCTCGCTACTGGTGCGGACGTCAGGTCTATGGTGGGCTGAAGATTCTCGTCCACGCCGAGAAAACACTCGCCTCTCTTTTCGCGCTTCCCTGGCTGGCTGACTTCTTTTCCCTGCTTGAGCTAGGTCGCGACGACTTCGTCGTTTTTGAGCGGCCCACGCGGGTGAAGTTGCTTATCATTGCAGGAACGTCGTTCGAGGAAAACCATTTTGCCCATCGCGTTTTTGCCAAGTATTGTAACGATCTCGGTGAAACCTATGGCGAGGATATCGCCGATGGGCGACCGATCTATCTGTCTCGGGCGGGATGCAATAGCCAGATGCGTCTCATCGACGGTGAGCGTGACGTTGCTGCCTATCTTGCGCGAGAAGGATTTTCGATCGTTGCTCCCGAGACACTGCGTCTGAGGCAGCAATTGCGCCTCTTTTCCGAACACCGGCCGACAACCGGCTTTGTCGGCTCTGCCTTTCACAACGACATTTTCTGCCCTAGACCCGCAGGTATAGCCATGACCTGCGATGGGCTGATTTCCTCGAATTTTGCGCTTATGGATCGGGCGAACAAGGCCCGTATACGGTACGTGACCGCCCCCGGAATCAAGCTTGAAAAATTTGTTCCGGGCCAACCGGCACTGTACCGTCTTGAGGATCCCATAAAAGCTGCGCGTGCCTTGATCGATCTCGTTTCTGCGCGCTTCTGGCGCGATGTCACGACACACGACCCTGAAGGCGTCGACAGAGAAAATGCCTACACGCTTCAAACTGACCATAAGAGTTTCGTGCAGATCGACCGTCAGACCGGCATCGTGCATCACGGTAGCGGTGAAGGGGAACGTATCGTCAAGCTGGTGGCTTATCTGGGTCGACAGGGCTGGGCGGCGCTCACGACCCCTCTGGGTGACTGCCTGTCAGTTGAAAAGGACAATAATCAGGGGGCAACACTCTACTACCGCTTTCATCGGTTTCCCGATGGAAGGGTAACTTTTTTCAGCAGCGAGACGCATCGCTTTCTCTGCGCCGTCTCCGACGGTCGGCTTTGCTGCGATCGCACCGAGCCCAGCGATTGGGAGTGCTTTACGCTTCAGGCGGTCTGAGGCGCGGTGGTTTGCGCGCCCTGTGACTCATGCCTGTTCCAGAAAAAAGCGTCCCTCAGTCCAGCGCGTAGAAGGCGCAGGCGGCGACGGTGATGGTGATCGGCAGAGTGAAGATCCAGGCGAGGGCGATCTTGGTGAGCATGCGCATATTGATGCCTGAACCTGCAGTAACCATCGTGCCCGCCACACCCGAAGTGATGATGTGAGTCGTCGAGACCGGCAGGCCTGTATAGCCGGCAGATGCGATCAACCCCGCACCGACCAGTTCCGAGGCGGCGCCCTGAGCCGGGGTGAGGTGGCGCTTGCCGATACCCTCACCGAGGGTTTTGACGATGCGCCGGTAACCGATCATGGTACCAATCCCGAGGCAAAGCGCGCTCAGGATACGCACCCAGTAAGGGGCATATTCAACTGTAGGGCGCAGCGTTCTCGCCAGACGGTCGCTTGTCGCCTTCTCGCTACCTGACGATGCCGGATTGGCTTTCACATCTCTCAGCCCGGAGAGGATCTCATAAACATCGCCGCGGATCTGCGCGGGCGTCGCAGGGCTGTCCACCCTCACGAGGCTGTCGATCGCGGCCAGAGCATCGGGCTTGAAGCTGTAGCGATCGTATTGCTCGATCAAGGGGCGAGCCTGCCGGGCTACCTGCGCCAGTTGCGCACGATCTGCCGGATGGTCGGGGTTCATGGCGAAGCTGGCAGGCATGAGGCCGATAATCGTCAGCATGATCAGACCGATGCTTTTCTGTCCGTCATTACTTCCGTGCGAAAAGCTGACCGAGGTGCAGGTCAGGATCAGCAGCGCCCGTACAACGGGGTGCGGGCTCTCATCCGGTTTCGGCGGTGTGAACAACGCTGGCATCTTGATCGCAAAGCGAATGATCAGATACAGCAGCCCAGCCAGAAAGAAGCCAAGCAAAGGCGAAATTGCCAGAGCCCGAAGCACTTTCCAGATCTGCCCCCAATCCACGCTATGCCCAAGAGCCCGTGCATGGACGAAGGAATCCCCTATCGCAATGCCGATAAGCGCACCGATCGTGCAATGCGACGAAGAGTTGGGAATACCAAACCACCAGGTGCAGAGATTCCACGCCAGAGCCGTGCCGAACAGGGCCACCAGCATCGGCACTGCCGGATTGCCATTGGGCGGCGTCAGCACATCGGGGGGCAGCAGCTCAACGAGCGTGTAAGCCACTGCGATCCCGCCCAGCAGCACGCCTAGCAGGTTCATCAGCCCCGACCAGATAACCGCCACGCGTGGCTTCAGTGAGTTGGTGTAGATGACCGTAGCGACAGCATTGGCCGTGTCATGAAAGCCATTGGCAAACTCGAAGACGCAAACCAGCAGGAAACAGATCGCCAGCATAACGAGCGAACCGGTAGAGGACGGGGCGAATTGAAGCATGTTTCTGGCAGCCTTCGCGTAAGAACTCCCCTAATTTCCGGCATTTGCCCCCTCTCGCAAAGAGAGACGCAGCAAGTTTCGTACAATCTTCATTTTTGCTTCATTTGCCTCGCTCTGCCCCAGCCCCCACCAAAGGGCGGTCGCCCTTTGAAAACCCATTTGAGGGGAAGGAGAGGGGCAAGCCCCTTTCCGGGTGGCGGGGCAGCGCCCCGCGTAACCTTAACGTCCGAGCTTGCGAAGCTTCTCGCCTGCCATGAGACGCTTCTCGATGACTTCCAGCGACATGCCCTTGGTCTCCGGCACGAAGAGGAACGTCAGCAGGATGAACGAGGCGTTCAGACCGGCAAAGAGCCAGAACGTGCCCGAGGTACCGAAGGTATTCATCAGCGTCAGGAAGCTGGCTCCAACCACCATGTTGGTGATCCAGTTGGTAAGCGTGGAGAGCGAGATGCCGAGATTACGGCCCTGCATGGGCTGGATTTCGGAGCACAGCACCCACATGAGCGGCCCGGCTGACATGGCAAAGCCCGTGCAGAACAGCAGCAGCAGAAAGATCGCGATGAACTTCGAGGTCTCGCCAGACATGTCCGTGTTGAGCAGCACGGCAAGAGCGGCCATGCCGAGCGCCATGACGGAGAAGCCGATATACAGAATGGGCTTGCGGCCCCATTTATCGACAAGACCGACCGCGATGAAGGTCGCGAGCATGTTCACAAGGCCGATAATGGCGGTGCACCACATCTGCGAGGTGGCATCGAAACCCGCGCTGGAGAGGATCTTCGGCGCGTAATACATGATGATGTTGATGCCAGCGAGCTGCTGCATGGCCTGCAACATGATGCCGAGCGCGATTGAGCGACGGAAATTCGAGTTGGTCTTGAGCAGTTCGAAGCCGTGCTGCTTGATCTCGAGCTGCTCGCGGATCGCCTTGATCTCCTTGGCAGCTTCAAGCGGGTCTTCACGCAACGAGAGCAGAACTTCGCGCGCTTCCTTATGGCGCCCCTGCATGATCAGCCAGCGCGGGCTGTAAGGCAGAAAGAGCACGCCCAGCAGGAAGAGAGCGGCCGGGATGGCAGCCACGCCGAACATCCAGCGCCAGTCACCCGAATACGAGAAATAGGTGTTGGACAGGAAGGCAATGAAGATGCCGACCGTGACCATGAGCTGATAGGTCGACACCATGGCGCCGCGGGTTGCCTCACTGGCAATCTCGGACAGGTAGAGTGGGGCCGTGAAGGCGGAAATGCCGACAGCCAGACCCATGACCACGCGAAAGCAGATCATGGAGGGAATCGACCAGCTGAGCGCGCAGCCGATCGAGCCGATCACGAAAATCGAGGCGCCGACGATGAGCGAACGCTTACGCCCCAGTGCATGGGCCATCCAGCCAGCCGCGAGGGCACCCACGGCTGCACCGGCCATCATCGAGCTGACGACCCATTCCTGCGCGAAGGTCGAGGCGTTGTATTGCTTGGCGAAGAAATCGAGTGCACCGGCAACAACGCCGATATCCAGACCGGACATCAGACCGGCAAGAGCTGCCAGCACGCCGATGACCACAATCTTGAATTTTGTTGCATCGAAAACCGACGCCAGTCCGCCTTCTGTGTTTCCGGCCTCTGTATCTATCGCCATGGGTTGGTCTTATCCTTTTCCAGCGGCACGCAACGTGCCGACTTCTCGTCCATTCCAGTTTTTCATCACCTGATGCGACAATCCGGTCAGCACGGCGCGGTCTGAATCAGACCAGCCAGCCTCATCGAACCCGAGCAGAAGCGAGGCTAAAGCCACCTCTGCCGCCCGGTTCGCGCCATCATCGGTCTTGATCGCAATGCCCAGCCCAAGTTCGGGCACGGACGCGACCATCACCCCTTCTGCACCCATCTTGCAGAAGATTCGGCTACCGAAATGCGCCATCAATATCGTATCGAAACGTCCGCTCCCTGCCACCATGAAGGGCTCGGACGCGACAGCAGAACGCAGACGTGCGGCTGCCGACGCATGACCCGATGAAAAATTTCTTCCTGTGCCGAAACGGGCGAAACCTGTAGCCAGCGCCGAAAGCGGGATGGCGTAGGTCGGCATGGAACAGCCATCGAGACCGCGATTGTCCTCATTATGTGGGATGGATGTTGCCATGACAAGCGCATCGGTCACCTGGCGCTGCGCCTCGTGACTGGGGTCGATATAGCCTGCCGGGTCGAGAGACTGGTCGATCGAAAGGCAGATCAGACCGGCATGTTTGCCTGAACAGTTATTATGCAGAGCAGTCGGTGTCGCGCCCGTAGCGGCAAGGGCGTGGGCGGCCTCGTCGAAGGTTGGCCAATGGGCGCCGCATTCGAGACAGGTCAGGGTCTGGCCGACCTTGGCCAGCATGGCGGCAGCGGTTTCGGCATGGCGGGGTTCACCGCCATGAGAAGCGCAGGCCAGCGCCAGCTCGGCATCGGTCAGACCGAGGCGGTCGGCAGCGCCGGTTTCCACCAGAGGCAGGGCCAGAAGGGCCTTGACCGTCGAGCGTGGAAAAACTGGCCTGTCAGTGGCACCATGTGCCTGAATGACCCGGCCGGTATCGTCCATAACAGCGATACGGCCGAGATGAAGGGATTCGATGCGTCCACCGCGCGTGACTTCAGCGAGGGCGATATCGTCCATGACTGGATCCTTATATAACGATCAGGAGTAGAAACCGGCTTCAGCCGATCGGTATCTGTCGCGACAGCAGATAGCAGGCTGCGCCCAGACGCGCACTCATATCGGGGTCATCTTCCAGCCAGGGCGCGACATGGGTCCTACGTACGCGCAGCAGAGTCGTCCCGGTCTCGGCAGGCTCTTCGGCAGCGGCGGCAAAGAGCGGCAACAGCGCAGGCCGTTCGCAGAACATCAGGGGCGCGCGGGCATCCAGCGTCAGCCCCTCCTCCATCATAGACCGCGCCTGTGCAGCAGGAAGTAGGCTGTAAAGCCAGCCATCATCGCGCTCTTTCTCGGAGAAAGCGCGCGTCGTGACAATGAGAAGAGGAGCTTCTTCCGGCATCAGGCGGGTGCGTCTGACTGGGGGGACATAATCGAACAGGTCAGGCTGCTCGCGAGGTGCGTCTTCCTGTTTCGAGACGCGGGTCATGCGTTTGCGGCGGGAGTGCAGGGCACCGCCCGTAAGCGGAAAGCTGTCAGCGCGGGACATGGCGCAACACGCGGTTCAGAAAGATCAGCCCTGCTGGCAAATAGCGCAGAGCCCTTCGATTTCGACCGTCGATTGATGCGGCTTGAAACCGATCTTCTGCGCGGCACTGGCGATGGCGTGCGAGATTTCGCTGTCTTCCACCTCGCTGACCGCGCCGCAGCCGCTACAGATCAGAAACTGGGCACGATGGCCGCAACCGTGACCATGATGGCACTCCAGACGATGAGCGCAGCCGATGAAGGCACTCATGCGCTCGATACGGTGAATCAGGCCCTGAGCCAGTAGAAAATCGAGCGCGCGATAGACCGTGGGAGGCGCGGCATTGCGCTGATATTGCCGAAGATGGTCGAGAATATCATACGCGCCGACAGGCTTGCTGCTATCGAGAATCAGGCCCAGCACGAGGCGCCTGGTATCGGTCAGGCGGCTGGCACGTGTGGTACAAAACGCGGCAGCACGGTCGAGCAGCGCGAGAATCTGGGGGGAGAACGGGTCCAGTTCGGTCGTGGCCGTGCTGCTGAGCATGAAGGAATTCCTTTTCCGGCTTGTCCTGACCAGAGTTCCGCCTCTATATCGCGTATCTCAGTCGTTATAATATAACTAAAGGCGACTTTTTTGCGCCAGACCCTGTTCCTGCTGATCTGCTTTCTGACCTTGCTGGGCTCTGCCAGAGCCGAGCCGGTAAGGATTTTTTGTGCCGAGGCGCTCTGGTGCGATCTGGCCGAAACCCTTGGGGGCAGCACCGTCAGCACGACCAGTATTCTCACCTCGCCGCGCATCGACCCGCATGATTTTCAGGTCACGCCCGATATGGCGCGCAAGCTGGCCGATTCCAATATCGTGCTGATGATGGGCGGACATTATGATGACTGGGTACCTCCTTTGCTGGCTGCCCAGCCCAGTGCGTCGCGCCATGTGATTTCCGTCGCCTCGCTGGCAGGACTTGGCCCAACCGACAACCCCCATCTCTTCGACGATCCCGAAGCGGTCAGACGCCTGGTCGCCGCGCTCTCGACCGAGTTGGTTGGGCGTCTGCCAGGTGACGCGGCGGCGATCGGCGCACGTCAGAGCGATCTTAACGCCATGATCGCGGCCCTTGCCGAGCGGCTGAAAAAGCTCCGCCCCCAGACGCAGGGCATGAAAATTGCTGTGGCCGAACCCGTGGGCGGGCCGCTGCTTCAGGCGCTCGGGATCGAGGTGATCGACCCGGAATTTGCCATGGCAACCATGAATCATGACGATCCGGCGCCACGTGACGTCGCGCGTCTGGAAGATGCGCTTCGCGAAAATCAGGTGCGGATTCTGATCGTCAATCCGGCTGTCAGAAGTCCGTCTCTGGCCCGTATCGAGGCGCTGGCGCGGAAATCGCATGTGGCCGTTGTGAGCTTCGACGAATTTCCCGAGTCCGGGCAGCCTTGGCAGGACTGGATGAAAGCCCGGCTCGACCGGCTGGCTACCGCGCTCGGTATTCATGGCTGAGACCCCTTCTGCGATCCGGCTGGATCGGGTGACGCTGAGCCATGGTGCACGCGTGCTTGTCGAAAAGACCGATCTCGCTCTGGCGCCGGGCAGCTTTACTGTGCTGGCGGCAGCCAACGGCCACGGAAAGACCACGCTGATGCGTGCCCTTCTCGGGCTGCATCCCGCTCGCGAGGGCAGGATTACGGTTCTGGGCCGCACGCCGCAGGCCGCGCGGCAAATGATCGGCTATATGCCGCAGGAGCGCAGGCTGCCTGCTCCCCAGATGACGGGGCGTTCCCTGATTGCCGCATCGTGGCACGGCACGCGTTTCGGTCTGCCGGGCTGGGGGCGTGGAATTGCGAAGGGCCTGAGGACCGCGCTGTCGCTCACCGGCGCCGAGGCACTGGCCGAGCAGCCTCTGAGCCAGCTTTCCGGTGGGGAAAGACAGAGGCTTTTTCTGGCCGAGGCGCTGCTCGACAGCCCCGCTTTGCTGATTCTCGATGAACCGCTGAGCGGCATGGATATCGAATGGCAGCATAAAATCCTGACCATGCTGCTGGCGCGCTGCCGCGAGACAGGCATGGCGGTGCTGATGTCGTGCCATGGGCTTGAGGCGGTCAGACCTTTTGCCGATCATCTGTTGCAGATCTCCAAGCACAAACTGGAGCTGAGCGATGCTGCATTATGAATTCATGCAGAATGCCTTTCTGGCTTCCGGTGTCGTGGCAGTGCTGAGCGGGCTGGTCGGCTGGTTTCTGGTGCTGCGCGGCCAGAGTTTCGCCGGGCACGCCCTGTCTCATATCGGTTTTGCCGGGGCGACGGGGGCTGTGCTGATCGGGCTGTCACCGCTCATGGGCATGGCGCTTTCAGCCGTGACCGCCGGACTGGTTCTGGGCTGGGAGGCGGAAGGTGATCTGCGCGCCAATGCCGCCACCGCTAATCACCGGGACAGCGTAATCGGGCTCGTTCTGGCTGCAAGTCTCGGGTTGGGGCTTCTGTTTCTGCAATGGCAGCATGCGCCGGTCAGCAGCACGACTGCGCTTCTGTTCGGCAATGTGCTTGGGGTGGATCACGCGACCCTGCGTCTGTTGTTCCTGCTCGCTGGGCTTTGTCTGGCGGGGCTGTGCTTTCTGGCTCGTCCGTTGCTTTTCGCGAGTCTCGACCCCGATCTGGCGGCCGCGAGAGGCGTCAGACTGAGGCTCGTCGCCTGCGGCTTCATGAGCCTTGTGGCACTGGCAACGGCCATCTGTTCGGAAACGACCGGAATTCTTCTGGTGTTCAGTCTGCTTGTCGGCCCGGCCGCCTGCGCGCTGAGGCTGGGTCTCGCCCCCTGGGCAGGTCTGTCCTGCTCGGCCCTTCTGGCGCTGGCGCTGTCATGGGGCGGGCTCGTTCTGTCCTGGTATACCGATGCGCCAGTATCGTTCTGGATCAGCCTCGGCGCTGCACTCAGCTATGTCGCGGTGCGATTTCTTGCCCCGGTAACGCGCTGACTATTCAACCCGCGATGACGAGGCGGGTATTGTTCAGTTGAGATGCCAGTCGAGCAGCATGATTCCCACGATAAAGGCTGCCAGCAGGATGTGCATGATGATCAGCTCACGTACATTGATCGTGGGCACGTCGGCTTTTTGCTTGGTCGGTCTGGCCATGAAAGGCTCCTTTTTCCTTTTTACCCTGCGAATTTAAACCAAATAGCGGGTACCCGGTTATATCGTCATGAAAAATAATTCAGAGACGGTTCGCCCCGAAGCGACGCATCACGACGATCATCCGATCGAGGTTTCGCCCTACGCGAAATACATCCTGATTCTGGCCGCCGTCGTGGCGGCCATATGCGGTGGCCTTTACGGCTATGACACGGGCATTATCTCGGGTGCCCTGCTGCTGATCTCGGATGATTTCCATCTCAGCAGCACGATGCAGGAGATGGTGGCTTCAGCCATTCTGGCAGGCGCCATTCTCGGCGCGCTGGCGGCAGGATCGTTCTCTGAAAAATACGGTCGCCGCGCTTGCGTGACGTTAGTGAGCGGGGTGTTCGTTCTGGGGGCGCTGGCCTGTGCGTTCTCGCCCGATGTCTGGCTGCTGATCGTGTCGCGCGTGTTCCTTGGTTTTGCCGTGGGCGGCTCGACCCAGGTTGTGCCGATGTATATCTCCGAGCTGGCCCCCGCCGAGAAGCGCGGCACACTGGTGACCATGTTCAATGTTGCGATCGGGCTTGGCATTCTTCTGGCCAATATCATCGGCTATACCGAGCGCGAAGCCTGGGGCTGGCGTCCGATGGTCGGCCTCGCCGCCCTTCCTGCGGCCATCGTCTTCGTCTCGATGTTCTTCATGCCCAAGAGCCCGCGCTGGACGGCAGAAAACGAAGGCATGAAGCGCGCTATCATCGAGCTGGGGCGTATTCGTACGTCCAAGAAGGTCATCCGCAAGGAAGTGCGCGAAATGCGCGAAAATGCGGAGGCTGCCGATCCGAAGAACCGCGGCTGGAAAGGGCTTTTCCGCCCCTGGGTACGCCCTGCTCTGGTGGCAGCGCTGGGTGTGGCGTTCTTCACTCAGTGCGGCGGCCTGGAGATGATGATCTATTACGCGCCCACCTTCCTGCGCGATGCCGGCTTCGGGGCGTCTTCCGCCCTCATGGCGTCTCTGGGCGTTGCCATCACTTACTGCATCATGACCTTCATTGGCTGCCTGATCGTCGACCGCGTCGGGCGTCGGCGTCTCATGCTGATCATGGGACCGGGCTCTATCGTGAGCCTTATCGGGCTCGGCATCGTGTTCGCCATGCATCCCGCACCGAACAGTGTCGGGTCCTACCTGGTGATCGTGTTTCTGCTGCTGTTCATGGCGTTCAACTCGGGCGGTATCCAGGTCTGTGGCTGGCTGCTTGGAGCGGAGATGTTCCCGCTGTCGATGCGCGGTCAGGCCACGAGCCTTCATGCCGCAACGCTCTGGGGCTCCGATCTGCTGGTAACCGGGACAGCGCTGACACTGGTGCAGCTCATCACGCTTGGCGGCACGATGTGGTTCTATGCCGCCATTAATCTGGCCTCGGTGCTGTTCATCTTCTTCTTCGTGCCTGAAACGGCGGGCGCCACGCTTGAGGATATTGAACTGGCCCTGCATGAAAAGCGCTTCCGCCCGACGCGTGGCCAGACGCGCATCGTCTCCGAAGACGAGCAGGAGGAAGCTGCCGCCTGAGTGCGCCGGCTTCTTTCGATCGGGAAGTGACAGGCAGGGCGGCCCTTTCAGCAGGAGCCGCCCTTTCTTGTGGAACTGGCATTACGATCAGAAGATCGCTAAAAGCACCCTCATAGTGACTGGAGCCATCCAGACCGCAGCGTCCCGGCGCATGGGGCTTTCCGCATGCGGGACAGGCGAGAAGTAGGATCAAGATGAGCTGGCTGACCGAATACGTTCGACCGAAAATCCGTGGCCTTTTGCAGCGCGAGGTGCCCGATAATCTCTGGACCAGCTGTGACTCCTGCTCGCAGATGATCCTCATCAAGGATCTGGAGAAGGCACAGCGCGTCTGTCCGCATTGTAACCATCACGGCAAGGTCAAGGCCACTGAGCGCCTCGACTGGACGTTCGATGATGGCAAATACACCAGGATCGAACTGCCCAAGGTTCCCAGCGATCCGCTCGGCTTTCGCGACCAGAAGAAATATGCCGATCGTCTGAAAGACGCCAAGACCAAGACTCATCTCGATGAGTCGCTGGCCGTCGCCCATGGCAAGATTGGCGGTCACGACGCGGTCGTGGCGGTAATGGCCTATGAATTCATGGCAGGCACGATGGGCACGGCGCTTGGCGAGGCGTTCATTGCTGCCTGTCGTCTGGCCGTGCTGCAAAAGGCCGCGCTCGTCATCTACACGGCTTCTGGCGGCGCCCGTATGCAGGAGGGCGTTCTGTCGCTCATGCAGATGCCGCGCACGACCATCGGCGTCGAGATGCTCAAGGATGCCGGTCTGCCCTATATCGTTGTGCTGACAAACCCGACGACAGGCGGTGTCTCGGCGTCTTTCGCCATGCTGGGCGATGTCCAGATTGCCGAGCCAGAGGCGCTCATCGCCTTTACCGGTCCGCGCGTGATTCAGGACACGGTGCGCGAAAAGCTGCCTGAAGGCTTCCAGCGCTCGGAATATCTTCGCGACCATGGCATGGTCGATATGGTCGTGTCGCGTCATGACCTGCATGCGAAGCTTGGCAGCCTGATCGGCATGATGATGAACAAGCCTGCCGCAGTGGCGACAGTCGAAGCCGCCTGACAGACAGACTGACTGCCCCCGCTCTGTCGACAGAGCGGGTTTTTTGCTGCCTCCCGGATGATTTCCATGACGACCAAAGCGCCCCCGGCCAAGCTCAGCGATGAATATGAGGGTCGGACCGGCGCCGTTCTGGCCCGGGTTCAGGCGCTTTATCCCAAGCTCATAGACCTCTCTCTCGATCGCCTTCATGCCCTGTTGGGGAAGCTGGGTAATCCAGAGCGTTCGCTACCCCCGGTCATTCATGTGGCAGGCACCAATGGCAAGGGCAGCACCTGCGCCACGCTGCGCGCCATCGCCGAGGCGGCGGGATGGTCGGTGCATGTCATGACCAGCCCCCATCTGGTGGACGTCACCGAGCGTTTCCGTATTGCCGGAAAACTGGTGAGTGAAGACGCTCTTGTCGTAACGCTCGAAGAAATCGAGCGCGTCAATGCGGGCGATCCCATCACTGTCTTCGAAGTTCTGACGGCGGCGGGGCTTCTGCTTTTTGCGCGCAACAGGGCCGATCTGGTCATACTCGAGGTCGGTCTCGGCGGGCGTCTGGACGCCACCAATGTGGTGGCACGGCCTTCGGCCTGTGTGATCACCCCCGTCGATCTCGATCATCAGGCTTTTCTGGGCGATACGCTGGCGCTGATTGCCGCAGAGAAGGCCGGAATCATCAAGCCGGGAGTTCCGGTCGTCTGCGCAGCCCAACAGGAAGCGGCACGATCTGTGATAGAGGCACAGGCGGACGCCTGCGCTGCGCCTCTGTGGCAGGTCGGACGCGAGATCGGCGTCGAGCAGCAGGCCGATGGCACTCTTGCCTATCACGACCCCCTGGGCGTGCTCGCCCTGCCTGCCCCCGGCCTCAAGGGCATTCATCAGACTGGCAATGCGGCTTTGGCCGTTGCGGCGCTGCGGGCTAGCGGCTTGCCGGTGCCGGAAAAGGCCTGGGCCGGTATCGCTGAAACGCAGTGGCCAGCGCGCTTGCAGCGTCTGGAAGGCAAGCTTGCAGCGCAATTACCCGAAGGCTGGGAGCTCTGGCTCGATGGAGGTCATAACCCCAACGCAGGCGAGGCGCTTTCTCCCACGCTAGCCGCCTGGTCCGACCGGCCTTTGCATGTGATCGTGGGTATGAAGCAGAGCAAGGATGCCTCAGGCTTCCTGCGTCCGGTTCAGCGTCATGCCACAAGCCTATACGCCGTGAGCGAGGAAGGTCAGCATCTCGCCCTTCCGGTCAGCGACATCGTGGCCGCTTCTGGCGGTGTGGCACAGCCCGGCCTGACCATCGCCTCTATTCTGCCCGGCTTGCAAGGGCCGCCGTCCCGCGTGCTGATCTGTGGCAGTCTCTATCTGGCTGGTGTGGTGCTGAAACAGGACGGATCGATCCCACGATAACGGCGCTGTGATCGAGGCCTTTGGCGGGTCGGCTGGTCAATCAGGCTCTTTTTTGATTTCAGAAGCAGCTTCTGCAGCGTTTTGTCGGAAGTTTGCTCCCTTCCTATCCTCAGATGATATCATTTGCAGGTCACGCCTGGGTCGGAAGAAAGTTGGGGAGCAAAACATTTGGAAAATCCAGGAATAAAAAACAAGTCATGGCATTTATTGCCACGATAACGATAAATTTGATTCAAGATTCAGATATTTTTTGTTACTATTTAGAATAATAAAGAAAAATCATACGTTTAATTCGGTAGAAAATTGGAGAATGCGCAATCCTGATCCTTGGGCGAGACGTTTCATGCACGTCGTTCGCTTAAATGAAGAGGGTATGGAAAGCTCATTTCTCACTGTTTTTTCTCTCTGCCGGGTTGAACGAGCCGCCATGAATGTGAGCCATTCACATCGGGCTTCGAAAGTGGAGAGAAGGAAGCGATGCGTTATCTGGTGGCTGGCGGGGCTGGATTTGTAGGCAGTCACGCCGTTCTCAGCCTTCTCGATGCTGGTCATGAGGTGGCCGTGCTCGATAACCTCAGCACGGGTCATCGCAAGGCTGTTCCTGCGGGTGCAAGCTTCCATCATGTCGATCTGATGGATCTGTCGGCGACTCAGGATGTTCTGGCAAGCCAGTCTTTCGACGGGGTGCTTCATTTCGCAGCGTTGTCTCTGGTGGGTGAGAGCATGGCCGACCCGCTGCGCTATTTCGAGCATAACGGGGTTTCGTCTCTCAACCTGATTCGGGCCTGTGTCGATAATGGCGTGCGTAAATTCGTCTTTTCTTCAACGGCAGCGCTGTTTGGCGGGCCGGAGCGCGACGAGCCAATTCCGCCCGATGCCCTGATAGAGCCAGGCTCTCCCTACGGAGAGAGCAAATATATGATCGAGCGTGTGCTCCATTGGGCCGATCGCATATACGGCTTGCGTAGCGCCTGCCTGCGCTATTTCAATGCAGCGGGCTCAGACCCGGCAGGACGCGCCGGCGAGGACCATCGGCCTGAAACCCATCTGATTCCTCTGACCATCGACGTGGCGCTCGGTCGTCGTCCTGCGCTCAAGGTCTTCGGCACAGATTACCCGACGCGCGATGGTTCCTGCGTACGTGATTATCTGCATGTGGGTGATCTCGGCACGGCCTATTCTCATGCCCTTGACCAGATCGATGATAAGAGCGTCGTTTTCAATCTGGGCACCGGTTGCGGATATTCGAATATCGAAGTGATCGAGGCGGTCGAACGTGTCAGTGGGCGCAAACTACCCTGGGAAGCCGCTCCGAGGCGTGGGGGCGACCCGGCCACGCTGGTCGCCGATCCATCTCAATTCATGAAAGATACAGGTTGGTCCCCGCGTCTTTCGGCGCTCGATATGATCGTCGAAACGGCTTTCCGCTGGAGAGAATCGCATCCAGAGGGCTATGGCATCGCATGAATGCCGGGTCCGGGCGCGCTCACAGGGAGCGTGCCTGCCCCAGCGGCGCGCGTTTGACATAGCGCCCTTTGCCGCGCTCAGCGCGCAGAATGCCATCCTCCCAGACCACGACCCCTTGGCTGATTGTCTTTTTGGCCTGGCCTGTCAGGGTCATGCCTTCATAGAGGGTATAATCGACGTTCTGATGCAGGTCGCGCGCCGTAATGTTTCGGCTGGCTGAGGGGTCCCACAGCACAAGATCGGCATCGGCGCCGGGCGCGATGCAGCCCTTGCGGGGGTAGAGATTGAAGATACGCGCAGTATTGGTCGAGGTGATGGCCACGAACTGCTCGGCGCTCAATCTTCCGCTGACCACGCCATGGTGCCACAGAACGCTCATGCGCTCTTCTATGCCAGGCACCCCGTTGGGAATGCGGGTGAAATCATCGCGCCCGCGTAGTTTCTGATCCTGGCAGAAGCAGCAATGATCCGTTGCTGTGGTCTGCAATTGTCCCGAAACCAGACCGCCCCAGAGCGAATTTTGATGAGATTGCGGTCGGAAGGGCGGGCTCATGACATGGCGCGCTGCCTTCAGCCAGTCACTGTCTCGATAGACGCTTTCGTCAAAAACGAGGTGCTGGGGTAGAACCTCACCATAAACCCTGAGCCCCTTGAGTCGCGCGGCGGCGATGGCCTGCGTTGCCTCCTCGGTCGAGACATGCACGACGTAAAGTGGTGTGTCGTCAAGCGCGGCCAGAGTGATGGCGCGCTGTGCCGCCTCGCCCTCTATGGCGGGCGGGCGGGAGAGCGGATGGGCCTGTGGCCCCGTCTCACCCTGCGCCAGAAGCTGGGCCTGCAGAAACGCGATGGCGTCGCCGTTTTCGGCATGGACGGTGCAGAGCGCGCCCAGCTCTCTGGCGCGCTGCATCGAACGAAGAAAGACAGTATCGTCGATCATCAGCGCATTTTTATAGGCCATGAAATGCTTGAAGGAGTTCACGCCGCCCTCGGTCACGAGGCGGCCCATATCCTCGTGAACCTGAGCATTCCAGTGCGTCACGGCAACGTGAAAGCCGTAATCTGCTGCCGCTTTTTCGGCCTTGCGCCGCCAGTCGCGCCAGGCGTCGTAGAGGGATCGTCCCTGCTCGGGAATGACGAAATCGATGATGCTCGTCGTGCCACCCGCAAGGCCTGCCGCCGTGCCGGTAAAGAAATCGTCGCTCGCCGTGGTGCCCATGAAGGGCATTTCCATATGGGTATGCGGGTCGATACCGCCCGGCATAACCAGAAGCCCGCCCGCATCGACGAGAGCGCATCCGGTCGGCGGCGCGAGATCCGGCCCGATCTCCGCGATCCGGCCAGCATCGTCGCAAAGGATATCAGCTCTGAAACGCCGCTCTGCGGTAACGATCGTCCCGCCCTTGATCATCAGCATGTGCATGTTCCCGTCGCCGAAAGGCCCGAAACAGAATATCGTTGTATTATCGAAATCATAGGGCTAGCCTGACCATATGGTCAATCTATTGCTCGATTTCTGTCGGGATTTACTGAAACAGGGCACCGGACAATGACACAGCGTGAGGCAGTCTTTCCGTCAGGCCCGCTTTCGAATGTCGATCTCGCCCCGGTTCGGACCCGGCACTGGGCATGGCGCGATTATCTTTTTCTCTGGATGTCCAATGTCCACAGCGTTGCGGGATATTTGACGCTAGGCAGTTTTTTCACCATGGGTTTGCCTGTGGGGGCTGTGCTCGCCGGTCTGGTTCTGGCCATTCTGCTGGTGCATCTCCTGTGCAATCTGGTGGCCGTGCCCAGCCAGAAAGCGGGCGTGCCCTTTCCTGTGATGATACGAGCAGCCTTTGGTGTTTACGGGGCCATTATCCCGGCGCTGGTGCGTGGCGTGATTGCGGTCGGCTGGTACGGCATACAGACATGGCTCGCCTCGAATGCCATCGTCCTGTTCATTCTGCATTTTTTCCCTGATGTGTTGTCTTATGCCGATCTGCATCGCCATGGGGCGCTGGGTCTGTCCATGCTGGGCTGGGGCGCCTTTCTGTTTGTCTGGTTGCTTCAACTCGCCGTATTCTGGCGCGGAATGGAGGCCATACGTCATTTTATCGATTGGGCGGGTCCGGCCATTTATGGCGTGATTCTCCTTCTCGATGCGGCGCTGCTCTTCAAGACCCATGGGGCATGGCATTTTTCGGTACTGCCTCATGGCGGATTTTCGATGCCTGCCACGCTCTGGGGCGGATTGGGCGTGGCGTCACTTACCCTTGCATATTTCTCGGCCATCATCCTGAATTTCGGCGATTTTGCCCGTTATGGCGTGAGCATGGGGGACGTGCGACGGGGTAATTTCTGGGGGTTGCCTGTCAATTTCATGGCATTCGTCCTGCTCGTGCTGACGACCATCGTTCTGACGCAACCGGCGCTCGGACGACTCATTATCGATCCGGCTGAAACCATTATTCTGTTCGACAATCAGACCATCCTTCTGGTCGGCACCCTGACCCTCGTGGCGGCAACGATCGGGATCAATATCTCGGCCAATTTCGTTTCTGCGGCGTTCGATTTTTCCAATATCGCTCCGGCGGCCATTTCATGGCGTCAGGGCGGTGTGATTGCCTCGATTGGGGCCATTCTGCTTACACCGTGGAATCTCTATGCCCATCCTGAACTCATTCATCTGACACTGGATATTCTCGGGCTGTTCATCGCGCCCGTAACCAGCATCCTGCTTGTCGATTACTATCTCGTGCAGAGAGAGTCGCTCGATATCGACGCGCTCTACAGCATCGAGCCCAACGCAGCATACTGGTATCGAAAGGGTGTCAACCCACGCGCGCTGGCAGCACTCGGACTGTCCGTTATCCTTGGCCTTCTTGTGGTATTCCTGCCCGCTCTGGCCTTGCTGCAGAATTTTTCATGGGTGATCGGCTTTATCACCGGCGGCCTTTTTCATGCCGCTTTATCGCGCTTCAGCCTGGCTGCGAAAACAGGGGTCTGACAAGGGTCATGAACGTCGCGATTCCGGTTTCGTAATCGCTGTCATGCAGCGTTGAGCGGTCGAGCAAGGCTTCGAACTGCACCTGCATATCGGCATAAGCCTGCGTGCCGGACCAGAGCAGACACAGGAAATGCGTGGGGTCTACAGGGCGCATCAATCCTTTCGCCTGCCAGTCGAGAAAGATCTCGGCGTGACGGGCGACATGCGCGCGAAGCGTTTCTTGCAGGAAACCCTTGATCATCAGCCCACCCGAAAGAAGCTCCTGCGCGAAAAGGCGCGACCCTTCGGGGCGTGTGCGCGAAAAGGCCATCTTGGCGCGTATATAGCCTTCCACTCCCTCAAGGGGCGCCCGCTCTGCCGAAAGCCAGTCATCGGCGTCAGCCAGCCAGATCTCGAGCAGCCGCGCCAGCGTTGCCTGATACAGCTCTTCTTTCGTGCGGAAATAATAGAGGATATTGGCCTTCGGTATGGCGCAGAGCGCGGCGATTTCCTCGACGCGCGTGCCCTTCAGCCCGCGCGTGCCGAAAGTCCATTCTGCGGCATTCAGGATCTGCGGCAGGGTCGCGCGGCGTGGCGCGCTGGTTTTTCTGCCTTTCATCGGCGTGCAGACATCTGTCACAGGGGGCGATCCTCTCGTCAGAAATCCCGCATCACGCGCTCAGGATGGTGGTCGCAGGTGGCGACAGGCTATTTTTTCAGAAAGCACTATCCGCTCTGAGCAACGCCCCCAGAAGCACGTTGGCACCTGCTTCGGCTTCGGCCTTGGTAATGCTTTCGGATTCGTTATGACTTAGACCGTCGCGGCAGGGAACGAAAATCATCGCCGTCGGTGCCACACGCGCCATATAGGCGGCGTCGTGACCGGGACCCGAGACGATTTTCATGGATTCGAAACCCGCCTCGCTGGCGGCTTCGCTGACCATCGCGACACAACGTGGGTCGAAAGGCACGGCAGGCGCATCCCAGATCTTTCTCATCGCCTGCGTGACTTCCATCGTCTCGGCAATCGCCCTGAAACGCGCCTCCATCTCCTGTTCCATCAAGGCAACGATGGCGTCGTCGGGGTGGCGCAGATCGACTGTGAAAAATGTCTCGCTCGGTACGACGTTGCTGCTGTTCGGCCGGTTTTCGATCAGCCCGACTGTGCCGAGTGCCTGAGGCGCGTGAGAGCGGGCAATATCCGAAATCGCGCCGATCATGGTGGCGGCGGCCAGAAGCGCATCGCTGCGCAGGGTCATGGGCGTCGAACCCGCATGGGCATCCTTGCCGGTGATCGTGACCTCATACCAGCGCATGCCCTGCACGCCTGTCACAGCGCCAATCACGCGGTTCTCGACCTCCAGAATAGGGCCCTGCTCGATATGGAGTTCGAAATAGGCTGCGACAGGAGAAGCACGGCAGGGCTTTTCTCCCCGATAGCCTATGGCATCGAGCGCATCGCCAAAGCGGATTCCGGCGCGGTCCTGCTTGTCGAGCACTTCCTGCTCAGTAAAGACGCCAGCATAGGCACCGGAACACATCATGGGGGGAGAGAAGCGCGACCCTTCTTCGTTCGTCCAGTTGATCAGCTCGATCGGGTGCCGGGTAACGTGCCCCGATTCATCAAGAGCCCGCAGCACGGCGAGCCCGCCGAGAACGCCCAGAATGCCGTCGAATTTTCCGCCTGTCGGCTGGGTGTCGAGATGGCTGCCCATGGTGAGCGGCGGCAGGGACTCGTCCAGACCCGCACGGCGGGCGAACATATTGCCCAGAGCGTCCACGGTTATCGTACAGCCAAGGCGTGTGCAGGCAGCGGTGAACCAGTCTCGCACCTGACGGTCTTCCTCAGTCAGGGTCAGGCGTTTGATACCGCCTTTTTCGGTCTCGCCAAAGCGGGCCGTTTCCATCAGGTCGGTCCAGAGGGCGGCGCCGTCGATGCGTATATTGCTCATGTTCTGCCTCTCGCTCCTTACGCGTTGAGTCTATGCGTATTGGCCGGGTGTTCGAGCCAGGTGATCTCGCTTTCGACAGGCTGGGGCACCATGGTGATGCAATTATCCACCGGGCAGACATGGGCACAGAGATTGCAGCCGACACACTCGTCGTCGATCACACTGTACTGGCGTCCCTTGGGGCCGGATTGTTTGGCAATTGCCTGATGTGACGTGTCTTCGCAGGCGATATGGCACAACCCGCATCCGACGCAGCTCTTCTGGTCGATATGGGCCAGTGTGCGGAAATTCATGTTGAGCTGATTCCACGGTACGAAGCGCGAGACGGCCCTGCCGCTCAGATCTGGCAGGGTAGCGTAGCCTTTCGTATCCATCCAGTTCGACAACCCGTCGATCATGTCTTCGACAATGCGAAAGCCGTAATGCATGGCTGCCGTGCAGACCTGCAGGGCGTTGGATCCCATGGCGAGAAACTCGGCAGCATCGTGCCAGTTGCTGATCCCGCCCATGCCCGAGATCGGTGTGCCCGCCATTTCAGGATCGCGGGCAATCTCGCCGATCATGCGCAACGCGATAGGCTTGATTGCGGGGCCGCAATAACCGCCATGCGTGCCCTTGCCCCCGACGACGGGCATCGGCGCCATGGCATCGAGATCGACCCCGATGACCGATTGGATGGTGTTGATGAGCGAGACCGCATCGGCGCCACCACGACGAGCCGCGCGCGCGGGCATGAGGATATTGGTCACGTTGGGCGTCAGCTTGACGATGACAGGCATGCGCGTGTTCTGCTTGCACCAGCGCGTGACCATTTCGACATATTCGGGCACCTGACCGACCGCAGAGCCCATATTCCGCTCGGACATGCCGTGCGGGCAGCCGAAATTCAGCTCGATTCCGTCTGCGCCGGTTTCTTCGATCAAGGGCAGGATCGCTTTCCAGCGATGCTCCTCGCAGGGTACCATCAGGCTGACGATGAGCGCACGATCGGGAAAGTCTCGTTTGACGCGCTTGATCTCGGCAATATTGGTCGCCAATGGCCGGTCTGAGATCAGCTCGATATTATTCAGCCCCATCAGGCGCTGGCCGCCGAAAGCGAGGGCGCCGTAGCGCGAGCTGAGATTGACCACTGGCGGATCTTCGCCGAGCGTTTTCCAGACAACCCCACCCCAGCCCGCTTCGAAGGCGCGACGGACATTATATTCCTTGTCGGTCGGCGGGGCGGAGGCCAGCCAGAATGGATTGGGCGAGGTGATGCCGGCGAAATTTGTGCGTAGATCGGCCATGGTCAGTTCACTCTCTCGCCTGAATTGCTCAAATCGGCATGGATGGCTTCGGCCGCCTCGCGCCCGTCACGCACGGCGGCAACAGTGAGATCGTCTCCCGCCGTGCAATCGCCCCCGGCATAGACGTTGTGGAGCGTTGTGCGGCCTTGCGCGTCGACGACGATACGCCCGTTCTCGATCAGGATATGGTCCTGCGCGATGGGGTCGGGGACGAATATCTGACCAATTGCTTTCAGCACCATGTCAGCCTCCAGCGTAAATTCGGCAGGTGTATTGGCTGGCAGAATCTCAGGATCGGTACGCCTGAAACGCACGCCGCTCAGCGCGCCATTTTCTGTTTCGAGCCTCAAAGGCGCCGCCCATAGACGAAGTGTCACGCCATTGGTCTGCGCCCATTCGCGTTCGACCGATGTGGCGGACATGGTCGCCTCACCCCGGCGATAGACCAGCGTGACCTCCTCGGCGCCCAGGCGCTTTGCCTGAACGGCGGCATCGATGGCCGTATTGCCCCCGCCAATCACCACGACCCGCCGACCGACGGCACTGGTGGAAAGCGGATGGGAACGCAGCGCCTCGATGAAAGCGACAGCGTCCTGCACGCCGTCGATGCATTCATGCTCCAGACCCAGCGCCCGCACGCCGCCAAGACCGATGGCGAGAAACACCGCATCGAAATCCTGCCTCAGCGTGGCAAGGCTGAGTGTCTCGCCGAGGATGGCGCCCCCCTGAAAGCCGATACCGCCGATGGAGAGTAGAAAATCGATTTCCTTCTGGGCAAAATCATCCGCCAGCTTGTAGGCGGCCACGCCATATTCGTTCAGCCCCCCCATTTTAGCGTGTCGGTCGAGAATCGTGACGTCATGACCATGGCGCGCCAGGCGATGCGCGCAGGCCAGCCCGGCAGGGCCTGCGCCGATAATGGCGACGCGGCGCCCGCTTGGGGTGGCGCGTGTGAATGGATGGGTGGCTTGCGCCATCTGCCAGTCGGTCGCGAAACGCTGCAAGGCGCCTATGCGCACGGGCTTGTGAGTTTCAATGGCGGTATGAACGCATTTCTGCTCGCACAGAATTTCGGTCGGACAGACCCGGGCGCAGGAGCCGCCGAGGATGTTGGACTGAAGAATGGTTTTGGCCGCCCCCGCAATATTCTTCGACGCAATAGCCTTGATGAAGCGCGGAATATCGATATCGGTGGGGCAGGCTTCGATACAGGGGGCGTCATAGCAGTAGAAACAGCGATCGGCCTCAAGACCCGCCTGCTCTGCGGTAAGGCCTGGATGGGCATCGGCAAAATTCCGGCTCAACATGTCGTCGCTCAGGCGACCGCAGACAATATCAGGACACATGGGCAGTTCCCAGTCACATCATTTCATATTCCAAACGTTACGGAAGATATGCGTCGGGATGCAAGAAAATTTTGACCATGCGTTCAGGATTGAAGATGGGCCGTTATTGGGCGGGGTGATACGCGAAACAGGCGCCGTCTGGTTCAGGCGCGTCTATGCGTACCACCACGAAGGAACAGGGCCCTTCGGCCTCTGGTCCAGTCGGGTGAGGGATTATTACCGGCGCGGTGATATCCGTAATGACTGGAGATATAGACCGGTTGGGACGTGGTTTTATTGAGGTTGCCATTGCCCCTCCGATCGACGCTGAGCGGTGAAGCGCCGTACCCTGGTTGGCTGTGCACGCTCCTCCGATCGACCCCGATACCCGCCAGAGACAGGGCGTAGGGTGAAAACGCAGCCACTGGTCGAGCCATGATTGGTTGTGGGCGATTGCCTGGCGACGAAAGGGCGCGTCGGTTTGTATCGTGCTTGCACGCGTCTTCTGTCGCAGAACCCCGCCCTCAGGCGCTGTCCCGTTACGCCGTCTCAATGACGAAATGCAGATTTTCATATCCCGCCTGAATGGACGATAAACTTCTGTTATTTGCGTGCTTGTCCATAATCGGTGAGGCTTGGCCTTTCCGTTGAGGAGTGAAGACAGTGCAGATGATCGGTCTTATCGGAGGCATGAGCTGGGAGAGCTCGGCACTTTATTATCGTCTGCTCAACGAAGGAGTGAGAGAGCGTCTGGGCCCGACAGCTTCTGCCCGCTGCCTGCTCTGGTCTTTCGATTTCAGCGAAATTGAGGCGTTGCAGCATCGTGGTGACTGGAAGACCCTGACCGTACGTCTGATCGAGGCGGCTCTTCATCTGCAAAATGCCGGTGCCGGGTTTCTGTTGATCTGCACCAACACCATGCATCGCATGGCGCCTGAAATTCAGGCCGCACTCGTTATTCCCCTGCTGCATATTGCCGACCCGACAGCCGAAGCGATCGGGAGAGCCGGATTTCGAAAAATCGGTCTGCTCGGTACGGCGTTCACTATGGAACAGGATTTTTACAAAGGGCGCCTCGAAGACAGACACGGCTTGCAGGTGATGGTGCCCGATGCGGCAGACCGCGCCGAGATACATCGCGTCATTTACGAGGAACTCGTTGCAGGCCGAATAAGGCCGGAATCGCGGGATATCTATCGCAGGGTGATGGCAAAACTGATCGAGGCGGGCGCCGAGGCCATCATTCTGGGCTGCACGGAGATCACCCTGCTTGTCTCAGCAGAAGATAGCGCCGTACCGCTTTTCGATACCACATCACTCCACGCCCGTGCTGCTGTGGAAAGGTCTTTGGCGCGAAGATAGGGTGAGGTTCTGTCGCAGCGATCAGGGTTGAACGCTCAGACTGGTCGAGCCTCAGAAAATCGGTCGATTGCAGGGTAGCGTATACATAATGAACTACCTTCTGCCGATCTGATGTCATGAATTTGAGTCCCGTCTCAAAGGGGCGGCCGGCACTGAGACCATAATGAGCACGGGTGCCAGAATTGTAGTGTTCAAGTTCGTTGGCCGCTCCCGACCAGGAATAGATCAGGAGGCGCCGCGTCCTTCTTCAGTGAAGGCCAATCATATTATGGCTCTTGAACCCCAAAAATATCGGCCAGAGTTTTTTCCATGATCCCGGCGTCGAGTTTGGCGCCCACTACCAGCTCCGCACCGATGATACCCTGATTGACCAGCATGCCGAGTCCATCGAGGGTCTTGCATCCCTGCTCTTTTGCCTCACGAAGCAATCTTGTCATAGGCGGATTGGGAATGACATCGGCGACGATACCGGCATTGCCCAGCGAGCTGGTATCGACAGGGGGAAGCGCTTCGGCATCGCCAAGTCCTATCGAGGTCGCGTTGATGAGGACGTCCACTCCTTCTGGGATGTGCAGCCCTTCCGGCCAGCTCTGAGCTTCGGCGTTGCACTCGGTGTGTTCGGCCAAGAGGTTGGCAATGGCCTGTGCCTTCTCGACACTGCGATTGGCAATAGTGATGTGGCGCGCGCCGGCAAGGGCAAGTTCGACGGCTATGGCACGCGCGGCGCCGCCCGCTCCAAGAAGGAAAATAGTTTTGCCCTTGGGATCGGCCAGTTTGCGTAGCGAGGCGAGGAAGCCTTTGCCGTCAGTATTATTGCCGGTGAGCTCACCGTCTCGGATCTGCACGCAATTGACGGCACCGATGATTTTTGCCGATTCGGCAAGCGCGTCTAGATGGTCGAGAACGGCAATCTTATGCGGGATCGAGCAATTGAACCCGGCCCACTCCATGGCCTTGGCGCCCGCAATTGCGGCGGCGAGATTATCGGGTTTGACATCGCAATTGATATAACGCGCGTCAATCCCGGCTTTGGCATAACCCGCCTCCATCATGGCGACTGTCGGGTTTTTTGCGCAGGGTGTCGAGAAAGAGCCTGTCAGAATCGAACGGAAGGAACGGTCTGTCATGTGAAGCCTCCTGGGCAAAGCAGCGCCAAGTCTGCTGATTGCATAGCTATGCAATAAAGTGCCTCAAAGAACAATGGTTGCATCAGAAGGCTGGGCCGATAGATGAAAAGCCTGGCGGGGAGGTCGGATTCCCGGCTGTAGTGTCCTTCGCCTGAGTGATCACGCTGCCTTCGGGCCCGATTCATACGATCTGCCTGAGATCTGGTTCACTCTGCCTTTTCAATCAGGCAGGTAAGTGAAACGAATATGGTGAAAGGCGGTCTAGACGATCCGGAATGGGCGCTCTATGGATCCGGCTCTGCCGTTCGCGCGTAGATGCCAGGCGCGAGCCTTGCTGCAGTAGGGTTCTGGATCAGATCCTTCGCCAAAATGGTTCAGATCGCATAGCCGAAGCACGCATGATCAGACCATCTATCGGTTAGACCGGTTTTTCCGTGCTGCGCCGAAGAACCAGATCGGCTTTGATGACGCAGGTTTCGGAATGACGGTCTTCCGGACTTGCCAGGGATCGCGTCAGGATATCGAGAGCCGCAGCCACTAGGGCATCGGCGCGCTGGTCGAAGCTGCTCAGTCGATAGCCCTGCCATGCCGATTGCGGGATATTGTCATAGCCGACCACCATCACGTTGTCAGGACAGGAGTAGCCCGGTCGATCGCGCAGGGCATCAAGCGCACCGCAGCCCATCAGATCGTTACTGCAAAACAACCCGTCCGGGCGGTATTCTTCCGTCAGAGCCTTGGTGACGGCATCGAACCCGCTCTGGTAGCTGTCATCGCCGTCCAGCGTTGTCACAGAGAGATTATTTTCTGCACAGCCCTCGAAAAAACCTGCCTTTCTAGCCTGAGACGCCGCATTGCGGGGCGGACCAGCCAGCCAGAAAGGACGTTCGATTTTTTTGGCTACCATCATCCTGGCGACGAGGCGGCCGGATTCCCTGTTGTTTGATCGTACGGATGAAATGCCTGGTCCCGTCAGGGGGGAGTTGAATGCGATGATGGGTATACCGAGCGCCGAGAGTGCGACAGCTGCTTTCTCCGAACAGATCGCAAGTGCGGTGATGAGCGCATCCACACGATATCCGGCAAGCTGGTCGATCGCCGTATCGAGCGTAACGGAATCGATGACCTGAACGAGTAAAACCTGAAAACCGGCGTCGCGAATACCTGCCGAGAGCTGTTCCAGCGCAGTGCCGTATAGCGGATTTTGCAACCCACCCACAATGATGCCGATCATGCCGGAACGCCCTGTCAGCATGATCGAGGGGATACGGTTGGGGCGGTAATTAAGCGTCTCGGCCGCCCGAAAGACGCGTTCCTTCGTTTCCGGCGAAATGCTGGCAGTCGAGGAGAAGGCCCTCGAAACGGCCGATTGCGAGACGCCAGCAAGCCGGGCAACATCGATAGAGGTAATCAGGCGTTTGGTCATGACATCATGATGACACGAATATCGAGGGTTAAGCGATCACAGCGTGACGGGTGGATCTTCAATAATAGCGGCATGGTTTGTTGATTTCTGGCGGATTTGCAGATTGGATGACGAGAAGCGTCACCTCGTCATCATCTACATTGCCAGCAGCATGTCCTTTCTCCCCCTTGTAAGGGCCATCGGGCAAAGGGCGCACATTCTGATCTTCGCCAAAAAGGATATCGCCCGGTCCCATCTCGATGCGTGTTCCGTCCATTGCGCGCACCCACCAGCGTCCCTTGAGCGGAATGATCCATTGCGGCTTGGGGTCAGGGTGCCAAGCCCCGTTCCAGTGCCTGGGTTGAACGGTCATCATGAGTGTTGTTGTCTGCGGCGCCATGGGGTCTTGCCATTGCGGCCCGGCTGGAGGCGACATACTTTTCAGGAAGAAATTCGAAACGGGACAGCGTGCGATATGACTTATTCCGTTATCGTCGGTCCAGAGATGCTGATAGCTCCGCAAAGGTTTTTCGTTTGGCTTTTCAGCCGCCTGTACCAAGGCTGCTGCTACGAAAAAGGCCAGCAGAAGCGGGAGAGGCCATAAATATTTCATTGATCTGACTCTCGACAATCGGGTCACAGAAGGTCACATCTTTTTGACTACGCCCGCACCAGCAAATCGTTCCGAGATCCTAAATCTTGATCAGATATTTCACGATCTTTTTCGTCTGTGTCGTTGCCGTCTATCTCGTCGTCGCAGCTTTTCTGTATGTCAGGCAGGACAGCCTTGTTTTTCCTGCTGACTCAACGCCACTCAGCGATCCGGCGTCACTCATTCCAGGCGCGCGCATGGTGACGTTGCACACATCAGATGGCCTGGATATCAAAGCCTATTATAGGCCGCCAGCTTCGGGAGGGCCGATCCTGATCTATCTGCATGGAAATGCAGGTTCAATTACATCTCGTGCGCGCCGTTTTGCCCTTTTGACCCAAAAAGGAATGGGTCTGCTGGCAGTCGAGTATCGTGGTTACGCTGGTAACCCGGGTTCACCGAGCGAGGCGGGTCTTGTGCTCGACGCTGCTGCCGGATTACGGTTTGTGCAAGATCGGGGCATTGCTCTTGGGCAGATCGTTCTCTATGGCGAATCGCTCGGCACCAATGTTGCACTGCGCACCGCGCTCGCCCATCCAGTTGCAGGGCTCGTGCTCGACGCGCCCTATACCACTATCGCCGATGTTGCTTCGTCGCGTTACCCTTATATGCCTGTGCATCTATTGCTGAAAAACCGGTTCGACACGCTCGGTCGCATCGCGGGTCTGAAAGTTCCGCTTCTCGTAATGCGCACGCTCCGCGATACCACGGTGCCTCCGGCGCAGAGTCTTGCCGTATTCAATACTGCCCCCGAACCCAAACAGATATGGACGACTCAGCAGGGAACGCATTCAACATTGCTTGAGACGGGCGGTCTGGAAGTAATGAGCGACTTTGTGCACAAAATTGGCTCGCATGCTCAGCTTTAAGACCGTTGCCCGCAATCGGGTGCATGTGTTGAGCCAGTAAATATGGTTGCGCTGTAAAGTGCGGCGTTGCGTTGAACGATAAAGACCGAGATCTCCGATGATGATCGGGGGAGGATGGCTGGGTGCCGTTGACCGAGATAGTGCGTGCAGAGGAGGAGGCGCCACTATGCAAATTACCCTAGGTAATAGCGAGAGTTTTCGGGTGGCCCTAGCTGGGCGCGAAATGGTGCCAACAAGACCGCCATTCGGTCGGCGGTTTACGATTGCGTCTCGAGGGATGGATCACAAGTGCTACTCGATACGAGACCATCCCTCGGTAAACTCATGGACTTTATAGCGGCAGTAGATCGGCATCTATTCACGATGCGTCAGATATTAGTAGAGCCATTTGACAGGCGGCGGATTTTTTATAACCATCTTTTCTGGACGTTTTTATATAAAACGATATCAAACTCTCGAATAGATATCATCAAGTCTCAGAATATCATCTTCACCCAGATAAGAGCCAGATTGAACTTCTATAAGTGTGAGTACAATCTTTCCCGGATTTTCGAGGCGATGAACCGCGCCTAAAGGAAGATAAATACTTTCATTTTCTTGAACAATTATCTCATTACAGTCTCTTGTAACCAGAGCAGTTCCTGCGACAACGACCCAATGTTCGGCGCGATGAAAATGCTTCTGTAAAGAGAGCTTATGTCCTGGCTCTACATGAATACGTTTGACTTGAAAGCGATCACCATGAATGAGGCTCTCGTAGAAGCCCCAAGGACGATACATGCGATTGTGGTTGATAGCTTCGGGGCGATCAGCGGCAGTCAATTGTGCTACCATTTTCTTGACGTCCTGAGCTCGTTCCCTATGCGACACCATGACAGCGTCTTCTGTGACGACGACGATCAGGTCCTCAACGCCGCAAACTGTTGCTACGACACCGTTTGACCGCACATAGCAATTCTTGGTGCTGTCCAAAAATACGTCGCCATATACTGCATTCCCATCGGCGTCTTTAGGAGAAAGCTCCCACAGAGCGTCCCAGCTTCCGATGTCCGACCATTGAAATGCTGAAGGCACCACGGCGGCCAGCTTCGTGTGCTCCGCGACTGCGTAATCGATCGAAATATCAGGAGCCTTGGCGAAGTCAGCAGCGGCGAGACGGATGAAATCTAGGTCGGTTTCACGATTTTTTACGGAGTTGGCCACAGCGGTATAAACATCAGGAGCGAACTCTTGGATTTCCTGAAGGATCACGGACGCACGTGCGACGAACATGCCAGAATTCCATGAAAAACGCTCGTCCTTCACCAGAACTGCTGCGCGCTCCGCGTCCGGTTTCTCGATAAATTTTGAGACATGGTAAACGTTTTCAATGGAGTGTATCTCGGCGCCACGTTCGATATAGCCATAGCCGGTTTCCGGCTTTGTCGGGTGGATACCGAAGGTGACGATGTATCCTTCGATGGCAGCCTGTACGGCAGCCGAGAGGGACGCTCGCAGGGCCTCTTCATCACTGATGGCTGCATCTGCCGCCATGATCCACATTACGGCATCGGGGTTGCTCTCGGCAGTCAGGAGCGCTGCCGCCGCAATAGCTGGCGCAGAGTTGCGGGCGATGGGTTCAAGAATAACCTGTGCATTCTTGATGCCGGCTTCTCGAAGTTGCTCGGAGATGATGAAACGGTGCTCAGCGTTGCACACGATCATTGGTGCCCCAAGGCCAACGCCTGCGCCGCGTAGTGCAGTTTCTTGAAGCAGCGTTCTGTCAGACAGAAGGGGCCAGAATTGCTTAGGGAAGCTGCGACGTGAGATGGGCCATAGACGGCTCCCTGAGCCACCAGAAAGTATAACCGGCACGATGGCGGATGTAGGAAGGGATGCGTTTGACGCCAGGGCGATGGTAGCCACGTGGATTCCGGCCTTTCGTCACTTGTTGTGTAGGGGCAAGTCAACCCAAAAATGTGTTTCTCACATTTGCAGTGAACGCGATCGCAAATGTTCGGCCTGATTAGCGCCAAAAGCAGATTTCAGCCATCGCTATTTTGGAGTGGACTTACAAAAAACTGAGGTCGTTTTAAAGCTCTCACATGAATGCTTTTTTGAGTTCTAGACGGGCATCGAGACGTCGATGTTTCTATGTTCGGTTTTGCAGAGCTTCGATTAAGATGTCTAGGCTCAGGCCTCATAGCCAAAACAAGACTGTTGCGGCGAGGCAGACTGCGGAGAAGAAGACGGTCGGGCATCTGTCGTAGCGTGTTGCGACCCGTCTCCAGTCCTTGAGCCTGCCGAACATGATCTCGATACGGTTGCGTCTTTTGTATTTCCGTTTGTCTTATTTGACCGGTTCTGAACGAGATTTTCGGCCAGGAATACAGGGTTTGATCCCTTTCTCCTCCAGGGCATCCCTGAACCAGTCAGCGTCATAGCCCCGGTCTG
Source organism: Asaia sp. BMEF1 (assembly GCF_051628905.1). Classification (GTDB taxonomy): domain Bacteria; phylum Pseudomonadota; class Alphaproteobacteria; order Acetobacterales; family Acetobacteraceae; genus Asaia. Next base: position 2,073,497 of record NZ_CP157575.1, on the reverse strand, counting down.
CCAGCATCCATTCGGCTGATGGCAGACTGCCCAGAAGGGCAGCGGCACCAGTATAATCACTGATCTGACCTACTGTCATGAAGAAGTCGAGCGGACGTCCGTTCCGGTCAGTGACAGCATGCAGCTTCGTATTCATCCCGCCTTTGGTCCGCCCGATCAAACGGCTTGGGCCCCCTTTTTTAACCGCAGGCTCGAAGCCGTGCGATGGGCCTTGAGATTAGGTCGCATCAATCATGATTGTCTGAGGCTCTGCCTTGCCAGTAGCCAATCCCTCCATCATGCGGATGAAGATCCCCATAGCACTCCAGCGCTTCCAGCGGTTGTAGAGCGTCTTGTGTGGACCGTATTCCCGAGGCGCATCACGCCAGCGCAGACCATTTCTGTTCACGAAAATGATCCCGCTCAACACACGACGATCATCAACGCGAGGTTTGCCATGGCTCTTCGGGAAAAAGGGCCGCAAACGATCCATCTGTTCTTACGTCAGCCAATACAGGTCACTCGTCTTCAGTCTCCTCACAGAGCCTGAATCAGATCTCCGCCATCAAATCAATGGGTCCTGAGGCCGGAAAGAAGCCGTGCGCTGGCAGAAAGCCATACGAGCCTACATCACGAAGCAGAACTATCCGCTTGGCGTTCTCGTGGCTTTCTCGGGGGAGGTTGAGGATCTGGAGAGTTATCCAGCGCCCGTTACGGAGACCAGCAAGAATCTCAACCCCGGTCTCAAAGGCCGCGATATTCGCGATGCCTTTGCGGAGCCGAACTACCATCTTCTGCTGGTTGCCAATGAATTCAAGACAGGATTCGACCAGCCGCTTCTATGCGCCATGTATGTCGATAAGAAACTCGGTGGCATTCAGGCGGTGCAGACCTTGTCTCGCCTCAATCGCGCATACCCGGGAAAGGATACGACTTACATTCTGGATTTCGTGAATGATGCCGGCGAAGTCCTGAAGGCATTCAAAACCTACTATGAGACGGCAGAGCTTGAGGCGACGACCGACCCGGAAAAGGTTTTCGATCTGCGTTCCAAGCTTGACGCCGCAGACTGGTATGATGATTTCGAAGTCGAGCTGGTCGCGAAGGTCGAGTTAGACCCCAAAGGCACGCAGGCACAGCTACAGGCTGCAATAGCTCCGGTCGCCGATCGACTGTTGAAGCGTTACAAAGCTGCCCAAGCCGCCAAGGCCGCAGCTGAGGCACAGAAGGATGAATCTGCTGCTCAGGCCGCCCGCGATGCGCTAGAAGCCCTGATTTTGTTCAAGGGTGATATGGGCGCATTCATTCGGCTCTACGCGTTTCTGTCGCAAATATTTGGCTACGGAAATACCGATATCGAGAAGCGCTTCATGTTTTATAAGCGTCTCATTCCCCTGCTCGAATTTGGTCGCGAGCGAGATCAGGTCGATCTCTCCAAGGTTACTTTGACGCATCACAGCCTTAGCAATACGGGCACGCTGCCATTGCACCTCGACCAAGGTGACTCTCAAAAACTTCCTCCCATGAACGCGACCGGTAGCGGTTCTCTGCAGGAGAAGCAGAAAGCTCTTCTGGAGGAAATCATCCAGATGGTGAATTAAGCGAAAACGACCAGCTCGTTTATGTGAATGGTGTCCTGAAGGGTAAGCTGCTGGAAAATGCCATGCTTGTCGAACAGGCCGCGAGCAATAGCAAAGAGCAGTTTGCGAATTCTCCGGACCTGAACAAAGCCCTCATAGACGCGATTATGGAGACGCTGGAGGCCCATCAGATTATGAGCCATCAGGCGCTCAATTCTGCTCGCGTTCGCAGCGGCTTGAAAGAGATCCTTCTAGAACCAGCGCAACTCTATGAGGCGCTTAGAGAGCGATCCGCACCCCTTCGAACGAATAAATAAGACCGGTTTGGGCTCAGCACGCGCAGACCGGTCTCTACATCTTTGAGGCTTGCTGTAAAAACGCTCTCAACCCGAGTGATAGTTTTTACCCTCGAAAACTTAGCTGATTTATATCCGGCGTTTTATCCGGCATGCCATGCGCTGTGCTCGGTTCGTTCTCTCGATGCGCTTCTCCAGAATGCTCGATTTATAAGGATTTCTGGTGCCGGGTGAGGGATTTGAACCCCCGACCTTCGGTTTACAAAACCGCTGCACTACCACTGTGCTAACCCGGCATACGCATGGATGGGTCGCTTTTCAACGGTAAACAGGAATTCGTCAAGATCTTTCATGCGGGATAAGGCATCGATACCGATTTCCCTCTCACGCTCGACCGGACCGGCCTGCGGATAAAAAAAGCCCGGCTCGAAAGCCGGGCTTTTTCTCGGATCAGACCGAGTAGTACATTTCGAACTCGGCCGGGTGCGGCGTGTGTTCGAACTTGTAGACTTCTTTCCACTTCAGCTCGATGTAGCTCTCGATCTGGTCCTTGGTGAAGACGTCGCCTTCGAGCAGGAACGAGAAATCGACTTCGAGGGCCTGAAGGGCTTCACGCAGCGAACCACAGACAGTCGGGATCTGGGCCAGCTCTTCCTTCGGCAGTTCGTACAGATCCTTGTCCATGGCTTCGCCCGGGTGGATCTTGTTGCGGATACCGTCGAGACCGGCCATCAGCATGGCTGCGAAAGCAAGATACGGGTTGGCAGTCGGGTCCGGGAAACGGACTTCGATACGCTTTGCCTTCGGGCCGACCGAATACGGGATACGACACGAAGCAGAACGATTGGCTGCCGAGTAAGCAAGCAGAACCGGGGCTTCGAAGCCGGGGATCAGACGCTTATAGGAGTTGGTCGACGGGTTCGTGAACGCGTTCAGCGCCTTGGCGTGCTTGATGATGCCACCGATATAGAACAGCGCATCTTCAGACAGACCGGCATAGTTGTCACCGGCGAAAAGCGGCTTGCCGTCGCGCCAGATCGACTGATGCACATGCATGCCCGAGCCGTTATCGCCAGCGATGGGCTTCGGCATGAACGTGGCCGTCTTGCCATAGGAATGAGCTACGTTGTGCACGCAGTATTTGTAGATCTGCATGAAGTCGGCAGACTGAACCAGCGTGGCAAATTTGGTGCCCAGCTCATGCTGCGACTGCGCCACTTCATGGTGGTGCTTTTCGATCGGCAGGCCCATCTCGCCCATCGTCGAGAGCATCTCGGCGCGCAGATCGCCTTCGCTATCGACCGGGGCAACCGGGAAGTAACCGCCCTTGACCACCGGACGATGACCCATATTGCCTTCGGGGTAGTCCTTCATCGAGGCATCGGGGCCTTCGATGCTGTCGAGCTGGTACGTGCCGTAATTCGGGCCCGTGCCGAACTTCACGTTATCGAAAATGAAGAACTCGGCTTCAGGACCGAAGAAGGCCGTGTCGCCCAGACCGGTCGTCTTCAGATAGGCTTCGGCTGCCTTGGCGGTCGCGCGCGGGTCACGGGCGTAGTAATTGCCGGTGCGAGGCTCAACGATATCGCAGATCAGGATCAGCTGCGGCTTGGCCGAGAAAGGATCCATGACGGCCGTCGTCGGGTCGGGCAGGAGCACCATGTCGGATTCGTTGATGGCCTTCCAGCCAGCGATTGACGAACCGTCGAACATGAAGCCTTCGACGAAGGTGTCTTCTTCGATCGTCGTGTGCCACTGGGTCGTGTGGTGCCACTTGCCCTTCGGATCGGTGAAACGCAGGTCGACCAGTTCGACCGAGTGTTCCTGCATCAGCTCGAAGACGCGCTTTACAGCGGCGCTATCCGGCTTGCCGGGCTTGGCATGGGCTGCATTCGGGGAAGACGCAGCCTTGGAAGCCGCGGCTGGAGCTTTTTTCGCCATTTGTCAAATACCTGTATCTGCCTCAAGGGGCCGCACTGATCGGCTGCAAAACGATTAGGACAGGATTCGCGAACTGTCGAGTATTCCAAAGGCTTTTTGCGACGCACTACATACGAAAAACCGCAATCTTTTCACCCTTGCGAGGCCCTCAAACATCTTTCGAAATCAAAACGACGCATGACAGACCAACGGAAAAAGCATATCGGATTGCGTCATTCCCTCATCCCTGGTTTTTCCGATGCCCCACGCGACTGTGATGCGCATGGAGGTCACGTAACACCATCACGACCGGATTCCGCCGCCTTGATGCACTGATGCTCCCTCTACCCCTCTTCCGCGGGGGGGCGCCCCTTCGAGACGCATGCTCCAAGGCGTTTTACAGCCAGGATTATGCCGGTATCATACCAAATTCCTTTGCAGCCCTTGTCCCATTGCAGCGCAGGCCCGGCATGAAAACTTCCAACGCGTTTCTCGGCTCCTTGCCGACCACCATTTTCACGACGATGTCCCAGCTTGCCATGGCCCATGGCGCCATCAATCTCGGGCAGGGTTTCCCCGACACCGAAGGCCCGGCGACACTCATCGACGAGGCGGCAAAGGCGCTGAAGGACGGACGCAATCAATATGCGCCGCTTACCGGCCTGCCTGAACTGCGAGAGGCGGTGGCACGCGCCAATAAGCGCGATTACGGCCTCGACATCGACCCGTCTCAGGAAGTGATCGTCACTTCTGGCGCCACAGAGGCATTGGCCGTCAGCCTGATGGCGCTCATCGAACCCGGCGACGAGGTCGTCTTGATCGAGCCGCTATACGATACCTATCTGCCTGTGCTCCGCCTGCTCGGCGCCGTGCCGCGCTGCGTGCGCGTCGAGGCACCGGACTGGCATCTGCCGGAAGACGCCCTGCGCGCCGCATTTTCGGAAAAGACCAAGCTGATCGTGCTCAACTCGCCGATGAACCCGAGCGGCAAGGTGTTCACCGCGCAGGAACTCGATCTGATCGCCTCGCTTGTACTGGCCCATGATTGCTACGCCCTGTGTGACGAGGTGTATGAGCACCTGACCTTCGGCGTGAAGCATATCCCCCTCATGACGCGCCCAGGAATGCGGGAACGCGCCATACGTATCGGCAGCGCGGGAAAGAGCTTCTCGGTCACGGGGTGGAAAATCGGCTATATCACTGCCTGCCCGGCCCTGACCGCCGTGATTGCCAAGGCGCATCAGATCATCGCCTTCTCGAGCGCGCCCAATCTTCAGCGCGCTGTGGCAAAGGGACTGGATCTGGGAGAGTCGTTCTTCACTGCGCTCTCCGACAGCCTGCGGGCCAGACGCGATCTGTTTGCCCAAGGGCTGCAGGAACTCGGCTTTGTCACTCTTCCCGCCGATGGCAGCTATTTCGTGGTGGCCGATATTACCGCTCACGCCAAGGGCCGCGATGACGTCGCATTCTGCCGTGATCTGGTGACGCAGGCGGGCGTTGCCGCTATTCCGGTCTCGGCCTTCTACGACCCGCAGGGAGCAGAGCCGCCACGCCATCTCATCCGCTTTGCTTTCTGCAAGACCGAGAGCGTTCTGCGCGAGGCCCTCGACCGCCTCGCGCGCCACTTCAGCCCTCAGGAGGGCTGATACGCTGTCATTTTAGCCGTAGGTACGCGTTGGTTTAGAGGGGCTTCCTGCGGCGTTCCTGAAGTTTCGGAGGCCGTTTTTCCAGGCACGGCTTTTTCGGGGCCGGCCTCGCCTGTTGCAGCCTTGTCTGGAACCGTCGTCCCCGACTTGCTGGAGGTGCCTGATGCCCCTCCAGTCTCGACATCTCCCGCAGGTTTGGCAGGCGCCGCCGGCGAGACCTGCGGGCCAACGGCGCTATAGGGATCGCTTGGAGGCAGAACGTCTATCGGCGCCTGGCTGGCCAGTGGGTTGTGCTTGAGAATTTGTTCCGTGTCACCGGGATAGCGGCGCATCAGCCCGAGCAACGTGCCATTGGTCCAGCCGAACCCGATCTGCATGGGATATTCGCCGCCACCCTTGCCACCCGTGGCGCTGATACCGGGCGATTCCACGTCATATTTTTCTAACAGCACGCCCGATTTCTCATAGGTGCCGATCACCCGAGCCATCCAGCGTCTGGCAATCGTCTCGCCCAGATCGCTCGCTCCGTAGTTGTTGAGCCCCTTGATGGCCATCCACTCTTCCGGCGCCCAGCCATTGGGGGCATCCCATTGCTGGCCGCTCTCATGATCGGTCGCCATGATACCGCCGGGCCGAAGCAGACGCGCCTTGATGGTGTCGGCCACCGCCATCGCCTGATCCTGCGAGGCCAGACGCAGAAAAAGCGGCATGGCGGTCGCGGCCGAGAGCACCTCGGTCGATTGCCCCTTGCGCCAGTCATAATCGTAGAACGCGCCTTTCTCATCGTTCCAGAAAATGCGCCTGACGATGGCCGTACGCTCATCGGCACGCTGGCCGTAAAGCCGTGCAAGTTTGCGCTGACCGGTCAGGGCGTAGCCATGCTCAAGCGTCTGTTCGAGATGCACGATCAGGCAATTGACCTCGATCGGGGCAAGATCGGTAGTATGAATGGTGGCGAGGGTGCGCCCGTCAGCAAGCCAGCGCGACGAAAAATCCCAGCCCGTTTCGGACCCGGCGCGCAGGTCGCGATAGACTTCCGAGGGCGCGCGTGTGCTGGCACGGGCAGCTGTCGCGACATCTTCGGGATAGCTCTCGTCGCGCGGCGTATCGAGATCGTCCCAGTGGCGCAAAAGCAGCGTGCCATCGGAAAGGCGTACCAGATGACGATAGGCCTGACCCGGCTTGAGCGTGTCGGCGCCTTCCATCCAGTAATCATATTCCTTCTGCAATTCCTGCAGGAAATCGCGATAGGCGCCCTGTCCGTCATGCTGCGCCAGAAGATCGACCATCAGAGAGAAGAAGGGCGGCTCGGAACGGCTCAGATAATAGGTGCGCGTACCGTTGGGGATATGGCCATAACGATCGATCAGCGATGCCATGTCCTTGATCATGCCGCGCAGCAGATCCCATTGCCCGGTCTCGTAGAGGCCGATCATCGTGAAATAGGTGTCCCAGTAATACAGCTCCGAAAAGCGGCCGCCTGGCACGACATAGGCATAGGGCAGAGGCAGAAGCGATGAATACGCCATCGGCCTGTCGGGCTGGCGTGTCAGCACGCCCCACATACCCTGAATATAGTCGTAGATATTTTCATCCGCCTTGCGACGATAAGAGACATCGCGCCGAAGCGGCGGCGAGAAATGCTGGGCGTAAAAGGCCTTGATGCTGAAATCGGGATGCCTGCGCTGCGCCTCCCAGTCCTGAAGCAGCTTCGCAGGCGCCTCATCGGGGCGTGAATCCGCAATCGTCTTGAAATCCGGGGCCAGATGCGCGCCGCCGATCGCTGCGAACAGGCCACCCATCGCAATGGAGGGCGATCGCAGATCCTGAGGCACAGAGGCCACATGAAGAGATTGCGCCGCCTCGCTCGCTACAGTTTCGCGTGGGCCTGTAGCCGGGCCGGTGGCCTGGGCCGATGCAGCACCGTCCGCTGAATCAGGCCTGGCGTTGGGCGCTGCGCCCAAGGACGCCGCCGCCGGTGATGCCTGCCTGTCTTGTGCTGTCGGTTGCCCCTGTTCGGCAGCCTGCGCCATGGCAGACCCTGACGACGCGCCAAGGACAACCAGCGAGGCGCCGAGTAGCAGGAAATGCGAGAAGGAAAGGCGGTGTCTCGTCATGCGGTCTCCTTGAATTCCAGCCCGTTCCAGTCGGACCTGCCTTCTCTGACCACGGGTTTGAGGCGACATCCTGTCACAGATGTGACTCGAGCCCCGTGAGGTTTTGTGGCGCTCTGCTCTCCCTCGACGCCACAAATGCCAAAAAAGGGGAATGTCAGATGAACAGGACAGCATTGAAGAGGTTGCAAAACAGCACTCGTGCCGTCTTTTTTCTGGTAGGCGTCGTCTCGGCCCTCTGGTCCTGCCTCGTTCCTGTGGTGAAGCACCATGCCGTTCTCAATGATGGCGAACTCGGATTGCTGCTTCTTTGCCTGGGCATAGGGTCGATCATCGGCATGCCTCTAGCAGGGCAATTTGTCAGCCGCTGGGGGTGTCGCGTTGTCGCGACGGGCGGGCTGGGCCTTGCCGGAACGCTGCTCATGCCACTTGCCCTGCTCCATGCCGTGCCGCTTCTGGCGGCCTGTGTGTTCGGTCTCGGCATGGGGTTAGGCGCGGTGGAAACTGCCATGAATATTCAGGCCGTCGATGTGGAGAAACAAAGCGGCAGGCCGATGCTATCGGGGTTTCACGCCTTTTTCAGCATTGGCGGCGCGGCAGGGGCCGCCGGGCCGCAGCTTATGGCCTTGATAGAGGCGCAAGCCTGGGTCAGCGTGCTGATTGGCCAGTTGGGCATGATCGGTGTTTTCAGCGCCGCATGGCGCGGCCTGCTGAACCGACCCGAGCCGGGGGGCGGGTCGGGCTTCGGCCTGCCACGAGGCATCGTATGGCTGCTCGGGCTTCTGACCTGCATCGCCTTTCTGGGCGAAGGGGCCGTTCTCGACTGGGGCGGCGTCTATCTTGCAGGCGAGCGCGCTTCTTTCGACATCACACCGGGCTGGGGCTACGCCGTTTTTGCCATAGCCATGACCTTCGGCCGCCTGACGGGCGACCGCGTCGTCGCCAAGGCCGGTCCGGTGCTGATCGTGGCCGGTGGCGCGCTCTGCGCGGCGCTGGGCTTCGCCCTGGTGGTATTCGGCCCCAATCCGGCCAGCCTGCTTGGCGGGTTCGTGCTGATCGGGTTGGGCTGCGCCAATATCGTGCCGGTACTTTACGCCTCAACAGGCAAGCAGACAGCCATGAAGACCAATGCCGCCGTCGCAGCGATTACGACCATGGGCTATGCGGGCATTCTGGCAGGACCGGCGCTGGTCGGGGCCGTGGCGCATCTTAGCAGCCTGACAACCGCCTTTTCTCTCATTGCCCTGCTGATGATCTTTATCGCCCTGAATGCACGCCTTGCCCGATAAGGATTGTCTTTTTCAGACTTAAGGTGGCTTTCCCCTCGCATTCGACGGCGGGACGCGCCATGTGTCAGGGCTCAAGAAGGAGCTTTTCGTACCCATGCCGATTTATGCCGAAGATGCGCCCCTCTCCGCCCTCGCCGTGACGGATCGCCTGTTTTTCGAACGGGCCGACAGTACGCTCACACGCGACGAAGCAGAGAAAATCGTTACGAAATCGCTCGATGGCATCGAAGACGGCGAGCTTTTCCTCGAATACCGCGAGAGCGAGTCGATTCTGCTCGATGATGGCGTTATCCGTTCTGCCAGTTTCGATACGTCATCGGGTTTCGGTCTTCGATCGGTCATAGGCCCGGAGACCGGCTTCGCCCATTCCGACGAGATCAGCAAAAGCGCGCTCGAACGGGCGGCTGGCGCGGTTTCTGTCGTGCGTCAGGGGCGCAGCGGCACACTTTCTGCCCCGCCTCAGGCCACCAACCGTCGGCTCTACGCGCCAGAAAGCCCACTGAGCGACACGGATTTTGCAGCACGCGCGGCCGTTCTGGGGGAAATCGACGCCTATGCACGTGGCATCGGCCCCGAGGTGGTGCAGGTCTCGGCCAGTATCGCCACCGAATGGCAGGCCGTGCAGATCATGCGCGATTCAGGCTTTCGGACGGCGGATCTGCGGCCACTGGTGCGGCTGAATATCTCAGTCGTGCTCGAGCGTGACGGCCGGCGTGAAAGCGGCAGCCGCGGCATGGGCGGCCGCTATATGCTCTCGCGTCTTCTGGGCCGCGAAACCTGGCAGGAAGCGGTCGATGAAGCCGTGCGCCGTGCCAGGGTGAGTCTCGATGCCAGCCCTGCCCCTGCGGGCGAGATGGATGTGGTTCTCGGCCCGGGCTGGCCGGGCATTCTGCTACATGAGGCGGTCGGTCACGGGCTCGAAGGCGATTTCAACCGCAAGGGCACATCCAATTTCAGCGACATGGTCGGCAAACGCGTCGCCGCTCCCGGCGTCACGGTCGTCGATGACGGCACGCTGGCCGAAGGGCGTGGCTCGCTGACCATCGACGATGAAGGCACCCCTTCCGGCAGAACGGTCATGATCGAGGACGGCATTTTGCGCGGCTTCATTCAGGACCGTCTGAACGCTCGCCTCATGGGCGTTGCCCCGACCGGCAACGGGCGCCGACAATCCTACGCCCATGTGCCCCTGCCGCGCATGACCAACACGCTGATGCTCGGCGGCGAGGCCACGACAGAAGAGATGATCCGCTCGACAAAGCGCGGTCTCTACGCAGTCGATTTCGGTGGCGGTCAAGTGGATATCACGTCGGGCAAGTTCGTCTTTGCGATGTCGGAGGCCTATCTGATCGAAGACGGCAAGGTGACGCGCCCGGTGAAAGGCGCAACGCTTATCGGCAATGGCTTCGACGCCATGAACAAGATCTCGATGATCGGTCAGGACGTCGCACTCGATCCCGGTATCGGCACATGCGGCAAGGCCGGTCAGGGTGTGCCGGTCGGGGTGGGACAACCCACCTTGAAACTGGCGGGTCTCACGATTGGTGGCACAGCCTGATTTTCATCCGGGGGCGTTTTGCCCCCGGCTGGCTCGCAGGCCGCAGCGCCCTGAAGACTGTGGGGGATCCTCGTCGCCCCCCCCTCACGAAGAAGATTTCAGCGGGTGCGTCTGACACCCATCGCCATGCCAGCCACCATGGCAGCGTAGACCAGAGCCATCTCCTTTCTGGAAAAAACCAGCTCCCAGCCTGGGGTAAAACGCTTGGGCGTCGCCTTGTAATCGGCGAGCGCCGCCACCGGCCCGACTGCAAGCGTTACCAGGAACGCCCGAGCGCGGCTGGGCTTTCTGCCCAATGCCAGATCATAGAATACGGACCAGAACAGCAAGGCGGCTACATTCGTAGCCATGCCCGTCGCGCTGTGTTTCAGGTCGAAGTCTCTGACTTCAGCCGCATTGGGCCCGGCCAACCAATGGGCCGTGCAATTGACACCCTGAGCCGCGCTTAGGCCACGCTTGCGCGCCAGCACCAGAAGCGCAGCATTGCAGGTAAGGGAACCGATAAGGGTCGAGGCAAAAAGGCGCGTACGCATTGGATTGATCCTTGAAATATCGGGGCTGATACCGGGCCACCCTCGTAAGCTGATTCAATAGAGAATGAGACAGATCGCGCCGCCGATAATCCCCATCGTCCAGAAAATCGACACCACGATACGGTGGCGTATCGCGCGCAACGCCAGCAGACGCATCAGAGGGTCTAGAGGCTCTTCTTCGCTATCGGCCCTGTGCCGCAAATCAGGAGCGGGTCGGACAGCCAGACGGTTTTCCGGGCTGACCTGCACCGCCATACACCAGTCCTGACGCAGCTTGTCGAGTTCGACACGACGGTAGAAAGCTTTGCCACGCAGCATCAGCCGCGACGGCCCACAACGAAAGAAACGCAACGCACGAAAAAGACCAGGAGCAAGGCCAAGATGAGCCGCCGCCTGAACCGGATCGAGCAACGCCTGTACGGGAAGTGGCGTTATCGTGCTGCCGCTCTGGTCTTCCCCCGATCGAGTCATCCGTCCTGCCTCCCTTTCTCGTGAACGACGGGAAGCGTCACGGGTTCAGTGCGCGGCAGAACCACTAGCAAAAAGCTGCCCATCGACTGATGAAAACCGGCTGTCAGCGCCTTTTATACCGGCCCTGCCATCGCAATATCCAAAGACTGCCGAGACAGAACAGGAGACGCTCATGGCGACCGGCTGGGCTCCCGATGGAGCCGTCCAGGACCAGATCGACGATACGATTGCCGATGCCGTCAACCGCGCGCGCCATGCCATGCCAAAAGGGGACAGCGCCGAGGATTGCATCGAATGCGAAGAGCCCATTCCCTTGGCGCGACGGCGCGCCGTGCCGGGCGTGAAACTCTGCATTGCCTGCCAAAGCGCCCGCGACAGCCGCCCGGTCTTTACCGGCATCAATCGCCGCGGCAGCAAGGACAGCCAGCTTCGATGAATAAGACGGCACGTTTCGGTGCGGTTATCGCAGCTTTTGCGGTGTTCGGATCGGACCCGGTTCTTGCGCAGGAAAAACCGGACTGTATCGATGGCGCTGTTACCCTGCCGCTTCTGGGTGGTCGGGGCGATTCACCGATTCTGCCTGCCACACTGGATGGAAAGGAAATCGCCCTTTATTTCTCCAGCGCCTTCGACGCGCTCTATGTGGGCGACATGGAGGGCTTCGAAACAGAAGACACGCATAAGACGCTCTCAATTTTGACAAATCGCGTGCATACCGAAACGCGCCCCGTCATCAAGGCGGGACAGCTCAAGCTGGGCGCGCTCGATCTGCAAACACCCGACATGATCCGACTCGACGATTATCCGATGCAGCAGATCGGCACACGTCCCCTGATCGGTACAGTTGGCAGTGTCTTTTTTGAAAACCTCGCCGTGCTGCTCGACATGCCCCACGGCGTTTTCGCCCTGATCCGCTTTCGGCAGGATGAAGCCTGCGCCAAAGCGCCTTCTGAGTTCATTGGCTCCGGCGCTCAGGCTCTGCCGCTCTCGGGCAATGATTCCGTTATCGGGCAGATCGACGGCAAAAAACGGGAGCTGACACTCGATTCAGACGTGCCCGTCACAACGCTCCCCGCAAGCTGGCTGAACGTACCAAAAGAAGATGCTGAAAAAGACACGCACAGCTCGGCAGTCGCCGTCTATGGGGCACTGCATTCCCTGCTTCATCGAACGACGCTCAAAGACTCCAGAATAGGCAATATCTCACTGGACGGTATGCCCGTCTTTGCGCAGACCGATCTGGGCGTCGGTATGCTAGGCGTCGATTTTTTCCAGTCGCATATCGTGTTGTTCGATTATCCCAACCACCGGGTCTATCTGCTTCCCGCCCGCTCTCAGATCACCCACGCAGGATCCGGGCTGCATTTCGACCGGTTTCGCGAAGGACAAGCGAGCGTAAAGGAAAAGCGCTGACGCCTTTCCCACCAAGCCCGCTGTCGCGGCGCAACGCCTTGGCGTGAGAATACAGGCCTCAGAGAACGGGGGTGAGCAAGGGCTTGCCCTGAAAGAAGGCTGCGAGATTGTCGAAAACCAGCCGTCCCATGGCATGTCGGGTTTCAAACGTCGAAGTGGCGCGATGCGATTGCAGCACCACATTGTCCAGACCGTAAAACGCTTCGGGCACATGTGGCTCATCGGCAAAGACGTCGAGCCCTGCCCCGCGTATCGTGTTGTCGCGCAGCGCGTCGATCAAAGCCTCTTCGTCGACGACCGAGCCGCGCGCCACGTTGATCAGAAAGCCTTTCGGACCCAATGCTTCGAGAATGCTGCGATCGACCATATGAAAAGACCGTGCGCCCCCCGAAACGCAGAGCACCAGCACATCGGCCCAGTCGGCCAGAACGCGCAATTCGGGATAAAACGGATATTGCGGCGTGTCAGTCTGCTGACGCGAGCTGAAATAGGCGATCGCCATATCGAACGATGCCGCCCGCTTGGCCACCGCCTTGCCGATAGCGCCAAACCCGGCAATGCCGAGTTTCTTGCCCTTGATTGTCCATGAATTGACGACCGGCTCATGGCCCCATTTACCGGCACGTACAAAGCGATCGTTGCAGGAAATGCCACGTACAGCATCGAGCATCAGCCCGATGGCCATATCGGCCACATCATCGGCCAGCACACCCTGAGCCGTTGCAAGACGAATACCCCGCCGCCGACATTCATCGAGATCGATCCTGTCGATACCCACCCCATTGACCGAGATGATCTTCAGATTGGGCAGTCTGTCCATGATCGGTCTCGGCAGACCGCTGCCCCCTCCTGTCGTCACCCCTTCGACCCGCTCGGCCAAAGGCCCCAACGCCTCTAACGAGACAAACTGGTGCAGGCGGAAAGGCGTGCCGAGTTGCTCGTTGAAGCTCTCCGGCATGGGGTCGATCATGAGAATATCGGTCTTGCTGGCCATGACTCATTCATATTGCGGGTTGCAGGGCCTTCAACCCTAGGAAGAACCTCGCCGGGACGCTCATCACCTTGGCGTTATGCCGCCCTGATAACGCGCCTGCCCAGCCGCCGGATGGCGCTCCATTTACAAACGGAACGGGGCACCCAGACGCGCCTCGACAGGGAAAAGCCCCTCGAAAGACACGCAGATTTCAGCGGGATCATCGAGAAACAGCGTGCCCATGGTCGAGCCAGTGGTCACTACGTCGCCGGCGCGCAGGGGGCGTCCGCGCTCGACGGCGTGGTTGGCAAGCCAGGTAAGCAGGCGCAGCGGGTCGCCTGCCTTGTTGCCCCCCTTCTGGTCATAGCGCTTCTCGCCATTCACCAGCATGGTCATGGGCAGGGTGGTCGGGGTGAAATCGCGCCATGAGGTCACGCCGCGCCCCACGACGAGCACGCCATGACTGCCCTGATCAGCTAGATGCGAGAGATTATGCTGCGAATTCGGCGTCACGAAGCGCGTATCGAGCAATTCGATCGCCCCATGAATAGCCCCGATCGCCTCGGCGACCTCTTCTTTCGTCCAGGGTTCGGCCCGTGCTGGCAGATCGCTTCTGAACGAATAGGCAATTTCTGCCTCGACCCCATGGAAGCGGCAGAAAGAGGGCGAAAGATCCTGCCCACTTTCGAACACCGTCGCCTTGTGCAATGGGGCGCAGGAAGGCAGGGCCGTGGGGGTGGCCGCACCCACTTTCCACCCTACGATCTCCCCGTTGCCTGCCTCGCTCAGCGCGCGAGCCACAACATCCTGCACCGCGTAGGCGGCCTTCGGATTGATAGGCACAATGGTTTCGGGGACGGTCTGCAAAGGCTTGTTGCTGCGTCGGGCATCAAGAAGCAGCGACGCGAGAAGGGCATCGGGAGCAGTCTCGGAGGCCGTCTCAAGCGTGGTCGTGGAGAAGGGAGCATTCATGAAATCGGTCATTCCCGGATGATTAGGCGTCAATGGAGTGGCTCGATCCAGCAGATCAGCCTCCTAGTCACGAGGACAAAACAGAATCGCCCCGATCGGTCAGAAAACATGACACGTCCGTAAGAATTTGGCCATCTTCCCTTTAAATTTCATGCGCGCATGAAAGAGGTCCCGCCTCGGCAGGGACTGGCGTATCAAGACCCAAAGCGCGAAAGAACTGCAGATCAAAGTTTTGCGACAGGATCCGCGTCGCAGCACTGGTCAGGGTCACACAGACCACGCCTGCCAAGAGTGTAGCGTTACCGGTCCAGAGAGCATTCATGGCTTTCTGCAAAAGCGTCATCAGGACTATCGGCAGAAAGACGATCACGGAACTCCAGAAAATATAACTCCAGACATGCCCGCTCATGGCCTCAAAGCTTTGTCTGATACGAAACTGCGGTCGCGCGCTTTTCCACGCGACAGAACTCATGGCGAAGCAGCGGGCAAATATCCAAAGGCACGTTATTCCTGCAATTGTCAGAACCAAAAGGAGCAACAACTCCATTCCCGCACTTGCATCGGCGGGCAGTAATGCGGGCATCTTCACGATTAGCACCAGAGCGCCCCCCAGTATGATCTCGCAAACCGCTTCGGTGCATACAGACTTCAGAGCACCCCAGTCCATCCGCCAGAGATCAGGACCGGACCAGGTGGTCAGGGCGCAACGGGTCACGACGAGGCTCAGGAACCACAAGGCGACTATTTCGAAGAACGTATGATGTTCCCATGGGTCCTGCGACTGCCCCCCGGGTTTCGCGACAGACGCCTGCAGGATGTGCGTAATCAGATTGATCAGACAGCCCAGCGCGACCATGCCGACCATCGGGAGCGAGGCATCCGAGCGATACAGAAAGCGCCAGTCCGTACTCTTCCTGAAGAAATGACCTGCCTTCCAGAACGATATCGTCTTCTCAAGTTGCCTCGCCACGTCATTCGTCCTGTGCAGATATAATATTTAAAGATTATATCTGCACCATTACCTATGCAGCAATGGCGCCATCGCGACCTGTTTTTAGACCCCGCCCTGTCGGATATCCTCTTTATTACTGCGGTGGCAGCACCATAGGCCGTAAACGCGGCTTGCGGGCCTTGTTGACCAGCGTATCGAGCGCGGAGAGAAAGCGGGAGCGGTCAGCCTTGCCGAAAGCCGCCCCGCCCGGTGTCATCATGCCTGCCGAACGCAGATCGGTCATGAGATTACGCATGGCCAATGCCATACCGATGGCATCGCCATCGAGAATACGTCCCTTCGGCTCGATCACATGGGCGCCCTTTTCGACGCAACGCGCCGCGAGCGGAATATCGGTGGTGATGATGATGTCCTGCTCGCAGGCGCGTTCGGCGATCCAGTCATCGGCCACATCCGGACCTGCATCGACCACGACGCGTTCGATCAGCGGCGAGTCCGGCAAGGCGATCATGCGATTGGCCACGACGAACACGTGCAAGCTATAGCGACCGGCAACACGATAGACTTCGTCTTTCACCGGGCAGGCATCGGAATCAATGAAGATACGGGTCATGGCGCCACTGTGCCGCAGCACGGGCCGAGCCGCAAACCCCGCAATTATGCCCAGCGCGCTCAAGACGCCCCATGCAAAAAGGGCGAGGTCTGTCGACCTCGCCCTTTTTCACCCACACCTATCCCAGCATCGTGCAAGATCGGTCAGGCTCAGTTGCCGTCATCGCTGCCATCGGCATCTGTATCGCTGCCACCCGGCGCGATAGCGACGAAGATCAACTGGCCGTCACGCAGCACACGCAGGAGGATCGGCTGCTTGCTCTTGAGCACACCACGCACGGCTGTCAGTACGGCGCGGGGGTTATCGACTGCTGTGTTGCCAACGGCCTGAATGATGTCCCCGGGGCGTACACCCGCCTGCTCGGCAGGCGAACCCGGAGCGATCTGGCTGATCACCGCTCCCTTGACCGTATCGTCGACACCAAGCTGCTGGCGCATGTCGCGCGACAGCGGTGCGAGCGAGATACCGATCTTGCCGCTGCCCGACTGGCTTGCATCGTCGCCGGACGTCGCATCCTGACCTTCGCCGTCTTTCGGCATATTGCCGATCTTGGCCGTAATGGTCTGGGGCTTGCCATCGCGCAGGACGCTCAGCGTGGCATCGGTGCCGGGCTTCATCGAGACAGTATGCACGACCAGATCATGCACACTCTTGATCTTGGCGCCGTTGAGCGCAGTCACCACGTCGCCACTTTTCAGACCTGCCTTGTCGGCCGGGCCGCCCGGCGTCACCTGTGCAACCAGCGCGCCTTCAGGCGGTGCACCCGGCTCGCTGGGCTTGAGGTTCAGCGCCTGAGCCAGGGTCGGGGAGATGCGCTGCATCAGCACGCCCAGATAGCCGCGCGTCACATGGCCCGAGGTACGGAGCTGATCCACCACGCTCTTGACCGTGTTCGACGGAATGGCAAACCCGATGCCGATCGAACCACCCGAGGGTGAAATGATGGCGGCATTCACACCGATCACCTTGCCATTCTGGCTGAAGAGCGGACCACCCGAATTGCCATGATTGATCGGCGCATCGATCTGGATGAAATCGTCATACGGGCCTGCATTCAGGTCGCGTCCGCGTGCCGAGACGATACCGGCCGTGACCGTACCGCCCAGCCCGAACGGGTTGCCGACAGCCACCACCCATTCACCGGGCTGCACATTGTCGGAATCGCCCAATTCGATGAAAGGCAGTTTACCGTTCGGCTTGATCTTGAGCAGCGCCACATCGGTCTTGGGGTCGCGTCCTATAATCTTGGCCGGCAGGGTCGTGCCGTCGTCGAGCGTCACAGAAACCTTGGTCGCGCCATTCACCACATGGTTATTGGTGACGATATAGCCGTCATTGGAGATGATGAACCCCGAGCCGCGTGCCTCGACCGTGCGATGAGACTGCTGCTGCTGCGGTGCCATCTGGAACGGGAAGGGGAACGGGAAGGGCATCTGCTGGCCCCCGCCACCGCCGCCCTCTTCCTGTTCCGCCACATCGGCACGGATATGCGAGGTGATGGAGACGACCGCAGGCTTCACCTGCTTTACCAGATTGACGAAGTTCGGCAGCGTCTGGAGCTGGGTCTGGGGGGTGATCGGCCCTTCTGCCCAGGCGGAAGAGGACACACCGGCGCCGATGGATAGCGCAGTGGCTGCGACCAGAGCCAGTGAACGGAATTTCCGTGAATGCATCGAACGTACAAGCATGGCGTCAGTCATGATCTTTCCAGCGTTGGCACCTGTCAGGTGCGGTGTGGTAAGAGAAACTTATGAAGCCGCTTTCGGTTCGTCCAGAATAGGCATGTGTAAAAACGAGGTAATCCGTTTCATGAAACGCGCGTTTCTCGCAATGTTATGAAAAAATCCTTCAATAATTGAGCATTTTCCTGCTCGCTTACGCCCCCGACCACTTCAGGCCGATGCAGGCAGGCGGGCTGCTCAAAAATACGTGGCCCATGATCTACGCCCCCGCCCTTGGGGTCATAGGCGCCATAAATCACCCGGCCCAGACGAAAATGCACCATTGCTGACGCGCACATCGGGCAGGGCTCAAGCGTCACGATCAGCGTACAGGCGGCCAGCGAGCGCGACCCCAATGCTGTTGCTGCGGCCCGCATGGCCAGAATCTCGGCATGGGCGCTCGGGTCTTTGCGCTGCTCCACCTCGTTTCCGGCCTGAGCGATGACGCGTCCCCCAGGCCCCAGCACGACAGCACCCACCGGCACCTCCCCACGAGCAGCCGCTTCGCGCGCCGCAGCCAGCGCCGCCTTCATGCCGATCCGGCCTGCTCGCTCTTGGTCGGCCCGTTCGTCTCCTGCCTGAAGATCAGGCCTGCTCTGCGGGAATTCTTCGGGCACAATGTCTCCCACTCAAAGATGCACGGGCGACAGAAGCCAGGGTGATCGACACACAGGTGCTTTCTGTTTGCGCCAAACCCTGTTTACATCGTTGTCATGATACGCGCACCTCTCATCGGTCTCACCCTCGATATCGAGCCGGGCGGGCCGCAGGCCTTTTCGCGCTGGCCCTTTCATGCGTTGCGCCAGAACTATTTCAGCGCCCTGATTACCGCAGGGGCCCTTCCGGTCGGTCTGCCTCATGACCCGACACTGGCCGCTCCCCTGATGGCACGCCTCGACGGTCTGCTCGTGACAGGCGGTGCCTTCGACCCCGACCCTGCCCTCTATGGCGAGGCCCTTCACCCCTGCACCACGCTCAAACCCGGCCGTACCGAGGCGGAACTCGCCTATATCGCTGCCGCCCGCGACCGCGCCCTGCCCATTCTCGGTATCTGTGGCGGCATGCAGCTCATGGCCATCGCCTGGGGCGGCGCCTTGTTCCAGCATCTGCCCGAGCAGGCACCCGGCCCCATCGCCCACGAGCAGCCCAACCCGCGCAACGAGGCCGGACATGAAGTGAGCATCGTCCACCGCACACTTCTCTCTCGCTGCACCGGTCAGGCCGTAATGCGCGTCAATTCGTCGCATCATCAGGGCGTGCGCGACCCCGGCAGCCTCGTAATCAGCGCCCGCGCCGCCGACGGATTGATCGAAGCGATCGAGACAATTGACGGAATTTTTCGTCTGGGGGTGCAGTGGCACCCGGAATTCGCTATCGATCCGGGCGATGCGCGTCTATTGGCTGGATTCATCGACGCGGCCCGACACGCGACACCACAGGACAGACGAGCATGACCGAAGAACAAAAGGGCGACCGCATCGCCAAATGGATGGCCCGCGCAGGCGTAGGCAGCCGACGCGACATCGAACGCATGATCGAGGCCGGGCGTATTCGCATGAATGGCTCTTCGGTCGAGCATCCCGCCACTTTTGTGCAGGATGGCGATATCATCCAGCTCGACGGCAAGGTGATCGGTGGCAAGGAGCACACGCGCGTCTGGCGTTACCACAAGCCTGACGGGCTGATGACCACCCATCGCGACCCGCAGGGCCGTCCTACCGTGTTCGACTCCCTGCCCGAGGGTATGCCGCGCGTGGTGAGCGTCGGGCGTCTCGATATCAATTCCGAAGGGCTGCTCCTGCTCACCAATGACGGTGAACTGGCCCGGCGCCTCGAACTCCCTTCGAATTCCTGGATACGCCGCTATCGCGTGCGCGTGTTCGGCGTGGTCGACGAGCGCAAGCTGGCCGCCCTCGCCCATGGTTCGGAATTCGAAGGCGTGCGTTACGGCGCCATCGAAGCGGGTCTGGACTCGCAGAAAGGCGATAATGCCTGGCTGACCGTCAGCCTGCAGGAAGGCAAGAACCGCGAAATCCGCCGCGTCATGATGGGGCTCAACCTGCATGTCAGCCGCCTGATCCGCGTTTCCTACGGTCCCTTCCAGCTTGGCACGCTGCAGAAGCGCGAGATCGAAGAGGTTCAGGGCAAGATCCTGCGCGAACAGGTGCCAGGCCTTGCCGCCGCCCCGCGTCGCGTCCGCCGCCTCGTAAAAGACAAGAGCACCGACATCGCCAGCCCGGAAGCCGAAGAAGAATAATGCGTATCGTCGGCGGTGAGCGCAAAGGCGTCGCCCTTCAATCCCCCCGGGGTGAAACCACCCGCCCCACCTCCGACCGCGCGCGTCAGGCTGTATTCGACATGCTCGCCCATGCGCCCTGGGCAGGCGCAGACTTCCTGCGCGAAGCCCATGTGCTTGACGCCTTCGCCGGTACGGGCGCCCTCGGACTCGAAGCCCTCTCCCGCGGTGCCACCTCGGCAATTTTCATGGAGCAGGACCGCAGCGCCCGCGCCGTGATCTCGGCCAATATCCGCGCCTGCCGCTTCGATGATCGCGACCTCTCGGTGCTGACCTGCGACGTTACCCGCGCCCCGCGCGCGCCTCGCCCCTGCACGCTCGTCTTTCTCGACCCGCCTTATGGCAAGGATCTCGTCCCCGCTGCCCTGAAAGCTCTGAACCGGTCCGGCTGGATTGCGCCCGAGGCGGTGATCGTGGCCGAAACTGCCGTAAAGGACGAACTCGCCGTCGACCTTCCCCTGCTGACAGAACGACGCTTCGGTGTCGCGCAGGTCAGGATCTGGCGGGCTTCGTGATCCCAGGGTAGCGCCCCGGGGAACGATCAAAAAGGGCTCCGCCCTGACCCGCGAAGGGACAAGCCCCTTCGATCCCCGCTTCAGTCAATCAGGTTTCCAAAGGACGACTGTCCTTTGGCGGGGGCGGGGCGGGGCAGCGCCCCGCATGACACGCGATTGGCGGAAATCGGTCCTTTTTTGCTCTCGTCTCGACGCGTCGTTCCGCTATAGTTCTGCCACACGACAGGTATAGTTTCAGACGATGCTCGACGCCCCATGTGCGGGGTGCAACGTATTGCGCAAGCACAGGAAGATGCGAATTTGGCTTTGTTCAGCCGCTGGTTCTCTCCCGCCAATGCCTCGCCCAGACTACGCAGCCAGTTTCATGACCGGCTGACGGAGCTTGGCGGGTTTGTCCTGCTCGCGGTTGCGCTTGCGCTCGGTGTGGCCCTTTGGAGCTACAATCCTCAGGACCCGTCTTTCGATACCGCGACAACGGCTGTGCCGACCAATCTTCTGGGGCAACCCGGTGCAACGCTGGCCGATGGGCTGGTGCAGTGGCTGGGTCTGGCCAGCGCGCTGCCGATCATCGTCATGCTGTGCTGGGCGTGGCAGATCGTACGCCACCATGCACTCAGCGTCCCGATCTTGCGATTTATCGCCTTTCTATGCCTGCTGCCGGTTGCGGCGGCACTGATCGCGACCTTGCAGGTGCTGATACCGGTTCTGACCACGAGCTGGCCGTCACGGGCGGGGCTTGGCGGGCAACTCGGCTTGGTGCTGGCCGATCATCTCGTCTCGACCGGACGCGCTACGTTGGGCCGGGCAGGCGGCGTTCTCTTTACCCTGCTGGGGCTGCTGCTGACCGTCCTGCTCGTTCCGCTTGCGGTCGGGCTACGACGCAGCGAGTGGCGCGCCCTGTTCAGGGGAGCACGCTCTGTTGGCAGAGGCTCGGAGCATCTCGCACGCCGCATGGGCAATCGCGCCCGTCAGACGACGCCTCCCGACTGGAGCAGCTACGAGCCGATCGAGGCGAATGCCTATCGTCATGAGCATCCCTACCCCTCGCCTAGACAGGCCAGCGAGACGTCACGCCAGCCGTTCATTCCGGCCAATACGGGATGGCTTCAGCCGCCGGAAAAGAGTGACGAGGCACTGCCGACACTCACGAACTCGCAAACGCAGACCGCCGCCCAGAACTCACAGGCGCGACCGCAAACAGCCCCTGTGACCGAGCCTGCCAATCCTTACGCCTTGCAGCTCGCGCAGATCTCGCGCGATCAGGAGAGCGAGCCGCGCCCTGCCGCCGTGACACGTTATGCGGAAATCGAAGATGTCCCGCCTTATGCCGAGGAGTCACCCCCGAGGCAGCAGCCTCAGGAAGAGCTAAAGCGCGGCTTTTTCGGCTTCGGGCGCGCGCGCGCAGAGCGTCCGAGCCAGGAGCAGCCGGCCGCCGCTGCGCGTCATGGCTGGGATAGCGCCGGCTGGCAGCCGCCCTCGCTAGGCTTGCTGCGCAAGGCTCCTGCCCATGGAGGAAGCGGCCCCTCAAACGAGGTATTACAGGCCAATGCGCGCCTGCTGGAGCAGGTGCTGTCCGATTACGGCGTGCAGGGACAGATCGGCGATATCCATGCCGGACCGGTCGTCACGCTCTACGAGCTGGAACCGGCGCCGGGCATACGTTCGGCCCGTGTGATCGGTCTGGCCGATGATATCGCCCGCTCGCTTTCTGTGCTGAGCGTGCGTATCGCCACCGTGCCGGGACGCAATGTGATCGGCATCGAGGTGCCGAATGCCTCGCGCGAAACGGTCTATTTTTCCGAGCTGCTCGACACGCCCGAGTTTCTCGAGCCAGGCGCGCAGCTGCGCCTGGCGCTGGGCAAGGATATTGCGGGCAACCCGGTCTATGCCGATCTCGCCAAAATGCCGCATCTACTGATTGCAGGCACCACGGGTTCGGGTAAATCGGTAGGCGTGAACGCAATGATCCTGTCGCTGCTCTACCGGCTGACGCCGGAAGAGTGCCGCCTGATCATGATCGACCCGAAAATTCTCGAACTCTCTATCTATGACGGCATTCCGCATCTGCTGACGCCCGTCGTTACCGAACCGAACAAGGCTGTCGCCGCGCTCAAATGGACCGTGCGAGAGATGGACAAGCGCTATCGCTCAATGGCCCATCTGCAAGTACGCAACATCACCGGCTATAACCAGCGCGTGCGTCAGGTGCGCTCGACGGGCGAACTGGTGACGCGTCGTGTGCAGACCGGCTTCGACCCGGAAACGGGCCAGCCCGTTTTTGACGAGCAGCAGCTCGCGCTGGAGACCATGCCGCATATCGTGGTGGTGATCGACGAAATGGCCGATCTCATGATGGTGGCAGGCAAGGAAATCGAGGCCGCCGTGCAGCGTCTGGCGCAAAAGGCCCGAGCGGCGGGTATCCATGTCATCATGGCCACACAACGCCCGTCTGTGGATGTCATCACCGGCACCATCAAAGCCAATTTCCCGACACGTATCTCCTTTCAGGTCATCAGCAAGTTCGATAGCCGCACCATTCTGGGCGAACAGGGTGCCGAACAGCTTCTGGGCCAGGGTGACATGCTCTACATGCAGGGCGCAGCGCGTATTACCCGCGTGCATGGCCCCTTCGTAACCGACAGCGAAGTCGAAGACGTGGTGGCCGATCTGCGCAGCAAGGGCGAGCCGATTTATAACGACGAGGTGATTTCGAATCTCGAAGACGAGGGCGGCAGCGCCTCGTCAAGCGGCAACGGCATGAGCGGCGGCTATGACGCAGAGGCCAGCCTCTTCGATCAGGCAGTCGATCTGGTAACGCGCGAGGGTAAGGCCTCGACCTCCTTCATCCAGCGCCATCTGTCGATCGGCTATAATCGCGCTGCCAAGATCATCGAGCAGATGGAGAAGGAAGGCATCGTGAGCGCTGCCAATCATGTCGGCAAGCGCGAGGTTCTTGCCCGTCGCCAACGCGACGAGGACTGACCCTCCCCTCCCCCCGATGACGCATTTTCCTTATCCTATCCTGTATCAGAGCCCGCGCCTTGTCGTGATCGACAAACCCGCGGGGCTGCCTGTCCACCCCGGCCCGAAAACGACGCATTCCGTCGAATCACTGTTTCCACTGTTGTCGAAGCGCAAGGATGGGCCATGGCTGGTGCATCGTCTCGACGCCGATACCTCGGGCTGCCTCTTGATTGCGCTACGCAAGCAGGCGCTTGTCGAGGCGCAGGCCCTCTTCGCTGCCGGTCTGGTCCGCAAAACCTACTGGGCTGTCGTAGGGAACGCCCCGAAAGAGGGCGACGGCATCATCGACACGCCGCTGCGAAAGGTTACGACGAAAGAAGGATGGCATATGGCGCCCCATGCTGACGGGCAAAATGCCGTGACGGCGTGGCGGGTTCTCTCACGCAACCAAAGCAAAGCCCTGATGGCGCTGACCCTGCTCACCGGGCGCACTCATCAGGCGCGCGTGCATTGCGCTGCCCTAGGGTGCCCCATTATCGGCGATGAACGCTATGGCGGCGGCAAGGGCGGGCTACATCTCATGAGCCGATCGCTCGAGGCAACACTCACGACGGAGCAGGTTTCGGCACGCGCCGAACCGTCAGAGAGTTTCCGTCATACCTGTCATGGTTTCGGCCTAGCACTGCCGTAGAACAGAAACCAGGCTCTGAAGAGCCAGGTCTCGGCGGGGCGCTGACGAATGAAGCCACGCTCTGCCAGCAAAAAGCGCAGCCGCGCCATAAAACCTTTCTCAAGCACGCTTTGCAGGCGCAGGAGAAAAGCTCTGGCATCTGGCGTCAGGGCTTGGGTGCACTCGGCGTCTTGCAAACGGGCAACCAGAGCCACGAGCAAAGCCATGAATGCCGTTGGGCCGCGACGCAGGGCGCGCAGCCCCCTGACGACTATCGAACGCTCGACTCCCACAGCATTGCGACGATGCTGGCGATAAAGACTCACGCAGCGTTCATCGAAAACGACCGCTCCCCCACTCCCCAGAACGAGCACATAACTCCACCAGTCATGAAGCACGCCCTCTGGCGGCAGGATCGGACTGACTAACGCCACCGCCTCCGTGTTGAGTACAACCGTATGGCCTGTTGCGATATTCTGGATCAGCGCCGCGTGAAAATCAGGTGTTCGCCTGAGCGGGAGCGACGGCCCCAGCACCTCGAGCCCTTCATCTGTGAGAAACTGTCTTGCGCAATAAAGTGCCGGACCAGACACGCCCGCGAGTTTCTCGCGTGCCCAGACGAGCTTTTGCGGTACCCAGACATCATCCTGATCGGCAAAAGCAATAAGGGCGTCTCGTGGTGCAGAATCGAGCAACATGGCGTAAGACCGCGCCACCCCGATATTGCCTGGTACGTCATCGATCTCAACGCAGCGCCCCTGCCCGCGATGCTCCTGAAAAGACAGCATGATGGCACGAGACGCATCCTGAGAGCCGTCATCGCGCCAATACAGGCACCAGTTCGTCTCCGATTGCGCCAGAAAACTGTCGAGCTGCTGATTGAGAAAAGCTTCACCATTATAGACGGAAAGAAGAATCGCAACGGGCGGCACCGAGGCCGCCCGCTTCGTATCTGTTCCGCCCACCGCATAGAGACGCGGCGCCGTGGGTATTGTCCTGTGTTGTTCTGCCACGCTCAGGCCGGCTTGCCCGCAAAATGCTCGTCGACCGCTCGGGCCACGCTGTCTCGCCATGCCGGAAGGCGAATCCCGAAAACCTGTTCGAGCTTGCTGCAATCGAGACGGGAGTCCTGAGGCCGCTTTGCGGGAGTCGGCCAGTCCTGCGTGCGGATCGCAGCTATCTCGACAGGCATGGTCTGGCCATGACGGGTGGCTTCTTCAAGGGCGGCCACGGCAAGACCGTGCCAACTGGTCTCACCCGTACCGCTGGCATGAAAAAGACCAGCGAACCTGTCCTGCCATCCAGCTTCGACCTGGTCGGCAATCGAGAGGATCGCCTTTGCCAGATCGTCTGCACTGGTGGGATTGCCATACTGATCGCCCACTACCTTGAGGTGGGTATTCTTTGCCCCGGCATTGACCATGGTGCGGACAAAATTCTTGCAATGGCCCGAATAGACCCAGGAGGTACGCAAGACGATGCTACGCGGCTGGGCCTTCAGAACGGCCTGCTCGCCCGCAGCCTTGGTGCGTCCATAGACGGTCTGAGGCGTGACCGGATCTGTCTCGACATAGGGGGCGCCCTTGTCACCGGCATAGACATAATCGGTCGACACATGAACCAGCGGCACATCACGCGCAGCGCAAAGACGCGCCAGCTCTGCCGGACCCGTCTCATTGGCGGCCGTCGCACCCTCGATTTCGCTCTCGGCCAGATCGACCGCCGTCCAGGCTGCTGCGTTGACAACCAGAGACGGGTTGACCCGCTCCAGCGTAGCCGCCAGCGTTTCTGGTTGAGCCAGATCGAATTCAGGGCGGCCCACCACCACGACGCGATCGCCGCCGAGCATTTTCAGCGAGGTGGCAAGCTGACCCTGACCACCCGTGACGAGAATACGTTTTTCCGTTGCCGTGCTCATCAGTACTGGAACCACCCCTTGGCTTCGGTGAAGTGCGGCGCGACCTTGTCCTTATCCGACAGAACCACTTCACTTTCGCTGATCGGCCAGTCAATGGCCAGATGCGGACAGTTCCAGATCGCCGCACGCTCGGATGCCTTGTCATAGAGCGAAGTGCACTTGTACTGCACTTCGGTGTTTTCCAGCAGCGTCACAAAGCCATGCAGGAAGCCGGGCGGTACCCAGAGCTGCGACCAGTTTTCTTCGGAAAGCTCCGCCGCCACCCATTGGCCATAGGTCGGCGAGCCTGTGCGTGCATCGACAGCGACATCCCAGATAGCGCCCTTGGTGCAGCGTACGAGCTTGCCCTGAACGAAAGGGGCCACCTGTGAATGCAGACCGCGCAGGACGCCCTTCTGAACCGACAGACTCTGATTATCCTGCACGAAGGTCAGATCAATGCCTGCATCCACCATCTTCTGATGGTTGTAGGTCTCGGAAAAGAACCCGCGTGAGTCGCTGAAACGCTGCGGGGTAACCAGAATGACGTCTGGAATGGCGAGACGTTCGACTTTCATGGGGCGGCTCCTAGTTTCTGCCTGACTGGGTCTGGTGCGCAAGTTCCAGCAGCATACGACCTAGTTCGGTCTTCTTCTTGGCATTGCCCTGAACGATGAGCTGCTCACGATCGATGAAGCCCATACGATAGGCAACTTCAGTCGGCGAACCCACCAGCATGCCCTGACGGGACTGAATGGTCTGCACGAAAAGCCCTGCCTGCATAAGGCTATCCGGCATACCGGCATCGAGCCAGGCGCAGCCACGGCCCAGACGATCGACCTGCAACGACCCTTCTTCCAGATACATCTGGTTGAGATCGGTGATTTCAAGTTCGCCACGCGGGCTCGGCTTGACCTTCTTGGCGAATTCCACAACGCGGTGATCGTAGAAATAAAGCCCGGTGACAGCCCAGGTTGATTCAGGCTCGCTCGGCTTTTCGATAATACGCTGCGCGCGCCCGCTCTCGTCGAAACTGACGACACCATAACGCTCGGGATCGCGCACCTGATAGGCGAAGACCGTTGCACCTTCAGGCCGGGCCGCAGCAGCACGCAGAAGCACGCTCAGATGATCGGCAAAGATGAGATTATCGCCAAGAGCCAGCGCGCAGGGGGCGCCGTCGATCCAGTCTTCTGCAATCAGAAAGGCCTGGGCCAGACCGTCTGGGGAGGGCTGCTCACGGTATTCGAAGCGTACGCCGAATTGCGATCCGTCGCCAAGCAGACGCTTGAACTGCGGCAGATCATGCGGGGTGCTGATGATCATGATGTCCTGAATCCCCGCCAGCATGAGCGTGGTCAGGGGATAATAGATCATCGGCTTGTCATAGACCGGAAGCAACTGCTTCGAGGTCGCCAGCGTCATGGGGTGCAGGCGTGTGCCCGACCCACCCGCGAGAAGAATGCCCTTCATCGGCTTGGTCTTTTCGGCGCTCATGCTTTTGTTCCCAGTCTCTGTCCGGTGTAGCGGCGGGCGCGAATACCTTCCCACCAATGACGGTTGTCGAGATACCACTGAACCGTGCGACGGATGCCCGTTTCGAAATCGTGCTTCGCTTTCCAGTCCAGGGCCTTTTCGGCATGGCTGGGGTCGATCTCGTAACGGAAATCATGACCGGGGCGGTCAGTGACGAAACGGATCAGACGCTCGCGTGGCCCGGCCGGATCGGGCGACAACTCATCGAGCACGGTGCAGATCGTCTTGACCACATCGAGATTGGTGCGCGGCTGGCGCGCGCCGATCGCGTAGGTCTCGCCTGGCTGACCGCGCTCGACGGCCTTGACCAGCGCCTCGGCATGATCCTCGACGAACAGCCAGTCGCGGATGTTCTCGCCCTTGCCATAAACAGGCAATTCTTTGCCTTCGAGTGCGTTGATCGTCACCAGCGGGATCAGCTTCTCGGGGAAGTGCCAGACGCCGTAATTATTGGTCGTGTTGGTCACAAAGGTAGGCAGGCCATAGGTGTGGTACCAGGCGCGCACCAGATGATCAGAAGCAGCCTTGGACGCCGAATACGGGCTACGCGGGTCATAGGGCGTCGTCTCGGTGAATGGCGCATCATCAAGTTCGAGATGGCCGAACACTTCATCGGTCGAGATATGATGAAAACGGAAGGCCTTCTGAGCCTCGGCATCGAGCGTCTGCCAATAACGACGAGCCGCCTCGAGCAGCGCATAGGTGCCAGTCACGTTCGTCTCGACGAACACGCCGGGGCCGTCGATTGAACGGTCGACGTGACTCTCTGCCGCAAGATGCATCACAGCATCGGGACGATACTCGTCAAAGAGCTTCTGCAGTTCGACGCCATTGACGATATTCACGGCGGCATGACGATAGCGCGGATCCGCCGCTACCTCGCCAACCGTCTCCTCAGAAGCCGCATAGGTCATGCAGTCTACATTGAGGACCTCGTGAGACGTCTGACGGATCAAATGCCTGACCACAGCAGAGCCGATAAACCCGCAGCCACCAGTCAACAATATTCGCATCGTTTCTCTCAGTCACAGCATTTTCAGGGACGGCAAATCCGAGCATCCGCACCGCCTTGTTTGTCCCTCACTACAATCTGGGAGGGCAGATAGGAAAGATGCGATATGCGACAAAATACATTGTCGTATCTTCTTGTTGCGTAGGTGGAAAAAGAAAAATTTCTCACTCTGCCACATAGAGCATCCAAGTTAGGCAAATAACAAAAAACATTCCTGAAACCTACACTGAAATAAAATTATATATTGCAATATATATTATTATTTTTCTGAACAAAAACAAAAAAGAAAAATAAAGACACCGAAATTAAGTTATTTTTCCATGTGTCGGTTAAAATAAAATTTTTTCTTATTTCACAGACATCGTAAACCAGCATTTCCCGTCTGGGCAATATCGTCTGCCTTGTTCCCCGACACTGTTTGCTGCGCAGGTTCTGCTCTCGCCCCGCACGCTTCGAAAGACTTTCCCTTCGAGATCGAAATCGATGTCCACCCGTCAGTCTTCTGAAATCAGCTCGATAAACAGCCCGTGAGCATTCTCAGATCCGTTTAATGACCCTGAAGGCCGTAAAGGCTGCCAGACTTCCAAAAATCACGACCCCAAGAGACTGACCGATCAGAATACCGATCGGTCCGTAAAAAGAACCGATCCACACAAACGGTATCGTGCCTAGCGTCGCCCGCCCCCAGTTGAACCCTGTCGAATAGAGCGGATGCCCGAGATTGTTGAACGCCGTGTTGGAAACGAAGAGCAGCCCCACAAAGAAGTAGCTCGCCACCAGCCAGCAGCAAAACAGCGTGACGATGCGTATCGCTACCCCTTTCGACGCAAACAGATGCAGTATGGGGGTGTGGAACGCCGCCAGAATGGCCCAGGTCAGCACCACGCACAGCGCCGTCAGCTTGAGCGAGGCATAAAGTGCCTCACGCACACGATCCCTCTTTCCGGCCCCCAGATTCTGCGACATGATCGGCCCGACCGACCCCGTCAGGGCGAACACGAAAGCAAAGGCCACAGGAACGATGCGATCAATGGTCGCCTGGCCCGAAATCGCCTCCAGACCAAAACGCGACATGAAATGCGTAGTGAACAGCCCGCCGATCGGCGTAGCAAGATTCGTCGCGATTGCGGGCAAAGCCACACCGCCTATCTGACGCGTCGCTGGTGCAATCGCCCAGAGTTTTGGCCATTCCAGCATGCGGTGATTCCGCAGGCTGAAAAAACCAAAGGCCACCACGGTTCCCCGCGAGATGATCGTACTGATCGCCGCACCCGTCAGCCCCATATGAAACCCGAAGATCAGAATCGGGTCGAGAATAGCGGAAACGAATGCACCGACCAGCGTCACCTGCATCGAGCGTCGGGCATCACCAACACATCGCAACAGGGCCGATTGCGCCATGCCGTAACAGACTAGCGGCAAAAACGGCGAGACGAGATGGAGGAATCCAACGGCCTGATTGAGCGCCTCTCCCCGCGCGCCGAGTAGCGTAAGCAGAAAGGATGCCAAAGCCGCCGTCAGACAGCCAAGCACCGCTGTGACGGCCACCATCACCACCATGAAGGCCGAAGCAAAGCGCCGCGCCCGTATGATGCGCCGCGCGCCGATCAGTCGCCCGATAATGGCGCCGAGCCCGATCGTCATTCCGATCGATACCGCCACCTGCACATAACCAAGCGCCGCTGCGAAGCCGATTGCTGCCGTCAGCGCCGGGTCATGCAGATGCGAAATATACCAAAAATTGAGCAGATCGACCGCGAAGACGGCCATAAGCCCGATCGCCCCCGTACCCGCCATGACCACGACATGACGCATGATACTGCCATGCACAAAGCGCGCAGGACGGGTCGCCCTGAGATCGACCGCAGGCGCCTGCTCCTGCGAAGTCAGCTCATCGGGAGAAATCTTGTTGGGGGGAGACGAAAGCAGAGGCATATCCGCCCAATCCTGCCCTGTTCGCAGGCCAGTGGGAACGACAGAATTTCGGAATGGAGATTTTTTTATCGTCACCTCAGGGCTCTGCCCTGAACCCGCGAAGAGGCAAGCCCCTTCGATCCCCGCTTTAATCAATCAGGTTTCCAAAGGCCAACGGCCCTTTGGCTGGGGCGGAGCAGAGCCCCGCCTGCCCTCTCACTTCTGGGCCTTCACTTCCTTGATCCAGGCATCCACGCGATCGGCGAGCAGGTTCAGCGGCAGGGCGCCGCCGGAAAGCACGACATCGTGGAATTTGCGGATATCGAATTTCGAGCCAAGCTCGGTCTTTGCCTTTTCGCGCAGGCGCAAGATTGTCTGCTGGCCGAGCATGTAGCCCAGAGCCTGACCGGGCCAGGCGATGTAGCGATCGGTCTCGGCCTGCATGTCAGGCTCGCTGGTGGGCGAATGCGCGTGGAAGAACTCGAGCATCTGGGCGCGGGTCCAGTGCAGATCGTGCACGCCCGTATCCAGAACCAGACGATCGGCGCGCAGAAGTTCGCCGTTCAGACGGCCATAATCGCTGTAGAGATCCTTATAGAATCCCAGCTCCTTGCCGAGGCCTTCGGCGTAAAGCGCCCAGCCTTCGATATAGGCGTTGTAGAAACCCTGCTGGCGGAAAGGCGGGAGCGGCAGGGACTGGGCCGTGGAGATCTGGAAATGATGGCCCGGCACGCCTTCATGATAGGCGGTGTCTTCAATCGTGTAGAGATCGCGCTTGGCATAATCGCCGGTATTGACGAATACGATACCGGGGCGCGAGCCGTCAGGCGTGCCCTGATGATATTCGGCACCGGCGGCTTCGGCCTCGCGATAACGCTCGACGGGACGCACTTCCAGCTTCGTGGTCGGGATCTTGTCGAAGTCACGCGTGAGCGCGGGCTCCATCTGGGCGATATCCTTGCGATAGAGATCGATGATCTGCTCGCGTGAAGTCGCGTAGAGCTTGGGGTCCTTGGCCACGGAGGCGCGCAGGGCAGCCAGATCGGCAAAACCGAGCTTATGGGCGATTTCGACCATCTCGCCTTCGATTCTGGCGACCTGATCGAGCCCGAGCTGATGGATCTCCTTGGGCGTCATGGTGGTGGTGGTCAGGGTTCGGATATCGTAGCGATAGAGCGCGTCACCACCCGGAAGCGCCCAGACACCTTCCTGAGCGCGGCCATAGGCGGCGTAGCCCTGCTTCATGAACGCGGCCAGACGCTCATAGGCAGGGCGCACATCGTGATCGATAGCAGCAACGATCGCCTTGCGCAGACGCGCCTGATCGGCAGCGGGAACGCTGGCCGGAAATTTCGTGACGGGTTCGCCAAACGGGCTTTTCTCGCCCTCGGGGGCAGCAATCTGCTCGACCTGCTGCTCGGCTTTTTCGAGCAGGAAGCGCGGCTGCATCAGGCCGTCTTTTTCGCCCAGTCGGGCAAGGGCGATCACCTGATCGATGGCCGTGGGGATGGCGCGCAGGCGGGCGAGGTAATCCTCGTAATGCTTCGTGGTATCGAACGGAATGCTGGAGACGAAGCCAGGATATTGCAGCTGGGCGCCGTTCATCTGGTCGATGGGCATCTCATAGGTCTTGAGACGAATGCCTTCGAGCGTGTCCTGCAATTGCTGAATGATCATCGCGCGGCTGATCTGGCGCTGGTCGTCGAGCGATGAGGGCGCAATGGCCTCGAAGCGCTTGAGATAGCCGGTCAGAACGGGCACGGAGCCCTTGATATGGGCGAGGGAAAGATCGCTCCAGCGGTCGTTGTAGCGATAATCGCCGATGGAGGTCGCGAGCTCCGGCGCGTTCTTGAGCTGATACTGCCATTCGTCATCGAGCAGCTTGTCGAAGGCCGTCGCGGCCTTGCTGTCAGGCGCGGCCGCCCAGGCAGGAGAGGCGAGCGCGGTTGTCGCACCAAGAAGGCAACCGAAGCCAAGCAGGGCCAGGCGGGAAAGACGGGGGGACTTCATCAGCGATGGTTCTCCTGTGCGCGCCGGTCATGCGGCGCGCCAGGAAGGTCAGAACGCCGCGTGCCAGTCTGTCGAGGGAACCTTCATAGCGGTATCGTTACGATGCCACCACCCGCCACCGAGCGCCTGAAACAGGGCTACGCTATCGGTGTAGCGCGTCGCCTTGGCCTGGATCAGGTTGAGACGGGCCTCAAGCTCGATCTGCACCGCCGCCTGAAGCAGAATCGGACTGATATCGCCGTAGGACATCTGGCTCTGCGAAATACGCAGGCTGCGCACGGCAGCATCTTCATTCGCCGCGCTGATGGTCAGGGCGTCTGAATCGTCCTGCAGGGCATGAAGCGTATCGGCCACGTTCTGCATCGAGGTCAGCACGGTGTTCTTGTACTGCTCTGTCGCGGCCAGAAGATTGTCTCGCGCCTGGCGCTCGAGATGCATCAGCTCGAAGCCCTGAAAAATGGGCTGCGCCACCATGGCGCCGATCGACCAGTTGCCATAACCGGGAGTGAAGAACTGGCTCATGGCATTAACGGCCTGACCCGGCGTGGCTGAAAGCTGCACATTGGGCAGGCGATTGGCAATGGCCACACCGACCTGCGCACTGGCGCTGTGCATCTGCGATTCCGCCGCGCGGATATCGGGACGCTGAGACAGCAGGGCGCTCGGCAAGCTGACCGGCAAGGTGGCAGGCAGACGATAGGCGTCGAGGGGAATTTCCGGCAGAACCTCGTCCGGCGTCGTGCCGACAAGGGCTGCGATCTGGTCATGCGCCTGCTCGGCCTGAAGGTGCAGAGGCGGCAGGGTAGCCTGCGCCTGTGCAAGGGCAGCCTTCTGCGCCAGAACCTGCGCCTCGGCAATATCACCGAGACGATACTGCTTTTCCATGACATCGAGCAGCTTCTGCTGGGTCGCGATGATGTCTTTCGTCGCCGCAATCTGGGCATTGACGCTCGACTGGGTAATCAGGGTGACGACCAGCGTGTTGATCAGCGTATTCGTGGTGGCAACGAGCTGGAAGCGCTGCATCTCTGCCTGAGCCGCCTGGTTTTCAACCTGACGACGCAAGCCGCCCCAGAGATCGGGCTGATAGGAGATATTCAGCTGAAGCGTATGAAGATTATAGAGATAGCTGTTATTGGCCGGCACAGGCGACAGCGCCTGAGAGGTCTTGTTGCGCGTCGGGTTGAACGAGGCCGAAATGCTGGGCAGAAGCGGCGCTCCGGCTACCTTCGTCTGCTCATAGGCCGCCTTGAGCGACGCCTGAGCCGATTTCAGCGACGGGTTGTTCTGCAAGGCACGCGCCACGAGACCATCGAGTTGCGGTGCACCTAGCGCCTTCCACCATTCGCCACTCAGATCGGCCCCGACTGTCAGAGTCTGGGCCGCTCCGGCGGCGCCGCTGCCTTGCGTGCCATGAATCGTGGCGGGCAGGGCGTTGCTCTGAAAGGCGGCATTCTTGAGCATGTCAGGCCGGTGAAAATTCGGGCCGATGGCACAGCCCGACAGAGCCAGTGCTCCGGCACAGGTCAGCAAAAGCTGTTTTCTCATGACACGCCTCCCGAACGGCGCGCCTTACGGCGCTCGATGAAATGCTCCATCTCGAAAAAGAAGACGGGCAGAACGAACAGGGTCAGCAGGGTCGCGATACCGAGACCGCCCACGACGACCGTGGCCAGACCGCGTTGCACGTCCGTACCGACGCCGGTGGCGAGAGCGGCTGGCAACATACCCGCACTGGCGACGGTTGCCGTCATGAGAACGGGGCGGAAGCGCTCGCCTGCGCCAGCCAGAACGGAGTCATGGATGCTCAGCCCGGAGCGATGATGTCGGTTGATCGCTGCAATCATGATGATGCCGTTCTGCACGGCCACACCGAACAGCGCGATAAAGCCCACGGCAGTCGCAATATTGAGCGTCTCGCCGCGCAGATGCAGGGCGATCAGACCGCCGAGCGTGGCAAGCGGCACGACGCTGAGCACGAGCACCGCATGTCGGAACGTGCCGAACTCCATGAACAGAAGCAGCAGCATGATCGAGAACATGACCAGCAAGGCTACGCCCAGACGGGCCTGGGCACGTTGCTCCTGCTCGAAGCTGCCTGCCCATTGCAGACGATATTTGCGGGGGTCGAAATGCACCTGCGCAGCGATGCGCTTCTGGGCATCTTCGAGATATTGAGAGAGCGGGCGCTGGCCGTTATCGACGCGAATGGTGATCTGACGCTCTCCCATCTCATGGGCAATGTTGCTCTCGCCCATATGCAGACCCACATCGGCCACCTCTGCCAGAGGGATCGGCGCGCCATCGGTCGAGCGCAGCGGTAGAGAGCGTATCGAGGCAAGGTCTTTCAAATCGTCGGACCCGACGCGCAGCGTTGCGTTATAGACGCGGTCTTCGACATAGACCGAGGTGATGGCGGCATCGCCAATCGCATTCTGCACGACTGTGCTGATGTCGGACACATTAATGCCATAACGTGACGCCTGGTCGCGACGAGGCGTGATCATGAGCTGCGGAATTTGCGGCTCCTGGAAAATCGAGGCCTCGGCGGTGCCGGGCACATCATGCAAGATACCCACGATCTCCCGACCTATGCGTCGCAATTCATGGAAATCATTGCCGTAGACGCGCAGCACCAATGGCGAGTGCGCGCCACCGACCAGATCGTTCATGCCGTCCTGAATAGGCTGGCTGATACCAAAGCTGATACCGGGAATCTGGACGAGCCGCTCGCGCAGACGATTGATGAACTGCGCCTTCGTTTCGCCACTGGCCCATTGATCGTATGGCTTGAGCCCGACCGGCATTTCGATATGCGAAAACGTCCAGGGATCGGTGCCATCATCGTTGCGACCCAGCTGGGTGATGGCATAGGACGTCTCAGGAAATTCCCTGATCGCCGAACGCACTTCGCTTGCAATGCGGCTGCCTTCATCGAGTGAAATACCCGTCGGGAGCTGAACCTGAAGCCAGAGCGCTCCCTCATCAAGATCGGGCAGGAATTCGCGACCGACCGTAGCGCCCAGAATCACGACCGCCAGCAATGCTGCGCCGCCACCGATATAGGTCACCAGCGGACGCGCCAGCATATGGTTGAGACCGCGTTCATAAGCGCGATGCAGCGCTTCGAGCGGACGATTGTGCCAGATGCGGCGCGGTTTGTGCAGAGCGAGGTAGCTGAGTGTCGGGATAAGGCAAAGCGCACAGGCCAGCGCGCCGATCAGCGCAAAACTGACCGTATAGGCCATAGGCCGGAAGAGTTTGCCTTCACTGCCTTCGAAGGCGAAAAGCGGACTGTAGGCCACGATAATGATGAGCGTGGAGGAGAAGATCGAACGCCCGGCGATACGCGCCACGCTCAGCACTTCGGTGCTGGTCAATGTCGCTTTCGGCGATTCCTCGCGCAGGCGCAAGATGGCCTCGGTAATGACGATGGCACCATCCACGATCACGCCGAAATCGATGGCGCCGAGCGAAAACAGATTGGCGGACATGCCGAAGAAATGCATCAGCACGAACACGGTCGACAGGGCGAGGGGTATTGTCACCGCCGTCACCACCGCACTGCGCGGGCTACCGAGGAAAAGCGTGAGAATGACCAGAACGAGGCCGATACCCTCAACCATGGTCTCGCCGACCTTGTGGGTCGTGGCCTTCACCAGATTGTCGCGGTCGATATAGGGCACGAGACGGACATCGAGCGGCTTGAGACGCTCCTGCAACTGGTCGACAACACCATGCACGTTATCCAGAACCAGAGACGGGTTGGCCCCTGACAGCATGGTCACGATACCCTCGATCGTATCGGGGTTGTTGTCCTTGCCCAGAATACCTTCGCGGATCTGATGACCGAACTGCACCTGACCCAGATCGCTCAGCAGGACAGGGGTGCCATTATGCTGGGCCACCACGATGCGCTTCATGTCATCGAGCGTATGGATCATGCCCACGCCGCGCACGATATAGGATTGCTCGCCGCGTGTGACACGGCCGCCCGCTGCATTGGCATTGTTGTTCTTGATGGCGTTGACCACGTCATCGGTGCTCAACCCGTAGCGCAGCAAGGCGTCGGGCTTAAGTACGAGCTGATATTCGCGCGTGAGCCCGCCGAAATTATTGACGTTCACAATGCCCGGTACGCGCTGAAGCGTGGGGATGACGATCCAGCGCTGCACATCGGAGAGCTGCATCAGATCCATCGAATCCGATTCCAGCGTGTAGCGGAAAATTTCACCAGCAGGCCCGGTAATCGGTCCGAGCTGGGGCGTCACGCCATCGGGCATGCTCGCCGTGCCAAGCAATTCGAGCACGAGCTGTCGGGCAGTAAAGACATCGACCCCGTCATGAAAGATCAGGGTAATGAGTGACAGACCGAATGTGCTGCTGGACCGGCTTTCGGTCACCCCCGGCACGGCAGCGAGCGCACGCTCGAGCGGAACGGTGATCTGCTGCTCCATTTCCTCGGCGGCGAGGCCGGAAACCTGGGTCGTGACCTGAACATTGACCGCCCCGAGATCGGGATAGGCCTCGACCGGCAGAACGCGCCAGGCGTAACCGCCCGCCAGAGCCAGAAAGACAGCGCAAATAAAAATTATATGCCGGCGCGTGAAGCACCAGGAAATCAGGGTCGCGATCACGGATTATAGGGCTCTCATCTGCGGCGCTGACAAATCAGTCATGATCATTGAGAAGGATGGCACCACGGGTGACAATCGTCTCTCCCGCCTGCAACCCTGAGAGAACACGCACTGCGTCCCCTTCGTCATAACTCACCGTCACGGCACGACGACGGAAATGCATCGGGGCGCCGTCCTGAACAAAAACGGTCAGTCGGTCATTGTTCATGAGCAGCGCTGTCTTGGGGATGATCACCATCTCGGGCTGCTTCACCGCAATTTCGATATCGGCAAACATGTTAGGGCGCAGCATCCCGTCAGGGTTCTCGCAGGTGATATGGGCGATCACACGTCTCGTATCGCTGTGCAAAGCCGGCTCGATCGACTGGATGGGGGCAGCGCAATGCTTGCCCGGCAGGGCGCTGATCTGCGCGCTCATCTGCTGGCCCAGCGAAACGATGCCAACCGAATCTTCGGGAATCTCAGCGTCTATCTGAACCTGGGAAAGGTCCAGCAGAACCGCCTGCACCGCTGTTGCATCCGTGACATTGACACCCGGAGCGAGTGTTGTGCTGGCAATAAGACCGTCTATCGGAGCAACGAGGCGCACAAGGCCTTCGCCATCCTGATCCGTGCGGCTGTTCAGGGTTTCGAGACGACGCTCGGCGCGCTGACGCTCTGCCTTGGCCTGAGCCAGATCGTTGAGTGCGGAATCCAGATCCTTGCGGGCGTTACCGCCAACGGCAAGCACATCCTGGGCACGTTTGACCACGCGCTCTTCATAGGTCTGCTGGGCACGGGCCTTCATCATATCGGCATAAGCCTGATCGAGATCGCCAGAGGCCAGCACGGCAAGAACATCGCCCTGGCGCACCATCTGGCCAGGCTGAAGATCTGTCCTGATTACATGGCCCGTCACGGGAGTCAGGATATTGAAACTGCGCCTGGGTTCAGCCGAGACCATTCCGGGCACACGCAGGCCGTGAGCCAGAATGCTGGCTTTGACCGGCTCGACACGAAGACGCTTCATGAGCGGAGAATCATCGGTAACGATCACCACGCCGTTCTCGCGTGTCAGCTGCGCCAGAGGGCGGCCGGGGCGGGAACCGCCATGCTCATGAACGATCGTGATCACCACCCCAAGCAGGACGATGGCGATAAGCGCTGCCAGACCGAGGCGGCGGATAAGAGGTGCCTGCATGGTCAGGCAAGGCCGTCAAGGGAGCGCATGGAAACCTCGGCTCAGGGAGTATGAAACATTTTGTCGCAGTTGATAGCCGTTCACCCCTGCTCAGCCAAGCGGTCTCCAGCCTCAGAACCGTGTTCTAATAGGATATGACAGCGAAACACGCATGATAATTTCATGTCATGCGCGAAACCGAAATCATTTTGCGTCAAATTCGACCCAGGCCCGGTGGCCGGACAGACCTGCCGAGATGACCCGCCCAAGCGGACCACCTTCACCGCCCGGTTATTGACCGTAGAAAAACCGGGCGGTCGCCCCACCATCGATCAGAAAATCGCTGCCAGTAATGTAGCCGCCTTCAGCACCGCTGATCAGCGCAGCAAGAGCAGCCACCTCATCAGGTGTTCCGGCGCGTCCCGCAGGCGCGCTGGAAAGCATGTTGCGATAGAATTCTGCCCGCTCTCCATTCAGCTCGTCATAGGCAAGCGGCGTGATGATAATCCCCGGACTGATCGCATTGATCCGGGCCCCGCGCGCTCCCCAGCGCAGCGCCTCGCCCCTGACACGCAACGAATTGCAGCGCTTCGACATCTGATAGGCAAGAAGCGTATCCTCGATCTCCCGAACGAAGGGCAGGGCCAGAAGGGCGTCAGCGGGGCTCGTTGCCAACTGCCTGTCCTGATCCGCACTGAGCGCAGGCATTCGATGGCCGGACTGAGAGGAGATCACGATTCCCGATCCGCCTCTGGCCATATTTCGCCCGAACTCCTCGAGCAACATTGCCGTCCCGTAGAGATCTACCTTGAGAATTGTCTCTACCGGTGCCTGTGAGGGTGACACCCCGGCAGCCTGAACGAGGGACATGAGCGGGCCGATCTTTTCCGCCGTCTCGACAAGCGAGCGAACGGACTGCCTGTCAGCAACATCGACCGTGACGACACTCGTCTCGTACCCTGCCAGTTCGAGAATCCTGGCGGCGTTTTCGGCCTTCTCACGGTGCAGATCGGCAAGCACGACATGGCGACCGCTGCTGATGCGGCGCGCAATCGCCTGACCGATCGATCCTGAACCGACAACGACAGTGACGTCTTTCATGGTTTTTCCAGTCCGCTGACTTGAGTATCCGGCCGGTCACGCCTGAGACACGCCATCATCCAGACGGGAGACCTGATGCAGTCTCGTCTCGATGGCGGAATTCATCCGCCTTTTTGCGCGCGCCCCAGAGAGCCCTTGGCGGCGGATCATACAAGGTCGTGACGCGCCTCATTAGGGCGCGTCAGGAATATGTCTTTATGTCTGCCATTCATGAAACCGGAGACACGCGGACGACCGCCTGCCAGTCGTAAGACAGAAGCGCGCTCGCATGATCGCCAAGCAGGCCGCCACGATCTTTCCCGGTCTGAAAATACCGGAAATGCTGCAATCTTTACCCCAGAGGGGCGTGCCTGAAAGCTAGGGCGCTGCCTCGGAAGTGACTTCCGGGCCAAGCGTGCGCAATGAGCGCGGTCTGACGGGGCCGCCGAGGACATGACCGATCGGGGTGAGTGCCTCGATGTGATCGCAGAAGATCTTGAACACGGCGAGCATGGGCACCGAGAGAAACGCCCCGCCGATGCCCCACATCCAGTCCCAGAACAGCAGCGATGCCATCACCAGAACCGGGTTCAAGGTGAAGCGCTTGGCCAGCAGCATGGGGGTGATCGTCTCGCCCTCGAGAATATGGATGCAGAGATAGATCGCGGGCGGCAGCAAGGCCAGCAGGAAGGAGGGAAAGCTGATAAGCGCCACACAGAAATAGACCACCACCCCTGTCATCGGTCCGATGATCGGCACATAGTTGAGCAAAAACGCCAGCACGCCCCAGAGCAGCGGGTTGGGCATGCCTGTCAGCCAGCATTGCAGCAGGTTCAGGGCACCGACCAGCAAGTTCATGATGGTGATGGTCGCCAGATAGAGCGAGACATTGCGCTCGATCTGCGTCGTGATCTGCACCAGCCGTCGCTTGTCCGAGTAGGTCGGCATGATCTCGACGATACGGCGCAGCAGGCTGTCTCCCTCGGTCATGAGGAAGAACTGCATCAGCAACATGGTGAAGAATTCACCCATGAAGGCGCGCGTGCCGATAAGGAAGGAAGAGCCCCAGACACGCAAGGTCTCTGCACCGCTGGCGCTGGATGACGCTGCGGCATTCGCCGCGCTGACATGATGATGACCGCCGCTCGACATGAGCGCCACAACGCGCAGATAGCCCCGTTGCAGGGAGTCGATCGGTCCCTGAAGGAAAGCGAGCTTCTGCTGAAGCGCCGGCAGGCTCTGGGGCACCTTGGTAAGCCAGGCTGCGGCAGGCACCGAGATGGCGGTGCCGATGCCGACCACGAGCAGAAACATGGCTATGATCAGCATCAGGGCCGCGATGGGCTTGGGAATGCGCAGCCGCCCATGCAGAAAGCGCATCGGCCCGATCATCAGCAGATTGACCACCATCGCAAAGACGAAGGGCAGAACGATATCGGCAGCGAAATACAGCGTGTAGAACACGGCCAGTAGCGAGAGGATGAGAATGCCCACATCGCGCAGACTCAGGCTGTGGCGCAGCATGGCCTTGCGGATCAGCCCGGCCTGATGGACATCGCTTTCAACAGTCTCACTTGTCTCGGGGGCCACATTCGACGCTTCACGAGAAGACATCGCCTTCTGCCCGGCTTCAGGCATGGGCGTGTCCGAAGTCAGAGACGGGTCTGACATGGCGGGCTGTTCTTTCCTGAAAGGCAGTTTGCGGCATGGAACGGGCGCCGTCATGAACGCCAATCAACCGCCCGGGATCACAATCGTTGCCATCAACGTGAAGCAGGTTACATTTTATTGGGTTGAATCACGTTGGCTTGCAACCCATTTTCGGGTTCTATCGTATAGCTGTCTCAGCACACGACTATGATTTTCAAAAAGGATATCGTCATGGCCTGGAACACCCCTAAGGTTACCGAAATTCCGCTCGGCGCCGAAATCAACTCCTATGTCTGCGGCCAGAAGAAGTAAGTTCTTCATCGGTTCGCTTACACGCAACAGCCGCACCCCTCGTGCGGCTGTTGTCGTTTCTGGCCGATAATGGACTGACCGACCCCGACCATGCTCGATATCATCGTTCTCGGCAGCGGCGCTGGCGGCGGCTTTCCCCAGTGGAACTCCAACGCTCCTGCGTGCCGCGCTGCCCGCGAAGGCAAGATCCCTTCCCGCAGCCAGGCCTCTCTCGCTGTTAGCGGCGATGGCCATAACTGGTTTGTGCTCAATGCCTCGCCCGACCTGCGGTCGCAGATTCTGGCAACCCCCGAATTGCAGGCGCAAACCGGGCTTCGCTCGACCCCGATACAGGGCGTCATTCTCACCAATGGCGAAATCGATTCCATTACCGGACTGCTGACCCTGCGCGAGCGCGAGCCTTTCCGGCTCTACGCCACGCAGGCGACCCACGCCCAGCTCGATGCCAACCCGATCTTCGAGGCGGTCAATCGCGAGATCGTTCCGCGCCTCGTGCTCAGCGAGCTTACCCCCATCGTCCTGCCGAACAAGGACGATACCCCGTCGGGCCTGACCGTGACCGCCTTCGACGTGCCCGGCAAGGCGCCGCTCTATGCCGAGCATCTGCCTAGCCAGAAGGGCGAGACGATCGGACTCGACATCACGGACGGGCAGCACAGGCTGAT
Source organism: Asaia sp. BMEF1 (assembly GCF_051628905.1). Lineage (GTDB taxonomy): Bacteria > Pseudomonadota > Alphaproteobacteria > Acetobacterales > Acetobacteraceae > Asaia. The sequence continues at coordinate 2,031,150 of NZ_CP157575.1, read as the reverse complement.
CTTTCTTCCCGCCTGCGCCGATCTCACCCCTGAAATACGTGCCCGCATACGCAGCGCCGATGCGCTGTTCATGGAAGGCACGCTCTGGCGCGATGACGAGATGATCCTTGCCGGGCTCAGCCCCAAGACCGGGCTGCGCATGGGGCATTTCTCCATGTCTGGCCCCGAGGGCATCATTGCGACGCTGCATGACGCGCCAGCACATCGCATTTTTATTCACATCAACAACTCAAACCCCGTTCTCCTCCCGGACTCACCGGAGCGCCGGACGGCGGAAGAAGCAGGCTGGATCATCGGCGAAGACGGTCTGCGCCTGACATTGGGAGCATCATCATGACGGTTCTTACCCCCGACGCCCTCGAAGCCCGCCTGCGCGAAATCGGCGCCGAGCGCTATCACAACCGTCATGCGTTCCATCGCGCCCTGCATGATGGCAAGCTGGACCGCACACAGGTTCAGGCCTGGGCGTTGAACCGCTACTACTATCAGGCCTCCATCCCCGTGAAGGATGCGACATTGCTCGCCCGCCTGCCCACGGCAGAACTGCGTCGTGAATGGCGCCGCCGCCTCGAAGATCATGACGGCAACGAACCCGGCACGGGTGGCATTGCGCGCTGGCTCAAGCTGACGGACGGGCTCGGCCTCGCACGCGATTATGTGGAAAGCCTTCAGGGTATGCTGCCCGCAACCGGCTTCGCCGTGGAAGCCTATGTACATTACGTGCGCGACCGCTCCGTTCTGGCCGCCATCGCCTCGTCCCTGACCGAACTTTTCTCGCCGACGATCATCAGCGAGCGCGTTTCCGGCATGCTGCGCCATTACGACTTCATCTCTGAAGAGACACTGGCCTATTTCGCCCCGCGCCTTACCCAGGCCCCGCGCGATTCAGATTTCGCTCTGGCCTATGTGAAGGAACACGCCCGCACGGCCGAGCAACAGAAAGAGGTCATCGACTCGCTGATCTTCAAATGCAACGTGCTCTGGACGATGCTCGATGCGCTCCAGCATGTGTATATGGAAGGCCATCCTGCCCCCGGTGCCTTTGCCGGGGCCCAAACCCCAGAGGCCTTCACCGCGTGAGCGTTTCCGAAGACAGCATTCTGAAATTTACCCGCGGTCATCGCCTTCAGCATGACCGCGTGCGCGACGTCTGGCTGATTCAGGCGCCCGAAAAAGCCTTTATTGCCGATCCCATCGCCGCGGCCATTCTGCGCCTTGTCGATGGCGCCCGGCCGCTCGGCGCCCTGATCGACACGCTGGCCGAGACCTATCAGGCGCCACGCGATGTGATCGCTGCCGATGTACAGACCCTTCTCGCTTCGCTCATTGAGCAGAAAGTGCTGAGCGCATGAGTTTCGCGCCGCCCCCGATGAGCCTTCTTGCCGAATTGACCCATCGCTGTCCGCTCGCCTGTCCCTATTGCTCCAACCCCCTCGCCCTCGATCGCCGGGCGTCGGAAATGGACACGAAGGACTGGCTGCGCGTGCTCGACGAGGCAGCGTCTCTGGGGGTGTTGCAGGTACATTTTTCCGGTGGCGAGCCGATGGCGCGCAACGATCTGCCCGAACTTGTGCGTCACGCCAGCAAGCTCAATCTCTACACCAACCTCATCACGTCGGGCGTGCTCATCAATGATGCCACGCTCGAGGCTCTCGACACTGCAGGGCTCGACCATATCCAGCTCTCCTTTCAGGATGTCGATGAGGCCGGTGCCGAACGTATTGGCGGTCTGCGCGGCGCCCAGGAAAAGAAACTGAATGCCGCCCGCCTCATCAAGGCGCGTGGCATTCCCCTCACCCTCAATTTCGTCGTACATCGCGAAAACGTCGCCCGCGTGCCTGAAATGCTGGATCTCGCCCACGAGCTTGGCGCAGGCCGCGTTGAGATTGCCCATACCCAGTATTATGGTTGGGGCCTCAAAAACCGCGATCTTCTGATGCCCTCAGCCGCCCAGCTCGAAGCCTCCACTGAAGCCGTGGTGAAGGCCCGCGCCCGTTTCGGCAACAGCCTCGCCATAGACTACGTCACACCCGATTACCACGCCGATCAGCCCAAGCCCTGCATGGGCGGCTGGGGCCAGCGTTTCGTGAACATCACCCCCTCGGGCAAGGTGCTGCCCTGCCACGCCGCCGAAACCATCCCGAACGTGGTCTTCCCCAGCGTCGCGAAGGAATCGCTTGGCACCATCTGGCAGGATTCCCCCCTGTTCAATCTGTTTCGTGGCACTGACTGGATGCCCGAGCCCTGCCGGAATTGCAGTCTCAAGGAAGTGGATTGGGGCGGGTGTCGCTGCCAGGCCCTTGCCCTGACCGGCGATGCATCAGCGACCGATCCCGTCTGCGCCCGCTCAAACCAACATGCACTGGTCATGGAGGCCGCCACCGCTGGTCACGACGGTGAGTTTCTTTATCGACGGTTCGGAGCGACCTGAAGAGCAGGCAGGGCTCTGCCCCGCTCCCCGCCAAAGGATGGTCATCCTTTGGAAACCTGTTTGATCTCAAGCGGGGACCGGAGGGGCTTGTCCCTTCGCAGGTCCAGGGCAGAGCCCTGGAGGCCTCTCACCCAGAAAAAGGCCGAACCACGATCATGATAACGATCACGACCATCAGAAGCGTCGGCACCTCATTGGCAATGCGGTAAAATCGCTCCTGATGCAGACGCTGGTCGGCAGCGAACTCACGACGCCAGCGGGCGCAGAAACCGTGAAACCCGCAGAGCAGCAAGACGGTAACGAGCTTGATCCACCACCAGGGGGCAGACCAGTCGATCAATCCGGGGAGTGAGGCGAGCAGCCCGCCCGAGAGAAGGGTCGCGATCATGGCAGGCGTCATGATGGCGCGCAGAAGGCGGCGTTCCATGATCTGGAAGCGCGCACTCTCTTCCGTGCCGGGGGCTACTTGGGAGTGATAGACGAAGAGGCGAGGGAGATAGAAATTACCGGCCATCCATGAGGTAAAGGCCAGAATGTGCAGCACTTTGAGCCAGGGAAACCAGGGCATGAGGGCGCTCATCGGGCTTGCTCCTTCAGCACACCTGCGAGAACGGGCACAAGGTCATCCAGATGGGCGATACGTCTCAGCCCAGGCCAGTCATGCGCAGGAGGCGGCCCTTCGGCACGAAGAAGAATGCACGCCATACCGGCATCATGAGCAGCCTGAACGCCGGTATCGGAATCTTCGATCACCACGCAGGATGATGGATCGACGCCTTCCTCGGCAGCAGCATGCAGAAAGACATAGGGGTCCGGCTTGGGCCGCATCATGTCGCGTGCTGAATGAACGCGGTCACGGGGAAAAAACGGGGCGAAGCCGACACGGGCGAATTTCACGTCCATTTCGGGCCAGGATGAGTTCGACCCCACGCGATAGGGCAGATCGAGCGCCTTCACGCCTACGAGCATGGCAGCCGCCCCATTGATGGGTACAGCCTCGTCACGCATCAGATCGACCAGCTTGTCCTGCATGATTGCGACGTAGTCGACACCGAGATCATGCCCCGTTTCGGCTTCAAGCTCGCATTTGACCTGAGCCAGCGCCTTGCCGGCAAATCTCTCGAGCGACTCCTCGTCGCTGAGCGCAATGCCATGATCGCGGGCTACACGCGCCACGAGACGGCAAGAAGGGCCCTCGCTGTCGATCAGCACGCCATCGCAGTCGAAAATCACGAGGCGCAGCGCGCCCGAGGGAGACAGGGCGTGGGCCATGCTCTCAGCCGATATCACGCACGGCATTGACGAGGGCACCGACATGCTCTGGCGGGGTTTCGGGCATCACGCCATGACCGAGATTGAACACATGCGGGCGGCCCTTGAGAGCGTTCCTGATCGTGTGCGCTTCATCGATGAGGGCTTGCCCGCCGTTTTTGAGAATGATCGGGTCGAGATTGCCTTGCAGCGCCAGCGTATCGGGGCAGAGAGCGGCCATCTGCGCCATATCGACCGATGTATCGCAAGCCAAGGCATCCACGCCCGTTTCACGAGCATATTCGAGAGCCATGAGTCCGGCGAGACGGGGGAAACCGATGATTTTTACGCCGGGTCTGGCGGCGCGAATGCCCTGCACGATGGCGCGTGTGGGAGCGATCACATGCTGACGGAACTGCGAGGGGGGCAGCAGACCGGCCCAGCTATCGAACAGCATGACAGCTTCAGCACCGGCATCGATCTGGCCGATCAGCATGTCGGTGGTGGCCTGTGTCAGTAGAGCGATGAGATCGCTGTACAGAGCCGGGTCCTGCAAGGCCATGGCGCGGGTTACGCCGAACTCACGCGAACTGCCTCCATCGACCATGTAGCAGGACACGGTAAACGGGCTGCCTGCAAAGCCGAGAAGCGTCGTAGGCTGGGGGAGTTCGCGGGCCAGAATTCGCAACGTTTCCTGGATCGGTGCAACGATTTCGGCTACGCGGGAGGAAGACAGCGCGTCGAGAGCGGCGCGATTGCGGATCGGTTCCATGACCGGGCCGCGCCCTTCGATGAATTTCAGATCCTGACCCATGGCCCAGGGCAGGACCAGAATGTCGGAAAACAGGATAGCACCATCCATGGCGTAGCGGCGAATGGGCTGAAGGGTCAGTTCTGCCGCGATGTCAGGGGTGGTACAGCGCGTCAGGAAATCGGCCTTGGCACGTTCTGCCCGGAACTCGGGCAGATAGCGACCGGCCTGTCGCATCAGCCAGAGCGGAGGGGGCCAGACAGCCTCTCCCTGGAGGACACGCAGAAGCGGTTTTGCAGGCTTGGGCTGAGGTGAGATTTCACTATCCATGCCGACCAATAATCATAAAAGAAAAGAGAAAGATATCCTGTCGGATAGGTTGATCCCTGTGGATGACGGGGTACCCATCTTTCCGAAAACGTACCCCGACTTACCAACACTGTGTACAAACGATAAAGCCTTTGGTTTGAGGTGTTTGCGAGAGTTATCCCGAAATACCCACAGAAGACCTGTGTACAACCCACCGGTACCGCCAGAAAAAGTACAATCCACGGTACTCGGTACGCTTGCTCCAGAAGCCTCGTACAATCCCCATGTACCCCAGTACTGACGGTACTCATTCACCCCCCTTACGGAAGGAGACGCCTTATGGAGTCGGTATATGCGAATCCGGGCACAGCCCGCCTGTTTCTCGCCAGCGGATCGTCGGCGCGGCTTGGTTTGCTACGGGAGGCGGGTGTTGAGGTCACGTCCTGTCCGGTAGGGATTGATGAGGCTGCGATCAGAGATGCGATGAGGGCTGAAAAGGCCTCGCACGGGGACATCGCTCTGGCGCTCGCTGATGCCAAAGCTCTAGGGTTTTTCAGGAAAACCGATTTTATGAGCGCCGATTTTGTTATCGCTGCTGATCAGATTCTGGAGTGCGATGACATCGGTTTCGACAAGCCGGAAACGCTCGATCAGGCGCGTGAGCAATTGCGTTATCTAAGGGGTCGTACGCATCGGTTGCAGACGGCGCTGGTTCTGTACAGAAACGGCCAGAAGCTCTGGGAGCATCTGGCCACCCCGAAACTGACCCTGCGCGACTTCAGTGAGGCGTTTCTGGACGCCTATATAGAGAGCGAGGGTGAGGCTCTTTTATCCTGCGTGGGGGCCTACAGGCTCGAAAGGATGGGTGTACAGCTTTTCGAGGCAATCAAGGGCGATCACGACGCCATACTGGGTCTGCCGCGCCTCCCGCTTCTGGCTGTACTGCGTGATTTCGGTCTGGTGAAAAAATAGTGTTTTAAGGGCTTGTCAGCGGGAAGGCCCCCCGCTATACCCGCGCCACTGGCCTGACCCAAGGGGCTGGTTTTGATACGGCGGGGCCATAGCTCAGTTGGGAGAGCGCCTGAATGGCATTCAGGAGGTCGTCGGTTCGATTCCGATTGGCTCCACCATCATCTCCCGAAAATACAGAATTTTGTATCTCCCCGAGAGATCTTCCTGTTCTGTTTCGGACGAATTTTCTCTTTTTCAGTTCAGCGATGCTCTGTGGCTTCTCTTTATCGAGCTGGTCTATCAGGGTTCGAAAACCTCTCTCGGCCCTGTCCGAAACGGTCGATGCTACGGCTGAAACGGCTCTTTCTCTTCAGGGGCGAAGCCCGCTGTATTTCACAGGTAAAGGCAGAATTGCAGTGATTTTACCCGGAAACGCAGGTTTTTCAGATAATGGTTGATATATAAACCATTTTAGTGTTCTGTCGTCCGGTTCGGAAAACGATATCAGATGACAGAATCATGACCCCTTTGCGTTCCTCCCCCAGACGGGGGCTTTTCGCGCTTTGTCGTGCCGCGCCCTTGCCCGCCTTAGCGCTGAGCGGCTGCACGCGTGCGCCATTGCAGGATGTACTGGGCTCGTTTTTTCCGTCATGGATGCTCTGTGCGACTCTGGGTGCCGTGGCGGCTGCGGTGCTGCGCGCTGTGCTGGGTGTGTTCGATCTGCAGAAGGCTGTGCCCGCGCCGATGCTGACCTATATCGCCTTCATGGTCGCCGTCACCTTTCTGGTGTGGCTGGTTTTCTTCGGTCACTGAGGCGATGTCCGGTCTTTCAGGATCGGGCGACGATATCAGCTCCTTGTTTTGCGAAGGCCTTTCTCCGGTCGGATAGTGTGAACCGATCGATCAAAGGTGTCAGGCGGTCCCTTCATGAGTTCCCTTACCTCCCGCATCGGGGGCATCGCGCTCCTGGTTCTGTCTCTCGCTGCCTGTGTCATCACCGGCTTTCTGGTGTTGCAGCGGCTTCATGAACGCCCGAGAACCGAAGACGCCTATATTGCCGCCAATATCGTGCATCTGGCGCCTGAAGTGAGTGGACGCATCGTGTCGATTTCCGTGCATGACAATGACAAGGTCAAGCGCGGACAGGTGCTCTATGTGATCGACCCCGAGCCTTACACCTATCGGGTGCAGCAGGCTCAGGCGCAGGTCGATGGTCTTCAGGCACAGATCGACGTCCAGACCAGTCAGGTGAGTTCCCAGGTCTCCCATGCAGGGGCCGAGGCCAGCGCCGTGCAGAGCGCTCGTGCGCGTCTTGCGTTGGCGCATGCCACTCAGAACCGCCTGGCCCCGCTTGAGAAACAGGGTTTCGTGACGCGTGAAGCGCTCGATCAGGCGCTTGCCGAGACGCGCAGTGCAGAGGCTGGTCTGCAGCAGGCCCTGCAATCGGCAGTGTCTGCGCATCAGGCGGTGCGAAGCGTGGCGCCTTTACGTGCCGATCTTGCCGCAGCCCAGGCCCAGCTTCGTGAAGCCCAACGCGATCTCCGCCTGACCAAGGTGCGAGCTCCCTGCGATGGCATCGTGACCGATCTGAATGTATCGTCGGGTGAATATGCCTCGACAGGCAAGCCTGTCTTCACCCTGGTCGACAGCGAAACCTGGTGGGCCATCGCCAATTTTCGAGAGACGCAGCTTGTGGGGTTGATGGCCGGTCAGCGGGTCAAGGTCTATGCCATGGCTCAGCCCGGCAAGCCGATCATGGGCACGCTCGAAAGTCTCAATGCCGGTGTCGTGCCCGATGAGGGCACCAGCGCCAATGGTCTGCCAAAAGTGCCGCGCACGCTCAACTGGGTGCGCATCGCCCAGCGCTTTCCGGTGCGTATCAGGCTGGATAATCCACCGAGCGATCTGATGCGCGTCGGGGCCACGGTCGTCGTGGTTGTCATGCGATGAAGGCAGTCCAGCAGCAAAGGGCTGGGGCAATACGCCGCGAAAGGCGGAACGATCCGCCATCGACTTTCTCCTTTCTGAAAAAGGAAATGGCCCCTGTGCCCGGCCGCGCCCGTAATACGGTGCTGCTGGTCGTGCAGGTGATCGTGACGATCATCATTGGTGAGACGTTTCGGGTGCCCGACCTGCCTGTACTGGTCTTTATCTGCTTTTTTCTCTCCGGCAATGATGCTGCCTCGAACACGAGCACGGCTATCATGGGCGGTGCAGTCATCGTCGCAGGAACGGCGCTTACCATTCTGCTGATGATGGCAAGCCTTTCCGAGCCGGGGCTAAGATTGCCGCTGATGCTGCTCATGACGCTGGCGGCCGGATTTCTCTCCCAGGCCATGACCATGGGGTCTCTCGCGAATATCCTGCTCTTCTGGATCGTCTACATGTCCATGAGCGCGGATATGCTCGAGACGGTCGGGTATTCGCTCGACGGGTTTATAGGCAATACGACAGATAGCGCCGTGCCCGATGCAGCGTTCATGCCGCCCGAAGAGGCAATGCTGCATACGCTACTCTGGGTCGGCGCGGTGTTCATTATTGCGCTTGCGATCATCGCCATCGTCAATCGCCTCGCCGGGTATGATCCGCTGACCATGCTGCGAGACGGTCTGGCGCAGCGCTTCGAGGCGGTATCGCGTGCCTGCGAGACCGGGGCCACGCCTCAGACGGGCGAGATGGCGTCGATCAGGGGCTTCGCGGAGCAGGGTGTAGCGTTGCTGCGTCAGTTTCACGATCTGAGCATGAAGATCCACCCCGAAATGTCGCGTCATCATGTCGGCCTGGCCATGATCCGCAATACGGCCCGTCTGGTGATGATCGTGCTCGCCTGGAGCCAGCTCGGTCGGCCCGAAGGCTCGCGTTTTCTGCAGCGTATCGGACAGATCGTCGCGCAATGCGGCCATGTGTACAAGCACGGACGCGAGCGGGCACCCGCGATCGATTTCGATCAGGCCGAACTCGAAGCCCTGGCGGCCGAATTTCGCGATGACCCGAAGCTCTATCCGCTGGCGATCGAGTTCATTCGTAGCCTGACGATCATTCACGGGCTTCTGATGCGCCCGGAGACGACAGCACCGAGTTTTGCTCCTGAAATCAGGGCGGCAGCGCAGGGGTTTTTCAAGCCGGACGCCTTCAGCAACCCGGCCTATCCGCGTGCGGCTATACGTATCGCGCTCAGCGTTGTCATTTGTTACGCGATCACACGTTTCACTTCCTGGCCGGGTATTCAGACCTGCGTGGTCACCTGCTTTCTGGTTTCGCTCGGCACGGTCGGTGATAGCGTGCACAAGATGCTGCTGCGTGTGGTCGGTGCCATGATCGGGGCATTTTTCGGTATCGGGACGATCCTCGTTTTCATGCCATCGTTGACCGATTGTCTGGACCTCATTCTGGTTGTCATTCCGGTGGCGGCTTTCGCCGGCTGGATCAAGAGCGGTAGCGAGCGCATCTCCTACGCTGGCGTGCAGATCGCCATGGCCTATTTCATGACCATATTGCAGGGCTACGGCCCGACGCTCGATATGGAGACGGCGCGTAACCGCGTGGTGGGCATCATCATCGGCAATGTCGTGGTCTATCTGATGGCCGCAGCGCTCTGGCCGGTCAGCGCAACCAACGTGGCGCGCAAACATCTCTCGGGCGCCGTCAGGCAGCTTGGCGATCTGATCGTGCTGCGCCGCGAGAACCCCGACGCTGCCGTGGATATCGGGCAGGAACGCGAGCGCGAGAAATTCGGTCGTGCTGTGGCGGCCACCCGCACGGCGCTACGCAATGCCCCTTTCGAGGAGGAGCGCCTCAGGGGCGACGCGTTCATTCCCGATATCACCCTGCCTCTGGTGAGCGATATCCAGATGCTCTCGATCCCCGTCGCCGTCATTGCAGATGTTCGTCGCGAGCCGGATGAGGCGGCACGAGACTATGTCGAGACCATGCGCCTGTGGTTCGACGAACTCGCACTATGGCTTCATGACGGGCGTGACGGGCTGGCTTTGCAGACCCGTCTGCCGCCTCTGCCCGTGATGGAGCAAGATGCCCAGCGCATGGTCTGGTTCGGCCTGCTCGATGAGCGTCTGCGCCGTATCGTTCAGACTTACGACCCTGATGCGCGTGAACAGGAAAGTGCTGCCTGATGTCCCGCTCTGCTACCCGGATTTTCCTGATGACCCGACCGGCTCTTTCCCTTCTCCTGGTGGCGTCGCTGCTGTCCGGCTGTAACGATACGCGCGATCTTGCGCCGCAAAGCGCCGATCATGCCTGGCGCCCGACCACCAGAACTGGCCTTGTTCTGCCACCCGGCATACGCCACCCTGCAGTATCAGTAGAGGCGGGAGAGGGGCAGATCGCTGCGGCTCATATTGGCCCTGCCCTGCCCGATGCCTCAGACCGGGGGCTTAGCCTGCCGCAGCTGATCGATCTGGCCGAGCGCAACAACCCACGCACGCGCATTGCCTGGGAATCCGCCAGACAGGCGGCGATCAATGTCGGCATGTCGCGCGCCGCCATGCTGCCGCAACTGACCTTTTCGGCCATGGGCGGGTTTCAGCGCATGGCTTTGCCTCTGCCAAATTATCTGTCGAGCCGCGGTTATCTCACCTCGAACGGTGCGGCGGCTTTTCCCAAGCTCGAACTCGATTATCTGCTGCTCGATTTCGGGCGGACGCGTGCGCAGATAAGAGAGGCGAAATTCCAGACACTGGCGGCCAATTTCGGCTTTTCGGCGGTGCATCAGCAACTGATCCTCGATGTGATCAGCGCTTATCACGCGCAGCAGGCGGCGCAGGCCATTGTCGTTGCCTCGCATCATGCCGTCGATAACATGGCACTGCTGCTCAGGGCGGCGCAGTCGCGCCACGATCACGGCGAGGCAACGATCGTCGATGTCGCCACGTCACAGCGCAATCTGGCTCAGGCACGTTTCGATCTCGACAAGGCCACCGATGCCGAACATGGGGCGCGTCACGCTTTGCTTGAGGTGACCGGCCTCCCTGCCACGCTGGCTATGGCCATCGAGCCTGTTCCGGCACAGACATTGCCGCATAGCGCACCCGAGCAGATCAGGCAGCTCGTCACCCAGGCGCTCGCCTCGCGTCCCGATCTGCTGGCGGATATCGCCAAGCTGCGCGCCTCGGATGAAGCTGTGCTGGCGTCGAAAGCGGCGCTGCGCCCGCAGATTTCCTTCGTCGGTACGGCGTCGGGTTATCTCGGCGCGCTCAAGACCTATGGCACGGGGCGTTCCGCACCGGCTTCGGCCATTGCCCAGCCTGAGGCAGGCGCGTTTTTACAGCTTAGCTGGCCGATCTATCAGGGCGGGTTGCGCGCCAATGCCATACACATGGCCGAATCTCGTCGCGATGCGGCAGAAGCGACACTGCTCAAGGACCGGCTGAGTGTCGAGCGTCAGGTGGCTGATAGTCAGGATGCGCTCGAAACGGCTCTGGCGCAGGTCAAATCGGCGCAGGTGCTCAACGATGCCGCGCAAACGGCCAATGAAGGCGCGAGCCAGGCTTACGCTCATGGTGTCGGCACCATGACAGACGCTTCGACCGCAGCGGCAGCGCTTTTCGAGGCACAGGCTTCTCTTGCGGTCAGTATCGCCCAGGCCTTCACGAAGGCAGCAGCGTTGGCCCATGCTACCGGGCAGCTCGATCTGGCCAATAATACGCCTGACGATCTGTCGGAAGCCGCCCCATGACGAGGCATCGGGACGAAGTTCCCACGCTGGGGCGCATGATGGCACTGATTGCCCGGCGTTGGCGTCAGATCCTCGATGCAGGGCTCAGGCCTCATGATCTGACCGATGCCACCTGGCAGCCATTGCTGGAATTATACCGTCATGGCGGGCCGCTTCACCCTAAGGAAATTGCCGACGCGTTGCTGCTCGATAAATCCTCAATGGTGCGGATCCTGCGCACACTTGAGGAAAAGGGCTTTGTGACGCGCACTCCCGACGAAGCCGATCGCCGAGCCTTTTTCGTCAGTCTGACAGACGCGGGCGAAACCCGTCTTCAGGAGGTCATGCGCCTGTCGCGAGAAATCGAGATGCGGGCGATTGCGGGCGTGGCGAAAGAAGATCTCGCCGCCACGCGCCGGGTGCTCAAAGCGATCCATGACGAGATCCAGTCAGTGGAGACGCTTCCCTGAAGGGCTATTTCTCGCTTTCGAGCACGGCCCTGAGGGCCGCGAGGGTCAGACGTACCTTGTGCAGCTCGGCATTATAGCCCATCGCGCCCAGACGCCAGATCTTGCCGACCAGCGGGCCGAAAGCGGTACCGATCTCGATCTGGTATTCGTCGCGCATACGGCTGCGCACCCGCTCGCCATCGATGCCGTCAGGGATATACACCCCCGTGACATTGCTCATGCGATAGGCATCCTGCCCGTAAAGCCGCAAGCCGAGAGCGCGCAGCCCTTCGGACATTGCCTTGCCTGCGGCGACATGGCGGGCGAAGCGGTTTTCGAGCCCTTCTTCGAGCGCCAGACGGGCGCATTCGCGCGCCGCATACAGCATCGAGGTGGCTTCGGTGTGATGGTTCAGGCGCTTTTCGGACCAGTAATCCATCACCATCGCCAGATCGAAATAATTCGAGCGGATGAACGGGCGGGTACCGTCGCTGATATCGTCACGACGAATGCCGCTTTCGACCTTGCGTCGTGAGAAAATGAATTCGGCAGCCCTGTCGGAGACGGTTATGGGGGCGCTACCCGGCGGGCCACCCATGCATTTCTGAAGCCCGGCGGAAATCACGTCGATTTCCCATTCATCGGTGCGCACCGGCATACCGCCCAGCGTTGCCGTGGCATCGACATAGGAAAGCGCACCGTATTTGCGGCAAAGCGCGCCAATGCCTTCGAGCGGCTGGGCTGTCGTGGTCGAGGTGTCGCCATGAATGGCGGCGAAGACGGCGGGGCGATGCTCGGCAAGTGCGGCCTCGATCTGCGCCAGTGTCGCGACCTGCCCCCATTCGAGATCGATCGTGGCGATGTCGGCACCCAGACGCTCGGCGATTTCACCCAGCAACATGCCGAACCGACCCGAACGGATGAGCAGCACCTTTGCGCCCGGCTCGATGAGTGAGGTGAGTGCGGCCTCGATCCCGGCGCGGGCCGAGCCGTCGATCAGGAAGGTCCAGCGGTTTTTTGTCATGAAGACCTGACGATAGAGATCCATCGTCTGGTTCATGTATTCCGTCATCTCGGGGTCGAACTGGCCGAGCATGTCAGCGCCCATGGCGCGCAGCACACGCGGATGCACATTGATGGGCCCCGGCCCCATCAGCAGGCGCTGGGGGGGATCGATCTCACCGTAGAAGTTGTTCACCGTTCTTCTCCAACGCGGGTGATGAAATTGACCAGCGTACGATGCGCGGCCTCGACATCTTCACTGTCAACGGCTTCTGCCGGGTTATGGCTGATACCGCCTTCACAGCGGATGAACAGCATGGTCATCGGTGCCAGATGGGCCATGATCATCGCATCATGCCCGGCCTGGCTCAGTAGAACCGGCGGTGTCTTACCCGTGGTCTCGATAATGGCGTCACGCAGGGTCGCGTTCAGCGCCTCATTGCACAGGGCACCTTGCAGATCCTGCACCTGCTCGACAGCAAGCGTGACGCCGCGTTTATGGCTGATCGCCTCAAGTGTCTTGAGGATCTGTCCTGCGGCGTCTTCGCGCACGCCCGGCGTGACGGCCCGGATATCGACTGTCATGACCGCAAGACCAGGCACGACATTAGGGGCGCCATTTTCGACGGTCAGAAAGCCGACTGTCGTGACCAGATCATCCGGCCCGGCGCAGCCGATGGCTTCGATAGCGGTAATGGCTTCGGCAGCGGCAGCAAGCGCGTCGCGCCGTTCATGCATGGCCGTGCCTGCATGGGCCGCCTGACCGCCCAGCGTGACGCGATAGCGATATTGCGAGGCGATCCCCCGAACCAGACCCAGTGGCAGAGCGGCCCGTTCGAGATGCGGCGCCTGCTCGATATGCGCCTCGACATAAGCGAGTACATTGTCGCGCTTCGCGGTCTTGAAACGTGTGGTCGAAAGGCCCCAATCGGCCAGGGCATCGTGTAGTGTAACGCCATCGCGATCGGTCACGCTGTCATCGATCGTCTGGGTCAGACCCGCTGCCGAGCGCGACCCCATCATATAAGTCGAAAAGCGCGATCCCTCCTCATCACCGAAGCCGATCACTTCAAGGGCAAAGGGGAAACGCTGGTTGTGACGATGGAAATGCCCGACTGCCTCGATGCCGAGCATGACGCCCAGCATGCCGTCATAACGCCCGCCATCGCGCACGCTATCGACATGCGAACCGATGAGCAGGACCGGCGCATCGGGCGTCGTACCTGCATAATGACCGATGATATTGCCGACTGCATCGGTCTCGACGCTCATGCCGGCGTTGTCCATCCACTGGGCCAGACGCTCGAGCGTTGCCCTGTGGGCGGGGCTCAGATAGGGCCGAAACAGGCCATTAACCTGATCGCTATAAGGGGATGCCCCGAGTTCGTCGCAACGGGCCTTGGCCCGTGCGCCACCAGCTTGAATTTCCGACGCCTCAATCATGTATACAAGCATGTCTCATGCTTGTGAGAAAAACAATCGAAAGCTGACCATGGAATGAAAACTGCCTGACTGGCGCGAAGACGTGCTTCGGCCAGTGAGACTATAGAAACGGTGAAACGGGCCGGTCAGGCGCCGAGTTCGGCCTTGAGCTGGGGCAGAATTTCGAAAAGATCGCCGACGAGGCCGTAATCGGCCACGCTGAAGATCGGGGCTTCGGGGTCCATGTTGATCGCCACAATTACGCGGCTGTCCTTCATGCCAGCCAGATGCTGGATGGCGCCTGACAGACCGACGGCAATATAGAGTTCAGGTGCCACGATCTTGCCGGTCTGGCCGACCTGCATTTCATTAGGCGCAAATCCGGCATCGACGGCAGCGCGTGATGCGCCGATGGCGGCGCCCAGCTTGTCGGCAACGGGTTCGAGCAGCTTGAAATTGGCGGCGTCTTTCAGACCGCGTCCGCCCGAAATCACCACGCGGGCGGATTCCAGCTCGGGGCGATCGGAATGGGTCAGCTCGATCCCGACATATTCGGCATCGGGCACTTCAACCGCCGCCGAGATGGCTTCGACAGGGGCGGGTGAGGCGTCGCTCAGCTTGGCCGCGTCGAAATTGGCGTTGCGGATTGTCAGCACCTTGATGGCGTCGCGCGAGCGCACCGTCGAGAGCGCGCTGCCCGCATAGATCGGACGCACGAACGTGTCGGCATCGATGATCTCGACCACTTCGGTAATCGGCTGCACGTCAAGCAGACCGGCCACGCGGGGCAGCACATTCTTGCCATAGGCGGTTGCGGCGGAAACGATGTGATCGTATTCCGAAGCGCGATCGGCAATCAGGGCCGCAATGCTCTCGGCCAGATGCGGGGTGGAGTCGGCGTGAAGAACGCGGGTGATACCCTCGATCTTGGCCGCTTCCTGCGCACCATGGGCGCCGATCAGCAGAACATCGACATCGCCGAAAGCGCGGGCTGCGGCAACGGCTGAGAGGCTCGCTTTCTTGATGGTGGCGCCTTCGGCTTCGATCAGAACCAGAGTTGTCATGCTCAGATCACCTTTGCTTCGTCACGCAGCTTGCCGACCAGCTCGGCAACGCTCGACACCTTGATGCCTGCCTGGCGAACCGGCGGCTCGACAACGCTCACCACGTCGAGACGCGGTGCGATATCGACACCGAGCGTATCGGCCGCGATGGTTTCGAGCGGCTTTTTCTTCGCCTTCATGATGTTGGGCATGGTGGCGTAGCGCGGCTCGTTAAGGCGCAGATCGGTCGTGACGACCGCAGGCAGCGCCAGACGCACGGTTTCAAGACCGCCATCGGCTTCGCGCACCACGGAGATACGCCCGTCTTCGACAGCAACCGAGCTGGCAAAGGTGCCTTGCGGCCAGTTGAGGCGTGCCGCCAGAATCTGACCTGTCGCGTTCATGTCATCGTCGATAGCCTGCTTGCCCATGACGACCAGACCGGGGTTCTCGCGGTCGATGATGACCTTGAGCAGCTTGGCGACGGCCAGAGGTTCGAGATCGGCATCGGTCTGCACCAGAATGCCGCGATCGGCGCCCATGGCCATGGCGGTACGCAACACCGGCTGGGCCTCTGCTACGCCGATGGTCACGACCACGATTTCAGAGGCGGCGCCTTTTTCGCGAAGGCGCACGGCCTCTTCGACAGCAATTTCATCGAAGGGATTCATCGACATCTTCACGCCCTGCGTGTCGACGCCGCTGTTATCGGCCTTCACGCGGGGCTTGATGTTGTAATCAACCACCCGCTTGACCGGGACCACTATCTTCATCTGTTCCTCGCCGATCCTGGAAATCTCGACTGGGTTCATACCCTATTGCGAATCAAAATCACATACCGACCGGATAATTCGGGCCGCCTGCCCCTTCGGGCACGCACCAGTCAATATTCTGCGTCGGATCCTTGATGTCGCAGGTCTTGCAGTGCACGCAGTTCTGCGCGTTGATCTGAAGGCGCATGGTGCTGTTCTCTTCCAGCGCCTCATAGACACCGGCAGGGCAATAGCGGCTTTCAGGCGAGCGGAAGATATTCCAGTTGACCGGCAGCCATTTCGACGGATCGCGCAGCTTCAGATGGATCGGCTGGTCTTCCTCATGATTGGTGCCCGACAGGAACACCGATGAGGTCAGATCGAAGGTCAGCGTGCCATCGGGCTTAGGATAGGCGATGGGCTTGCACTGATCGGCAGGCTTGAGCGCCTCATGATCCGTATGACGGAAATGCAGCGTCCATGGTGCGCGCCCCCGGAAGATCAGGCTGTCGATTCCGGCATAGAGCGCGCCAAGGCGGTTGCCCCAACGGGCAAAGGCGGGGCGCACATTGCGGGCCTCGAACAGCTCCTTGAACAGCCATGAGCTCTTGAAGCGGCGTGTATAGCTGGTCGCCTCGCAGGGGCCCTCATGAGCGAGAGCTTCAGCCACGGCCTCCGCAGCGAGCATCCCCGATTTCATGGCGGTATGGGTGCCCTTGATCTTGGGCATGTTCAGGAAGCCGGCGGAATCGCCCGCCAGTACGCCACCGGGGAAAGACAGACGCGGCAGCGCCTGAAAACCGCCTTCCGACAGCGCGCGGGCGCCATAGATCAGACGACGACCGCCTTCGAGATGCTTGGCGAATTCGGGATGCGCCTTGAGGCGCTGCATCTCCTGAAAGGGAGAAAGCCAAGTATTGCTGTAATCCAGCCCGGTGACGAAGCCGTAGGAAACGAGGTTTTCGCCGAAATGATAGAGCCAGGCGCCCCCATAGGTGCCATCATCCATCGGCCAGCCGAAGCTGTGCTGCACGAAGCCGGGCTTGTGCTTTTCAGCCGGGATTTCCCAGACTTCCTTGATGCCGAGGCCATAGGTCTGCGGGTCAACACCCTGGCGCAGATTGAACTGCTTCATCACGCGCTGGCTGATCGAGCCGCGCACGCCTTCGGTCAGGATGGTCTGTTTTGCGCGCAGGATCATGCCCGGAGCGAAATTCGGCCCCTGCTTGCCCTCGCGGTTCACACCCATATCGCCGGTGATGACGCCACACAGGCGGCCATCCTCGATATAGGGTTCAGCAGCGGCAAAGCCGGGATAGATTTCCACACCCAGCTCTTCAGCCTGCGCGCCGAGCCAGCGGCAGACTTCACCCAGCGACACGACATAATTGCCGTGATTGGCCATTGCGGGCATGAGTTTGTCGATGAAGGGAATGGCGAAGCCGCGCTTTTCGGTCAGAAAAAGCACCTTCTCTTCTGTCACAGGGGTTTTCAGCGGTGCGCCGCGTTCCTGCCAGTCGGGAAAAAGCTCTGCCAGAGCGCGGGGCTCGATCACGGCGCCCGAGACGATATGCGCGCCGATCTCGCTGCCTTTTTCAACCAGACAGATCGTGGCCTCGGGCATGAGCTGACGCAGACGGATCGCAGCGGAAAGCCCGGCAGGGCCGCCGCCGACGATCACCACGTCGAATTCCATTTCCTCGCGTTCGATTTGGGTGCTCATGCGGTGTTCCGATCCGTCTCGGTGTCAGGCACCGCGGCGCGTGAACGTCCAGTAGAACGGCACGCGGCCTTCGCGGTAGGCCTTGGCTTCATAGCGTGTGGGCGACCAACTCTCGGGGCGCTCACCCTGTGCAGGCGGGGGGGCCTCGAAAAGATCCTGAGCCCCCATGATTTCGAAAACCCAGTCCTGATAGACAGGGTGATCGCTGGCAACGCGCCAGACGGCACCGGGCTTCAGCAGGCGGGCCAGTTCGCGAATATTCTCCGGGTGGATGAAACGTCGCTTGGCGTGACGCGCCTTTGGCCATGGATCGGGGAACATCAGATAGGCGCGATCGAGACAGCCATCGGGCAGAGTCTTGAGCAACTGACGCGCATCGTCCGGCCAGATACGGAAATGATCCGGCGGGGTGATGCTGTCTTCCTCACCTTCGGGCACGATGCGGGACATGAGGGAGCAAAGCCCGTTCTCGAAAACCTCGGCGGCGATATAGCCCACATCCGGGTTGCGCTCAGCCTGGTCGAGCGCATGCTCGCCACCACCAAAACCGATTTCGAGCCAGACCGCATCGACTGGCGCGCCTGTAAAGGCGGCTTTCGGGTCGGTGGCCTGTTCGGGGTTCAGGCGGAGCCTTGGCAGCGCTTCGTCGAGGAGGCGCTGCTGGCGGGCGCGCAGCGGGTGCCCGCGCTGGCGGCCGTAAAGCCGCTCAGGTTGGGACTTGAGAGAAGTGTCAGACAGTTGGGGACCTCAGCGGTTGAGGGCACCGTGCAGCGAGCTGACCAGATCGGTCTGCTCCCAGGTGAAGTTGTCCAGCGCCGGATCGGGCACGCGACCGAAATGGCCATAGGCCGAGGTCGGCACATAAATCGGGCGATTCAGGCGCAGATGCTTGCGGATACCGCGCGGCGAGAGATCGACCATTTCGTTCAGCAGCTTGCCGAGACGGGCTTCGTCGATATCCTTGCCGGTACCGTCGAGATCGACATAGACCGAAAGCGGTTTGGACACACCAATCGCATAGCTGAGCTGGATGGTGCAGCGATCGGCCAAGCCGGCAGCGACCACGTTCTTAGCGAGGTAGCGCGCGGCGTAGGCTGCCGAACGATCGACCTTGGTGGGGTCCTTGCCAGAGAAGGCGCCGCCGCCATGGGGGGCTGCACCGCCATAGGTGTCGACGATGATCTTGCGACCTGTCAGACCTGCATCGCCATCGGGACCACCGATCACGAAGTTACCCGTCGGATTGACGTAGAATTCTTCTTCCGGGCACATCCAGCCTTCCGGCAGGATTTCACGCACCACTTCGCGCAGCATTTCGCGAATGGTGTTCTGGCGCATGCCTTCGATATGCTGCGTCGAGATCACGACCGAGGTTGCACCGACGGGCTTGCCATCGACATAGCGCAGTGTGACCTGGCTCTTGGCATCCGGCAGAAGGCCGACGCCGAGCGCATGATTGCTCTTGCGATAGTCGCGAACCTTTTCGAGGATCGACTGCGCATAGAAGAGCGGGGCCGGCATCAGATGCTCGGTCTCACGGGTGGCGAAGCCGAACATGATGCCCTGATCGCCAGCGCCTTCATCCTTCTCGCCTGCGCTATCGACGCCGACAGCGATGTCGGCGGACTGCGCATGAAGCAGGGAGGTAATTTCGGCGTTCTTCCAGGAGAAACCTTCCTGATCGTAGCCGATATCCTTGATGGCGGCGCGGGCGCGTTCGATCAGCAGTTCGCTGGTAATCGAGGCAGGGCCACGAACTTCACCGGCCAGAACGACGCGGTTGGTCGTGCAGAGGGTTTCGCACGCAACGCGGGCTTCCGGGTCTGCCTCGAGATAAGCGTCCAGAACGGTATCGCTGATCCGGTCAGAGACCTTGTCCGGATGACCTTCAGAAACGGATTCCGATGTGAAGAGAAATTCGCCGTAGTTACGCACTCAGGGACCTCGCAGGGAATGAGTGAAAGAAAAAACAGCGGACGCGCGACAGCCTGCGCCCGTACCGCAAGAGAGGGCTGTCCTTAAAGGCATAAAGCCGCAGGGGTCAAGAGTTTGTTATGATTTGGGCAGAAACGCGGCCGGTTTCAGGCGCTGAATATTGCCGTCATGTCATATAATCCTGCCGGTTTACCAACCAGCCAGCGCGCTGCTTTCACTGCGCCCTGAGCGAAGACGCGCCTGTCGAAAGCGCGATGCGACAGGGTGATCTGCTCAGTCCCCGAAGTCAGGATCAGGCTGTGTTCGCCCACGATCTGACCGGCGCGCAGAGAGGCAAAACCGATTGCCCCCTCGCCACGTAGCCCCGATCGATCGATTTCGGCCACGTCAGCGAGCGTGACCTTGCGGCCTTTGGCAAATTCCTCGCCGATGGCCAGTGCTGTGCCCGAGGGGGCATCGCGCTTCTGACGATGATGGGTCTCGAGAATTTCGGCGTCATACTCATCGGCGGGCAGAGCCGCACCGAGCTGGCGCGCCAGATCGAGCAACAGGGTCAGGCCCGGTGCGAAATTAGCCGCCCGCAGAACGGGGATATGCGTCGAGGCGCGCTGAATGGCTTCTTCCTGCGCAGTGTCGAAGCCCGTGGTGCCGATCACCCAGGCGCAGCGCGCCTGAGCGAAGGCCTCGGCATTGGCGCAGGTCGCATCAGGGCTGCTCACATCGATCACCACATCGCTGCACCCTGCGAGGCGTGCAGGGTCGGTTACGATATGGCGCAAGGCGTCAGGTTTGCGGGCCAGCCCGCCTGAAAGATGGAGCTGAGCCGCCAGCACTTCTTCAGCGCAGAGCGCGCCAAGGCGCCCTGTGATGCCTGCAATCCCGATACGCATCCTGCTCACTTCCCTTCGAAGAAATCCCGGACCTTGGCGAAGAACCCGGTATGTTCGGGGTTGGCCTTTTCCTGATCCTGGGTTTCGCCAGCTTCGGCCTCGAACTCTTCGAGCAGTTCCTTCTGGCGCGGGCTGAGGTGATGCGGCGTCTCAACGGCGACCTGGATATACATGTCACCGCGTGCGCTGGAACGCAGCACCGAGAAGCCCTTGCCGCGCAGGCGGAAATTCTCGCCTGTCTGGGTGCCTGCCGGGATTTTCACCTTGGCGCGGCTGCCATCAATGACAGGCACCTCGATCTCTGTGCCGAGCGACGCCTGCGTCATGCGCAGGGGCACGCGGCAATAGATATTGGCGCCGTCGCGCTGGAAGATGTCGCTGCCGCCGACAGAGACATGCACATAGAGGTCGCCCGGCTGCACGCCGCTGCCCCCGGCCTCACCCTCGCCCGTCAGGCGGATGCGCGTGCCGTCTTCGACACCGGCAGGGATGGCAATATCGAGCGAGCGCGTCTTTTCAGTGGTGCCTGCGCCACGGCAGCTCTTGCACGGATTACGCACGACCTTGCCCGAGCCGTGACAGGTCGGGCAGGGACGCTCGACCAGAAAGAAGCCCTGCTGCGCCCGTACGGCGCCGGCGCCGTGACAGGTGGGGCAGCTTGTATCACCGGCATTGCTGTCCGCCGAGCCCGAGCCATGGCAGCTTTCGCAGGCCACGCGCGTACGGATCTCGACAGGCTTTTTCACGCCTGCATAGGCTTCGGTCAGAGAGATCTCGACCTGAACCTGAATGTCGTTGCCGGTGCGACGACGCCCGCCGCCACCGCGACGGCCCCCCATCATGTCGCCGAACATCTCGAAGATATCGTCGAGGCCACCGCCGCCGAAACCGCCGAAGCCGCCACCCATGCCGCCACCGCCCATGCCGCCATTCTCGAAGGCCGCATGGCCGAAACGATCATAGGCTGCACGCTTCTGCTCATCCTTCAGGACGTCATAGGCCTCATTGATTTCCTTGAATTTATGCTCTGCGCTTTCGTCACCCGGGTTGCGATCAGGATGATAGCGCATGGCCTGTTTGCGATAGGCTTTTTTCAGCTCATCGGCAGTAGCCGTGCGCGTGACTTCAAGAACGGCATAAAAATCGATTTTGGTGGCCATGGGAGTCCTCGTCAGGAGATCCAGGGGTCAAAGGGCGTCAGATCAGGGCTGTTGGCCAAAGCGAGAATGGCGCAGACGATCAGAACGTCGAAACGCCCGCCCCTCCCAAGGGAAGGACGGGCGCTGAAAGCGGGAAGCTTCCTGAGAAGGGGTCAGAGACCCCTTCTAACGGGAACTCAGTGCTTCTTGCTGTCGTCCACGTCTTCGAAATCGGCATCGACGACGTTTTCGTCCTTGGCAGAATGGGCTTCGCCAGCGGCGGCACCTTCTTCAGCCTGAGACTGGGCATAGACAGCCTGACCGATCTTCATCGCTGCCTGCGTCAGACGCTCGGTAGCCGATTTCAGTGCCTCGACGTCGGTGCCGTTCATGGCTTCGCGGGTTGCGGCGACGGCGGCTTCTGCCTCGGACTTATCTGCTGCCGGAACCTTGTCGCCAGCTTCGGTCAGCGACTTTTCGGTCTGATGGATCAGGGCCTCGGCATTGTTACGCTGCTCGACCATCTCGCGCTTGGCCTTGTCTGCCGTAGCATTCGCCTCGGCTTCCTTCACCATGCGGTCGATATCGGCGTCGTTCAGACCACCAGAAGCCTGGATCTTGATCTGCTGTTCCTTGTTGGTCGCCTTGTCCTTGGCCGACACATTGACGATGCCGTTGGCGTCGATGTCGAAAGTGACTTCGATCTGCGGCACGCCACGCGGGGCCGGCGCAATGCCCGTGAGGTCGAAATTGCCGAGCAGCTTGTTGTCTGCCGCCATTTCGCGCTCGCCCTGATAGACCTTGATGGTCACGGCGTTCTGATTGTCGTCGGCGGTCGAGAAGGTCTGGCTCTTCTTGGTCGGGATCGTCGTATTACGATCGATCAGACGGGTGAAGACACCGCCCAGCGTCTCGATGCCCAGCGAAAGCGGGGTCACGTCGAGCAGCAGAACGTCCTTGACGTCGCCCTTGAGCACGGCGCCCTGAACGGCGGCACCGATGGCCACCACTTCGTCAGGATTGACGTTGCGGGCCGGCTCCTTGCCGAAGAACTGCTTAACCGTCTCGATGACCTTCGGCATACGCGTCATGCCGCCGACGAGAATGACTTCGTCGATTTCAGCCGGGGTAACCGATGCGTCCTTGAGCGCTGCACGGCACGGGCCGAGCGTGCGCTGAACCAGATCGTCCACCAGGCTTTCCAGCTTGGCGCGGCTCAGCTTGACCACGAGATGCTTCGGGCCCGACGCATCTGCCGTGATGAAGGGCAGGTTGATCTCGGTTTCCTTGGAAGAGGAAAGCTCGATCTTGGCCTTCTCGGCGGCTTCCTTCAGGCGCTGCAGGGCAAGCTTGTCGCCGCGCAGGTCGATGCCCTGGTCGCGCTTGAACTCGTCTGCCAGGTAACCGATGATACGGTTGTCGAAATCTTCACCGCCGAGGAAGGTGTCACCGTTGGTGGACTTTACTTCGATCACGCCGTCGGAGATTTCGAGGATCGACACGTCGAACGTGCCGCCGCCGAGATCGTAAACGGCAACCGTGCCGGAATCGCGCTTGCCAAGGCCATAGGCCAGAGCGGCTGCCGTCGGCTCGTTGATGATGCGCAGCACTTCCAGACCGGCGATACGACCGGCATCGCGCGTGGCCTGACGCTGGGCATCGTTGAAGTAGGCCGGAACCGTGATGACGGCCTGGGAGACGGTCTCACCGAGATAGGCCTCGGCGGTTTCCTTCATCTTGCCCAGAACGAAAGCGGAAATCTGCGACGGGGCGTAGTTTTCGCCACGTGCACGCACCCAAGCATCGCCGTTATCGCCACGTACGATCTCGTACGGGACCATTTCCTTGTCCTTGGCAACGGTCGGGTCATCGAAACGACGACCGATCAGGCGCTTGACGGCATAGAGTGTGTCGGAAGGGTTGGTAACAGCCTGACGCTTCGCGGCCTGGCCGACCAGACGCTCACCATTGGCGGTGAAAGCGACCATCGACGGCGTCGTACGTGCGCCTTCGCTGTTCTCGATAACCTTGGTCTCATCGCCTTCGCGGATCGCGACGCAAGAGTTCGTGGTGCCAAGGTCAATACCAATGACTTTGCTCATATTTCAGTCCTTTCAGCGGCGCTGTCCGGCCCATTGAGGCACCGGGCAACACCCTTGTTTTCGTCTCCCTGCCTAGGCAGGGGCGGGTTACTCTTGAAATCTAGGAGGCCTCGTTAAGGGTTTCAACCCTCATTCTGCGGCTTTGTTGCCGCCCCTGGCGACCACAACCATAGCGGGCTTGAGCAGACGACCATGCAGTGTCCAGGTGGGCGTCCAGGCCTGCATCACCGTGCCATCGGCATGGTCGTCGCTCGGCTGCTCGGCCATCGCCTGATGCAGATTGGCGTCGAAAGCCTGGCCGACCGGGTGCTGGCAGGTCACGCCATTACGCTCGAGAATGCCGACGAAAGAGCGTTCGGTGCTCTCAAAGCCCTCGCGCAGCTTGCTGATCAGCCCGTCTTCATTCTCTGCCTTGGCCGGAAGAGAGGCGAGGCCGCGCTGAAGATTTTCGGCGGCTTCGACGACATCCTTCGCGAATTTCTGCACGGCATACTGGCGGGCATCTTCCACTTCACGCTTGGCGCGCGTGCGGTAGTTCTGCATCTCGGCCTCGGAGCGCATCCATTTATCGCGGAATTCCTCGACCTGGGCCTCGAGCTCGGCAATGCGGGCTTCGGGCGTCTGGGCCTCGGTCTGCGTTTCTGTCGCCTCGGGGGTCGGGGTCTCGTTCTGCTCGCCGTGCAGCGCGTTTTCTGTGGTCATCGTGGTCGCAACCTCGAAAAATCTGGCCCGGTCCTGCCGGGCGTCATAGGGTCGGCTTCTGGCGTACTCCCCCGCTTTGGGGCGAGCATGGCCGCGAGAAGCCACGAAAAGCACCGGTCGACCATCCGAGATGTCCGACCGTTTTCGACTGCCCCGTCTTGGGCGCAGCCGCGTGGTAAGATATAGGTGGCTGCCACAAGCCATATGCCAACCCCCCTGTTATTGGCAACAGGCAGAAATTAAAGGCGGATGCATCGCGCATGGAGACGACAAAGCACACCATCGCCCTGGTGGATGATGATCGCAATATTCTCACTTCGGTCCAGATGGCGCTCGAAGCCGAGGGGTTTGTGGTGCACACCTATACCGATGGCGAGGCCGCGCTGCAGGGGATTCAGGCGCGTCCGGTCAGCCTTGCGGTGCTCGATATCAAGATGCCACGCATGGATGGCATGGAACTGCTTCAGCGGCTGCGTGCGCGTTCGGCCCTGCCGGTCATTTTCCTCTCCTCAAAGGATGAGGAACTCGACCAGCTCATGGGGCTGCGCCTGGGTGCTGACGATTACATCACCAAGCCCTTTTCCCAGCGCCTGCTGCTTGAGCGCATCCGCGCCCTGCTGCGTCGTCAGGATGCGAGCCGCGCCGAAGGCAGTGGCGTGTCGACCGGTGGCGCCGCCATTGTGCGTGGTAGCCTGACGCTCGACGAGACGCGTCACCAATGCCTTTGGGCGGGTCAGGACATCATGCTGACCGTCACCGAGTTTCTGCTCGTCAAGGCACTCGCCCTGCGCCCCGGGATGGTGAAATCGCGCGATCAGCTCATCGATGCGGCCTACGGCGAGAATATCTATGTGGATGACCGCACGATCGACAGTCACATCAAGCGCGTGCGCAAGAAGTTCAGGCAGATCGACGATAACTTCAATCAGATCGAGACGCTTTACGGCATAGGCTATCGCTACAAGGAAGACTGATCGGCCATGCCCCAGCGTGAATCCATTGGCAGGCGGTCGCGCAGGGGCGCCCCTGGCTTGTTGTCGCGGGGGCTTCGGCGCCTGCGCAGGCGGTCTTTTCGCCATGCCGACACACTGGCTCTCGAGGCGGGGCGTGATGGCAAGCCATCGAAACGACGCTTTCACCTACCCCGTTTCGCCTCTCCGCTCATGCGGCGCATTTTTCTGCTCAACACACTGCCTCTGGCCATTCTTGCAGTCACGCTTCTCTTTCTGAACGACTTTCAGAACAGCCTGCTCGAAACCGATGTGAATGCCTTGCGCGAGCAAGCCCATATTTACGCCGCCGCCATGGGACAGATTGCTGTCGTTCGCGATCCGGCGCGTCATCCCTTTCCCGGGGCGGAATTCATGCTCGACGGATCACAGGCCCGTCCGCTTCTGCTGCGCCTGACCGAACCCAGCCCCAATGTGCGCGCCCGGCTGGTCGGGCCTGACGGCACTCTGGTGGCCGACAGTCTGAACGAGGCGGCGCTCGTGCGTCGTGACCGCATGGGGCAATCGGGCGCGGGCGAACCCGCCCCGCCGCCCCGCTGGCAGCCTCCGCGCAATAACGGCATCGAAATTGCCTATGAATGGCTGTTGTCGCTTCTGCCGCTCTCGTCACGTGAAGGCATCGTAACGCTCGAAAATCAGGACAGCCCGCCGCCTCTGCGCTCTGCCGGTGAATATCGCGGAGCTGAGGCCGCTCCTTATATCCGGCGCACGCCGGAGCACGAACTGGTCATCACAGTCGCTGAACCCGTCATTCATGACGGCCAGACTGTAGGTGTCATTCAGCTCACGAGACAGGCGCAGGAGGTCGATCGCTCGCTTTTCGCCGTGCGTTCCTCGATCCTTTCGCTCTTCCTGGCGGCCATGGCTGTGACTGTGCTGCTTTCCTGGTATCTTTCCATCACCATCGCCCGTCCGCTTCTTCGTCTCGCCGTCGCGTCTCATGACATGCGCGATGTGGCAGGGCGTGCCGATACGGTGCCGGAATCCCTGCTGGTGCGCCGCGATGAAATCGGCGTTCTGGCGCGCGCCCTGCGTGGCAGTGTGCTGGCGCTCTGGGCGCGTATGGACGCCATCGAGCGTTTCGCAGCCGATGTCAGCCATGAAATCAAGAACCCGCTGTCGTCCATCCGCTCGGCCATCGAGACCCTGCCGCGTATCGAAAATCGCGAACGCCAGACGCGGCTTCTGGCCATCATCAATAACGATGTGCGCCGTCTGGACAGGTTGATTACCGATATTGCCGATGCCAGCCGTATCGATGCCGAGCTGTCACGCGCCCGGTCGGAGCCCGTGGCTGTAGGCATGCTTTTGTCCATTCTGACGGAGATGCATCAGACGACACGCAAGCCCGAAGATGCCATTCTCGTTCTGGATGATTCTCACGACGATGCCGCTCACCCGCTGCGGGTTCTGGCGGTGGAAGATCGTCTGGTTCAGGTGCTGCGCAATCTGATTGGCAACGCGATTTCGTTCTCGCCCCCACGAGGGCGGATTACCCTGTTCATGCGGCCTGTAGACCGACAGATCCGTATTACGGTCAGCGATGAGGGGCCGGGTATTCCCCCGCTCAAGCTCGAAGACATATTCGACCGCTTCTATTCCGAACGTCCCCAGACCGAAAATTTCGGTCAGCATTCAGGGCTGGGCCTCGCCATCAGTCGGCAGATCATCGAAGCCCTTCATGGTACGCTTCATGCCGAAAACCGTTATGACGAAGCGGGTCGGATTATCGGTGCCTGCTTCGTCATTCTTTTGCCGCGCGCCCTGTAGCGCCCTTGCGGTCATGAACGGGCCAGACGGGTCTGGCTCGCTGCTGTGCGACGGGCATAGATGTCACGCATCTGCTGCACGGCGTTGTCATAGGCGGCCTGGGTGCATTCCTCGACATCAGCGGCCCGACGATCGCTTTCGCCCACATCGCGCTCGCAGATATCGGCGGCCTTGGTATGGATGGCATCGGCAATCCGATTCCAATCGCGGTCGGATGTAAGATTGACGTGCGAGACATCGATCTGCACGCTCTGTTCGTTCGGCACGATGCGGTTTTCTGCAAAAGCAGGCTGGGCAGCGATAGCGACGAAGCTGACGACGGCAACGAAAGATTTGGTAAAACCGAACATGACGAGATCCTTTTCTAGGCACCGGACCCTCTGTCCGATGGTATGATTTCTCTCATGCAAAAGCCGTGCCAACTTATGTTTTTCAGGTTTTTCGGATGGGATTAAGTAGATAAAACTGTTTCACATGGCGTAAAGCATCATAAAAAGACAAATAAAATACATTCGTGGTAATATATTCCATTACTCCTCACGCTCTCACTGGATCATGCGTATCAGTACTGAACGCGCCATACGGAGCGCTGCCCTGTTCCCCGCCAAAGGACAGTCGTCCTTTGGAAACCTGATTGAATTGACGCGGGGATCGAAGGGGGCTTGTCCCTTCGCGGGTTCAGGGGGGAGCCCTGAGGCGAGATTTCAGCGTGCGGCGTGCCAGCGTCGGGCCTGAAGCACCACGCTGTAGCTGACGATGATGAAGAGAAGCGCCGCGGCGATGCCGCCGAGCACGGTCATGGAGACCGGCAGATGAAAGAGATAGGTCGGGTCATCGCAGGGTTTGGCGGGGCGCATCGGCATGGAGGCCATGCGTTCGCGAAAGCTGCTGCCTGCGTGGAAGACGGGGGCATGACAGGCGGGTAGAGGGCTCTCCCACCATTTCTGTTCGACGCCATTATGGATTCCGGCCAGCATGACCGAGGCGGCGAGGGCAGGCAGGGCGAGCACGGTGGCCCAGAATCCCACCATACCGGGAATGAGCAGGGCGATCACGCCCAGAAAGGCGATGATGCGCCAGGGTGCGCGCTCGATCAGGCAGAGCTCACAGGGTGCGTAGCCGAGAATATGCTCCGCCCAATAGGCCGCGAAAAGCGCGGCAAAACCGGCGAAAAACATCAATCCACCGGTCAGTCGCGCAATCATTCCTGTCCTTTTGTCTCTCTGAGCATTTCGAGAAAATTATCGGCCCAGTTTGCAGCCGTGTTCTGGGTGACGTCTCGATGCAGAGCCTGCCAGCGTCTTTGCCGCTCTTCAAGGCTCATTGTGATTCCGGCATGAATGGCATCGGCAATGCCTTCATGATCATAGGGGTTCACCATCAGGGCTTCTTCCATTTCCGGTGCGGCACCGGCCAGGGAAGAAAGAATGAGCGCACCGGGGTCGTCGGGGCTTTGTGCGGCAACGAACTCCTTCGCAACCAGATTCATGCCGTCTCGAAGGGGGGTGACGAGGGCAACATCGGCGATGCGGTGGAACCCGGCGAGCACTTCGCGCGGTACGGACTGGGTCAGGTAGCGTATGGGCGACCAGTCGAAATTACCGTGCATGGCATTGATATGGCCCGCCATCTCATCCAGCTCGCGTCGCAGGGCGCGATAGCTGGCGACACCAGCGCGAGAGACCGGGGTGATCTGAAGCAGAACCGTTTCACCCTTATGCTCGGGATAGCGGTTCAGGAAAGTCTCGTAGCCATGGATGCGCTCGGGGATGCCCTTGGAATAATCGAGGCGATCGACACCGAGGATGAGCTTACGCCCGCGAAGCGAGGCCTGCAGGCGCTGCACCTCTTCGGCCATCATGTTGTGAATGGCCTGTTCGCCGAACTCGACCGGATCGATGCCGATCGGGAAATGGGCGGCGCGGTTGGGCAGGTTATTGGCTTCAAAACACCCATCCATATTGCGGGCGTCTTCGGCGGTCTGCACGCCGATCAGGTCGTAAGCCGCCATCTCGCGCAGCATTTCCTCGGCGCAGGGCAGAACGCGGGTGACGCTCCAGGGCGGGAAGGGAATATGCAGAAAGAAGCCGATCTTAGCTTTCACCCCCCGCCTGCGCAGCTTCGCACCGAGCGGGAAGAGGTGATAATCGTGGATCCAGATCGTGTCGTCATCACGAAGCAATGGTACGAGCTGATCGGCGAAGAGCGCGTTGACCTCGCGATAGACCTTATAATCGATCCGTTTGTAGTCGATGATCCCGATACGGTAATGGCAGAGCGGCCAGAGCAGACCATTCGAGAAATTCTCGTAGAAATGCTCGTATTCGCTGCGCGTCAGATCGATCGTGGCGTAGGTGCAGCTCTCATGCGTATCGAGCTTGGCAGTCTGCTCTTTCGACTGGCTGGTGTGGCGACCCGACCAGCCGAACCAGAGACTTTCGGTGCCACGCACGGCATCGCGTACGCCTACGGCAAGGCCGCCAGCAGGCTGGCTGCGTTCACGAGGGGCGGGAACGCGGTTGGAAACGACAACGAGGCGACCCATCAGGCATTCTCCCCAAAATGGGCGAGCCAGGCCCGGAAAGCGTGGCCGGTCGGAAAGTCATCGGGAATGAGATAGCCATATCCCCCCAGCGCCTTCGCTGCGCGCACACCATCCATATCGGTTACGTCATCACCGACAAAAACGGGAATGCGACCGGCGAAAGGGGGCTGTGCCATCAGGGCCTCGACGGCGTTGCCTTTATGGATACCTGCGAGACGAATCTCCCATGCCATTTTGGACGGGTGAATCTCGAAAGCATCCTGCCCGGCGAGCCAGGACTCGATCGCGTCTTTGAAAGGAGATTCGGCGGCAGGGTGGCCGCGATAATGCAGCACCAGCCCGGCTTTTTTGCGTTCCAGCACCGTGTTGGGAAAATTGCTGACCAGGCTCTCGGCCTGCTGAAGCCAAAGGGCGGGAACAGGGCTGGCGCGGACTGGCTCTTCAGCCCCGTCAGGACTACGGCGCAGGGTCAGGCCATGCTCACCGGCAACAGCAGTGGGAATTCCGGGCAGGAAATGATCGATCTGGGCGATGGGTCTGCCCGTTACGATGGCGAGGGCGCCGCCGCAGATCTCCTTCAGACGCAAGAGAGTGTCGATGAGGCCGGGCTCGACCTGTACGGTGTCCGGGGTCGGTGCAATATCGACCAAAGTCCCGTCGAAATCGAGCAGAAAGGCCGCGCGATCCGGTGAGGGAGCAGCAAGACCGGATGACGGAAGGGCCGAGGGAGAGGGGGTTGTCATGAGTCTGATAACTTCCTCATTGATACGCGGTTGCACCGAAATGCAGGGTCAGCCGCGTTATCACCCTCAAATCTGATCAGAATATGGTCAGAGGCTTACTTCCGTCAGTGAATCACTGATTATAGGGCTGGGGCGGCGGAAGTGCCTGCCCATTACTGCCCGTCGCGTTTCTACCCGTCGCATTGCCACTGGAAAGAGGGGCCAGTTGCATCGGGCCGCCCGTTTCTTGATGCGGCGGCTGACCGGGCGTCTGATAGGGAGCCTGACGGGGCGCAGAGCTTGCTGGCGATGGGGCGGCCTGCTCCCCAAAGGGGGTCAGAGCCGTCGGGCCACCGGACTGTGCGGGAGAAGGCCGGGCCGGAAGGGAGCCCGGAGGCACGTTCGGCAAAGTCTGCGAGGGGGTGGCGCCGGGGGCTGCTCCATGATTGGGGTCGTCGAGGTCGCCCGGCTGGTTTTGCGCGCCTTCGGGGGGTGTATTGGACAGAACGGGCACGACTGACTGCGGCAAGGGAGCCAGAGCCGGATCGGCCTTGGGGCCCGAGCATGAAACGATGGCAACGCCATAAAGCGCGCTCTTGTATCCTGTCAGCGAAGGCTCTTCGGCCAGAATCCAGCCTTCATAATGTGCGCCCGGATCGGTGTCATCGCTGGTGGTGATGAGGGCTGCGGAATCACTGGGTAAGGTCTCAGGGCGATCGACGCAGCGCGTGACGCCAAGATGCAGACTGCGATATTGCGCCTGCCCGCCAACCGGAATGGTCAGTGTCTCGATATGGGAGTCGGTACGGTTGAGCACGCGGAGTACCGCTTCGCCACGTCCCTGCCACAGATCTGCAGGGTACATGACGGGTGGCGCGATGGCCTCTGCCGCCTGAGACGCGGGGATCATCGCATGAGGCGCCATGGCGAGAGGCAGAGCGACAAGCATTGCCGATCGGGAGAGGGCGCGTTTCATGCGTTGAGCTCCTTGAGGGCTGCGACCATATCGACCAGATGCTGGCGCATCGCGTCTGGATCGACCCCCATCAACAGTGCGTCTTCGAACACATCCTGCAGGGTCTGGCGCAGTTCGGTCTCGTTTTCTCTCAGAACCTTGAGCTTCTCGACGCAGGCAATAGGGGCGCCCTGTCGATCGGTCCAGAGGGTGGGGCTGCTCATTGGGCAGCGGCCTTGCGGCTCTTGTCGAGCGAGTCCGTTACCGAGAAAATGAACTTGCTCAGAAGCTGTTCCAGGCTGATCGCGCCTTGTGTCTGCGATACGATGCCACCCGGTTTGAGATTCTTTTCATCGCCGCCGGGAGAAAGGGCGATATATTTTCCGCCCAGAAGGCTGTCCGAGGTGACGATGGCCGCGCTGTCTGTCGGCAGCTCGATACCGTCGCGCACTGTGAATCGCACTTCAGCGCGGTAGTTCTTCGGATCGACGGTCTCGGCCGTTACATGGCCGACCGTGATGCCAGCCAGACGCACGTCGGAGCCTACCGACAGCCCGTCGATCTGGTTGAAGACGGCGCGCAGGGTGTAGCCATCCGAGCCGCTCTGGCTGCGTCCGAGCACGGCCAGCGCCAGAAGTCCGGCCAGCACGGCAAGCACCAGAAAACCGGTTGTCAGTTCGAGTAGATCGCGACGGGGCCGAACGCCAGACAATGAACTCATGGTGTTTTGGAACTCACAGGCTTGGGTCGCGCAGGGAATGACGCAGGAAAACGATCCGTTTCAGTCCTACAGGCTTCGTTTGCCAGCGTCCATCACCCCGGCTGGGATCGGGCTGGGGAATGTTATCCACCATATCCCCATTATGCGGACCATTATCCCCCGTCTGCCCGGTCGAATGCCCCTTTTACAGCCCCGGTTCGGCGCCTAGATTCACTTGCATGACAACGCTTCTCCAGTGGAACGGGGTGCGTATGCGCGTGGCGCATGTCGCTGCCGATCCTGACGATCTCGCCCTGCGTGCCGTAACGCTTCCTGCCAGTTGGGAAGACGAGGCGGCGGTTGCGCTCCTGCAGCTTTCGGGTGCGGCGGGCGCCTTGCGCCTGTCGGGCGAGGCCACGCGCTGGCTCGACCGTCTTGGCAGTCTGCCTGCCCTGCCCGGAGAGACGGAAATACCGGTGCCTGCGCTTGGTCCTGCGCTGGCGGGTGCCCTGCTCGAACGCCAGATCGCACCGCTGGCTGCGCTCTGGCAGGGGCAGGTCGATCGTCGTTCCGGCTTCGTGGTCAATCTGGCGGCTTTCGTTCTGGAAGGTGATTTCGGCGGAGAGCGTTTTGTCGAAACCCTTCGTCTCGCCTGCGTGGCGCTGCGCAGGCTGCATGCGGTCAACGGGCCAATGCTCAATGGCGAATTGCCGCTTTTCGATGCCCCCTCGACCTCTGCGCCGGAGCAGGACGGTCTCGGTGGCCCGGCAGGCACGCTGCTTCTGACCAATCTTGATAGCTGTCTCGGCCTGATGGGGCTCGATTATGACAGCGAGACCGGGCGCGATGCCGCCTGCTATCTGAGCTGGCTTGCCACGTCTCTGGCCCGTCAGGGCGCTGGCCCCGTGCCGCTGCCCCCCATCTCCTGCCCGATAGCCGGGCTCGAGAGCACCGGGCGTCAGATCCGTGACGAGATGGAAGAAAGCCTGCCCGATCTGCCCAACCGCGCCCTGATCGAGACCGGATTTTCCCTGCCCGGCCCTGTCGATGCGCTGCTCGGTGTCGAATCCTGTGGTCTGGCACCGATCTTCTCGCCGCTGCGCGCCGATGGTCATTTGCGTGTCAGTGCCATGTCGCGTCTGGCCCATCGCGGGCTGAGCCTCGAAGCGGCTCTGGCGTCAGCTGTCCTTGGAGAGAATCCGCTGCCACAACCGGGGCCGGAGGCGCATCTGTCGATGCATCGTGCCCTGACGGGCTTCGTCGATCGCATGCCTGCGCGCCCCGATCCGCGTGCCTCCCTGCCGCTTACGGCGCGTCTGGAACGCGGTGCACGTCGCCCTTTGCCTGCCCGTCACGGTGGTTTTACGCAGCGTACAGCCATTGGCGGCCATCGCCTCTATCTGCGCACGGGCGAATATGAAGATGGCTCGCTCGGCGAAATCTCTCTGACGCCGGGGCGGGAGAGCTCGATGGTGCGCGGCCTGCTCGACAGTGTCGGTCAGGCGGTCACGATCGGCCTGCAGCACGGCGCGCCTTTATCGGCTTATGTCGAGCAGTTTGCGCATACCCGTTTCGGACCTGCGGGCACGGTCGAGGGCGACCCGGTGGCGGCTTATGCCTCATCGCTGCTTGATTATGCATTCAGGGCACTGTCAGATAGCTATCTGGGCAAGCGGCTGCCCGATAGTGCGCCGGAAGATCCTCATGTGATCGAAGAGGATCCGATGTTGCCGCTCGATATCCCCGGTGATCTCCCTCCGCGCGAGCGCGGCAGGCTGCGTCTGGTCAGCTGAGGGGGACACCCCTCAGCAAGGAGACTGGTCCATGTCTGAAACACCGTCCATGCGCCTCGCAGCGCTCGGCCTCCACCTTCCCAAAGCGGCAGCGCCGGTTGCCACCTATGTGCCGGTGGCGCGCACGGGGTCGCTGCTTGTCGTGTCAGGACAGTTGCCGCTTTCGGGCGGTACGCTCAAGGCGACGGGAAAGCTGGGTGAGGATGTGTCACCCGAACTGGGGCGCGAATGCGCCGAGCTGTGCCTTCTGAACGTTCTGGCCCAGGTTCAGGCCGAGCTTGGCGATTTGTCCAAGGTCAAACGCATCGTGCGTCTTGGTGGCTTTATCGCTTGCACCCCTGATTTCACGCAGCACGCTACGGTCATGAACGGTGCGTCCGATCTGGCTGTTGCCGTGTTCGGCGATGCCGGGCGTCATGCACGCTCGACGATCGGCGTCCCCTCCCTGCCGCTCGACGCCCCTGTCGAGGTCGAAGCGCTGATCGAGATCGCCTGATCTCGCAATGCGCTGATTGAGGAAGGCGCCCACGATGCGCCTTCTCGCCGTTTTTCAGCCGCCCGCTTCAGACGGGCGGTTGATTCGGTCTCCGGGACGGCCCACATGCCCAGCATGACGGACTGGTCCCTGACGCTTCACGCCTCCATTACCGAAATCGATGCCGCAGCATGGGATCGCTGCGCGGGGGCCGATAATCCCTTTCTCAGCCACGCGTTTTTTCTGGCTCTGGAAGAAAGCGGTTCGGTCGGTGCAAGAACGGGCTGGCTGCCCCGCTATGCGGCTCTGCATGACGGGAGCGGATTGGTGGCCGTGGCGCCCCTTTTCCTCAAGGGGCACTCCTATGGGGAATATGTTTTCGATCAGAGCTGGGCACGCGCTTACGAGCAGGCAGGGGGGCAATACTACCCCAAGTTGCAGATCGCCGTGCCTTTCTCACCTGTCAGCGGGCAACGGCTTCTCATAGATCCCGGCCAGCTGGCGCAGGGTACGATCAGGGGCGTTTTCGGCGATGCGCTGCGTCAAGCCTGCGAGGAACTTGGGCTGTCTTCCGTCCATATCAGTTTCTGCACAGAGGCCGAACAGGATGTGCTTGCCAACCATGGCTGGATGAAACGCATCGGGTTGCAATATCACTGGCATAATCAGGGCTATGCCGATTTCGAGCAGTTTCTTGAGGCGCTGGCCTCGCGCAAGCGCAAGGGTATCAGGCGTGAGAGGCGCGAGGCGCAAAGCTGCGGTCTGGTATTTCGCACATTGCGCGGACCGGAAATCACGACGCAGGACTGGGACAGGTTTTACGCTTTTTACCAGGCGACGATCGATCGCAAATGGGGGCAGGCCTATCTGACGCGGCGCTTTTTTACCCTGCTGTCAGAGTGTTTGGGTGAGCGTGTGGTGCTGATGCAGGCGCTGCATCAGGGCGCCCCGGTAGCAGCGGCGCTCAATCTCGCCGGGCGCGATACGCTTTATGGTCGTAACTGGGGCTGCGAGGGCGACTGGCCCTTTCTGCATTTCGAGCTGTGCTATTATCAGGCCATCGATTTTGCCATTGCCGAGGGTCTGGCGCGGGTCGAGGCAGGCGCGCAGGGCGAGCACAAGATCCAGCGCGGCTATCTTCCGAGCCTGACCTATTCAAGCCATTTCATACGTGATCCTGCCCTCGCCAGGGCTGTCGGGCCGTTTCTCGAAGAAGAACGCGCAGCGATTTTGCAGGAGAAAGAGGCACTTGCCAGCTTCTCTCCCTATCGCCATGAAAATAGTTGTTGAGAACGACTCTTACTATCATATAGGCTGATCTCATCGTCAGAACGCGGGGGCGCTCTCCGCGTCTTTCCGAACGGCCTCCGTGGCTTTCGGATCGTTGTTTTCATGCGCCTTACCAAGTCGATGGCATCATCGGGTGGGAGGGTGCAGTCGTGAGGGTCAGACTGAATGATCAGATATCTTTCGACCGGCGCCGCCGACCTCGCTCGCCTGCTGGCGCAGAGCCACGCGGCTCAGCCATCGC
This sequence comes from Asaia sp. BMEF1, assembly GCF_051628905.1. Lineage (GTDB taxonomy): Bacteria > Pseudomonadota > Alphaproteobacteria > Acetobacterales > Acetobacteraceae > Asaia. The sequence continues at coordinate 1,995,126 of NZ_CP157575.1, read as the reverse complement.
CCGTCTGGGCTGAAGCACAGCTTTTTTTCGGTTTCGATTCCGTCGAGCGCAACGAGGCCGCAGGCCTCGTGACGTCCGGCGGCTGGACGGAACATGCCGAGGCCATTGCCGGGTAAGGCAGCCCCTCCTGCCAGATGCAGGAGGGCTGTGACTCATGGATGGGCAGTGGTCGCGGGTGTGATGACCAGCCCGTTACGGTCAGGCATCGGCAGGCCCTGATCAGGGTCGAGCGCAATGGTCTTGACCGCACCATGATCAGGGAAGGTCAGACTCAGCCTGTCATGCAGCATCCAGGCTTCGGTGGGGATAACCCGCTCGGTTCTGGAGCCATCCTGCCAGGAGATGCTCAGCTTCACGGGCAGCATCAGCTTGCCCTCGTTGCGCACGCCGACGCTGATCGTGCTTTCCTCTCCCTGTCTGGCCTTGTTCTGAGAGAAGCCGTCCAGCCGATATTGCGGCCACCAGTTCTCGAAATACCAGCCGCGCCAGAACCAGGTCAGGTCTTCGCCTGCCTCGCTCGACATGAAGCGGAAGAAATCCGAGGGCGTGGGGTGTTTGAATGCCCAGGCGCGAATATAGGCCCGGAAGGCGTCATCGAAACGCTGCGGCCCGAGAATCTGCTCGCGCAGCAGCATCAGCCCGTAGGCCCCTTTGAAATAGGTCACTTTGTGACGGTATTTCTCGGGGACGAGTTCGGCAGGCATCATCAGGGTCGGGGCGTCTGAAGCTGTCAGGACCGGTACGATGTCTTTGGCAGGATCGCCTGTTTCAGGCGCGAATTCGGCGTCTTTCTTCGGCGCGTATTCGCCGTGATTGAAGTGCTGCGAGGCATAGGCATCAATGAAGGTGTTGAACCCCTCATCCATGAAGGCATGACGGCGCTCATTGCTGCCGACGATCATCGGAAACCAGCCATGGCCGAGTTCATGGGTGGTGATCCAGAACAGAAGGTCGTTCTTGTCCTGCCAGCCATCGAAGACGATGCCGGGATATTCCATGCCTGCGCCGTGACCGCCCAGATTGACGGCGTTGGGCCAAGGATAAGGATACCATTGCGACGAGAAATACTCGATCGCGTGTTTCACATACTCGGTTGAGCGGTCCCAGGCCTGAGGGCCTGCGCCTTCACGCGGATAGACGGACATGGCAAGACGGGGCTGCGGTTTCTGCCCCCTAGCCACCGGCAGGGCGGGCAGATCGAGTTTGGCAGCGTCCCATACGAAGGCCGATGAGGCGGCAAAGGCGACGTCTCGTGTGTTCTCCATATGAAAGCGCCAGGTCTTTTCGCCTGAGCGCGCCAGATGGCTCTTTGGGTCGAGTACGTCCTGCGGGGTGCGTATCAGCACACGCTTGTCGCTTTTCGCCGCCTCGGCCAGACGGGCGCGTTCCGTGGCCGTCAGCACCTCCTGCGGGTTGGTCAGCGCCCCCGATCCGACAACAGTGACGTTCCACGGGACGGTAACGGCATAATCGATGGTGCCGTATTCGAGATAGAATTCCTGCCCGAGATAGGGGAGCGTGTCCCAGCCGCGTAGATCGTCATAGACACAGAGCCGTGGATACCACTGGGCAACCTCGAAAATAGCGCCATCCTTGACAGGGGTGACTGCCGTGCGTCCGCCCCATTCGCCGGGAATGGTGTGGTGCCAGGTGACGTGAAGTTTCAGCGCATGGCCAGATGCCGCCAGAGGCTCGGGCAGGCTTACCTGCATGCGGGTATCGGAGATACGGAACGTCACGGGCTTTTCGACGCCCTTCACTTCGACCGTCACGCGCTCGATGGCATAGCCCTCCGAGCTGGCCGGATGCCAGTCAGGGAAGGCCACCCAGGAGCGGGAATCCTTGCGGTAGAGGTTCTGGTCGAGTTGCAGCCAGAGCACGTCGAGCGCATCGGGGCTGTTATTGGTATAGGTGATCGCCTCGGTACCAGTCAGGACATGGCTTGCCGTATCGATGCGGGACTCGATGCGATAATCGGCACGGTTCTGCCAATAGGCCGGTCCGGGACGGCCCGAACCGCTACGCCAGATATCTGGCGCATCCGGCAGGACGAGCGTGTCGAAAACCGGACGCATCGAGAGCGGCATGGTCTGGCTCGGGGCCGGGCGCGCCGCGAGCGCCGTACCCAGACAGGATGCCAGACCGAGAAGAGGGATAAACAGACGCATCGGTAAGCGGCCTCATTGACGAAAAAACTCTCTTCGCCAATCGTTTCACTTCCGATCTCATGGCACAAGCCGGTTTTCACACGGTGTGCACGTTGTTCGAACAAGGGAGGCGAAAAACGACATCCGGCAGAACTGCCGGAACGATCATCTATTCTGCCAGACTCAGACGGCCTGCCAATGGGGTGTCTGGACCTTGTAAGGGGTGTCGAATTCCTCGATCAGACGGCTGAACATATGGTGGTCATGCACACTGGTCGGCGCGAGCGGCGCGATACCTGAAAGGTCGCGATGCATCAGACGGTTGAGCGCGCGATTGAATACGCCGGGCCCTGTCTTGTAGGCGATGAACAATCCCGGATGCAGATAACAGTTACGATAGACGTTAAGCAGACACTCGTTCAGCAGGGCGCTCTGCGGTACAGCCCCGAAGAAGTCGTTATGAACGACGTTATTATGTGTGAGGAATAGGACGTTTTCTTCCTTGCGATCGAGAATGAACTCAAGAGCCTGTTCGTCACGAATGCGAATATCGGCATCGAGCCACCAGCCGCCCAACGCTTGGATGACATGAACGCGAAGGATGTCTGCTGCTTCTGCGGGGTGGCGTGCGCCAAGAAAGAGCGAGCGGGCTTCGACGCCATAGACATCGTACAGCCATTGCTCGGCTTCGGGTTTATCGAAAATCTTGACGTCCAGCCCGGTGATCTTGCGATGGAAGTCGAAGTTCCGTGCGATCTCTTCCGGCGGGTTTTTGTCCCAGTAGAGGAAGAGCTTGTTCGGAATGGCACGCGTGGTTCCGCATCCCTTGGAAAAAGGGAAATTCGCAGCGAGCGCGAAACCGAGATAGAGGGAGTCGATTTCCTCGCCGGTGTGAAATTCCTCGAACGCATTAGCGGTCAGCCGCATGGCACCCGTAGGGTCGCCTTCACGCCACGCTTTGTGAACGCTCTCGATGAAATTGGCGTGCGGAATGCTTACTGCGCGTAATTCAGACACTTCCTGGGCGGGTAGTTCCTGCCCTGCCTTCATCAGACAAAGCAGGCGGGCCTGAAGCAGGGACTGGGCCAGTGGATATTCGCCCGGATTTTTCGAATGCAGTTCGTAGGCGATACGATAGAAGCGCGAGGCTTCCTTCACGCGAAAGCTGGTATGCAGGATATTCGCGAGGGTGAAGGCGTGCATGACCGTGGTGCAGCCATTCTGCTGATAGAAAGCCAATGCCTGCCCGTCATCAGCAAAATCATGCTCGGCAAGGGCGCTCAAACCTGTCAGGTAATCCGAAGCGGTGGGCAGAGGCATGAATTCATCGCCAGACGAGGCTTCATTAATCCGGAGTTCGTCCCAAGCGTCGATATCGGCCAATGCAGGGTCTGTCCCCGGATGCTTGCTGTCCATCGCCCTCGAATTCCCGCTTCTGTGACAAATCGCTTTGGCAACCTATCTCACATCGGTATCGAGATGTCCATTCTTCACGCAGGATAGTAATTGAAGGGACTACACGTCATATCTTTTTACATAATATATAATAATTACAATGTGAAGTAATGGTGATTCGAAGTTTCTGATGTGTGGCTTACTCATAAGGCGCTAGTCACAAATCACCCTTGCCGATAACCTCGTCCGTCATTCGGGACGATCAAGTGTTCATTTCCTCGTGCGGTCTGTATCGGCTAAACTATTTTAATAATACGTTATTTTCTATCTGAACTGCGGCTGGCGTTTCAGCTCTCAGTGTATGTGTGTCTGACACATTGATCGATCAAATTGTGCCTTTGTGGGCATGATACACGGCATCGGACGCGATCCGCAAAAAGCGCATCTGCGACAGGTGACTGCAAGGTCCTGGGGGCGACAGTCCAGCCCAGCGTCCTGCGCGTAGAGAACAGGTTTTCTGCAGCGCCTGCATCCCTGAAAATTTCCTTCCAGGGATGGTGGCTCTGGAGGCAGGACGTGCTCCCGCCTCCAGCCGTATCAGTAGCGGTATTCTTCGTGCTTGAACGGTCCGGCAACCGGCACGCCGATGTAATCGGCCTGCTTGGTGCTCATCTGGCTCAGCGCGGCGCCGACCTTGGCGAGATGAAGCGCAGCCACCTTCTCGTCGAGCTTCTTCGGCAGGGTATAGACCTTGTTTTCGTACTGGCCGGGCTTGGCCGTCCAGAGTTCGATTTGCGCCAGGGTCTGGTTGGTGAAGGAAGCCGACATCACGAAGGACGGGTGGCCCGTGGCGTTGCCGAGGTTCACGAGGCGGCCTTCAGATAGCAGGATGATGCGCTTGCCATCGGGGAACTCGATTTCGTCTACCTGCGGCTTGACGTTGTCCCACTTGTAGTTGCGCAGTGCCTCGACCTGAATTTCGCTGTCAAAATGGCCGATATTGCACACGATGGCGCGGTGCTTCATCTCGCGCATGTGCTCGACGGTGATGATGTCGACATTGCCCGTGCAGGTCACGAAGATGTCGCCACGCGGAGCTGCGGCTTCCATCGTCACGACCTCATAGCCTTCCATTGCGGCCTGAAGGGCGCAGATCGGATCGACTTCGGTCACGAGCACGCGGCAGCCAGCATTGCGCAGTGAGGCGGCAGAGCCCTTTCCTACGTCGCCATAACCGGCAACCACGGCAACCTTACCCGCCATCATGACGTCGGTGCCACGGCGGATGGCGTCCACCAGGCTCTCGCGGCAACCGTAGAGGTTGTCGAATTTCGACTTGGTGACGCTGTCATTCACGTTGATGGCCGGAACCTTCAGCGTGCCCTTTTTGGCCATTTCCCAGAGACGATGCACGCCCGTGGTCGTCTCTTCGGAGAGGCCGCGCACGTCATCCAGCATTTCGGGATACTTGTCGTGCATCAGCACGGTCAGATCGCCGCCATCGTCGAGGATCATGTTGGGCGTCCAGCCATCGGGGCCCTTGATGGTCTGCTCGATGCACCACCAGAACTCTTCCTCGCTCAGGCCCTTCCAGGCGAAAACCGGCACGCCCGTCGCGGCGATGGCGGCTGCCGCCTGATCCTGGGTCGAGAAGATGTTGCAGGACGACCAGCGCACGGTCGCGCCGAGAGCCGTCAGCGTTTCGATCAGCACGGCGGTCTGAATCGTCATGTGCAGACAGCCGGCGATGCGCGCGCCCTTGAGCGGCTGGCTTGCGCCATATTCCTCACGGAGCGCCATCAACCCAGGCATTTCGCCTTCGGCAATGGAAATCTCCTTGCGGCCCCACTCGGCCAGGGCGATGTCGCGCACCTTGTAATCGGTCATTCTGAAACCCTTGTTTCTCTGATGAGGGGCATTTGTATAGTGCGAGTTCAGCCATTCGGCCAGCGCGCATGAAAAACGCCCGCTCCTTTCGGGGCGGGCGCTGCGAAACGGTGCTGCCGACTGGAATTTATTGCTGGGCAGATTTATCCATGGTGGTCGCCTTCCTGGCGTGATGCTTATGTTTGGTCGCTTTTTCATGCTGTGGCGACGAGATGGGCATCTTGTCCGACATCTCACCGGTAGGCGTAGCCGTGCCGGCCGGTGCACTCGGCACCTTGGGGTCGGGCTGCTCGTTCATCTGGTTTTTGAATGTCTGGTTCTGCTCGGTGGGATTATGGATCTGGCTGGACTGGTTCTTGAGCGTCTCCGCCTTCTGTGCCGAAGGCGGCACGTCGCTATCTGTCGCGGTGCTGGCCTGGGCAAGGGCAGAATGAGCGGCAAACGGGGCCGTCAGCAGCAGGGATGCAGTCAGGGCGGCTTTGAATGCGTGTTTCATGACAGGCTCCTGTCGAAAACCGGGAAGAGGGACGTCCAGCATGGTTTGTGTTTTTAAAGGACGGTCAGACGAACTGGTAACAAACCGGCAGCGTTCCGGTTTCCTTGCCCGCAGATTAAGGTTTGAAACCGGTTGCCTGTCTCGGGCACACATGCGAGAGAGCGAGCAGCGCGCTGCCCGCGCCCCCGATCCCTCACGATGGAGGATGGCATGTCCAACACACGTTCGCAGCTGCCGTTCTCAGTCGTCGCAGGCCAGGACATGAAGCCGAACGGTGTCTTGCCCCATGGCATCGCAAATGGGCTGGTCTGGGCCATCAGGGCGCGCCCGGGTGAAGACCCTGTGCCGCTTGAGCCGCATGAGATCGAGAGCCTGCTCAACGATCGCACGCCGCCCTCCAATTACCCCAAGCCCTCCGAAAGCTGGGCCTGGCTGCATTTCGACACCGTGCACAGCTCTGCACGCCAGCATGTGGCCACCCTGCCCTGCCTGCCAGAAGATGTCAGCGCCATGCTGGCCGAAACCGAATATGGCGTCATGCTCGAAGCCTTGCCCGGCCTCGTCTGGGGAGCGCTGCCCGCTTTTGACGACGCCGTGTCGGAAGAGGATCGTGATATCTGCGCCTGGCGATTTGCCATGCGCCCCGATCTGCTGATCACGACGCGGCGCAACCCCATTCCTGTTCTGGGGGCCGCGTTTCGTACTCTGCGTGCGGAGTCCATTCCTCGCAGCCCCGCAGGGGTGATCGATCGTGCCCTGCGCGAATTTACCGGTAGTGTGCGGCGCCAGATCGGCAAACTCGATGACGAACTCGACCGTGCCGAAGACGCCCTGCTTCTGATCGAGCGTCGCACCGATCTGGGTCATCTCGGTGGTATCGTCGGTAAGGGCCGACGCCGCGCTACCGAGCTGCGTCGCGTCGTGACCCCGATCGATCGTGTGCTTCGCGACGAGGACCTCGAACTCCCCGAATGGGCGGAGGACGAGCTGCGCGACCGGACCGAGCGCCAGGTTCACGCCGCGCTGGATGACATGATCGCGCTTCTCGATCGTGCCCGATCGCTTCAGGACGAACTCGGTTCGTCACAAGCCGAAGAGACGAACCGGCGTCTCTATATCCTGACGGCAGCGACCATCCTGATGTTTCCTGCGACCCTCGTGACGGGGTTCTTCGGCATGAACACGGGCGGCATGTATCTGGCCAGCGGGCAATATGGCACTCTTGAGGCTGGCTTCGTTTGTTTTATCGCCATGATCCTGACATGGATATTTCTCAAGCTTGCTCGTCTGGTCTGATAGACCCCGAGGGGCATCGAAAGCCGTAAAATTCGGGGGTCAATCAGTGTTCGGCTGAGCGAAAGGCACACGTGCCACTTTCTCCCACGGTCCTCCAAGATAGCGCCATAAATTCAGCGCGGCCGCGTGTTTTTCCTGCCTCGCTGGCTCACTTGCGAGTTGCGCGTACACTACTTGTGCCTCTTGCGGTGACACCTTGTTCTGCACGGTAAGATGCGGTTTCCAGACGGCCTGATCCTGTCTCGTCAGGCAGTCCTTGGGCAGGCATGCGCAAACGGCCTCGCGTATTTCTGCGCCATCGGAGCAGAGCAGACGATAGGCAACGCCCCTACCCAATAGAAAAGGGGCTCCGATCCGTATCAGCGGTGCGGGACGTGTCCGTCTTATGACCTCGAGAATAGTCGGCTCATGCGCAGCGGGGAGCGCATGGAAAAGGGTGACATGTGCCGGTACGATGTTCCGGTCGCGTGGAAAATAGAGATCGCGTTGCGCTTGAGCCCAGGCCTGTTCTTCAGGCGCGAGTTCAAGCGTCAGGATCAGCGGTGCGTCCGGGTGGATGTTCAAGACAATAAACTCCTGCTGCCGTTAGCTTCGCGGTCTGTGCAGAGCGTTTCATCCCCATAGGCGGTTTGCGCAGACGGGGAGAATATGACGCGTTTTCGAAGCTATCTGAGAGATGAGCTTTCGCTTCCGTCGGAAGAATTCAAAGCGGTAAGCCATATTCCGGCTGCGCGGTTATGACCTCTCGATACAGCGAAAACCTGCATGGCTCGTTGAGCAGCTATGAAGTGTTTGAGGATGGTGCGCCGCTTTGGAAGGAGTGACGAAAAGGCCTAACCGGGGAGCGTACCGATGGTATTCTCCGCGGCCAATGCGCGCAGCATGACCCTGTTGGCAAAACGCGACGAGGAAATCCTGTCTCCTCATCCTCAGGGTGGGGAACATGTGATGTCTTCGGCTTCAGGAATTGGAGAGGCACGCAGGCCGGCAGAAGGACTGCTTGCTGCAGGGTTATTCGCTGCCGATATGATGTGCACCACGCGCGCGGGCGAGGTCTTCTTGATGTTGGCGTGCGGCGTAACGGGCGCGTTGTTCGTCTGTGCGTTCGGCGGCGCATGCTGGGCATTGAACGCCTTCGACATAAAGATCCGACAGCTTGGCTTCCGCAGAGACCGGGCGGCGGCAGGCGTGGCACAGATCGTAGGCGCCGGGTTCGAGGCCATGGCGCACGGTGACGCGCTGGTCAAACACGAAGCATTCGCCTTCCCACAGGCTTTCTGCTTCCGGCACGTCCTCGAGGTATTTAAGAATGCCGCCCTTGAGATGATAAACGTCTTCCACCCCTTCGGAGAGAGCGAAGGCAGTGGATTTTTCGCAGCGTATGCCGCCTGTGCAGAACATGGCGATTTTCGGTTTGCGTCCCTCGGCTTCGAGCGCTGCGCGCTTGGCGCGAAACCAGTCGGGAAACTCGCGAAAGCTCTGGATATCGGGGTCGACGGCGCCCTTGAAGGTGCCGACGGCCACCTCATAGTCGTTGCGTGTGTCGATCAGGATCGTGTCCGGGTCGGCAATCAGGGCGTTCCATTCGCCGGCAGGCACATAATGACCCACCCCGGCCAGGGGATCGATGTCAGGCTGACCCATGGTGACGATCTCGCGTTTGAGGCGCACTTTCATACGATTGAAGGGCATCGAATCATCGTAGGAAAGCTTCCATTCCAGCGCATCGCAGCCGGGCAGCGAACGAATATAGCCAAGAATGGCGTCGATACCCTCTGCAGTACCGGCAATTGTTCCGTTGATACCTTCTCGCGCCAAAAGCAACGTCCCTCGGATTTGCAGGCTCATACAGGCATCCAATAAGGGAGCACGCAGCTCGGCCGGATCTGAGAATGGGGTAAAACGATAGAGGGCTGCAATGCAGATGGAATGCTGCGGCATAATAGGGTTCCCGATAACCTCAAAAGCTATTCGCGGCTTCATAGCGCAGGAAGACGGTCAGCTTCCATCAGGAATGGTCAGGCGTCGTGGGATCTTGATGGCATTTCTTGGCCCGAACGTAATTCGAAAAATATTAACGACCTTTAACTAAAATCAGATTATTCGGTAATTTATATCGTTAATTCAAGGCAGCGAGTCTCTGGTTTTAACTGTAGGGATCACCCTCAACTCGCACTGGCCACATTCGCAAAAATGAATTTAACGATTCTGTCCTGAAAATAAGCGGGTTCGGGAGGCTTAAATGGCGACATCAGTGACGGTTCTCAGCGGTGGTAACTGGACTGCGACCTATAAAGACGGTGCCACGTGGTATGTCAGCGGCTCGGTTTCCGCCACGGGCGCCGTTACGCTCTCGAATATCGGGACCCTCACTATCTCCAAGGGGGCAGTCGTATCTGGGGCAACTCTTACGGGAGGCATTCCGACGGTTTCCGTTCTGAATGGCGGCACCATGGTCTCCTCGTACGAGATGAATGGTTACTTGCGTGTTGCGAGCGGGGGCCTCGTTACTGGAAACACGCTTAATTCTACTGAGGTCACTCTATCTTCAGGAGGAAGTTCGGTTGATGACCTGTTCGTCAATAGCGGGTCAGGGGCGGATACGGACGCCTATGTTTACGTAAGTTCGGGCGCCTCTCTACTTGGTGCCACGATGAGCGATGGTGCTGTAGCAGGGTTAGCTCTTTCGGCGTTTTCTGGTGCGACAGTGTCCGGACTGACATTGGGATCCGGGGCCAGTGCCTACCTCTCGTCCGGCGCTACGGCGTCCGACATCAATACGGGCGCTGGCAGCGTTTTATCGATGGCTACCTCCTATGGCAGCGGCAGCAGCTATGTCTATGTTCCACCGCGAAGTGCAGTGGTTCTGAGTGGCGGAACATGGTCAGCCGTATCGATCAACAAAGTCACCTATTATGTGAGTGGAAGCGTTTCCGCGACTGGCGCTGTAACGTTTTCAGCAATATCGACATTGACCATTTCAAGCGGCGCAACGGTTTCTGGCGCCACCATTAGCGGTAGTGTTGCCACAGTATCAGTTATGAGCGGCGGCTTGCTGGAGAATTCTCTTGTTCTCAATGGCTACGTTTCAGCCATGGGTGGGGCCACACTTTCGAGTAATATCCTCAATTCTGATGTCGTCTATCTCTCATCTGGCGCTAAATCGATCGGAGATACTTATATAAACAGTGGGGCGGGGGCTGATGGTTATTCAGACGCCTATATATATAGTGGGGCAACGTTAATATCTCCCTATATAGGGGCATCCAATGCCGGTAGTTTCGTTGTGCGTGTGTCTTCGGGTGCTTCGATCACCGATCCGACGCTCATCAGGAATGGTGGCCAACTTCTTGCATCTGGCGGCACGGTAAGCTCGACAGACCTAACCCCCTGCTATCTGGCCGGAACTCTCATTAAAACCCCTAACGGTATAACTGCTGTCGAAGATATCCAGATCGGTGACAAGGTCTTGGCTCGTGTGGGAGATGTAACCGAGGAGCGCAAAATTATCTGGGCCGGAAAAGCATCAGCGATGATCCGGTCAGATTTGGAGAGTGATCTTTCAGGTTATCCCGTCAGGATTTTAAAAGGAGCTCTTGGAGAAGATTTGCCTAACAAAGACATGCTCATCACGTCGGAACACTGTCTTTTCCTGGATGACGCGTTCGTGCCGATACGTATGTTGGTTAATGGAAGCTCGATCTACTATGATCGCACGTTCAACGAATACGAATATTATCACATCGAGACAGAGCATCACTCTGTGATCATGGCTGACGGAATCTGGAGCGAAAGCTATCTCGATACTGGCAAGCGCCAATCGTTTAGACAGACCGGCGGGGTACATGTTCTGGGTGCCAGAACGCTGGACTGGCATGTTGCCGCAGCAGCCCCATTGAGGACCGATCGCGCCTTCGTCGAGCCTATCTTTGAACGTTTCGCCGCCCAGGCCGGGTTCAATGGTATGCCAACTCATGATGTTGCCCAATTAGAGACAACTTCCGAGCCGGATATCCATATCGTCACAGAGGCGGGGGAGTGGATCGGACGTTGTCGGTCCAGAAACGATCAGTATGTTTTCGTATTGCCGCCGAATGCCCGTGACGTCCGCATTGTCTCCAACACGAGCCGCCCGAGTGATGTCATCGGGCCCTATGTCGATGATAGACGCCGTCTTGGGGTGCTGGTGGGTGCGATCATGCTGTTTGATAGCTGGCAGTCGGTTGATTTGCCGGATGCCCTCAATAATGCCGGCCAGCATGGTTGGAACAATCTCGAGCCATGCGGAAGACGCTGGACAAATGGCAATGCGGCGCTGTCTCTACCTGAGCGCCGTCCGGGCGGTGTGACCCTTCTGGCACTCAGAATTGACGCCGCAGGCCCTTACCTGAAGCCGCGCTTTCCCGCAGAAACGGCTCATTACGGAAGCTCTATCGTTGGAGAGAGTGTGCAGGCACTGCGTCGCGCCTGAGCACCTCTCTGAACTTTCTAGGCAGGCGAGATCAGTAATTCAGGCTGATTTGACCGAGGAAGGTGCGACCGCCAGAGGGTGTGGCGCGGTTCGAGAACAGGCTCTGGTAATTCAGACGGTTCGCAAGGTTGTAGCCGTTAAGCGACATCTTCCAGTGCTTGCCCAGACGATGCGAAATGACGGCATCGAAATCGAGATTAGCGGGAACGCGCAGCGTATTGGTGGTGTTCAGCCAAACATGCTGGCGCCAGGTCATGCCGCCGCCGAACGAGACATTATAGGGCGTGTTCGGGAAGGCTTCATAAACCGACCAGAGGGTCGCCTGATTATGCGGCACATATTGCACCTGTTTGCCTGTAGCACCTTCAGTGCCAGAGTTCAGCGTGTCGCTATCATAAAGCGCGTAGGTGGCCGAGATATTCCACCCGCGCATGATCATGCCGCTGACGGAAAGCTCGAGGCCCTGGTTACGCTGCTTGTCGCTGGAGCTGGTTACTGAACCGGTTACCGGATCAGCGATATCGGCGTTGTTCTTTTCCAGTCGGAACAGCGACGCGGTAAAGCCCATGCGGTCATGGAAGGCGCTGTATTTTGCACCGACTTCATAGAGCGTTGCCTTTTCGGGGCTGGCAAAGGAATTGGTGCCGGGACGGATCGGCACGGAGCCATTGGTCACATACATGCCGCTTGGCGTGGTCGAGGTCGCCCAGGTGAAATAATAGGTCTGATGTTCGTCGGGCGTGCCGACAAGGCTGACATTGGGGTTAAAGACGCTGCTGACCTGATGGTAGTGGATGTCCGGGTTGGTCTTCACGTTTCCGCCGGTCAGATTATAGCTGGTCTGCCAGCGATCCCAGCGGAACCCGCCCTTTACCGACAACCAGTTGGTCAGCCAGATCTGATCGTAGAAGAACAATCCGGTATCGAAGCCATAGCCGTTGGAATGGGATTTGGCGCCGAGCGCGCCGAGAGAGACCAGCCCGCCGGGATTCAGATCGCCAGGGACGAGAAGCAGATTGCCGACATAGGGGTTGGGATTGACCAGTGACGCATAGGGCTTGGCCTTGAGATAGGTCGATTGCGAGCGTACGTCATTCACGCGCTCGATATCGAAGCCGGTAACGATCTGATGTTTCAGAAAGCCTGTGCGGAAATCGGCGACCATTGAGCCGACATTTTGAACCGACCAGCTTGTCTGCTGATAGGGCAGGGGCGCCATGGTGGTGCCTGGCCCTTTCCCGTTACCGGCGCCGCTGGGGCCGGAGCGGGCGACGAGCGCCGAGGCGGGGTTGCCGAGGAAATAATTATTGACGCAGGTGGTGTCGCACGTCGCCTTCGAGGCCGCGAAAGTGCGGTAGAACTGGCCGCCGCGCAGATCGTCGAAGAACTTGATGTGGTCGTTCAGCTTATACGAGAAGCGCGCCGTTTCCATATTGTCGTTGGTGGCATTCTGGTCGTTATTCGTGCCGTAGAAATTGGTACGACGAATTCCGTATTCGGTAATCGGGCCACCGGTCTTGGCACCGGGCGGCGTGACGACAGGCACACCGAAATCGGGGATCGAATTCTCCTGCTGATGCATATATTGCAGTACGAGCGTGGCGCGGTTGCCGAGACCGAAGGCGATCGAGGGCGCAATGCCCCAGCGATGAGAGTAGAGAAAATCGCGACCGACGATATTATTCTCGTTGCCCATGCCGGTGATGCGGAGCGCCGTGTGGTCATCGAGCTTCTTGTTGACGTCGAGCACGCCACGGTAATACGAGCCCGAACCGCCATTGAATTCGGCAGAGTAATGATCGTTCAGGGTCGGTGTCTTGGTCACCATGTTGATGGCGCCACCCGTCGTGCCATTGCCGAAGACCTCGGATGATGGGCCCTTGATGACCGAGATCGTTTCGAGATTGAACGCATCGCGGCTATAGACGCCGAAATCGCGCAGACCGTCCTGATAGATATCGTTCTGGGCCTGAAAGCCGCGGATCAGAAACTGATCGCCATTCATGCCGCCGGCGCCCTCGCCGATGGATGAGGTGACGCCGGGCACGTTGCGTAGGGCTTCGTCCACCGATTTCACGTTCTGCTGCTTCATCAGCATCTGCGGCACGATATTGATCTGCTGCGGCGTATGCAGCGCGTCCTGCGGCATGCGCGAGAGGCCGATCGGGTCTTTCAGCGTGTTGAAACCGTTCCCCATGACCGTGATCTGCTCAGCGGCCTTGTCCTTGTGGCGTTTCTCCTCCTTGCGTTGGCGCTGCGGTTTCTTGTCCTTGCGGGCATCGAGATCGTCCGCTGCGGCATGAGTCTGAGTCGATCCGAGAATGATCCCGGTCAGCACCGGAAGGAGGGACAAGGATTTGCGCGTGGGGGAACGCATGAGGCGCGACACTCCATTAAGTTGCGAGGATTTCGCAACTGAATAATGAAAGCGCGACTGAGTCTCAATTGATTTGTAGCAAAATGTGTTTAGATTTTTCTGAAGTGTTAAAAATGAAACAGTCGAGCATTCACTCGTCCTGCAACGGTGTTTGACCGTAAAAGCTCGTCATAGCTGCCGTAGAGCAAGAGATACGCCATGAAGCGAGAGGGATCGCGGACAGGGCCAACTCTCCCTCTCGTCTGGCCGTCAGGCGAGCTTTCGTGTCGGGCCGCATCGGGCAGCAAGGGTGACATGATCGATTTCTGTCACGAGGCTCACGAAACAGTCTCTTGATCTGGCGGGCGTTTTGGGGAAGGTCGACACGACGCCTTCTCTGCGGCTCATCTGGTCGCTGAGAGAAAAATCACGGGTCAAGGGAGTGCGTTGATGACGTCTGAGAGTCACAGTTTCAGCAATGGGCGATATACGGCCCGCGTTGCTGCTCTGGGCGCCGAGCTTTGCTCGCTAAGCGATGAGACGGGTAGGGAGCTTGTCTGGAATGGGAGTGCCTGGCCGCGTCATTCGCCGGTACTCTTTCCGATCGTGGGCCGCCTGCATGACAATCATGCCCTGATCGACGGTCTCGATTACACTCTCACCCAGCATGGCTTTGCCCGTGATCGTGTCTTTCGCTGGGTCGAACGAACGCCAACCGGCTGTGTTCTGGTGCTCGAAGACGACCCGACCAGCCGGGTGCTGTTTCCTTTCGCGTTCAGCCTGACGCTCAGCTACAGTCTCGATGAAGACGGGCTGCATTTGCGCTACGATCTGGCAAATCCCGATAGTCTCAGCGTGCTTCATGCCTCTCTGGGCGCGCACCCGGCTTTTGTCTGGCCCTTCCAGCCCGGCACGCAGAAGACCGATTACGTCATCGATTTCGAGGCGCCAGAGCCGGAATCGCTCGCCGCTCTGTCGGAGGGGCTGATCGCAGAGGGCGAGAGAGCGAGCCCGGTTATCGGCGCAAGGATTCAGCTCGATGACAGCCTGTTCGAAAACGATGCCCTGATTTTCATGCATCCTGCCAGCCGCAGCCTGCGCTTTCACGCCGAGAAAGGCGAAGCGCTGGTGTTTTCATGGCATGGTTTCGAGCAGCTTGGCCTGTGGATGAAGCCGGGTTCCGATTTTCTCTGCATCGAGCCCTGGCAGGGTTATGCCAGCCCCGTCGATTTCGACGGGCCCTTCGAGCAGAAGCCGGGTCTGCTGCATCTGCAACCCGGCGAGCGCTGGCAGGCCGGATGGTCGGTGCGTCTCGATCTCTGATCGCGCCAGGTGATGGCGCGTGTCATCATAACATCGCTTGCATGATCGGTCGGGTGATGGAACGTTCAGGCCCTTCGTTCCCAGATCCCGATCAGAGGTTTCATGATCCGACGCTCGCTCTGTGCCGTTTCGGCGCTTTTCACGGCCACGCTTGTCACGTCTCTTTCCGACCGGGCTTACGCCTGGGGGCCGTATGGCCATGCCATCGTCGCCGATATCGCGCAAAGCCGCCTCACGCCGCAGGCGACGAGCGAAGTTACGCGGCTTTTGGCTCTGGAAAATCATCAGACGCTCGATCAGGTTGCGTCATGGCCCGATACGATCGGCCACGTGCCCAGAGAAAAGGGCGGTCTGCCCCAGACCCTGCCTTGGCATTATGTCGATACCGACGCGAAATTCGCCACCTACGACATGGCGCGCGATTGCGGCAACGATATTTGCGTCACTGAAAAACTACCGGAAATGGAGAAGATCCTTGCCGATCCCAAGGCAGCCCCAGCCGATCGACTGGTTGCGCTGAAATGGATCGTTCATCTCGCGGGCGATCTGCATCAGCCGCTTCACGCTGCCGAACGCGATCACGATAAGGGCGGGAATATGGTGAAGGTCTCGTATTTCGGCCAAGACCGGGACGGGCACGAAAACCTGCATTCACTCTGGGACGAAGGCATCATGGATCATGAGCGCCATCTCGTGGTGGGGCCGCATTATTCCATCGATTTTGCCAAGGCGCATGACGAGGCCGAGCGACTCAACGCCCAGATCACACCCGGTCAGGCCGCGTTCTGGACAGGCGATTTCTCGGCTGGAAACGTTCATGAGTCGGTCGTCAAATGGACCGATGAGAGTCATGCTCTGGCGCGCAGTGTCGCTTACGGTGCGCTGCCCGCAGGAAAAAAGAAAGATCTGGGTGAGGCCTATACGGCCATCGCGTTTCCGGTCATCGAGACCCGTCTTCAACAGGCTGGCGTGCGTCTGGCCGATCTGATCAATACGGCCTTCCCGACTCCCTGACCCGATCAGAAGAGGGCGTCGATGTGGCGCCCCTCTTCAGCGTCAGAGCTGGCCGAAGACCTGCTGATAGAAGGCCAGTTCTCTGGCGAAGCTGTCTTTCAGGGTCTGTTCCTGACGAAACCCATGGCCTTCGCCTTCATAGATATGCAGTTCGGAATGCCGCCCAAGAGCCAGCAGGCCGTCATGCATGGCCTGCGCCTGGGCAAGAGGCACCACCTTGTCGAGATCGCCATGCAGAAACAGCACCGGCGCCGTGATTTCGGCGACGTGGCTGAGAGGTGAACGCGCCAGATAAAGTGCTTCCTGCTCGGGATAAGGGCCGATCAGCCGATCGAGATAGCGGGATTCGAATTTATGCGTATCTCCCGCGAGGGCGCGCAGATCGGTCACGCCATAAAGCGAGCATCCGGCGGCAAAGACGTCGGATGACGCCAGTGCCGTCAAGACTGTGAGCCCGCCCGCGCTGCTGCCTCGAATGACGCAGCGTTTGGGGTCGGCAAGACCCTGTGCGGTGACATGGCGCACGGCGGCGATGCAATCCTGCACGTCAACGATGCCCCATTGCCCCTCCAGCGCCTCGCGATAGGCGCGGCCGAACCCTGTCGAGCCTCGGTAATTGACGTCCAGCACGGCGAAGCCCCGGCTTGTCCACCATTGCACCTTGAAAGAGAAGGCTGCGCTGGCGCGCGCTGTCGGGCCGCCATGAGCCATCACGACCAGCGGCGGGCGCTCTGCGGTCGCGAGGTTGTGGTGACGATTGACTGGCGCATAATAAAGTGCATGGGCTGTTTCGCCGCCGTCTGAGGAAAAGGACAGCGCTATCGGCGCAGCGCAGTCACGCGCGTCCACCCCATCGGGAAAGGCGAAGGCCTGTCTGATGCGATGGTTATTATCGCCGATGACGATGGCGGGCGGGGCGTCGGGTGGGGTGTCGATCCAGGCGAGCGTGTCATCGAACGGTACCGGGCACTGGGCCGCGTTGTGTTCGGGCAGGTCTGCCCAGATGCCGTTTTCGAGAATACCGATCCGGTTGCCGCCCTGCGCCACGATCTGAGCCATGAGACGGCCATCGGGCAGGGGGCTCAGACTGCGCTGGCCGAACACCCAATGCGGGAACCCGGTTTCCCCCTTCGGATCGGGCAGCCATTCCTGCGCCCGCACAGGGTCGGTCGAAAACCGGCAGGGTCGCCAGGACCCTTCTGCATCGCTGCTGGCAAGAAGCGTATGGGCGCTCTCCCAGACCGGATCGACCAGGCTGCAACGTGTGGTTTCGCCGCAGACCGCACGGGGCGCGCCAGAATCCGGTACGCCATCATGCCAGGCGAGCGGCGCGACGGACAAGGTCGTTGCATCCCAAGGCATGTCTGGGTGTGACCAGGAAATCCACGCCAGATGCGCATCGTCCGGGGCCGGGCGGGGCGCTGCATAGAAATCGGCGCCTTCGATCAAAACCTTCTCGGTCTGACGATCCAGCCAGACGATGGCAGCTTTCGCCTCGCCCGCCTCGCGCGTGTCTTCACGCACGCAGAACACGCCGCGCTCTGCCGCATCGAAGGAGAATTCGGCATAAGAACAGCCTGGGCTGGAGGCGAGAGCAATCAGCGTGCCGTCGGCTTCCCTCAGCCAGATGCTACCCGTCTTACGGTCGCTGAACACCACGCGCTGCGTTGACGATACGCGATAGGCGCCGCCGCCATATTCATGGACACGCGTGCCCACATCATGCGTTGATGGTAATAAATCCTGAGGCGTTTCGTTGCGTTTGACGCTGACAAGGGCCGTGCGGCCTCCTTCCTGCGGTCGCCCTTCGAGCCAGTACAGCCTGTCTCCTGCGGCCTGAAGCTCGGCAAGGGAGACGCTGCGGCCTGCCACAAGGTCTGGTGCGACCCATGAGGGCCAGGAACCGGAAGGGATCGAAGATGGATTCGTCATAGGATTCAGGATAATCCGACTGAAACCATCTGACGAGTTTTCCTGGGAGCGGCTTTCAGGCATCAAGTCGGACTCTTTATCGCCCAGCCTGCCAAGGATAAGAGCCCTGCTGCATTTTCTGGAACATTTGCTGAAGGAGTACGGCTACGGCATCGTCGGTGTCGTGGTCATGCTCGAAAGCATGGGTCTGCCCTTGCCTGCCGAAAGCCTGATCATCGGCGCGGCGCTTTATGCCGCCACCACCCATCACCTTGAAATTCGTTGGGTGGCTGTTGCTGCGGTGACTGGGGCCATCATGGGTGATAATTTCGGTTATCTGATCGGGCGCTCCATCGGCTTCAAGCTTTTGCAAAAGCATGGCGGCATGGTCGGGCTCTCGCCAGAGCGTCTGTTGCTCGGGCGTTATCTCTTCAAGCGCCATGGCGGTACGGTCGTCTTTATCGGGCGTTTTCTGGCCATCTTGCGTGTTTTCGTGGCGCTTCTGGCCGGGGCCAATCATATGCCCTGGAAATCGTTCCTGCTGCATAACGCGCTGGGCGGTATCTGCTGGGCGGGCGGCTATTCTCTGGCCACCTATTTTCTCGGGAAGGAAATTCTCCGCCTCTCCGGCCCGCTTGCCATCGGAATCGGGTCGCTGGTTGTCCTGTTCCTCGGGGTCAGTCTCTATTTCCTGAAAAAGAACGAAAAGCGCCTCACCGACGAGGCCCTGAAAGAGGCCAAGGCCGAGGCCCCAGCCGAAAGAGGCGCATGATGAGCGAAATCGCCTATCCGTCCTGCAAGGGGCAGACGGCTATCGTTACCGGCGCCACTGGCGGGCTCGGCCTGGCAACGGCCACGGGGCTTGCGCGCAACGGGGCCGCAGTCATCGTGACCGGGCGCAATGCGGAAAAAGGGCGTGAGGCCTTGGCCACGATCGAGAAAACCGTGCCCGGTGCGCGTGTGCGTTTCGAAGGGCTGGATCTGGCTTCTCTCGCCTCCATCGTGCGCTTTGCCGAGCGTATGAGTGGCCAGCCCGTGCATATTCTGGTCAATAATGCCGGTGTCATGGCGCCGCCTCAGCGCCGCTCTACCCAGGATGGATTCGAGCTGCAATTCGGCACCAATCATCTGGGTCATTTTGCCCTGACCGGGCGACTTCTTTCGTCTCTGATCGCCGGACAGGCGCGTATCGTGACCGTGGCGTCTCTAGCCGCCTGGAAAGGCGAGATCCCGTTTGACGATCTCAACGCGACCGAGAGTTACAGGCGTTTTGCCCGTTATCGTCAGAGCAAGCTTGCCAATCTGCTGTTCAGCCTGGAACTCGATCGGCGCGCCAGAGCCACCGGGGCCCCGCTTCATGTGCGTGCCGCCCATCCCGGCTGGTCGACCAGCGCGATCATCACCAATAGCGCTGCGCTCGGCGTGTCGCACTCGCCCCTCAATCGCGCCCTGGCCATGACGCAGGATCGTCTCGGGAATGTGTTGTTCCGCCTGATGGGGCAGGATGTGACCGCAGGCGCGGCTCCCTTTCTCTACGCGGCGCTCTCTCCAGCCGCGCGAAATGGCGGTTATTACGGCCCTCAGGGCGCGGGTGAGAGACGTGGTCCGCCCGGCCCGGCCATGCTTCCCCCCGCAGCCATGGGGCTTTCCCTTGCTGGAAAGCTCTGGCAGGCTTCTGAGAACATGACCGGTGTACGGTTCGAGTGGGAGAGAGTCCGATGAGCATGACCCTATCCGTTTTCAAGGAAAGCCTCGAAGACGGCATTCCCCCCCAGGGCCTCTCTCCCGCTCTGCTCGCCCTCTGGTGGGGTGGGCGTTCCGATTGGCCCGCAGCCCATGAAATTGTGCAGTCGAACGAGCAGGACCCGGAATGCAACTGGGTCCATGCCTGGCTGCATCGCGTCGAAGACGATGTCGATAACGCCCGTTACTGGTATCGCCGCGCAGGCCACGCCATGGGGCACGGACCCATCATGGATGAGTGGAAGACCATTGTTATCCGTCTGTTGAGCGGATCCGGATATTAAGTGATCCGGGGCGCTGCCCCGTTCCCCGCCAAAGGACAGTCGTCCTTTGGAAACCTGATTGATTTCGAGCGGGGATCGAAGGGGCTTGCCCCTTCGCGGGTTCAGGGCGGAGCCCTGAAGGTGCTTCAGCCTTCCTGCTTGGGCAGGTTTTCTGCGATGTACGGCGGCAGGTTGAACGCGCCGACATGGATTTCCGGCGTCCAGTAGCGTGTCGTACCGAGAATGCCTGCGGCTTCGGCGCGTGCGCGTACGTCTTCAACGGTCTGCTTGGTGGGGTTAACGCCTTTGGCGGCAACGCCAAGCGTCATGAAGCCACCGACATAGGTCGGTACGGCAGCGACGTAAGCCGAGACATGCGGGAAGAAGGTTGCGCGACGGGCGCTGGTTTCGCGCAGTTCGTCTGCCTGCATGAAGGGCACGCCGCACTGGTTGACGATGAGGCCCTGAGCCGAAAGGATGCGGGCGCAATCCTTGTAGAAAGCATCGGTGAAGAGGACTTCGCCCACGCCGATCGGGTCGGTCGAGTCGACGATGATGACGTCGAACGAGCCGTCTTCGGCCTTGGCGACGTAGTCGATGCCGTCACCGACGATGACATCGGCGCGCGGGTCGTTCCAGGCATCGCCTGCGATGTTGGGCAGATGCTGCTTGGAGAGTTCGATCACGGCGCCGTCGATCTCGACCATGACGGCCTTTTCGACGGTCTTGTGCTGGAGCACGCGGCGGAGAACGCCGCCGTCACCGGCACCGATGATCAGCACGCGCTTTGCATCGGGATGCGTCAGCAGAGGTACATGCGTCAGCATTTCCTGATAGACGAATTCGTCACGCTCGGTGATCTGGATGACGCCGTCGAGCACGAGAACGCGGCCGTGGAAGTCGCTTTCGAACACCACGATGTCCTGAAAGTCGCTCTTGACGCGTGCAAGTTCGCGCGTGACGCGAAAGCGCTGGCCCCAGTCAGGGTACAGGGTTTCGTTGATCCAAGATTCAGACATTGCGCTGCCTTTCCCTCATGAAAAAAAGGCCGGGCTTCGGGCCCGGCCTTATCTGCATTTCACGCAGATCCTGACATCGGTCAGGCTACGTTATCGATCTTCTCGCGACCGCGACGCACTTCGTCAGCAACGACGCGACCAGCCTGGAATAGACGCTGCATGACCGGAATCGTCAGATTCGGGTCGCAGGCGCCGCACATGAACACGTCAACGGCAGCGAAATTACGCTCGGGCCAGGTGTGGATCGAGATGTGGCTCTCGGCCAGAACGATCACGCCCGACACGCCGCCATTGGGCGTGAAGTGATGGAAGTGGCTGTGCAGGATCGTCGCTCCTGCGGTAACCGCGGCTTCGCAAAGCGTGGCATCGATCGATGCAGGGTCGTCCAAATTCTTGGCGTCCCAAAAATCGATCAGCAGGTGATGACCGGCGAAGCGTTCACCATCACGCTCAATAAAGTAATCCTTGCACACCTCTTCATGAGATGTGTTCGATGCGACAGTCTGGTTATCTCTCGGGAGTCCCGATACCATCCCCAGTTGAGCAAGTGCGTTCATCACGTACCTCTAAACCAGCAGACAGCCTGTTGGGCAACATGCCCCCTTGGGCCAAGGCCGCGCAATTAAAGGTCATACCCCCCGGATGCAAGAAGTTTTTGCACCCGGTCATCGTATTTTCATCAAACGGTCAGAGATGACTTGTCACCCGCGCACGACCCGAAAGGCACCGAAAAACTCGACGCTGACGATCAGAGGGGCGCAGGCTTCGTCAAGCGCGGCAAAGGCTTCGGGATGATCTGTCTTGAATTCAAGGTAGGCCTGATAGGACGCCCATTCATCGATCGCGATGTAGCGACCGGTCTGCATCACGTCGGCAATGAGCTTTGTCCCGCGATAGGAGGGCTCGTTGCGAAAAAGCCGTGCCCATGGGCCTTCAGGCCCATAGGTCGATTCGAACGTCTCGATCTGGCTTGCAACGACAGCGTAGCTTCGGACGATCTCACAGTTCACGTCCATCAGCCCCTGGTGGCGATCGATCTGCCTTTGGAGCCCAGATCGGCAAAGGCCTCTTCAAGACGATCCACAATGCTCTTTTCACCGACGCGAAGCCATTTGCGCGGGTCATAGAACTTCTTGTAGGGCGCGTCGGTCTCAGGGTCGATCTGGTGCAGGAAAGCCTTGGGATGGTCCAGCACGTATTGGCCGATCCCGTTGGCAAAGGCGAACTGGACATCGGTGTCGATGTTCATCTTGAACACGCCATAGGAAACGGCAGCGGTGATCTTGTCCTTCTCCGAGCCCGAACCGCCGTGGAAGACGAGGGCGAGCGGCTTGGGGCCGAGCCCGGTCTTTTCTGACACGTGCTCCTGGGAATGGAGCAGGATCTCAGGGCGAAGCTGCACATTGCCCGGCTTGTAGACACCATGAACATTGCCGAAAGAGGCCGCAACCGTCACATGGCCGAGCGGCGAGAGGCGGTTCCAGGCGACCAGAACGTCTTCGGGCTGGGTGTAGAGATGGGCGTTGTCTTCGTGATCTTCGAGATCATGGCCGACACCGTCTTCCTCGCCGCCGGTGACGCCAAGTTCGATTTCGAGGCTGATGCCAAGCTTGGCCATGCGGGGGAGCAGACGCGCGCATTCGGCCAGATTCTCTTCCAGCGGCTCGGCAGAGAGGTCGAGCATGTGCGACGAAAAGAGCGGCGGGCGACCCGCAGCAACTTCCGCCTCGCTCAGATCGAGCAGGCCCTCAACCCAGGGGATAAGCTTGCGATCGGCATGATCGGTATGAAGAATGACGCAGATGCCGTACTCCTTGGCGAGGAGATGGACATGGCGCGCCATGGCAGCCGCACCGAGAACGCGGGCCTTGTGCTGGTCGGCCAGGCCCTCACCGGCATAGAATCTGGCGCCGCCATTGGAGCATTGAACGATGACATCCGAGTTGTTGCGTGCTGCCGCTTCGAGAACCGCATTGACGCTGTCGGTGCCCACAACATTGATGGCCGGCAGGGCATAGCCGCCCTCCTTGCAGGCTTCGATCAGGGCGAGATAGTCATCACCTGTGACAACTCCCGGGGGCAGAACTCGGCTGGGGCGCGATGCATTCGGGCGTGTAGGGGTCATAATGATCTCATGTCTCTGATAACGGGTCGTCACGTCTATTTTATCGCCATCTGATAAAGCTGTGCCTAGACCTTTCATGGACACATTGAAGTCATTCTCGTTGCAGAACCGCAGGATCAACGCGGTTTTGGCAGTTTGCCCTTGCGCTGATCGACCCGTTCGGTCAGTTTCGGCACCTCTCTCCACGGGAATAATGCGGCATGCGTCCGACCCGTCGGTCAGGGACGGGATCAACGCATGGAACGGGTGAGCGGCTTGAAAACGAAGGAAGAGATCTCTTTGCCTGCGACTGAAGCGCGTCAGGAAGAGAGTGTCTCGTGCAACGCCAAGCGACGCCAGATTCTGGACGGCGCCGAGGCGATCTTTCTCGAATTCGGGTATGAGGGGGCGTCGATGTCCCAGATTGCCTGCCGCGCCAAGGTGTCCAAGGGGACGCTCTACAATCATTTTGAAAACAAGGCCGCGCTTTTTGGGGCAGTTATCGAAGATCTGAGCCGCAGCAAATTTGCGCCCGTACTGTGCCAGAGCGATTTATCTGCGGTGACATGCTCTGAGGCATTCTCTCAACTTGCCGAGCGCTTCATTCGTATCCTGCTGCAGCCCGGACCGTTGCGACTGTATCGGATCATTGTCTCGGAGGCCCCGCACTTCCCCGATCTCGCCGATACTTTCTGGCGGTACGGTTTTGGGAGAACGCTGAACACGCTTACACAGTGGGTGGAATACTGGATAGAACGCAAGGCGATCCGTGCTGACGATCCTGTGTTCGCCGCGGAGCAGTTCATGGCGCTGTGTCAGACACGCCTCGTGCAGCGCAAGCGCTTCGAACTGCCAATCGACACCAGTGACGAGCAGATTCGGTTTGTGGCAGGTCGGGTCGGTCAGGCTTTCGTCGCGATTTACGGAAATGAAAGCGAGCATGCCGGGGCAAGTCTGACATAGGGTCCGCTCTGCTCAGTGAGCAGGGCTTGATGCTGGTGCTACGCAGCTTGTGGTGTGGGAAGTGATTTCAAAAACGGCCCAGCTGCGTCTATAGCGAGGGGGTTAACACCTGCTCATAAAGTTTTATCTCATGTCTCGGTCCCGTATTCGGCTTTTTGGACTTATCATTTCTTTGGGAATGGCAGCGTCGTTCGGAAGGGGGGCTGAGGCAGGTGAGGCGGTGCCTGTCGATCAGGCAGAAGTGATCGCTGTTTTGCCTCATGACCCGACGTCATTTACCGAAGGCTTGTTTTATCAGGACGGTGCTCTGTTCGAGAGCACCGGGCGGCTCGGCCATTCTGTCATACGTAAGGTTGCGCCCGAGACTGGCAAGGTTCTTGCTGAAAGTGTTCTGCCTGACGGGTATTTCGGTGAGGGCATCGTCGCATGGCATGACAAACTGATCAGCTTGACCTGGCGCAGTGGCAAAGGCTTCGTCTGGAGCTACCCTGGTCTGGCCAGAATCGGGAGTTTTTCATACGCGGGAGAAGGCTGGGGCCTGACTCATGACGATCGGACGCTCATCATGTCCGATGGAACGCCCTGTCTGAAGCGTCTTGACCCTATGACGCTTCATGTTCTGGCAAAGCTTTGTGTAACAGCCGGTGGCGTGCCAGTAAGAAGATTGAATGAGCTTGAGTATATCCACGGTGAAATCTGGGCGAATATATGGATGACGCCCGAAATAGCTCGAATCGATCCAGCAACGGGCGAAGTGAAATCCTGGCTCGATCTCACCGCGTTACAAGAAAATGTTAATTCTTTCGATCCCGATGCTGTCGCCAATGGGATTGCTTATGATCGTGAAAATGACAGATTATTCGTTACAGGAAAATATTGGCCCAGAGTATATCAAATCAAAATCCCTGATCGTAAGCACTTGTTTAATCTGCAATAGGCACTTCCTAGGTCTTGATTACATATATGTGACCGGAAAACGCAGATAATGGTTTATCAGATCACGAATAACGCTATGAAATGCTCTCGCACCCCTTGTGGAGCAAATTGAACCTTTGAATTGAACGAGACGCCCTTAAAACAGTCGAGGCACCGTTCATGACGCAATGGAGCGGCACGTGGCATATTCGGATCAAGATTGGCCCCAAGGTACGCAAACCCTTGGTCGTGGTCTCTCAATCATTCTGGCCGTCAGGGCCGGGGTCGACACGCTCTCCGAATTGGCTCTCGAAATCGGCTGCACGCGCAGTACAACGCAACGCCTGACCGCGGCCTTGTTGCAGCAGGGCTGGCTGCGCATGAAATCGACCGGTCGTTACGGGCTGGGCGAGAAACTGACAACCCTGACCGCCCAGGCCCAGACAGCCTCGCCCCTTCTCGGCCTGGCTGCTCCCATGCTGCAAAGTCTGAACGAGATTACCGGCAAGATGGTCCATCTTGGCGTTCGCTCGGATAGTCACCTCATTTATCTCATGCGCCTTGAGGGGCGTCACCCGCTCACGCTGCGCACGCGTATGGGTCAGCACATTCCCCTCGCCCGTACGGGCACGGGTCGCGCTCTAATTCTCGATGAGAGCGAGAGCGACTGGGCCCGGTTCTACCGGGCCAGCTATCGCCATATGCCTGCCGGTCTGTCGAGCTGGATTAATCGCATGCGCTTCTATCGCGCCTCGGATTGCGTGTTCGATCTGGAAGATGACGAGATCGGCATTCATTGTGTAGCTGCACCCGTGCGCGATGCGAGCGGCGCAATTGTCGCATCGATCAGCGTGACAGAGCGTGCGGGTGAGATGCCGCTCATGCGCATGAAGGCGATTGCCCCTCTGATCTGCAAGGCAGCCTCTCAGCTTTCGGCGAAGCTGGGCTGGCACGAACTAAGCGACGTCGCAGACTAGATGCAGGTTTCAGGCGCCCTTGAGTTTCCGGGGCGCCTCCCGATGCGAGTTAACGCGGTTGTTTGTATGATCCGATATCGAAATGCCGGTTAGAACCGACTCAGTAATGCGAATGCAGCGATAGCATCACGAGCTGACGCAGCGCCGGCACCACGAGATATTGCAGCCCCAGCAAGACGGCCAGAGGGCTAAGGTCGAGCATGCCGAATTGCGGCAGGATCGAACGTACGGGATTGAGAACAGGCTCGACGATCCGTCCGAGAAAAATTGCAACATTATAGACGAAGCGATTGCTTGGATCGAGAATCCTGAAACCCAGCAGCATGCTCACGACGCAATACAGGATCAGCGCCCAGGTGAAGAGCTGAATCAACACCATGAGGATGTTGTAGAGGGTGAGAATCAGCAAGTCCGGTCTCTCTGCTAAAGGGGCAAGGCACCTCTTCTAACGCCTGACGCCGGTCCGGCACAACTCGACCCCGGTGTAACAGGCCGTCAATCTTGACTTTGACCTGAATCCGTGTAGCTTCCGACGCGTTCCGTGGGGCTGTAGCTCAGATGGGAGAGCGCCTCGTTCGCAATGAGGAGGTCAGGGGTTCGATTCCCCTCAGCTCCACCATGGAACCCTTTCCCGCCCTTCTGCCAATAGGTCCGGCCAGTCTTCTGGTCTCAGCGCACCCAGACGCGGCCTGCACTGAGCGAGATCCAGATATCGTGCTGGGCAAACCAGTCGGCACCGAGCAGCATATCCACATTGTCGCGCAGGTCCGACACGGTCAGGACGGGGTCTTTCCATATCGGGTTGCCGCTGCCTGAGGTTTCTTCGCCGAGATGCAGCGTCTGGAAGCGATGCCAGTGATACCAGCGCGCATTGAGATCGACACCACTGGTCACGCCGCCGGGGTCCTGACGCAGAATATCGTCTGTAACGCCTATGGCATGCGCAAAGCGCCGCGAAAGAATGTGAGAGCGCGCGCCGCTATCGAGCAAAGCAGTGCCGTCGTGGCCGTCGAGCGTGAAGGAGACGTTGAGCCGCGTGCCCTCATGTCTGGCTCTCAGCGTCGTATAGCCCGCCTTCCATGACGGCGCCGCCGTGCACCGATCGTCCTGCGCAGCGGGGCGCCAGAGGGTAAGGCGCTGATGGGGGATATCAAATTCGATATCGAAATGCTGCAACAGATCGACGCCCATAAGACCGGCAATGGGGGGCGTCAAAATCGGCAGGCCCGGCAATGCGCTGAGGGGAATGGAGCGTTGACCCAGAGGAATCATGCCTAGCGAGAGAGCACGTATGAGCATGTTAGGGGCGAGCTGACCTCTGCCATTCGGCCCCTGAATGACGGTTGCATGGGCCGGGTCGGGTGTAAGACGCAGGGCGGCGGCGGCCTCGGGCGTGATCAGACTGCCTTCGGACCCGGTATCGAGAATGAAGCGCGCCTGACGCCCGTCGAGCACGACAGGAGCATTGAGAAACAGCCCATCATTATGCAGCGGGATCTCGGCAATGCGTTCGGGCACGCAAGGCGTGGCCATGGCGCGGGAGGGCATAAGACCGGCCATGATCATGGAGAACAGGGCAAGAGCGGGGCGCAGCACTTATTCTTATTTCCTTGCGCGTGGGTGAGCCTGCCATACGGCAAGGAGATGGTTTTCGTCAGCCAGCGTGTAGTTTTGGGTCGTAGAAAGGCTGGCATGGCCCAGAAGTTCCTGTATGGCGCGCAGATCGGCACCGCCTTCCAGAAGATGAGTCGCGAAGGAATGCCGCAGACTATGCGGGGTGGCGCTGGCATCGAGTCCGCTCTGTTCGCGCCAGAGCTGCATCACGCGCCGTGCCACGGCTGGCTGCAAGCGCTTGCCGCGCAGGCCGACGAAAAGCGGCGCTTCTGGCAACGGGCATGGATGCTGCGCGCGCCAGGACGCGAGAGCCTTTGCGACATTGGGCAGAAGCGGGACGAGGCGCTCCTTGTCGCCTTTGCCCACGACACGTAGGCCGCTCTCCATTGCCCGGTCATGGTCGCGCACATTCAGGGACAGGGCCTCGCCTATACGCAGTCCGGCCCCGTAGAGCAGGGTGAACAGGGCTTCGTCGCGCGCGGCGCAGAGCGGATGCTCGGCCGCAGCCGCCATTTCGACAGGTGCCGCAAGGGCTACATCGCGTGCCAGAGGCCGCGGCAGGCGCTTGCGTGTCTTCGGCGCACTCAACTGGCGCAGTGCGGAGGCGCTTACCGCATGGGTGGTGTTGAGATAGCGGGTGAAAGAGCGCAGGGCCGAGACCCGTCTGGCACGTGAACGGGCGCGGCCATCGGGCGTGCCGCTTTGCCCTTCGGCCCGACCGGCATCATAGGCAAGCCAGGCACGGAAATCCGTCGTACGTAGCGCGGCAAACGTATCAAGGTCGGGCTCCTGCCCGAGATGCTCGCCCAGAAAGGCGAGCGCCGCGGTCACATCGTTGCCATAGGCCCGTACCGTGTTCGGGCTCGCGCGCTTTTCATGGGCCAGCCAGTCCAGCCAGTTTTCAAGACATTCATGCATCAGCATGACGGCGGACCTCGTCTCGGTTAAGAGGACAGGGCAGAAGGGGGCGCTCAGGCAGCATGACGGAACCGAGCTTAATGAAGCTGACGGCAGATGGCGAGAGAGCGGTGCGTGTCAGCGTTCTGCTTCCCCTGCCTTTTCCGACGCCGCTCGATTATCTGGCCCCTGAAGGGCGTGTGGCACCCGGCGATCTGGTGAGCGTGCCTTTGGGGCGCCGACAGGAGACGGGCTGTGTCTGGGACACGCAAAGCGATGTACCCGCCGATTTTGCCCCCGCGCCTGCCAGAGAAGTCGCCCTTGCCCGGCTCAAGCCGATCCTTGGGCGACTCAACATGCCCGCGATTCCGGCTGATCTGCGGCGCTTCATCGACTGGCTGGCCGCTTATACGCTCACCCCGCCCGGTCTCGTGTTGGCCATGGCCATCAGGGCGCGCCACACCCAGCCAACCCGCGTGCAACTCGGCTGGATCAGGGGGGACGCCGATCTTGCCGGGCTTCGACTGACCGAAGCACGACAGCGTGTGCTCGATGCCGTTGGAGACGAACCGCTCTCGACCGCGATGCTGACGGAGCAAACCGGCGTTTCTTCTGCGGTGCTGCGCGGCCTGGCTTCTGCTGGCGTGCTGAAGGAAGCACCGCTTGTCATGGCGCCTCTTTTTGCGCCACCCAATGCGGGGTTTCACCCACCGCAATTGTCGCAGGAGCAGCGCGAGGCTGCCGATCATCTGTCGGAGGGCGTCAAGGCGCATCGCTTCGGCGTCACCCTGCTCGAAGGCGTGACCGGATCTGGCAAGACGGAGGTGTATTTCGAAGCTGTAGCTGCCTGTCTCGCTGCCGGGCGGCAATGTCTGGTTCTTCTCCCTGAAATTGCGCTCTCCACCCAGTGGACCGACCGCTTCGCCCGTCGTTTCGGGGTTCAACCCGCTTTGTGGCATTCCGAACTCGGCGGCAAGAAGCGCCGCGAAACATGGCACGCCATCGCCCAAGGGCAGGCTGCCGTGGTTGTGGGGGCGCGCTCTGCCCTGTTTCTGCCCTTCCCCGAACTCGGCCTGATTATTGTTGATGAAGAGCACGAATCCGCTTTCAAGCAGGAAGAGGGTGTGACCTATCACGGGCGGGATATGGCCATCGTGCGGGCGCGTCTTTCCGACGTGCCTGCCATACTGGTTTCGGCTACGCCCAGTCTTGAAACTCTGACCAACGTGGAAAACGGGCGCTACCAGCACGTCACTCTTCATAGCCGCCATGGCAATGCGACCCTACCCGATGTGAAGCTGGTCGACATGCGCCGTGCGCCGCCGGAGCGCGGGCAGTTTCTGTCGCCTGAACTGGTGGCGGCCATCAGCGCTACCTTCGAGCGTCAGGAGCAGGCCATGCTGTTCCTCAATCGTCGGGGCTATGCGCCACTGACGCTGTGCCGTGCCTGTGGCCATCGTATGGAGTGCCCGAACTGCTCGGCCTGGCTGGTGGAGCATCGCGCGCGCCAGATGCTGACCTGCCACCATTGCGGTCATCACGAGGCGTTGCCAGAAACCTGCCCTTCCTGCGCTGCCGAATCCAGCCTCGTGGCTATCGGCCCCGGCATCGAGCGCGTTCATGAGGAAGCCCGACTGCATTTTCCCGAGGCGCGTATTCTCGTCATGGCTTCCGATACCCTCGGTTCGCCCTCGGCGACGGCAGAGGCCGTGCGCCGCATCAGCGATCGCGAAATCGATCTTGTGATTGGCACGCAGATCGTCGCCAAAGGCTGGCATTTTCCCGATCTGACCCTCGTGGGCGTGGTCGATGCCGATCTCGGGTTGGGCGGGGGCGATTTGCGCGCCGCAGAGCGCACCGTGCAGCTTCTGCATCAGGTTTCCGGCCGTGCCGGTCGTGCGGATAAGCCCGGCGCGGTGCTCTTACAAAGTTATCTGGGCGATCATCCTGTCATGAAAGCCCTTGTCTCGAATGACTATCAGGCGTTCATGGAGCAGGAATCCGCGCAGAGAAAGCCCGGTTTTTGGCCGCCATACGGGCGTCTCGCCGCTCTGATCGTCAGTGCTGATTCTGCCGAAGCTGCCGATCGACTTGCCGCCATGCTCGGCGTCAGAGCCCCCGAACTGCCCGGTACGCAAATACTCGGCCCCGCCCCGGCTCCCCTTGCCGTTCTCAGAGGGCGCCACCGCCGCCGTCTGCTTTTACGCACACGGCGCAATGTTGCCGTGCAGCCTATTTTGCGGCACTGGCTCGAGGGCGTAAAGCTGACGAGCCATGAGCGCATCGATATCGATATCGATCCGATTTCGTTTTTGTAGGAAAGAATACGGGGCTCTACCCCGTCCCCCGTAAAGGAGCTCGCCCCTTTCATCCCGCTTTAGGGGTTTGTAATAGGGTGACGGCGCTTTGGCGGGGTTTGGAGCAGAGCCCTCTATGAACAGGATTCGTTCAGGCGGTTTTGTCTTCGCGTTTGGGCTTGATGGCCTTGACCACGAAAGTGACGATGGCGATGACGGCCAGGGCGTGCTGCAAATGGGGGCGCAGCTTCTTGGGGCCGAACATGCTGAGGAAGGTCAGGCCACCGAGAATGGCTTCTTTCGTCTGAGGCTTGGCAGAGCAGCACATCTTGCTGATGCAGCAGCCTTTCTTGCCGTTTTCCGGGGCGGTCAGTTCGGTGACCTTGGCTTTGTTCTTTTTGAACATCGGATTCTCCTTTGACATCTCTGCCTCATCAAACAGCGCAGAAGCGACAGAGTTGAGATCGTGACGTGGTTTAAATCGGGCGTCCATCCAAGGCAGCCTGCAATGTCTTCACACGTTTGGCACCGTTACTGGCCAGAGGATCGACGACCAGCACCTGCTGGGCGGCGGCGAGCGCGGCTTTTATGTCGTGACGCTCTTCTTCGACCTGTGAAAGAAGTTGCCAGGATAACGGGTCGTCGGGGTCTTTCTGCAAGGCTGCGCCGAGATCGCTGATGGCGCCTTCGAAATCGCCGGCGGCGTAGCGCACGCGGGCCCGGCCACGGCGGATGAAGGCTTTGTCGGGTTGAAGCACGAGCGCATCGGCCAGTGCGGCCTCGGCCTTGCGATAATCATGGGCTTTAAGGTTCGAATCGGCGTTTTCAAGCAGGAGGCGCGTGCTGGCCGAAAGGCCCTTTTGCCGCAGGGTTTCGGCACGACGTTCGAGCGAGCGAGCCTCTTGTGCGGTCTTCGCAGCGCGCAGCGCCTTGCTGGTTTCCAGTAGCGGGTCGGGCTTCGGCTTGGCGGGGGAAGCGGCCTTGGCGGAAGGAGCCGACGGGCTGGGCTGGGGAACCGGAACAGGCGCAGCACGGGCAGGAGACAGCGCAGAAACGACAAAAGCCGCGCTGCTGAAAAGCAGACACGGCCTGACGACGGCCCGGTAAAGGGCCGCGCAATGCGTCAAAACGGGGCGGAAGCTCCGTTCCGGCATCAACGGGAGATTAGCCCTGGCGTGCTTTCATACGCGGGTTCTTCTTGTTGATGACGTAGACGCGGCCACGACGACGGACGACGCGGCAATCCTTGTCGCGGAGTTTTGCGGATTTGAGGCTGTTACGGATCTTCATGATAATTTGCTTCCCGGGCCATGCAAGACGAACGGGCGTCGCGCCCGCGAGTGGTGGTCGGAATACTAACCACCATGGCGGGAGTCAACTCTTTGCTGCGTTTCCCAAGGCCGAAAGCCTGTATTTTGGGCGTTTTCAAAGGGGAGAAACGCAATTATCCTGATTCCATGAAGAAAGCTCTGCCTGTTTTCGCCGCCCTTCTCCTGGGTCTCCCTCTCGCGG
This sequence comes from Asaia sp. BMEF1, assembly GCF_051628905.1. Lineage (GTDB taxonomy): Bacteria > Pseudomonadota > Alphaproteobacteria > Acetobacterales > Acetobacteraceae > Asaia. The sequence goes on along the minus strand of NZ_CP157575.1, from coordinate 1,962,526 downwards.
CCCAGGCTGCGCCTCATCAGAAAAACGACCCGGCATCGGTGCTCAACCGGATTCTCGGCGTGCTGCAGACCGACCCGGACTCGGCCAGCGATACCTGTGTCGAGGCGCTGAAAGAACTGCACAAGACGCAGAAGATCGTCGCCAATCAGGATACAGATAGCAGCAATAATCAGGACGCTGCGGTCGCTCGTGACGTACTCGAATCCGATTTCGAGGAAACGATCGAGGTCTGCGGCGCCGATGCGCGCCGGATGTGCCGAACCAAGGGCGACAGCGATCCCAAGCTGCCCGCGCTTTGCGCCGCCGCCCAATCCCGCCCGCCGAGCGAAAACGATAACTGACGGGCTGGCCCGGCGCCGAGCCGGGCCCGGTTTCGATTAAAGCGGGCGGCGTGCAATGGCCCAAAGGGCGAAGCCCTGCACGTAGGCTACTTCTTCAAGACGCTTGAACCGCCCGGAAGAGCCCCCGTGACCGGCATCCATATTGATACGGCACAAGAAAGGGCCACCCTGCGCGATTTCGCGCAGCTTCGCGATCCATTTCGCGGGCTCCCAATAGGTCACGCGCGGGTCTGAGAGACCTCCCATGGCCAGAACCGGTGGATAGGCGACGGGCCTGATATTGTCATAGGGCGAATAGCCCGCGATCAGATCATAGGCCTCGCCGTCTTCCAGAGGGTTGCCCCATTCGGGCCATTCGGGCGGGGTGAGTGGCAGGGTGTCGTCGGACATCGTGTTCAGTACGTCTACGAAGGGCACCTGTGCGGCAATACCTGCAAAAAGATCGGGGGCGAGATTGGCGACAGCTCCCATCAACAGTCCGCCAGCCGATCCGCCATGGGCGACGATGCGCCCTTCCTTTCCGTAGCCCTGCGCTGCGAGATGACGCCCGCAGGTGACGAAATCGGTAAAGCTGTTGGGCTTGTGCTTTCCGCGTCCCTTCAGGAACCAGTCCCATCCCTTTTCCGAACCGCCACGGATATGCGCGACGGCATAAATCCAGCCACGATCGACCAGACTGAAAACCGAAGTGCTGAACCCCGATTCCATTGAGATGCCATAAGAGCCATAGCCGTAAAGCAGCAGCGGTGCCGTGCCGTCGCAGGGCGTATCGCGGCGCTTGAGCACGGTGACCGGAATTTCGGCGCCATCCTGCGCGCGGGCGAAAAGCCGATGCGTTTCATAGAGCGCCGGGTCGTGGCCGGAAGGAACATCGCGTATTTTCTGAAGCGTCTGGGCGCCGCTTGCCATGTCGACATCGTACCAATGGGCCGGTGTCGTCGGCGATTCATAGATATAGCGCAGGGTGGTGTCGCCATATTCGAGAAAGCCGAGCAAGGTGAGGTCGAACGCCTCTTCCGTCATGCCGATCGTTTTAGCCCCGTCGCGTATATCGCCTTGTGCGTCATGTTGTGTGACGTGGATCTCGATATTGCCGTTCACCCGCTCCGACCAGGCTAGGTGGGTCTTGCACGCGGTTGCGCCGAGCAGGAAGCGGCCCGGCTCATGGGGCACGAAGGGCGTCCAGTTCTCGCGTGACGGTGCCGTATCCGGCGTCTGCATGAACTGGAAATCGAGAGCATTCCCCGTATTGGTCAGAACGATGAAGCGGTCATTCCAGTGCGTGAAGCTGTAGCGCTCGCCGCGTGTCAGAGGAGACGCGATCTGCGGCATCTGCGTTGGGTCGCTGGCAGGAATGAGCCGCGTTTCGTTCGTATCGTGATCGCCGCGTTCGATCAGAATCCATTTGCGCGAGGCTGTGACGGTCAGACTGACGAAAAAGCCCGGATCAGTCTCGTCGAATACCAGCACATCCTCACCACCGGCGAGCGGGCGACGATAGACCCGTGACGGGCGACCATTATCGTCGCGATAGACCCAGAACAACCACTGATTATCCGGCGAGATGACGAAGCTGCCTGCAGCACTCTCGACCGCAGGAGCAAAGGTCTGGCCTGTTTCGAGGTCAAGGCTGTGCAGGCGATAGACCTCAGAACCCTGCGTATCGGCGGCATAGACAAAAATGCGGTGATCGTCTGAATGGCGTGTGCCTGCCAGCGCGAAATAGGCGTGTTCCTTCGCGAGGGCCTCGACATCGAGCAGAACCTGCTCGTCTCCTCCGGCGCGGGGACGGCGCAGATAGACGGGATGCTGCGCGCCTTTCGCAAAACGCGAAAAATAGAGCCAGTCTCCATCGGGCCAGGGCACGGAATCCTCGGCAGGCGGAATGCGGCCGATCATTTCCTTCAGCAGTGTCTCACGCACAGGCGCCATCTCTGCCAGGCAATGCTCGGTATAGGCGTTTTCCTCGCGCAGGGCCTCGGCGATGTCTGTGCGCAAAAGCGAAGGATCGCGCAGGACTTTCTGCCAGTTTTCATCCTTCATCCAGGCATAATCATCCTGCCTGACGCGGCCGAGCTGGGTGATGGAGTGCGGGACGCGCCGGGGAACGGGGGGAATCATGGCAGAGCCTCGGATTGGTGAAAAACAAAGCTTGTACAGTGCGGCAGAACAGTCTGCGCCTCAACGCTCTAAAACTCCGTTTTCCTGAAGTTTCGATCAGAGAACAAACCTGAGGCTTGCTCATATGTTACGAAAGGACACGTCCTGCATTCCGGTATCATGATCGGGAAAGCGCGTTTTAACAGGCCCTCTTCTTGGAGCAGTGCCTGAAGAAGAGCAGAAAAAGGATAGTTTTCCATGTTTTCACGTCATTGCCTCGGCCTCACAGCTCTGTGCAGCCTCGTTTTTGCTGGTGCGACGGCCCATGCGCAGCAGGCCCCCGTTCCGTCTGTTGCCCCTGGCACCCAGTCAACCATGATGCCTGCCGGGTCGATCCCCGTGCAGCGCCCAGGTGCGCCGCAAGCCGCCACCAGTATGATGCAGGCCGTTGGCGGTAGTGCTGTGAGCAATGCTGTCTCCACGGCTGCAACACCGGGTGTATTGGATACCTATGGTCTTCCCTCGCTCGACTCTGCCAAGGCAGGTAATCTGGCGGGTCTGGCCAGCTACTGCGTGCGCAATCACCTTGTACATGGCACGACCCTGCGCGTCGTCGGTCGTACCCTTGCCAAGCGCCCGGATGTGAAGAACGATCAGTACTATTCGCTGGGTGGCCAGGGCCTGCTTCAGACCAGCACCAATGTGCCGTTCGACGTTTCGACCCTCGACCTTAGCCATCGCACGCAACTTTGTGCACAGGTCGGTCAGCGCGGACAGGCCTATAAGTAAGCTCAATCCTGAGCCTAGCCAGAAAGGGCCAGTCCGTGAGGACTGGCCTTTTTTGTTATGGACCCCTGTCTCGTCCACATCGAAGGACGATCGTCCTTCGGAAACTGTCCGATTGTAAGCGGGATAGAAGGGGCTTGCTCCTTCGCGGGTCAGGGCAGAGCCCTGAGGCCTTGCTTAGTAAGGCAGAGCCAACACCAGATCGATACCTTCCGCACTGCAAAGAACAGCCGCTTTTTCCTGACGTGTGAGCGCCCTCAGGGCGTCGGCAACGGAAGGGGCCTCACGCAGTTTAAGCAGGCCGACGACGAGATTGGCATCGATGGCGGTGCCGGGTTTGCGCGGAGCGGGCAGGGCGCGGCGATGCTCGGCCACCAGATCGGGATTGACGCGCAGGGCGGCAAAAGCCTCCTCGGGGGGACGGTTGGGCATGGCCTCTGCCTGGGTCCGGCGGAGATCGTTCTCGGCGGCCAGTTGCAGGATGGGCGGCAGATCGGTTTCTTCAGGGATGAGAAGCAGCCCCCAGCTTTTGAGCCAGAGCCCGACATCGCGGCTGGCGGTCATAGCGGCCAGCGGAATAGCGAGGGCGAGTCCAAGCAGAACGGGCGTCATCCAGAGAAAGAGCGAGAAGGAGACCGACCAGGCGGCTGCGGCCAGGACGACACCGAAGGCCGTGTAGATCCAGTAGCCATGCGCGATTTCCTTGAGCGAGACGCGCCCGTCATCGCGGTTCTGCGCGTTCCAGCCGGAGTCGCGCCCACGCAGGATCGAAATCACGCCCGAGGTATGGATCAGCATGGCGATGGGGGCGATGAGGCCACCGATGAGCGTCTCGAGCAGGATAGAGGTGAAGAGGCGTAGAACACCGCCGCAGCTGCGCAGCATGGCGCGATCGAACAGGGTGGCGATCAGGGCCAGGGCTTTCGGCGCGAGCAGAACCGCCATGGTGCCGATGAACACGTATTTGGCCTGTACCGGGTCGACTTGTGGCCAGTGTGGATAGAGGGTCTTGGTGTCGCCGAAATATTCGGGCCGGTCGAAATGCGACTGGAGCGAAATCAGGATGCCGAACATCAGGAAGAGCAGCCAGAGCGGCGAGGTGATATAGGCGCCGATGCCGACCATCATATGCATGCGGCTGACCCAGTGCAGACCGCGAGAGAGCACGATCTTGCCATGCTGGAGGTTGCCCTGGCACCAGCGCCGGTCGCGAATGGCAACATCGGTGAGCGATGGCGGGCTTTCTTCGTAAGAGCCGAACAGGCCAGGGATCATATGAATGGCCCAGCCGCCGCGACGCATGAGAGCCGCCTCGACAAAGTCATGGCTGAGAATACCGCCACCGAAAGGCTTACGACCCGGCAGATGGGGCAGACCCGCCTGCTCGGCAAAGGCACGCGTGCGGATGACGGCGTTATGGCCCCAGTAATTGCCTTCGGAGCCGTGCCACCAGGCAATACCATGCGCGATGAGCGGGCCATAAACGCGGCCGGCGAATTGCTGCATGCGCGCAAAGAGCGTCTTGCCGCCGATAATGACCGGCAGTGTCTGGATGAGCGCGACTTTCTCGTGGCGCTCCATGGCCGAGACGGTGCGGACGATCAGCCCGCCATCCATGACGGAATCCGCGTCGAGCGTCAGCATCTGCTGATAGGCGCCGCCGAAGCGCTTCACCCATTCTTCCAGATTGCCGGATTTGCGGTCGATATTCTTGGGACGACGGCGATAGAAAACACGACCCTGGCCGTTAACGGCCTCGACGAAAGCGAGATAGGCGCGCTCTTCACGGATCCAGACATCAGGGTCGGTGGTATCGGAAAGCAGGAAGAAATCGAACGCGTCGATACGGCCAGTGGCCACCAGACTGTCATGGATGGCGCGCAGACCGACAAGAACGCGGTCAGGGTCTTCATTATAGGTGGGCATGAGCACGGCGGTGCGTGTCATGAGGGCAGGGAGCGGCGTATCGCGCGAAATGCCGAGCCCCAGCCCGCCATGGCGCAGTACCGAAACGAAACCGGCCAGCGATGAGGTGAAGGAAAGCGAAATCCACGCACCGAGAATGACGAACAGCGCCAGAACGATGATGCCGAGCGTCGAGACGCCCACGCTGTTCAGCACCCTGTTCATCTCATAGGCGCCCCACCCGGTCAGGAGGATGGCGCCGCCAATGACGAACAGGCGACGCAGCCAGAGAAAGGGCGGCGTCGTCGGGGGGTGACGGTCGCGCCCGAACGTCTCGGGACGCTGACGCAGGTTCTGCGTCGGCATCTCGAGAGGCGCTTCCGCCGGAAGCACGTCGAACGGGGCGAATTTGCGGGGAAGGCTGCTCACGGCGTCCAACGATACATCCATTTTTCGGAAATCGGGCCCTGCTCGTTGGCAAGCTGGCAGGTCAGCTCAGCCAGCTTCGCGCTGCCCGGATAGAATTCGAATGTCGTACGCCAACCCTTGATTTCAGGGTTGGGCTCGACAACCACATTCTTGATCGTGCCGGTCGATGCCTGCGGCACGAGATGGAAGGCGGCATTGGGCGGCAGGTTCTCGAAAGGCTTGCCGGTGAAATCGATGACGAACATGCGGCCATCTGCATGGTCGGTCACGGCGCCGACGCGCGTTGCACCGATACGGGCCAGATCGGTCGGCCAGGGCGTGTCCCAACCCCAGTACATGCGATAGGTATAGGCATATTCATGCCCGGCCTGCATGGTCTGCTTGGGGCGCCAGAACGAGACGATATTGTCGTTCACCTCGTTCGGGGTCGGGATTTCGACCAGATCGACCGCGCCCTCGCCCCAATCGCCGATGGGTTCGATCCAGAGCGAGGGGCGCTTTTCGTAATTCAGCGCCAGGTCTTCGAAATCATGGAACGAACGGCGGCGCTGCATCAGGCCGAAACCATGCGGGCTGGCATCCTGAAACGCCGAGAATTGCAGATCGACTGGGTTGTTAAGCGGGCGATAGAGCTGGGCGCCGGTGCCGGTCCACATCTGCAATGCCTCGCTGTCATGTGCGGCGGGGCGCCAGTCATCGACGTGATTGCGGTTATTCGCGTCGAAATAGAACATGCCGGTCAGTGCGGCCACGCCGCCTTCGGTGATGTCGGTGCGCGGATAAAAGCTCGACTGCACGTCGAATACCGTGGTGGCGCCAGGGCGGATGGTGAATCTGAAGGCGCCCACGACCGAGGGGCTGTCCATCAATGCGTGGATAACGACTGAATCGACGCCGGGCTTGGGCTTTTCCAGCCAGAATTCGCGGAACAGAGCGAATTCCTCCCCCTTCGGGTCGCCTGTGCCATTGGCAAAGCCGCGAGCCGAAAGCCCGTAATTCTGCCCCTTGGAAACAGCACGGAAATAGGAGGCGCCCAGGAAAACAGCGCATTCTTCCATGACGTTGGGCGTGTTGATGGCGTTACGCAGACGCAGGCCCGAGAAGCCCAGATCGTCGGTCACCCGCAGCATCGGATCGGGATAGGTGAACATGTCGGGGTCGTAGACGATGGGAGTCGACTGACCGTCAACGACCTCGTTCATGTTGATGCGTGGGCGATAGAGGAAGCCACGCGGAAAGAACTCGACATCGAAAGCCAGATTCTGGCCATGCCACAGCGCGCGATCTTCCTTGTAGGCAATGCCGCGAAACTGGTCGAAATTCAGATTGTCGATGGCGCTGGGCAGAGTCTGTTGCGGGGCCTTATAGGCCGATTTCGACATCTTTTGCGCGATAAGGCGCACGGTATTGTTGTCGAATGCCGTCGGCTGTGGCGCGGGGGCGGGAGCCGCCCGGGCCATCTTGCTGGCCCCCAGTATCGAGAGGCCAGCACCGATTTTTACGAGGTCGCGACGCAGCACTATGAATTTCTCCAGCAGGCCCGGCTGAGAGCCGGGTGATGTCTGATTTTCCTAACGCCCATAAGTTACTTTGGGACACAGGAAAACTCGCCTGCCCTAGAAATCTGTCATGAGTGCGGCTTTCGCGCATCCTTTTCAGATGGGAAGTGCCGCCTTTACGCCCTTCTCGCGGATGATCTGACGCAATTCGATCACTTTTGCGTCAAGAGCCTCGTGGCTCAGCTTGCGCCAGCCGTCGAAGGCAGGCAGGGCGAAACCAGCCTCGAAGTCGTCGCTTCTGGCAATTTTCCACGTTTCCTCGGTGAAGGTCGGCTCAATCGGCTCAAAGCTGCCGCCCTTCTCGTTCTTGCCGCGTAGCATTTCGAGATAGGCTGCCATACCGTAAGCCACGCGGTCGATCGACAACTTGCCCTTCAGGAGGTTCTGGATCGTTACCGTCCAGAACACCTGCACCTTGGACTGACCGTCGCTGCCAATGCGCAGATTCTGGTCGGCCATGGCCGGGTTCGAGAAGCGCGAAATAACCGACTCCTTGTATTTCTCGAGATCCTCTCCGGGGGCTGCCTTGAGCGTCGGGATGACGTCGGTGTCGAGATAGGTCTCGACCAGCTTGCGCAGATCGGGATCGTTGATCGATTCATCGATATGATCGTAACCGAGCAGCAATCCCGAGAACGCCAGGAAGATGTGCGATGCGTTGAGCATGCGGATCTTCATGAACTCGTAATCGGTGACGTCCTCGACCATCTGGACGCCAACCTTTTCAAAAGCCGGGCGACCATCGGCAAACTCGTCTTCGATCACCCACTGGGTGAAATCTTCGGCCACAAGCGGCAGAAGATCGTCCAGACCGCTCTCGCGGTTCAGGCGTTCGGCGATGGCGGGCGAAACGGTCGGTGTGATGCGATCGACCATGGCGTTGGGGAAAGTCGCATTGGCTTCGATCCAGCTGGCCAGTTCGGGGTCGCGCGCACGGGCGAAACCGAGAAATGCCTTGCGTGCCACGTTGCCGTTATGGCGCAGATTGTCGCAGGACATAATCGTAAAGGCCCGGTTGCCCGCATCGCGTCGGCGACGCAGGCCCTCGACCACATAGCCGAAGATCGTCGACGGCGTTTCCGGGTTTGCGAGATCGCGCTGGACGGCATCGTTCTCGAGATCGAAGTCGCCCGTATGCTCGTTGATGTTGTATCCGCCTTCGGTGATCGTCATGGAGACGATCTTGATGCCGGGATCGGACAGCAGGTTCAGAACGGCGTCAGGCTTTTCCGGTGCCAGAATGTAGTCTCGCAGGGCACCGATCACGCTGCGCTTGCTCTCGCCCGACGGCGCCGTTTCGGTAAGGGAGAACAGGCAGTTCTGCGACGTGAAATCATCTGCCTTTTTCTTCGAGCGCTCGCCGGATGTCAGGCCGACACCCACAATGCCCCACTGATGCTGACCCGGAAGACCGAGAGCCTTTTCAACATAATAGGCTTCATGCGCACGAAAGAAATTGCCCACGCCGAAATGAAGGATTCCAGGCTTGATGTCCTTGAGATCATAAGACGGAGCCGCCACGCCTTCTGGCAGGTTCTGCAGGGTCTCACGGGTGATCATAGGCTAAATCCCTTTTCGTTTCTATTCAGGCTGCTGTTTCCGGGCAGGGCAGAGACATCGAATCAACTGGCCCGCGTCAGAAATCGCGCATCGCCCATCATAGGCGTATTTCCGTCAAAGAAACGTGCGAGAGCAATCACAAGTTCATCGTGACGCGCCGTTAGCGCTATTTTCCGATCATGTCCCGCAGATCCTTCGCCCGGCTCTCAGGTGTGCTCATCAGCACATCGGTCGCGCGACGGAGATCCTGACGCAGGAGCGCAATGACGAAATGCATCTCAGGCAGGGCGTCCTGTCCGAGCGTCGGCAGAGCGCTCAATACGTCTTCCCGCCCCGGACGATAAGGTTTTTCATGGGCTTTGCCTGCCGCATGGATCTCACAGCGCCGGGCGAGTGAGCGATACGCATGGCTGAGGCCTGTATGCAGCCCCGCGACCCCGGAGAAGCCGCCCCTGTCCTTGCCTGCATTGATGGCACGCGCCACCAGCATGGTGTCGCTGAGCATACGACGCATCAGGGCCGGTAACACGGTCAGGATGGGGTGGCGCTTTTCGAGCAGACCCCAGTTTTCGCGATAGGCTTCGGCCACGCACTCATTGATGACCAGCAGATTGCGTGCACAATGATCGTTTCGCCCTTCCAGCTCGCTCCACATTTCCTCGCGTCTCAAAGCGGCCTGAAGCAGTTCGTCCATTTCGCGGAACATGCGTCCTGCGGTCAGAAAACCGCGCCGTCTTGCGCTGGCGTGCAGGACGACGAATGACACAACCAGCGAGACGATCACCCCCAGGAAAATGGCGGTCAGACGCTCGGTTAGAGGCCAGTAGGGGTTACTTCCACGAGAGGGAAGCAGATAGACGATCATCAATGTCACCCCGGCAAAGCGCAGCGAGGGGCGAACGGCGGCCATATAGGCCAGTGGCAGGAGAGCGACGCAGAAGATCGGCCAGTACAGTCCGAAGACGAGCCGTGCGGTTATGGCAAGCGTCCCCACCACGGCGCCGAGTAGCGTGCCGACGATCTGGTCACGCGCCGTGGCAAAAGTCTGATCGATGCTCGATTGCGTGACGATCAGCGCCGTGATCAGCGCCCAGATCGTCTCGTCCAGCCCTGTTGCCTCACCGATCAGCCAGCAAAGGGCCACCGCCACAAGGGTTCTGACCATCTGGCGCCAGGGTGCCTCACCGTCTTCGCGGGCCCTGAACAGCGAGGCGAAGATCATGGGTCACTCCCCGGAGAGTGGTAGTGGCACCCAGCGCAGCCCGTCCTGCCCCTGAACGAGAAGCAGGATCGTGTGTTTTTTCTGCTGGCGCGCGCGTGTCAGCTCTTTCGAAAGCGCATCGGGCGAGTTGACGCCCACCTGCTGTACCTCGGTTACCACGTCGCCCGGTTGCAGTCCGCGCGTATCCGCCGGGCCGTCGCGCGTGACATCGGTCACGACAACGCCGCGCTGCGAGTCGGAAAGATTGTATTTAGCGCGGGTATCGTCGTCGATCGCCGAGAACGTGACGCCCAGATCGGCGAGGGCGAGCTTGCTCGGCCCCTTGGTTTTGGCCTCTGTGGGCGGCATATCGGGCGCCTCAGGCGAGGGCTTGATGGTGAGGGTCGCATCCAGGGTCTTGCCCTTGCGCCAGATACCGAAAACCGCCTTGGTGCCCGGTGTGATCTCGGCCACCAGTCTCGGCAAGGCATGGCCGTCGATCGGCTTGCCGTCGAGCGAGGTGATGACATCGCCCGTCTGCAATTTGGCGGCGGCTGCCGGCCCCTTCGGGTCGACGCCTGCGATCATTGCGCCTTTTTCGGGCTTGAGGCCGATGCTGTCGGCGATTTCATGCGTCACATCCTGCACGCGCACCCCGACCCAGCCACGAGAAACATGGCCGTCGCGACGCAGTTGCTCGATGACGCCTTTCGCGTCATTGGCCGGAATGGCAAAGCCGATGCCGATCGAGCCACCGCTCGAGCTGTAGATAGCTGTGTTGATGCCGATCACCTGCCCGTCGAGGTCGAAAAGCGGACCGCCCGAATTGCCGCGATTGATGGAGGCATCGGTCTGGATATAGTCGTCATACAGGCCGTGATTGATATCGCGCCCGCGTGACGACACGATGCCGCTCGTGACTGTGCCGGACAGGCCGAACGGGTTGCCGATGGCCAGAACGCGATCGCCCACGCGCGCCTTGTCGCTATCCCCGAACGAGACGGTGGGGAAAGGTGTCTTGCCCTCGATCTTGATCACGCCGAGATCGGTGCGGCTGTCGCGCCCGACGATCTTGGCGGGCAGCACCGTGCCATCCTGCAAGGTTACCGAGACCTTATCGGCATCCTTGATGACATGATTATTGGTTACGATGTAGCCATCGGGCGAGATGATGAAGCCCGACCCCAGTGCCTGCATCTTGCGCGGCGGGTCCGATGGGTTGGGCGCGTGATTCATGTAGTCGTGAAAGAATTTCTCCATCGGCGAGCCGGGGGGAAATTGCGGCACTTGCGGCCCGTCATCCGGGCTCGCATCCGGGCCGTCATCATCGTCCTCGTCTTCGCCCGGCTTCAGCGTGGCCGAGATCGAGATATTCACGACGGCGGGTAGCAGACGGGCTGCGAGATCGGCCAGGGAATCCGGCGCTGCATGGACGCTGCGCGCCGTGGCAGCCCCATTGCCGGGGGCCGCTGCCGCATTCGCCGCCGGTGTGACGGGGGGGGCCGCAGGCTGGGCGAGAACGGAAGAACTGGCTGAGACCCAGCCGCCCATCAGAGCAGCAAGAACGAGGCGATGTTTCATGGCGCTACGCTAACGCAAATCAGGGGTTTGCGTCACCTATCTCTGCGTCACGATCTTTCTTCGCCTCTTCACGCGCCTCCTTGCGCGTTTCGCCTGCCATCAAGGCGGCCTGACGCCGATGGCGATCGAGCCAGAGGGCCAGCGTATAAACCCCCATGAAGCCGGTAATATTGACCAGAATCTGAATGATCCAGCCATCGCCGAAGCTGTTCATGACCAGACGGGCAAACAGATCGAGAATCGTGCCGAAGCTGAAAACCTCAAGGGAATGGCGCCCGAGCAGTGCCAGACCCTGGCCGATGCGTGTCTCGGAAATCCTGGTAGCCGTGACCGACGACTGAACGAGCAGCAGAATGGCCATGGCATCGACCCAACGCCAGATGGCAAGGTCGGATTTGTCGGCCTGCGGCACATCGGCAAGCGGCCTCAGGTTGGGCAGGTTCCAGCTCTCATAGGGAAAGCACTCGAGCGCGCCGAAAACCAGATAGGCGCCCGCCAGAAGCTTCGCCCAGAGCGGGCCGGGCAGATTGCCTTCACGCTTGCCCGCCATGATGGCCGCCAGCATACCCAGCGTGAAAATGAGCTGCCAGGCGAAGGGGTTGAAATACCAGCCATCCGGGTCGAGCCAGTTCGGCAGGTTCAGCGTCGGATCGCTGTTGATCAGCCCCCAGAGCGCAAAACTCGCTATTCCCAGCAGCCAGGGCGAAATCTTCCAGAGAAAGACCAGCAGCGGAAAGCCGAGCAGCAACACGATATAAAGAGGCAGGATGTTCAGATTATTGGGCAGGGCCTGAAGCGACAGCACGCGCCAGATCCATTCATGCCCATGGGCGAGTTCCGGCTCCAGAAAATCGACCGGCACAGGCGAGTAGTGACGCCATTGTCTGATGGTCAGCACCGACACCAGCAGCATGACCATCTGGAACAGATAGAGCCGCCAGCACCGGCGCACGATGCGTTCGATGCCCATGAGCCAGCCGCCCGTCGGCGGCCCGCGCAGGATGAGGCGCCCGTAAGCCAGCCAGGAAGCGTAACCTGCCAGCAGCACGAAGATCTCGGCCGCATCGGCAAAACCGAAATTGCGCAGGGTAAATCGGTTGAGAACGTCCTGAGGGGCATGATCGGCCAGCATCATCAGCAGCGCGATTCCGCGTAGCGCATCGATACGATGATCGCGCTTCTTGCGTTTGGGGGCGGCGTCGGTCTTGGCCTCGCTCATTCCTGTCCTGCTTTCCTGCCCAGTCGGGCCGGGAATAGGGCCCCGGCAACGCCCTGCTCTTACGCGCAGATGCTTGCGCGATCCACTTCCCCCCATGCTAAACCAAAGCGCATTGGGTACGGCCCCGTCGCCAGAGGACAAACATGACCGATTTTGAAAAACCCGCCAATGAAGCTGACCAGCACAGAATTCTTGAGACTCTGCGTCTTGTCAAAGACGAGGCAGGCACATCGAATGTTCTGAGCTTCGCGTCTCTCGAAGGCATCGCCTTGCGTGACGGTCACGCTCACGTGTCACTTGCGACGTCCCGCGAAGACGCTGCCCGTATCGAGCCGCTGCGCCCTCGCGCCGAAGCGGCTCTCGCCAGCCTGCCCGGCATCTCTCGCGCCACCATCATTCTGACGGCTCATCGTGCCCCCGGCAAGGCAGCGCCTCAGCCCCAGGGTCATCGTCCCTTCCAGCTCGAACAGCCTGCCAACAGTCCCGGACACCCCCAGCCGACCCGCCCCGATGGCAAGGCGCTGCCACAGGTGCGCGCGATCATCGCCGTCGCCTCAGGCAAGGGCGGCGTCGGCAAATCGACCACGGCCGTCAACCTCGCTGCCGGTCTTGCCAAGCTCGGCCTGCGCACCGGCATGCTCGATGCCGATATCTATGGCCCTTCTCTGCCGCGCATGCTCGGCCATTCTGCCAAACCTGCGCTTGAAAACGGCAAGATCATTCCCGTCGAAGCCTGGGGCATGCACGCCATGTCTATCGGCTTTCTCGTCGACGAGCAGCAGGCCATGATCTGGCGTGGCCCTATGGTCATGGGCGCGATCGGGCAGTTTCTCGCCGATGTGGCCTGGCCCGCTCTCGACGTGCTGGTTATCGACATGCCCCCGGGCACAGGCGACGCGCAGCTCACCATCGCCCAGAAGCTCAGTCTGCGCGGTGCTGTCATCGTCTCGACCCCGCAGGATATTGCGCTTCTCGATGCCCGCCGTGGCCTGACCATGTTCGAACGCATGAACGTGCCGCTCCTGGGCGTCGTCGAAAACATGTCCTATTTCTGCTGCCCGAACTGCAATCACCGCACCGAGCTTTTCGGTCATGGCGGCGCCCGTGAGGAAGCAGAAAAAGCCAACGTGCCCTTCCTCGGCGAAATTCCGCTTCTGGCCGATATTCGCATGAGCGCCGATGCGGGCACGCCGATCATTCTTTCCGCGCCGGAAAGCGAAGCGGCCCAGGCCTATACCCGCCTCGCCCGCGCTGTTGCCGATAGCCTTCGTCTGGAACCCGGCGCATGATGCGATTCACTCTTGCGCTCGTCATGGCCGGTACTGCGCTCGCAGGCTGCGGCCCGCGTAAAGTTGCCCATCACGGCTACGCGGCGGATGGTTATGGAGTAATCGACAATTCCCCCCATCTCCCCCCGCCTGATACGCTGTGGAAGCCAGCATCGACAGCGCCCTGAGAGACAGGCGGGGCGCTGCCCCGCTCCCCGCCAAAGGACAGTCGTCCTTTGGAAACTTGATTGAATTGAAGCGGGGATCGAAGGGGCTCGCTCCTTCGCGGCTTCGGGGCGGAGCCCTGAGTGAAGCTTACTTGCCTGAAGGCTTCGCCTGACTGCCCTGATCTTCGGTCACGGAGACGGCGCCGTTGACGGTACGGTTGAGCACCGAGAATGACACGGCGTCCATGGTGGTCACATCGACGTCGTCGCCCATTTTTAGTGAGGCGAGGAGCGGGAACAGGGCCTTCTGGCCAATAGTTACCGTGCGCGTGATATCGGCGTGGTCGATGAACGTCACCTTGTGGGCGGCGGCGTCGACGGCGAGAATGCGCACGCGCTGACGCTGGAACGAAATGAGCGTGCCATGCGGATGACGCCTGGCATATCCCTTGGCGGAAGAGACTGTCGATTCAGGTAAGGGTGAGCCGGGGCGCGCGATATCGGCGGCCATGGTCTGGAAGAATTGCACGCTGATGCGGTCGCCCGCTTCGAGCTTTGGCAGATCTTTGGCGCCTTTGGGGATTGTGACATTCAGCAAGCCGCCATTCTTGTCGCGAAGCAGGACGGTGCGGGTGTCGTGATCGACGCTTTCAACGGTTGCGACCATCTTCTGATTGCCCGTGATCACGGCCTGTGCGGCGGCATGAGGGGCCGTGACTGTCAGGGCAGGCGCCGACAGCAGGAGGGCAGTCAGCGCGGGGCGCAGAAAACGACGGGTCATGCGCATTGTCCTCGAAACCATGGGAGCGTTCTTGTCCTTCTTGGGTGTCAGTCAGAGCAGAATGATCGACTGTTCTGTCTTCTTGGCACAGGAGACCAAGAGGCTCAGGTTGCCCTATGTCGGTCTCGTCGAAAAGGGGGCGTCTGGTACCCTATACATAAATGTCATGTGTGCTTGCGACGGCTGCCAGTCGCCTGGATGGGGCCAGCGCGGCAATGCGGGAGGGCCATGAGGCCGTGTTGCAACCGGCGCGGACAAAACGTATCGCGACCCGCAGGCTTAACGTGACATCTCCCTTATTTTGATGTGGAAACGAGTGATGGCTCGGCTTTCTTTCCCCGGCGTCCGTGGGCGCAGTCTCCTGCTCGTTTCCGCTTCCATTACTGCGATAGGTGCCGGTTTAGCCTGTGCTGAACAGGCGCTGGCAAAACCGCTTCAGACCGGGTCATCTGGACAGGCCTCTGTTCCAGCGGGCGAAAGTCGGGTGCGATTGGTCGCCGGAAGCCGGAGCCGGGCATCTGATGAGCATATCGTGGTGCAGGGACGTCAGGCTGCCGGAATGACAGCGGAGTATGGGCGCAATGAAGCATCGCTCGGTCCGCTGGGCACGCGCGATCTGCTCGATACGCCGTTTTCCATCATGACTGTGCCGCGGGATGTGATCGTCAACCAGCAATCGCGCAATGCGAATGATCTGGCGCAGTATTTGCCTTCGGTGCAGCTCGAGATGCGTGGCGACCCCAATACGAGCCGACCGCAATCGCGCGGTTTCGAGGCCGATGTCATTTCAAATTCCCGCCTCGACGGGCTCAATATGGTCATCACCACGCCATACGCTGCCGAGCAGTTCGACTCGCTTCAGGTGCTTAACGGCCTGTCCGGCGCGCTTTACGGGCCGCAAAATCCAGCGGGTACTTTCGACTACACGCTCAACCGCCCCACCGACCGCCAGCGCGAGCATCTGGCTTTTGGAGTGGATTCGACCAGTGCGCCATTCGAGTCCCTCGATGCCTCCGGTCGTGTGGGGCGGAATAAATGGTTCGGATATCGTGTGACCATGCTCAATCAGTCCGGCGGCACCTATGCGCCCGGTACCCATCTGCGTCGGGGGCTGATTGCAGGAGCATTCGATTTCAGGCTCGATTCGCGAACGACGCTTCAGATCGATGCCAGCCAGTACAGCTATGCCCAGCGTGGCTATGCAGGCGGGTTCTCCTATGCGACGGGTCTCGCTCTGCCTGCGGCGCCCGATTTGTCGCGCAGGGGCTATGGGCAGGATTTTGCGGGGTATAATGCCTCGACCGATACGGCACTCGCCAAGCTTGTTCATCGTTTCAATGAGGACTGGTCGGTCACTCTGGGTGGGCTGTATCAGGATGCTTGGCGCAATGTGTTTTCGGTGACCAACACGCTGACCGACTCTGCCGGTCATTATCGACCGAGCATTGCGGCGGCTACGACCGCCAATGATTTCAGCGTGTGGTCGAATCTGGCCTATGTGAACGGCAAGTTTCGTACGGGGCCGTTTGCCCATCAGATCGTGATTGGCTCGAACGGCTACAGCATGGGCACATTCAACCCGACCAAAGGGCAGAGTGCGGTGCTCGGCACAGCCCGTATCGGGGCGCCGGTCGTGTTTGCGGGAACGCAGCCCTATTTCTCGGGGCGATATCAATCGGCCTCGATCATGTCGCAGTCTTTTCTGGCGGGGGATACGATTGCGTTGACGCGTCGCTGGTCGATCATGGGGACCCTGGCTTGGAGCTGGCTCGACACAACCAGTGGCAACACCCAGGGGGTCACAACCGCGCGTTACAATGTCGGCCCGGAATTTACCCCTATGACCAGTCTCATTTTTCGGCCGGATAGCCGCACCAGTCTCTATGCGACGTGGGGGCGCGCCATTCAGGCCGGGCCTGTCGCGCCAGCTTCGAGCACGAATGCCAATGAGGTTCTCTCTCCACTGCGGTCGGAGGAATACGAGGTGGGTGTCAAATACCGCCCCTTGCCGGATCTTATGCTCAGTGCAGCCGGGTTTCGCATGACACGCGGCTTCGCCTTCACCGACCCGACGACTGGTGTTTATCGGGAAGCGGGGCAGCAGCGCAATTACGGTGTCGAGGGGCAGATCGCCGGAAAACTGACCAGGGCGCTCAGCGTGTTCGGCGGGGTGACCTGGCTGGATGCCCAGACGGGGGCGACGGGGCAGAGCCTGACGGCGCATAAACAGGTTGTCGGCGTGGCGCCGGTTCAGGCCAGTGCGCTGCTCGATTATCATCCGTCATGGATGCGCGGCGGCGCGGTCAATGCCAGCGTGCATGTGATGGGGCGCCGAGCGGCCGATGTCGAAAACCGTCAGTTTGCAGCGGGGTTTGCGACGCTCGATCTGGGTGCTCGTTATGGCTTTCATCTGTATCGCGTGCCGGTCGTGGTGCGGTTCGGCGTGACGAATGTGACGGATAAGCGCTATTGGGCGTCGGTCTATCCCAGCTCGATCAATGGGGCGGCGAATGCGGTGAATTCAGCGGTGGCGGGGCTGCCCCGGACCTATCACGCGACGACCGAAATCGATTTCTGATCGCACGATTTCGACGTTTCGATAGTGTGGTTCGGCTCCGGGTTCTGGTCTGGAAACCAGCCCTGCACGCCGTCGTCATTCTGCCTGAGCGAGGCGGCGCCATGAGCGACGGAAGCCCAGGCGGCATTGGCCAATGCCTTGCGGCTGGGGAAGTCTTCCGGTGCCAAAGGGGGGTGCATCAGGATGGTGGCGCGCTTGTTGCCCTTCTTGAGGAATTGCCAGACATGCGGCCCGAGATCCATATCGCCATACCAGGCAAAAATGGCGCGCTTCGAGCGATTGACGGGTAGCCCTTCCAGTCTGTCATAGACAAGGGAAATGGGCTGGATGAGCGGCGTGAGCCCTGGCGGGTAGGACGGCATGTCGATGGGCGGGGCGTTTTTCGGCAGGCGCGGCAATTTGGCGATGGCGAAAAACGTCGACATGAAGGGTAGCACGCGCGACCCATCGGACGACGTGCCTTCCGGGAAAAGGATGAGATTATCCCCAGTGGCAAGGCGGGTGATCATCTCGTCGCGCTCGCGCCCGGTCGTGCTTCTGTTGCGACTGACGAAAATGGTGCGCCCGATCTTTGAAACCAGCCCCATGATCGGCCAGCGCTCGATGTCGCCCTTAGCAACGAAGACGGAATAGATCTTGGTGCCCAGAACCGGGATGTCGAGCCAGGATGAGTGATTGGCCACATAGATGACTGGCCGCTCACCACGGTTGCGGCCTTTTTGCCCGCCGACCGTGCCGACTGGCTGGCCGATCATTTTGATATCGAGATCGAGAAGCTTGCACAGAACGCCCCAGATCACGCGTGTCCATCGTATTTTCACGACGCCGGGAATGGGCAGGAGAAGGGCTTCGAATCCGACCGAAAGCGGCACCCAGATTACGACCCCAGCCAGGCGCAGACTGGCACAGAGGGAATCGAGCGTTCTGCCGACGCGACCCGGCGACGTGTTGTTCGTGCTCTCTTCAAGAACAGGGCGCGATTGGCTGCGCTTGGGCGGCTTGGTTGGAGAATGGCCCCGTCGTGACAGCAATCTGCTGAGTCGGTTTCGGAAGAGATTTGCACTCATGCCCTGTTCAATACTGTCATGATGCAAGTGTGACAATCGTTGTGCCTGCTTCGCTGGCATGCCGGGCGGAGGGTTATGGCTCTGAATGCTGGGCGAGGATATTTCGAGCGCTTGCTATTGGGTCTTATTTCTCTGATCGCTCAGGCGTTTCACGTGAAACATCGCCGCGTGCGTCAGTATTGATAACATATTGTTCACAAGGGGCGGATGCGCCCGGATGCGACAGTGGCGCGTAAAGGTCCGAAAGAAAGGAATACGACAACATGGCTGGTCTCGGTGATTTTTCCGGTCTTCCCCCGATCAACCCGCAACTCAAACCCAACTGGTTTATCGGTATGGGTGTGGTGCTGCTCGTTCTGGGAGGCATCGCTTTTGTCGATACGGTCGTCACGACGCTGGCAAGCATCATGGTGATCGGTTTCCTCCTCATCTTTTCGGGCGTCGCCTATCTTGCCCAGAGCTTTGCTCATCGTGCCGTTGAAGGCTCGCGTTTCTGGATCACGGCGTTGATGGGTTTTCTCTATGTTCTGGGCGGCATTCTGCTGATTCAGGAGCCCGCCACGGGGTCGATGTTCATAACGGCGTTCCTGGCAGGCTGTCTCATGGCGTCTGGCATCATGCGCGGGCTCTGGGCTGCCGGGCATCGCTACGTGGCCAATTGGTGGACATTGCTGCTCAGTGCGGTTGTGGCGCTTCTGACAGGCGTGCTGATCTTCGTGACACTGCCCTGGTCGGGGCTGTGGCTGATCGGCACATTTATCGCCATCGAACTGATTTTTGGCGGTATCTCCGCGCTGGCTTTCGGCCTCTCTCTCAAGAAGGCCGGCAAGTAAAGCGGGCGGGCAGGCTGAGGCTTCTGCCAGTCGGCGTTTGGTAAGGGGGGCGGTCAACGCCCCCCTTTTTTATGCGCGTACTGCCTTCGCGATGGCGGCAAGCTGGTCCAGCACGGCAGGCACCGTGGCGTCAGTGGCCTTGCCGTTTTCAAGAGTGGTGGCCAGCGTTGCAATCAAGGCTGAAGCCACGACGGCAGCATCGCCGACCGAGGCCGCTTTGGCCGCCTGCTCTGGCGTGCGTATGCCAAAACCGATAGCGACAGGCAGGGCGCTCACAGTGCGCAGGCGGGGTAGAGCTGCCGCCAGCTCATCGCTGCTTGCGGTGCGTGTGCCAGTGATGCCGGTGATGCTGACATAATAGATGAAGCCTGACGCCGTATCGAGCAGATAGGGCAGGCGCGCATCCGGCGTGTTGGGCGCCACGAGCTGGATAATGTCGAGCCCGTTTTCCTGCGCATCGGCAGAGAGCAGATCGCTTTCTTCCTTGGGCAGATCGACGATGATCAGGCCGTCGACCCCGGCTTCTGCGGCCTCGGCGCAGAAACGCGCCGGGCCATAGCTGTCGATCGGATTGACGTAACCCATGAGAATGATCGGGGTCTCGTCATCGCCCTTGCGGAACTCGCGCACCATGGAAAGCACGCCAGCGAGCGTTGCCCCTGCCTTCAATCCGCGCAGCGCGGCCGCCTGAATGGTCGGGCCATCGGCCGAGGGGTCGGAAAACGGGACGCCGATTTCAATCAGATCGGCACCCGCTGCGGGCATGCCCTTGAGCAGGGCGAGCGAGGTTTCGAGATCGGGATCATAGGCCTGAAGATACGGAATGAGCGCCCCGCGCCCAGCAGCCTTGAGGGATTCGAAACGGGCCTTGATGCGACTCACAGCGACTCTCCCAGATGCTCGGCGACCGTAAAGATGTCCTTGTCGCCACGGCCGGACAGGTTGAGAACGATAATCTGATCCGGCTTCATGGTCGGGGCGATCTTCATCACCTGAGCCAGACCATGGGCACATTCGAGTGCCGGGATGATGCCTTCGGTGCGGGTCAGAAGCTGGAAAGCGTCGAGCGCCTCCTTGTCGGTCACGCCCACATACTCGACGCGCCCGATATCGTTCAGCCAGGAATGCTCCGGCCCGATGCCCGGATAATCGAGCCCGGCACTGATGGAGTGCGCCTCGGCGATCTGGCCGAATTCGTCCTGAAGCAGGTAGGTGCGGTTGCCATGCAGCACGCCCGAGCGGCCGCGTGAAATGGAGGCTGCCGTCAGGCCGCTATCCAACCCGTGCCCGGCTGCCTCGACGCCGACCATCTTGACCTGCTCATCATCGAGGAAGGGATGGAACAGCCCCATGGCGTTGGAGCCCCCCCCGATTGCCGCAACCAGCACGTCGGGCAGGCGCCCTTCGACTTCCATGATCTGCTCGCGCGTCTCTATTCCGATGATCGACTGAAAATCGCGCACCATTTCCGGATAGGGGTGCGGCCCTGCGACCGTGCCGACCAGGAAATAGGTGTCATGCACATTGGCCACCCAGTCGCGCATGGCCTCGTTCATGGCGTCTTTCAGCGTGCCCGAGCCAGCCGTGACAGGGTGCACTTCGGCACCCAGAAGATGCATGCGAAACACATTGGGCTTCTGCCGCTCGACATCGACCGCGCCCATATAGACGGTGCATTTCAGGCCGAACAGCGCGCAGACGGTAGCCGTGGCCACGCCATGCTGGCCCGCGCCGGTTTCGGCCACGATGCGCGTCTTGCCCATGCGTCGCGCCAGCAAAATCTGTCCCATGACGTTGTTGAGCTTGTGCGAGCCGGTGTGGTTCAGCTCTTCGCGCTTGAGATAGATTTTGGCACCGCCAAGTTCCTCACTCAGGCGCTTGGCGTGCCAGAGCGGGCTGGGGCGACCGACATAATCGCGGAAGTAGTAATCGAGTTCCTGCCGAAAGCTCGGATCGGCCTTGGCTGCCTGATAGGCATCGGCCAGATCCTGCACCAGAGGCATGAGGGTTTCAGCAACGAACTGGCCCCCGAACGTGCCGAAACGGCCGCGCTGATCGGGGCCGTTGCGCAGGCTGTTGAGACGGGGGGAGACTTCAGAACTCATGCGAATTGTCCTGTTCGAGGCATGGATCGACACGGCAAGCGGGTTTCTGCGATACCAGAGGGGCGGCACAACGTCCATTCCCGACCCGCAGGGGAAAGCCGCCTGACCCGGAAAGGAAGGTCGATGTTTCTAGCGCATCCTGTGGGGCGCCCCGTTCATGAGATCGTCGCTGCTGAAGATGCGAGAAACGTCTCCTGGCTCGACCTGGTCGAGCCCAGTGAAGACGAGATCAGGCTGGCTGAAGCCGTCACCGGGCTGAGCCTGCCTCGCCGGGATGCATTGGAGGAAATCGAGAGTTCGTCACGTCATTATCGCAAGGGCGAGGTTATCTATCTTTCGACGCCGCTCGTGCGCATGATCGACGGCCGGTTGACGGCCTATCCGATCGGTATGGTCGTCTCGCCCGACTGGCTGATTACGCTACGCTATGCGAATTATACGGCCTTTGAGACCATGAGCCGCGATCTGGCGGCCAATGATGTCGATTTCGCTCTCTCCGACGTGCCCGAACTTGCCATTCATCTGCTTGAGACCATCGTGAACCGTCTGGCGGATATTCTAGAAAATGCGGGTCATACGCTCGGCACGATTTCGCGCGCTGTCTTCGCCGACACGCGGCCTAACAGGCGCGTGCGCAATGCCGATATGCTGCGCCAGACACTCAGAAAGCTCGGCGAGAGCGGCGATCTCACGTCGTCGATCAGGGAGAGTCTTCTGGGGGTCGATCGCATCGGCATGTTTCTGGGCGATGCGCGTTATTTCGAATCTCGCGACACGTTGCAGACGCGGTTGCGCATCATGGGTCGCGACGTGGCATCACTGAACGATTATGTAGCGCAGATGACGGTCAAGGTTCAGTTTCTGCTCGACGCTACGCTGGGTTTTATCAGTATCGACCAAAACGACGGGATGAAATTACTGACCGTGGTCAGCTTCGTCGGCATTACGCCGACCCTGCTCGCCGGTATTTACGGTATGAATTTCAAAATCATGCCGGAACTCGAATGGCACTATGGCTATTATTATGCGTTAGGCCTTATGGCTTTCTCGGTGCTGCTGCCCTTGTTCATTTTCTGGCGCCGGGGATGGTTTGGAGATCGTTCATCGTGAACCGGTTCGCTCTTTCTGTTTCCCTTCTCGCACTTGCATCGATCGCTCCTAGGGCCCTGGCTGGTCCGGTCGTCCAGCCCAGCACGCAGGAGGCCCAGGCGATGCTCGACAAGCTGGCGCAGGAGCCGCTGAAATTCGAAGGGGCCAGCGATTTCCCCCTAGGGTTTCGTCAGGCGCCTGGTTATCAGGGCAGGCAGCCCACACGCGTGCTGATCGGTTATCATCTCGACGGGCTGAAAATAGATGGGGAATTCGTCGCCCTCGATGCTGAAAACCGCCCTCTCCAGGCGGCGCCGCTCACGGGTCATTTGCTGGAGTCGAACAGGGCCGATAGTGCCGTGCCGTGCCGTGTCGATATCGCCCTGCCAAGCATACTGCATCTTAGCGGCATGTGCGGCCCCGCCCTCATTTCCGGCGCCTATAGCGAGAAGGTGAAAGCCCTGCCTCTGATGTTTCTTCTGCCCGGTCTGGGGGATGGAGAGAACAGTTCTGGCGAGTATATGATGAAGCCTTGGCGCGGCTGATCGGGACTATTGACAGAAAGCGTTATTTCTCATTAGATTGAGACGCAAGAGCCGCATGCTTTACCTGTGTCGCGGCCTCTCTCAAGACCTTTCGTCTTCGCTCATCGTCGGGCCCGTTCTGCGGCCCATCTGACGGGGCATTCTTTCGCGATCGATCATCTGTCACGGATACGGTTTCCGTCTTCCAGGCAGTGGACTATAGCCCATCTAAGGCGCTTTTCATGCATCTTGCTGAACTCAAGAAAAAATCACCTGCCGATCTGCTGGCCTATGCTGAAGAGCTGCAAATCGAGAATGCGTCCTCGATGCGCAAGCAGGACATCATGTTCGCCATTCTCAAGACCCTGGCGGATAATGATCAGGCCATCTACGGCGAAGGCACGCTGGAAATCCTGTCCGATGGTTTCGGGTTTCTCCGTTCTCCCGAGGCCAACTACCTTCCCGGCCCCGACGATATCTATATCTCTCCCGCTCAGGTGCGCCGCTTCGGCCTGCGTCCCGGTGACACGGTTGAGGGTCAGATCCGCGCGCCGCGCGACGGTGAGCGCTATTTCTCGCTGCTCAAGGTCAATTCGATCAATTTCGAAGAGCCTGACTCCGTTCGTCAGCGCATCAATTTCGACAATCTGACGCCGCTCTATCCCGAGCGTCGTCTGCGTATGGAAGTCGAGCAGGTCGGTGCCCCCGAGCCGCAGCCGACCGGCAAGGGCAAGAAAGACCAGCGCGACTATACGCCGCGCGTGATCGATCTCGTGGCTCCCATCGGCATGGGCCAGCGCGCTTTGATCGTGGCGCCGCCCCGCACAGGCAAGACCGTGATGCTGCAAAGCATCGCCTCGTCCATCAGTGCCAACCATCCCGATGTGTTCCTGATCGTTCTTCTGATCGATGAGCGCCCCGAAGAAGTGACCGACATGGCCCGCTCCGTGCGCGGCGAAGTCGTCTCTTCCACCTTCGATGAGCCCGCGACTCGCCACGTTCAGGTGACTGAAATGGTGCTGGAGAAGGCCAAGCGTCTGGTCGAGCACAAGCGTGACGTCGTGATCCTGCTCGATTCGATCACCCGTCTGGCCCGCGCCTACAACACCGTTGTCCCCTCATCGGGCAAGGTGCTGACCGGCGGTGTCGATGCCAACGCCCTGCAGCGCCCCAAGCGTTTCTTCGGTGCGGCCCGTAACATCGAAGAAGGTGGCTCGCTCACCATCATCGCGACCGCGCTGATCGATACCGGCAGCCGCATGGACGAAGTGATCTTCGAGGAGTTCAAGGGTACGGGTAACTCCGAACTCATTCTCGACCGCAAGCTCGCCGACAAGCGCACCTTCCCGGCCATCGACATCACCAAGTCGGGCACACGTAAGGAAGAACTCCTTGTCGATCGCGCCATGCTGTCGAAGATGTGGGTGCTGCGTCGTATCCTCTCGCCGATGGGCACGATGGATGCGATGGACTTCCTGCTCGACAAGCTGAAATACAGCAAGACGAACCAGGATTTCTTCGACGCCATGAACAACTGATTTTCGGGTCAGTTCGTGACGATCAAGCCGCCGGGTGCCTGTGGGTGTCCGGCGGTTTTTTTATGGGGCTTTGCCCCACACCTCACCAAAGGGCGATCGCCCTTTGGGAACCTTTAAATCGCGATGAAAGGGGTGCGCCCCTTTCCGGGGAGCGGGGCAGCGCCCCGCAGAGGCTGTGTTAGAGCGCGACACCTTCCAGGCGGAGGAGATAGCGCTTGTCGTCCAGGCCGCCCTCACCGGAATAGCCGCCGAGATGGCCTTTGCCGAGCACGCGGTGGCAGGGAATCAGGATCGGGATCGGGTTATGTGCCATGGCGCCGCCGATCGAGCGGGCGGAGCCGCCTGCCTTGGCGGCAAGTTCGGCGTAGCTGATGGTCTGGCCATAGGGGACGTCACGCAGTGCGCTCCAGACGGCCTTGCGATAGGCGGTGCCCCAGGGGGCCAGAGGCAGGTCGAAACTTTCGGGCTCACCGTCGAAATAGCGTTCCAGCATGGTCTGGGCGCGGGTAAGAAGGGGCGTCTTTTCCTGGTCGCGTCCCCATCCCCAATCGAGGGCGACGATGGTGCCCTCATCCTCGCTGAGGGTCAGGGGGCCGATGGGGGAGTGCAATGAGAGCTGGGGCATAGAGGGGATTCACATGGTTGACGCGATGGAAAGCCCGGCAGCGCGCAAGGGCGAGGTTATTTTCGCTCTAGCGACAGGGGCCGGACGGGCGGCTATCGCCATCATGCGCGCAAGTGGTCCCGGCGCTCAAGAGGTGCTTGCGGGGTTGTGTTCGGGGCGGCTGCCGCCTGCGCGCCATGCCAGCCTGCGTGTTCTGCGTCATGAAGGCGAGCATCTCGACGATGCCATGGTGCTCTGGTTGCCTGGCCCGCGCTCCTATACAGGAGAGGATGGATTCGAGCTGCATCTACATGCCGGGCCTGCGGTGATCGATCGGGTGGCGCTGGCATTGACGGCGCTGGGTGCGCGACCCGCCGAGGCGGGGGAGTTCACGCGTCGTGCAGTGCAGGCGGGCCGGCTGGATCTGCTTCAGGCAGAGGCGATTGGCGATCTGGTCGAGGCGGAGAGTGAGAGCCAGCGGAAGCAGGCGCTGACGCAGGCCGATGGTGCGTTGAGCCGCTTGTATGAGGGGTGGGGCGAACGCCTGAAGACTTTGCTAGCGCATCAGGAGGCATTGATCGATTTCCCGGATGAGGATTTGCCGGATTCGGTTGAGCTGATGCTCACGACAACGCTGGATGATCTGAGAGCGGCGATGCGTGTGCATCTGTCGGATAAGCGCGGGGAGATTGTACGGCGCGGTCTGACCGTCGTGATCGCGGGTGCACCCAATGTGGGCAAATCGAGCCTGCTTAATCATCTGGCCGGATATGACGCGGCAATCGTGACCCATCGGGCGGGCACGACGCGTGACGTGATTGCCATCGACTGGCTTTTTTATGGTGTGAGACTGCGTCTTGTCGACACGGCGGGATTGCGAGAGACGGAAGACGAGATCGAAGCCGAGGGTATCAAGCGGGCGATGTTTCACGTGGAACATGCCGATCTTGTGCTTCATGTCATGGCCGGTGAGGCGGAAATGCCGCTACGTCCCGACGCGCTTCTGGTGAGCAACAAGATCGATCTGCAACCGGCGCTGGACGGCACGCTGGGCCTGAGTGTGCAGACGGGCGAGGGCATGCAGGCATTCGAGAAGGCGCTGGCCGAGCGGATCAAGACGTTGACGGCGGGTGTGGGTGCACCGCTGACGCGCGCTCGTCACCGGGCCGGAATCGAAGAGGCGCTGCTCTATCTCGATCAGGCGCGCGAGGCCCCCTGGCCTGAGGTGCGGGGGGAGGCGCTTCGTCTGGCGATGCGTGCCTTAGGGCGACTGACGGGACAAGTTGATGTCGAGTCCCTGCTGGATGTGATATTCGGACAATTCTGCATTGGTAAATGAGGGCTGTGTGAGCGAGTTTGATGTTGTCGTCATTGGCGGCGGACATGCGGGGAGTGAGGCGGCGGCGGCATCGGCACGGTTCGGTGCGCGCACGCTTCTGCTGACGCAAAAGCCCGAGATGATCGGCGCCATGTCGTGCAACCCGGCAATCGGTGGAATCGGCAAGGGGCATCTGGTGCGCGAGATCGACGCGCTCGATGGACTCATGGGGCGGGCTGCCGATCGGGCGGGCATTCATTTCAAGCTGCTCAATCGCTCCAAGGGGCCTGCAGTGCATGGCCCTCGCGCTCAGGCCGATCGGTTTTTGTATCGCAATGCCATTCAGGTGCTTTTGGCCGAAACGCCCAATCTGAGCATCATGGCAGGTGAGGTGGCCGATCTCGAAACACGCGACGGTCGCGTGACAGGCGTCATTTGCGAAGACGGGCGTGTTTTCAGATGCGGCGCCGTCGTCGTAACGAGTGGCACGTTTTTGCGCGGTGTCATCCATATCGGTCACACGCAGGAACAGGCTGGTCGCATCGGCGAGCGTCCGGCAGCGCGTCTGGGCGAGCGGCTCGAGGCGATGGGCCTGCGCATGGGACGCCTCAAGACGGGTACACCAGCGCGCATCGCACGCGACAGCATCGACTGGGAGTCGCTCGCTGAAGACAAGGGTGACGCCTTGCCCGAGCCGTTCAGTAGGCTGACCGACAGGATCACGACCGAACAGCTCTCTTGCCGTATCACCAGCACCACGCCCGAAACGCATCGCATTATTCGCGATAATCTGGCGCTCTCGGCACTTTACGGTGGGGCGATCGCAGGGAAGGGGCCGCGCTACTGCCCTTCGATAGAAGACAAGATTGTGCGGTTCGGTGAAAAGGACGGTCATCAAATCTTTCTCGAGCCCGAGGGATTGCCGGGCAATCCGGGTGGCGATCTGGTCTATCCCAATGGCATTTCCACCAGCCTGCCTGCCGATATCCAGACGCTGATGATTGCCTCGATTCCGGGGCTGGAAAAGGCGCGTATCGTCACGCCGGGCTACGCTGTGGAGTACGATTATGTCGACCCCCGAGAGCTGGCACCGAGCCTCGCCCTGACGGCAATTCAGGGGCTCTATCTGGCAGGGCAGATCAACGGCACGACCGGATATGAAGAAGCCGGGGCGCAGGGGCTTCTGGCGGGGCTGAATGCGGCCCGTTTCGTGGTGGGGAGCGACCCGCTCGTGCTCGGTCGCGATCAGGCCTATCTCGGAGTAATGCTCGACGATCTAACGCTTCAGGGCGTGTCCGAGCCCTATCGCATGTTTACCTCGCGTGCCGAATACCGCCTCAGTCTGCGTGCCGATAATGCCGATCTGCGCCTTACCGGTCTGGGCAGGGAAATGGGTTGTGTCGGTGCCGCGCGTGCGGCGAAGCTCGAAGCGGATGAGAGCGCCATTGCCCAGGCTATGGAGCAGGCCCGTTCTGCGCTCCATGCGCCGCAGGAACTGGCGGCGCAGGGTATCACCGTGTCGCAGGACGGGCGTCGCCGTTCGCTGCTCGATGTGCTGTCTGGTCAGGCCGACGACGCTGCTATCGAGCGCATCGCGCCCTGGTTCGCAGCACTGCCTTTGCGCGTGCGTCGTCATGTCGAGACCGAGGCGCGCTATGGCGGCTATCTGCAACGTCAGGAACGCGAGATCAGGCAGCTTGCCAACGAGGCGCAGATCACCTTGCCGAGCGACCTCGATTACGGCCGTATCGGTGGGTTGAGCAGTGAAATGAAAGAGCGCCTGACCCTCGCCAGACCGGCTGATTTCGCCGCTGCGCAACGTGTGCCGGGTGTCACGCCTGCGGCCATGATTGCGCTTCTGGCCCATGTGAGGGCTGTGGCATGAACGGCGTTTCACGTGAAGCGCAAGAGCGCCTTGAAGCTTTCGCTGCGATTCTCGAGAAATGGAACGCGCGCATCAATCTGGTGAGTCCGCGTGACATGCCCCATCTCTGGGAGCGTCATATCGAGGATTCACTCAGGCTCGTGCCTTTCATCGAGCGGGGCGCCCGTGTGATCGATCTTGGCTCTGGAGGCGGGTTTCCCGCGCTCATGATCGGAATCGCTTGCGATGCCGAGATGGTGATGGTCGAATCAGACCAGCGTAAATGCGCCTTTCTGCGTGAGGCGGCGCGTGCCTGTGGCGTGAAGGCGCAGGTTATGTCCAAGCGTATAGAGCAGGCAGAAATTGCGCCTGCCGCCTATGTGACGGCGCGGGCTC
The DNA here is from genome assembly GCF_051628905.1 of Asaia sp. BMEF1. Taxonomy (GTDB): domain Bacteria; phylum Pseudomonadota; class Alphaproteobacteria; order Acetobacterales; family Acetobacteraceae; genus Asaia. The sequence goes on along the minus strand of NZ_CP157575.1, from coordinate 1,933,713 downwards.
TGGCGTCGCTCTCCCAATTGCTGGAATGGAGCGCGCCATTTCTTCTGCCGGAAGGAAAAGCCCTGTTTTTGAAGGGAAAAAATCTCCCTGACGAGTTGACCGAAGCCGAACGGTGCTGGCACATGCAGCATAGAATTCTGGACAATCGCGCCGCCTCAGGGGGCGCCATCATCGAGATAAGCGATATCAGACGTGTCGACTAACGACACGGGCAAGAAGGCCCGTATTCTCGCCATCACCAACCAGAAGGGGGGTGTGGGCAAGACCACAACAGCAATCAATCTGGCCGCGGCGCTTGCCAGCACGCAGCGCGTGCTGCTGGTCGATCTCGACCCGCAGGGCAATGCGTCGACCGGTTTGGGAGTCGATTACAACGCCCGTCAGATCGGCAGTTATGCCGCACTGATGCAGGAGGCGCCGCCCGAAAAGCTGCCCCGCCCGACCGAGACCGCGAATCTCGATATCATTGTGGCCAATACCGATCTGGCCGGCGCCGAGATTGAGCTGATCGGCAGCGAGCGGCGCGAATTCCGTATTCGTGAAGCGCTTGAGGCCCTGTCTGGCCGCTATGACGTCATCCTGATCGATTGCCCGCCGAGCCTTGGGTTGCTGACGCTCAATGCCCTTGTGGCGTCCGATGCGGTGCTGATTCCGCTGCAATGCGAGTTCTTCGCTCTTGAGGGGATCAGCCAGATCGTGCGCACGGTTGACCGCGTGCGTCGTGCATTCAACGCCGATCTGCATGTGGCGGGTATCATTCTCACCATGTACGACCGACGCAATAATCTGTCCGAGCTGGTCGCCGCCGATGCGCGCAATTTCTTCGGCGAGCAGGTGCTCGAAACGCTGATACCGCGCAATATCAAGATCTCCGAAGCCCAAAGCCACGGATGTTCCGTGCTTGAATACGATCGGCGCAGCAGCGGAGCCGCCGCTTATCTCGCTCTGGCGCAGGAAATTGCCGGGCGTCTGGGCATCACCCGTAAGGAAGGGGCTCCTTCATGAGCAAGAAACCGGCTCCGCGCCTCGGGCGCGGTCTCGCGGCCCTTCTGGGTGATCAGGCCATCGACATGCCACGGGCCCAGTCGCCTAGTCACGAGAGTGCACCCAACCCGTCGATGCTCGGTGTCGACCTTCTGGCGCCTGGCCCGTTCCAGCCGCGTGTGGATATGGATGAGGGGCGTCTGAACGAGCTGGCGGATTCGATCCGCAGCCGGGGCGTGCTTCAGCCCATTCTGGTTCGACCCGATCCCGACCAGAAGGGGCGCTACCAGATTATCGCCGGTGAACGTCGCTGGCGAGCCTCGCAGCGTGCCGGGCTGCACGAGGTGCCGGTGCATGTGCGCCTGCTGGACGATGCCGATGCCATGGCGGCGGCTCTGGTGGAGAATCTCCAGCGTGCCGATCTGAACGCGATCGAAGAGGCAGAGGGTCTGCAAAGGCTTCTGACCGATTATGCGCTGACGCAGGAAGAGCTGGCTGGCGCTGTGGGCAAGTCCCGCCCCCATATCGGTAACATCCTGCGCCTGCTGAACCTGCCTGAAGCGGTGCGTCAGAAAGTGCGTGACGGGATGCTGAGCGCCGGTCATGCGCGCGCCCTTCTGGCCCATCCTGACCCCTGCGCAGCAGCCGATATCGTGATCGCGCGCGGGCTCAATGTGCGTCAGACCGAAGCACTGGCCCGTCAGGCGCCTAAGGCTGAGCAGGAAGCGATCAAAGCACCCCGCGACAACGAGCTTGTGCGTCTGGAACGCGATCTGGCGACAAGACTGGGGCTCAAGGTCAAGATCGAGTTTAACGGCAAGGGCGGGTCGCTGCGTCTTGACTATCGCAGTCTCGACCAGTTCGACTCCCTCATGCGCCTGTTATCGCCCGAGAAAGCTTCCTGATAGTTTCGTATGCGGAATAGTACATTTTTCCTCTTGATGCCTGTTCCGCCCTTTGTTAGAAGCCACCTCACCGGAGCGGGGCTATGGGCACATAGCTCAGTTGGTAGAGCAGCTGACTCTTAATCAGCGGGTCCAAGGTTCGAGCCCTTGTGTGCCCACCATCGCCCCGCCGGTACCTTTCCCTAAATGCAAATGATCCGAATACGCCTTGCGGCGTGCTGTACATCGGTGTTCCGCAATGCACGAGAGTTTCGTGTGAAGAAATCCGATTGTCGCTGCATCAGCGTGGCAATCAGCCTGGCCCGACGCTTTGACTGTCTTTGGTGGGAGGGCGAGAGGTTGGGACGTTCTGTTCAGGTGCGACGATGCGGCCTGGCAGGCACTTGCTTATGGCCCTGCTATCCGCGATTCGCTCTGACGCTCTGACGCTCTGACGCTCTGACGCTCTGACGCTCTGACGCTCTGACGCTCTGACGCTCTGACGCTCTGACGCTCTGACGCTCTGACGCTCTGACGCTCTGAGCGCGAAGAACGGGCCAGAAGGAGCCGGCAAGGGTTCCTGCGCATGAGAATGGCCAAAGGCCGTTCGGACCCGCGAGGCGAGGCTGAAACAGGAAAAACCGATTTTCAGAGGGAGGCGCTGGCTGGGATGGGAGGGATCGAACCTCCGAATGGCGGAATCAAAATCCGCTGCCTTACCGCTTGGCTACATCCCATTGCGTGACAGGGCTTTTAATCTGCCTCTCGGCAGACGTAAAGCCATTATGTTTCGAGTTCGAGTGAATGATCGGCGACGCCCGTATGGCGGGTTGCGTCTTCCATCAGGCGATCGGGCGAGGGCTTGAGGGCGCCGAAACGCTCGGCCTTGTCCAGCGCCTGATCTAGGGCCGCCATGGTCTGCGACAGATCGGGGCTTTCATCCTTCTCCCACGCGCGCAGGGCAAAGCCCCAGACACCCACGAGCCCGTTCAGGCGCATGGCCCCGCTGAGCCCGCTGCGATCCACGCCGCCGAGATCGGCCATCCAGCGCATCGTATCGAGTGTGGCAGCGCCAAGAATAACGGCCAGTCCCGGATCGGTAGGCAGGGCCTGAAGCACGGCGCGAATGCCTTCGCGATATTGCTGGAACACGTCGAAGCGCCGCATGAAGAGATCGAAGACGCGCTCACGCACCGAGCCGTTCAACCCGTCATCGCGAAAGGCCGATTCATCGGCCAGACGACCCAGGCGCAGCAACAGGCTGTGGCGGAATGCAAAGCGACCGCGCACCTCATCGACGGCGAGACCGGCCCGATGCGCGGCCTCTACCAGCGAGAAACGATGCCAGCCCTTTTCAGCGGCAAGGGCGAAGCCTGCCTCCAGAAGTGCCAGATCAAACTCTTCGCGATCGATTTCCGTCATGAACCTGTCCCTAGTCTTTCTGCGCCCGATCATACCCTATGAGGGCGTCATGACAATCGAATGACAGGTTCAGAGGCCGGGTTTTCCTGTCAGGAGGCCATCTCTTTCGCGCGTGCCATGGCCTGATCGACGGCTTTCGTCATGGCTTCGGGCCAGGCCTGCGGTGCCATGAGCACGTCGAGCGCCTTGGCGGTAACGCCGTTGGGGCTCGTGACGTTTTTGCGCAGGGTGGCGCTTTCCTCTTCCGATGCCGCAATCAGGGCGCCCGCGCCCGAGACTGTGCCACGCGCAATGAGGCGTGCCGTCTCTAGAGGGAGGCCGACACGTAGAGCCTCTTTCTCCAGCAATTCGGCCAGAAGAAAGACATAGGCCGGACCGCAGCCCGAGATAGGTGTCAGCGCCTCAAGCTGGGCTTCGCTCTCCACCCAGGCGACGTCACCCACTGCGGAGAGCAGGGCCGTGCAGAGCGTTCGTCCTTTATCGTCTAGATCGTGACTGACCACGCCTGTCACACCCTTGCCGATGGCCGCCGGGGTGTTGGGCATGGCGCGCACGATCTTCGTGCTGGCGCCCCCACAGGCGGCGCTCAGACTCTCGATAGTACGGGCGGCCAGCATCGAGATGATGATGGCCCCGTCGAGATATGGGCGCAGCGAGGCGAGCGCCTCTTCCATCCCGGCAGGTTTGACCGCCAGAATGATGATATCCGGCCTGAAATCGGCAGGAATCTCGCTGGCCACACGCGCCAGATGATGAGGGGCGGGTGGGGCGGCGCAGCTTCGGTCGAGAATGACCGAAGGGGCGACACCCTGATCAAGCCAGCCCTGCCAGAGAGCGCCGCCCATCTTGCCGCAGCCTACGAGCAGAAGAGAAGGCAGGCTCATGCTTCACCCACACAATCGAGCATGGCGGCTTCGAGCGCTTCGGTGGGCGTCTTGCCGCTCCAGAGCGTGAACTGGAACGCGGGGTAGAACCGCTCGCATTCCGTGATGGCGATATCGATCATGTCTTCCATGCTTTCAGCGGCAAGGCTGGTCGCGCCGCGCAGCAGGACCGAGTGCCGGAAAACCGGCGTGCCGGTCTCCAGATCGAGGCTGAAATGGCCGATCCAGAGACGCTCATTGGCGAGCGCGATGAGTTCGTAGAGAGCCTTGCGGCGATTGGCGGGAGCCCGCAGGTCGAAGGTGCAGGTGAAATTCATGGCGGCGATCTCGCGCGACCATGAAAAATAGAGCCCGTAATCGCACCATTTGCCCGGCGCTTCGGCAGCCATTTCCGATTCGGTACGGCGGTCGAACGCCCAGTCATGACCGCAGACGATCTGCTCCATGACGTCGAGCGGATTAGTATCCTGATGCGAAGAAGAGGAGAAGGAAAGAGCAGGCATTCGGGACTCCCTGGGCCGGTGATGCGCGGCACGAAACGACGCGCATCAGGATGTCTGCAACGATATGAAAACTCGCGGAATTCCGACCGCGAATCGTCATATCAGGTCACGTTACGGATGCCCGGCCCCGGTTGCAAGGACGCAGACATTCGAGGTCGTCACGAGTGAGGTGTCGGAGCCGTGACGGCTTTTTCGAGATCGGCCAGGCGCTCCTCGATGCGGGCGAGGCGGGCATCGGCATCTTCCTGTGCCATGCGGGCGCGCGTAGCGAGTTCGCGTGCCACGTCGAGCTCGTCGCGTCGCACCAGATCGAGCGAGGAGAGAACCTCGTCGATGCGCGCGCGCACCACGGCGTGCAGCTCTTCACGCAGCCCTGTCAGAGCCGAAAACGCGCCTCCGGCGGCGCCTGCGAGATCATCGAAAAAACGGGGCCGGTCTGCCATGGCGGTTTCCTTGCTGTCCTGACGTCCGGTCTGGCGACCGGGCGGTTATGAGGCCCCCGTGCGTTCAGCCGGGGCCAAGCTGTGCCCAGACTGACTCTCACCTCTGCCAAGAGCAACGCAGCAAGGCCCGATACGGATGCCCGCGCCGCGTTTTTCTCCGGCCGGTGTGGCTTGGAGGTTGCGTTGCGGCGTCTTATACAGGTTCCATGATGATCGTCACCGGCGGCGCCGGATTTATTGGTTCGTGCCTGGTCGCAGCGCTCAAGGCGCGGGGCGAGGTTGTCGCGGTTGTGGACCGCCTTCGTGACCAGGGAAAATGGCGTAATCTTGCCAAGCATCCGCCCGACCTGCTGATCGATCCTGACGCGCTCGAGACGTTTCTGTCGAACTCGACCGATATACGCGCTGTCTTTCACATGGGGGCGATCAGCAGCACCACGGCGCGTGATGGCGATCTGGTATGGCGTACGAATGTCGAGCTCTCCGAGACGCTGCTCGAGTGGTGCGCCGTGCGCGATGTGCCGTTTATCTATGCTTCTTCCGCAGCGACCTATGGTGCGGCCGATCGGCCCGAGCAGTTTTCCGACGCGCCTGCCTCGTTGTCTTCGCTGAAGCCGCTGAACCTCTATGGCTGGTCGAAACATGTTTTCGACCAGCATCTGCTTTCCCGCCTCGCCTCCGGTGGGTTGATGCCGCGCCAATGGGCCGGGCTCAAATTCTTCAATGTCTATGGCCCCAACGAATATCATAAGGGGTCGATGATCTCCGTCGTTAAGGTGAAATATGACGAGGTGATGCGCGGTGCGCCCGCTCGGCTTTTCCGTTCTGACCGTCCCGATCTGGAGGACGGTGCCCAGGCACGCGATTTCATCTGGGTGGGCGATCTGATCGAGATCATGCTCTGGCTCTACGACCATCCCGAAGTGAGCGGGTTGTTCAATTGCGGCACGGGTCAGGCCCGAACTTATGTCGATCTCGCCAATGCTGTCTGCGATGCTGCCGGTGTACCCCGCCGCATCGAGTTCATCGATATGCCCGAAGCGCTGCAGGGGCAGTATCAGTCCTACACCTGCGCCGATATGACGCGGCTGCGGGAAGCCGGGTATGACCGCCCCGTTACATCACTCGAAGACGGCATCAGCCGCTATGTGCGCGATTATCTCGCGACGCCCGACCCCTATCTGTAAAGTCAGCCATGCAATCCCACCCGATCATCCTGCCCCAGTTCGATCCGATTGCCGTTCATCTGGGGCCGCTGGCCGTGCACTGGTATGCGCTGGCCTATATTCTCTCGATTCTGATCGGCTGGAAAATTGCCGTCCGTCTCTGCGGTCTGGCGCCTCGGGCGGCCACGCGCGAGCAGGTAGATGATTTCGCGTTCTGGGCCATGCTCGGTGTCGTGCTGGGTGGGCGGCTGGGTTATATCCTGTTCTACAAGCCGGGCTTTTATCTTACCCATCCGCTTTACATTATCGAGGTCTGGCAGGGCGGCATGTCATTTCATGGCGGTGCGCTGGGCGTAATTCTGGCGCTTGCCTGGTTTACCTGGCGCAACGGGCTTAGCTTTCTCTCCTTCTCCGATCGCATCACCATCGTCGTGCCGCTCGGTCTCGGGCTTGGGCGCTGCGCAAATTTCATCAATGGCGAGTTGTGGGGGCGCCCTGCGCCGGACTGGCTGCCTTGGGCGATGGTGTTTCCCACAGGGGGGCCGGTGGCCCGTCATCCCTCTCAGCTTTACGAGGCGCTGACTGAGGGGCTCTTGTTGCTCAGCGTCATGCTGGTTGCCGCGAGCCGCCCCTGGGTGCGCATGCGTTACGGCTTCCTGTCGGGTCTGTTTCTGTTTGGCTATGCCGTTGCGCGCAGCTTCTGCGAGCTGTTTCGTGAACCCGATGCGTTTATCGGCTTTCTGCCTTTTGGCGTGACCATGGGGCAGGTGCTCTGCATCCCGATGGCGCTGGCCGGGCTTTGGCTCATGGCCTATGGCGTACGCCACCCGCATACGATCGAGGGAGAAAAGGCCTATGGCTGATCAGGCGCCGCGCGGCTGGGTGATCCAGGCCGATTCTCTGGCCTTTCTGCGCCATGGCTTTTTCACCCGATTGGGCGGTGTCTCGCCCAGTCCGTTCAATTCGCTCAACTGTTCTCTGGCCTCTGCTGACCGGCCGGAAAACGTCGCCGAGAACCGGGGCCGCGTTGCCCGATTTCTCGGTGTCGAGGCGCCCTCCCTGCTCGGTCTGACGCAAACCCACTCCGCCGATGTCGTGACGTTGACGCATAAAACGCCTGTCTGGCAGACAGGACGCGGCCCAAAGGCAGATGCGCTGGTGACAGATCGGGACGATCTGGCGCTTGGCGTCATCACCGCCGACTGCGGGCCAGTTCTGTTTGCGAGCCTCGATGGCCGCGTCGTGGGAGCCGCTCATGCGGGGTGGCGCGGGGCTGTTGGCGGCGTGCTTGAGGCAACACTCTCGGCCATGTCCGCTCTGGGCGCTGGAGATGTCGTGGCCAGTATCGGGCCCTGTATCCGGCAGGAAAGCTATGAAGTCGGACCGGAGATGCGCGACACCGTTCTCGATGCCTCGCCCGAAGCGGGGCATTTCTTCATGCCCGCCTTGCGCGAAGGGTATTTTTTTTTCGATATGCCTGGTTATTGCCTGCACAGGCTGCATCGTGCCGGGCTCCGTCATCTTTCCATGATCGGGCTCGATACGCGCGTCGATGTCAGGCGCTTTTTCAGCCATCGTCGCCGCACCCTCGCAGGCGGCGGTGCCATCGGCCATCAGATCTCTGCCATTCGCGCTGGAGTCCATTCATGAAGCGCGCCTTGAGAAAAATTGTCGGTCTGGTCGGCACTATGACGCTGCTGGCTGGGTGCGTGGAGATGCCGCGCCCTTTCGGCGATCCTGGACCTGAAGGGCGCCGTCTGGCGCTCACCACACCGCCGCCCCGCCTCGCCGTGCCGACACCACCCGACTCCCTGCTCGACAATACGGCCTCGGCGCTCTGGGCGAGAGAGGTGGCGACCCAACTGGTTGAGCAGTCGCTTCCCGCCGTGGCCCAGCCAGCAAAACCCGGCGACTGGTGGCTCAAGCTTTCTGCCACCATGCAGGGTGGTGATGTGACGCCGCATTATGTGGTGATGATGCCCACTGGCGAGGCGCGCGGCCATTGGGATGCTGCGCCCATTCCGGCCTCCGTCTGGGCTCAGGGGGAAAAGCCTGTTCTTTCCTCTCTGGCTGCAGCATCGGCGCCGCAGATTAGCTCGGTTCTGACCGGCATTCAGGCCGCAATGATGCAGGCTGACCCGCACAGCCTCAAGCGTCGCCCCGCCAAGGTGTATTTCAAGGGGGTGAAGGGCGCCCCCGGTGACGGGAATGTCTCGCTGGCCCGCGCCTTCATCGCGAGCTTTCCTGACCAGCACGACCAGTTGCAGAGCACGCCCAAGGACGCCGATTACAGCGTCGAGGCAATCGTGACCCTGACCGATGGCCCTGCGGGGATGACAGGCCATCCAAGCCAGCATATCGAGATTTCATGGCGGACGGTGGCTGCCGACGGCAAGGAAGCTGGGGCTGCCACTCAGCTTCATGATATCGACGCGCATTCACTTGACGGACCTTGGGGCGATGTGGCTATGGCCGCTGCTTCCGAGGCGGCAGGGGGGGTGCATCAGATCATCACCAATTATTCGGGGCGCGACCACAAGCCGTTACCAGAAGAAAAGCCTGCCGCGAAGAAATAGGCTGGATGTCAGCATCGGTCAGCCGGCACGGTGCGCGCTTCATGCGAGACAGCGCACCGCCCGGATGATTTCAGCGGTCAGCGCTTCGGGCTCTGTAATGCGATAGCGATGCGAGACGCTGCACTCTTTCGCGAGGAACAAATCGACTTCAAGATAGAGCGCCTTGTTGTGCGCGATGGCGTCGATCATGCGCTGGGTGCCGAAGATATAGCCGTCATGGTTGAGGATGATGATCGTCTTGTTGTCGAAAAAGGCGGCATTCATGAATGCAGAGCCGGAGAAGCCAATGAAGACGGAATGACTGTCCCACAGGGTCAGTTGCTCTTTGAGGGAGAGGCTTTCCGGATGGCAGGTCTCGATACCGAAATTCGATAGTAGCTGGGAAAGCGTTTCTTCTCCCTCATAGCAGCGTGTGGCTGAGCGGGTCTGGCTGCGTGAGAGAAATATTGGTCGCTTTTCTGGCGGCTTGCGTCTTGTGCCAAGGATACTGCGGCCAAGATCGCGCATGAAACTGCCCCAGATCCGGTAGCAATGGGAGTTCTCTACGAAAGCGGGCTCGGCGATGACAATGCTTCTGAGGATTGTATTTTCGGGAACCTGAAGGATGGCGCGCCGCTCGATTTTCAGGCTGTCGAATATTCCGGCGATAAAACCGTTTTCGTCATCGCGACCGCCACAATGCGGGGCAATGTAACCAGCATAATGTCGTTTGTGAGCGGGCAGATGCCAGAGACGTTGTAACGTGCTGGTCAGAAAATGCCCGAAATGATCATGGAAATAGCCGAGCCAGAAGCAATCTGACGGCCCTTCTTCAGTCGCCACATCGGGCGCGATCATGCGAGGCGCATAGACATGGTAATTGAAAGCACCCTCTACGTTTTCACCGGCGCAATAGGTCGAATTTTCGATCAGGACGCCACTCTGGGTATAGAGCGAGTCGTGACGCAGAATGGCGAAATCATGATGCGAGGCGGAAGGGCGACCCGTAAGGACCAGCGATCTTCCAAAGGTCTCGTGGCAATATTTTCTTACATTCTCGAGCATTAAGAAAGTATACATGAAAAATGTCGTTCTAGATATGACTACAACAACGCAATATAAACAAATTTCCGTATACATCGTAAATTCGAACTGAGATGGAAATTATTTATCCTTCCAGACAGAGGTTTTTTATAAGTTCCATATTTTTTGGACTGATAATTTTTAGGAAAATTTTTATTAAAATGGGTTTTTACCGAAAGAGCGTCGTGCATTCTTCGTGGGAATGAGCTGGAGCTGGAAAGGTTTTCCTCCCTTCATTCACTATTTTATCAGGAAAGAAATTGACACGAGAATATTAGGAAGTTCTATTATATTGACTAAACAATAACGATTTAAGAGGGTATTTCTGGTGCGTGTGAAGATATTTGTTTCGGGAATGCTCTCGTTAGCCCTGTTATTGGGTGGTTGTGCGACGGAATCGTCGCGCACTCTGCCTGTGCCCCCCACGCAAGTGGCGCAGACGCCTTATAATGGGCCGCGTATTCCGATTGCAGCCGGGAAATTCGCCAATCGATCCAATTACATGAATGGCATTTTCTCTGACGGCATCGATCGTCTCGGCAATCAGGCACGAGTCATTATGCTCACGCGTCTGCAGCAATCGGGCCGCTTTTCGGTGATGGATCGTGACAACCTCAGCGAAGGCAAGCAGGAGGCAGGCTTTCTGCGCCAGGGGCAGTCCATCCAGGGCGCACAATATCTCGTGACTGGTGATGTGACAGCATTCGGTCGCAAGGAAGTGGGCGATATGCAGCTTTTCGGCATCGCAGGGCGCGGCCATAGCCAGATTGCCTATGCCAAGGTGAGCCTACAGATCGTCAATCCTCTCACGTCGCAGATCGTGGCGACGAGCGAAGGCGCTGCGGAATACAGCCTTTCCGATCGTGAAGTGATCGGGTTCGGCAGTACGGCAGCCTATGATTCGACCCTGAATGGCAAAGTCCTCGATCTCGCTATTCAGGACGCCGTGAACCATTTCGCGCAGCAGGTTGATTCGGGACAGATCCGCTAGAAGCACTGCCCGTTTTCCTGCTCAATAAAAACAATAAGCGGATTTTTACATCATGACTCGTTACGCGAGAGTTCTGGCAGGGCTTTACTTGTCAGGCATTCTGGCCGCCTGCTCCGGTCAATCCACCCCACCGCTCTATAGCTGGCAGAATTTTCAGAGTCAGCAATATCTCTATCTTCAGGGCAAGACCGATCTACAGTCGCAGATCGATGTCATGGAAAAGGATATGGAAAAGACACGTGCCAAGGGGCTGTCTGTGCCGCCCGGTTTCCACGCCCATCTCGGGTTGCTCTATGCATCGCAGGGAAGGACCGATCTGGCGCAGGGGGAATTCACGCAGGAGAAGACGCTTTTCCCTGAGGCAACCAGCTATATGGATTTTCTTCTGAAAAATCTGGGTCAGAATTCGGCCCAGAGCCAGAGCCAGAGCCAGAGCCAGAGCCAGAGCCAGAAGGTGTCGTCATGAAATCCGTAACCGTCATGAAGCGCCTTGCCGGAATGGCTCTCGGCCTTGCCGTCACCGCCTGTGCTTCACAGGTCAAAGCACCGGATTACACGGCGTTCAGGGCTGCGAAGCCCCATAGTATTCTCGTTCTGCCGCCGGTCAATCACACACCAGACGTCAAGGCGACAAACGGGGTTTTGTCGCAGATGACGATGCCCCTTGCCGAGGGCGGCTATTATGTTGTGCCGGTAACGCTGGAAACAGAGACCTTTCGCCAGAACGGGTTGAGCGCCCCAGACGAGATCATGCAGGCTCCGGCCGAAAAGCTGCGTACCATATTCGGGGCGGATGCGGCGCTTTACACGACCGTAACGGCCTATGGCTCGGTCTATCATGTGATCGACAGCAACACGGTCGTGACGGCAAACTCCAAGCTGGTCGATCTCAAGACAGGCAGCGTGCTGTGGACCGGTACAGGCACAGCGTCTGGCGCCGATGTGGGTGAAATGTCGGGGGGTGGTAATATTATCGGCATGCTGATTGTGGCGGCGGTCAAACAGGTGAGCAATAATCTGACCGATCATAGCTTTCCTGTTGCTGCAGTGGCAGCCAACCGTCTCCTGAAGGTCGGGCCGCCGGATGGTCTGCTTTACGGGCCGCGTTCGGTGAAATACGGCACCGATTAATGCCATAGCGATTTCCCGCTTCCCGCTGCCGGTTTCCGCAGTGGAGAGTTTCCCTCGAAGGATGTTGATCATGGGCAGAAACGTCTACATCCATAAATTCGATCCCGCGGCTGAGAATGGTACGCGGAGTTTTCCGCTTAGCGATGTGCGCGAGGCGCTCAGGGCGATCGGCGATCCTTTTTTCAAGGAATGGGGTGTAGACGGTGAGGACGGGGAGGGCGGTATCGAGACGGGTGAGCAGATACCCTCTACCATGCCTGACGGCCGTACCGATTTCGGATCGTCTACCGATACTTTTTGCTTCACCGTCAAAGACGGTCAGGTCAATGGTCTCGACTGGGATCGGCCTCTCGGCCGCGAAGGCACGATCCGCGCCCTGTGGCACCTCATCGAGACTCACCGACTTTCTCTGATTGATCCAAGCGGAGGTGGAGATTGCCCAATGCTTTACGTTCTTTCGGAAGCCTGTCTCGAGGATGTCGAACAAGTCTGGCCCGATTGCAGGGAGACCGGTGTTCATGTGTTCGATGGTTACGAGGACTTCAGGTCGCATTTCGAGAGCTAATGCTCAGCACATGGGCAGGGGCGAGCAGTAGGTCTGTAAAAAACGCTCTATCGGCTATCCGCGATCCCCATGAGTTAATGACAGCGTGGCGCGGCGTTGTTAGAAGGCCGCGTTTGCTGCCGTCCCGGACCGGAGTCGTTTCCCGATGAAGATCGTCGCCTGTAACAGTAACCTGCCTCTGGCGCGTGCCGTGGCCCAGGAGCTGCGTTTGCCTCTGTGCAAGGTGTCGGTGCGGCGCTTCGCCGATGCCGAGGTCTTCGTCGAGATCCAGGAAAATGTGCGTGGCGAAGATGTCTTCGTCATTCAGAGCACGTGCTCGCCGACCAACGACAATCTGATGGAATTGCTGATCATGCTCGACGCCCTGCGTCGCGGATCGGCCCGCCGCGTCACGGCTGTCATGCCGTATTTCGGCTACGCAAGACAGGATCGCAAATCCGGCCCGCGTACGCCCATCAGCGCCAAGCTGGTGGCTAATCTGCTGGTCGAGGCCGGTGCGAACCGTATTCTGACCATGGATCTGCACGCCATGCAGATTCAGGGTTTCTTCGATATTCCGGTCGACAATCTTTACGCCGCGCCGCTGTTCAAGCGTGACATCAATGCCCGTCACCCGAATGAAGATCTCATGATCGTTTCGCCTGATGTCGGCGGCGTGGTCCGCGCCCGTCAGCTTGCGCAGCGTCTGAACACCGATCTGGCCATTATCGACAAGCGTCGCGAACGGGCCGGTGTGTCCGAAGTCATGAATGTGATCGGCGATGTGGCGGGGCGCTACTGCATTCTGGTCGATGATATCGTTGATAGCGGCGGCTCGCTGTGCAACGCAGCCGAAGCGCTGATGAAGCACGGCGCTGCCGGGGTCGAGGCTTACGTGACCCATGGTGTGCTGACGGGCACGGCGGTCGATCGCGTGAAGACATCGCCGCTCAAGATGCTGACCCTCACCGATAGCATTCCTGCGACTGAGGCGATGGACGAATCGCCCAATATTCGTCAGATCAGCACGGCCAATCTTCTGGCGCGCGCCATGAGTGCTGTGGCAGATGAAAGCTCTGTCTCTTCGCTTTTCGACTAAGGACTGGTTTTTATGCTGCTTCGTCGCCCCTTCTGGTATCTGCGTCACGGTCAGACTGACTGGAACGCACAGAATCTTTCTCAGGGCCGGACAGATATTCCGTTGAACGCCACAGGGCGTGAGCAGGCGATAAAAGCGGGCGATGCGCTCTCCCGCCACTGGCGTGATGGCGCATCGCCCATCGCCCGTATCATTTCTTCTCCCCTGACACGCGCCCATGACACGGCGCTGGCGGCTCAGGAGGCAATTGCCGTTTCGAGCGGCATCACCCTGCCACTTTCGACCGATCGCGATCTCGAAGAGGTCTGCTTCGGCGAAATGGAAGGCGAGCCCATGGGCGACTGGTACGATCCCTGGATCGAGGGCAAGTTCACGCCTGAAGGGTGTGAGACCTTCGACGGCCTCAAGACCCGTGCGTCCGAAGCCGTGAATCGCGCGCTCGAGCAGGACGGTATTCCCATGATCGTGGCCCATGGCGCCCTTTTCCGTGCCTTGCGCGCTGCAATGGATCTGCCGATCAATGTGCGCCTGGCTAATGCCGTACCGCTCTATTGCGATCCGACCGAGAATGGCTGGGTTCTTACCGCTTACGAGTGAGTGAAGCGGGGCGCTGCCCCGCGCCCCGGAAAGGGACAGGTCTCTTTCATCCCCATCTGAACAAGTGCCGGGATCAAAGGGACTGCGCTCCTTTGCGGGTTTCCGGGCAGAGTCCTGAGAAGAATTCCCTTCCGAATCCCGAAGAACATTGCTTTACCCCCCCAATTCCGGTAAGGCGCCCCATCACTCAGGCACCCCTGGAGGCCGTGAGTGCAATGAATTTGGGAGAATACCGTGACAAATATGACGTCCCTCGAAGTCTCTACGCGCGCGAAGGCTGGTAAGGGGGCAGCGCGCGCAACGAGACGTGCCGGTCTGGTGCCGGGTGTTGTGTATGGTGGCAAGCAGGAGCCGGCGCTGATCCAGATCGACCCGCGCATCATCCACAAGGAAATGGTCCGTGGTGGCTGGCGTTCGCGCCTGTTCGAGCTGCCGCTCGAAAGCGGCACCGTGCGCGCCCTGCTGCGTGAGGTGCAGCTGCATCCCGTGACCGATGCGCCGATCCATGTCGATTTCCAGCGTCTGGCTGCTGGCGAGAAGGTCCATGTGACCGTCGCCATCCACGTGACGGGTGAAGACAAGGCTCCGGGCATCAAGCGCGGTGGCGTGCTGAACCTGGTCCGTCACACGGTGGACGTCATGGCTGACGTTGACAGCATTCCGGCCAGCTTCACGGTTGATCTGAGCGCGCTCGACATCCACGACAACGTGCGTTGGGACGACCTGACCGGCACCGAGAACGTGACGCCGGTTCTGCAGCTGCCGAACTTCGTCATCGCCACCATCGCCCCGCCGACGGTCGATGCCGAGATGGAAGCCGAAGCCGCTGCGAAGGCTGCTGCTGAAGCCGCCGCTCCTGCGAAGAAGAAGTAAGACCGCTCAGGGTGGCCGCAATGCTACTCTGGACCGGGCTCGGTAACCCCGAGCCCGGCATGCGCAGGCAGCGCCATAATATTGGCTTCATGGCTGTCGAGCGTATTGCCGAACACTACCGGTTTTCTCCCTGGCGTGCGCGCTTCAAGGGGGAGACGGCCGAGGGCAGCATCGAGGGACAAAAGGTTCTTCTGCTCAAGCCCATGACCTATATGAATTTATCCGGCGAAAGCGTGCAGCAGGCTGCGCGGTTCTTCAAAATCCCGGTTTCCGACATCACGGCGTTTCATGATGAACTCGATCTTGCTTTCTGCAAGGTGCGGGTCAAGCGAGGCGGCGGGGCAGCGGGGCATAATGGCCTGCGCTCGATGGACAGGATGCTGGGCGACCAGAACTACCAGCGCGTGCGCCTCGGCATCGGGCATCCCGGCCACAAGGACCGCGTGACGGGCCATGTGCTGGGCGATTTCGCCAAGGCCGAACAGAACGAACTTGAAGAGCTTCTCGATGCCGTCGCAACGGCATCGCCCCTGCTGGCCAAAGGGGAACCGGAAGCGACAATGACCAAAATCGCCATGCTGTGCGGGGAGAAACGCTGATGGGCTTCAATTGTGGCATCGTGGGGCTTCCCAATGTGGGCAAATCCACCCTGTTCAATGCGCTGACGGAAACGGCAGCAGCTCAGGCGGCGAATTATCCGTTCTGCACCATTGAGCCCAATGTGGGTCGTGTGGCCGTGCCCGATCCGCGTCTCGACAATCTGGCCCGTATCGGCAAGTCGCAGAAGATCCTGCCGACCAGCCTCGAGTTTGTCGATATCGCCGGTCTGGTGCGCGGGGCGTCGCGTGGTGAAGGTCTGGGCAACCAGTTTCTCGCCAATATCCGCGAGGTCGATGCGATCATTCATGTGCTGCGCTGCTTTGAAGATGACGACATCACCCATGTCGAAGGGGGCGTAGATCCCGTTCGCGATGCCGAGATCATCGAGACAGAGCTGATGCTGGCCGATCTGGATTCGCTCGAAAAGCGTCAGGTGTCGTTGCAGAAGCGTGCTCGCGGCAATGACCGTGAGGCACAGCAGCAGCTCACGATCATGGACCCCATCATCGCCGCCCTGCGCGAGGGCAAGCCTGCCCGTACCGCCGTGCCCAAAGGTGAGGAAGAAACGGCCCGCCGCCTGCAACTCATGACCACCAAGCCGGTGCTTTATGTCTGCAATGTCGAGGAAGGCTCTGCCGCCACCGGCAATAGTCACTCCGAAGCCGTGCGCAAGCGTGCAGAGGCCGAAGGTGCCGCCATGGTCGTGGTGTCTGCGGCGATCGAGGCCGAAGTCAGCCAGTTGCCGCAGGAAGAGCGCGCCGAGTTTCTCGAAGGGCTGGGTCTGAGCAATTCGGGGCTGGACCGTGTCATTGCTGCCGGGTACGGGCTGCTCGGGCTGAGCACCTATTTCACGGTCGGCCCGAAAGAGACGCGCGCTTGGACCATTACCAAGGGCACGAAGGCACCGCAGGCAGCTGCGGTCATTCATAACGATTTCGAGCGTGGCTTCATTGCCTGCGAAACCGTGGCTTATGACGATTACATTGCCTGCGGTGGTGAATCCGGCGCCAAGGAAGCTGGCAAGCTGCGCATCGAAGGCAAGGAATATGTGGTGCAGGATGGTGACGTCCTGTTGTTCCGCTTCAACGTCTGAGGTGTTCATCCTGACGCGACGGACGGTTTCCGTCCGATGCAAGCGGTCGCTACTTGACCGTTTTGCGTTACACGCAAGAATGGCGCGTTGTTCTGGAGCGCGCCATGGAAATCCTCGTCGCCTGTGATTCCTTCAAGGAGAGCCTGACCGCCGAGGCGGTGGTCGAGGCGATCGTCAGTGGTTTTTCCGAAATTTTCCCGCAGGCACGCTATCACGCTTTTCCTATGGCCGATGGGGGCGAGGGTACTGCGGCCATTATGGCGCGCACGCTTGGCGGCTATCTCGAAACCCGTCTGGTCTGTGGGCCGCTTGGCGTGCCCGTTGCGGCCAGATTTGCAGTTCTGAACGAGGGGCGCACGGCCCTGATCGAGTTGGCTGAAGCCGCCGGACTGGCGCTCGTGCCCCCAGAATCCCGTATGCCTCTGTTTACGACGACCCGTGGTGTCGGTGAGCTTATACTGGCGGCGCTCGACCTCGGCTGCGAGCATCTGGTTCTGGCCCTTGGCGGGAGTGCCACATGCGATGGCGGGGCGGGGCTCTTGCAGGCTCTGGGTGTCTCGTTGCGCGATCTGCGTGGTGAGGAAATCGCCCAAGGCGGGGGGCCGCTTGGCTCGGTTTTCACTCTCGACGATGCAAAGCTCGATCCACGTCTTGCTGGATGCCGCATCGAGATTCTTTGCGATGTCACGGCGCCCTTGCTCGGCGAGGAGGGGGCTGCGGCCGTGTTCGGGCCGCAGAAGGGCGCGACACCCCCTATGGTCACGATCCTGAATGCGTCGCTTGCCCGATTGGCGAGCCTGCTCGAGGCCCGTTGCGGGCGCGATCTGTCTGGTATTGCGGGTATGGGCGCTGCCGGTGGCACGGCGCTGGGTCTGATGGCGCTATGCGGGGCGGAGCTCGTACCCGGTGCCGAAGCCATTGCGAGGCTGCTCGGGTTGGACGCTTTGATGAGCCAGGTCGATCTGGTCATCACGGGAGAGGGGCGACTCGATGGACAGACGGCGCAGGGCAAGGCGCCTTACGCCATCGCGACCATGGCCAGAAAGGCAGGCAAGCCCGTTCTGGCGTTTGCGGGTACGCTGGGAAATGACTGCGAAAAACTCTACGGACTGGGATTTGATGCGCTGTTCAGTTGCCTCGATCGCCCCTGTTCTCTTGAAGAGGCTCTGTCAGATGCGGCGCCCTCCCTGCGTCGCTGCGCACGCAACGTTGCTTCAGGGCTGGCGGTCGGGCGATCTTCTCAAGCAGCGCAGGAGTGATACATAGCCTGATCGCTCTTTTGCAGCCTTGGGGCTGAAAGAGCGCTTGATGCATCGCAGACAGGAGAATGCAGGATGGAAGCCGTCACCCCCCAGTCCGACTTCAAGGCTCTGACCGGACCAGCACGCGCTGCCGCCCGTATTCTTGCGATTGCCCCGGAAGGCCAGCGTAACGAGGCGCTGCGTGCGGCGGCTGAGTCGTTGCGTCGCCATTCTGCCGATATTCTTGTGGCCAATGCCCGCGATGTTGCGACATCCAAGGCGAGTGCCGCCTTTATCGACCGGCTGACGCTCACCCCGGCCCGCATCGAGGCCATGGCCAAGGGCCTCGAATCGATTGCGTTGCTACCCGACCCAGTTGGCCGTGTTCTGTCGGAGTGGACGCGACCCAATGGTCTGCTGATCCGTCGTGTGGCAACGCCCCTTGGCGTGATCGGCATGATTTACGAAAGCCGTCCGAATGTGGGCGCCGACGCGGCGGGGCTGTGCATCAAATCCGGCAATGCGGTCATTCTGCGCGGTGGGTCCGAGAGCCTGAACTCGGCGCGCTGCATTCAGGGCTGCATTCAGAAAGGTCTGGAACAGGCCGGTCTGCCGCGCGATTGCGTACAGATCGTCCCCGATGCCGATCGCGCCCATGTGGCGTCTATGCTCGGTGCGGCAGGCGAGATCGACATGATCATTCCGCGTGGAGGCAAATCGCTTGTCGAGCGTGTGCAGCGCGAGGCCCGTGTGCCGGTGCTCGCCCATGCCGATGGGCTTTGCCACACCTATATCCATAAAGACGCCAATTTCGCGATGGCCCGCGAGATTCTGGCTAATGCCAAAATGCGCCGGACAGGTGTCTGCGGTGCGACTGAAACCCTCCTGATCGATCGCGAGATCGCAGCAGATCTGTTGCCGCTCCTGATTCAGGATCTGCACGCGTTGGGCTGCGCTGTTCTGGGCGATGAGACGGCACGCAGCATCGTGCACGATCTTGAACCGGCCAGTTCCGACGATTTTGCGACAGAGTGGCTTGATGCACGTCTGTCGGTTGCTGTGGTGGACGGGGTCGAGTCGGCTCTGGCGCATATCGCCCGTTACGGGAGCGGTCACACCGAAGCAATCATCACAGACGATTCGGCAATTGCGGAGCATTTTCTGAATGGGACGGATAGTGCCGTGGTGATGTGGAATGCCTCGACGCAGTTCTGCGATGGCGGCGAGTTCGGCTTCGGGGCAGAGATCGGCATCGCAACCGGCAAGATCCATGCGCGCGGCCCGGTCGGTCTCGAGCAACTCACGACCTTCCGTTATGAGGTACGCGGCACCGGCCAGACGCGCCCCTGACGTGCCGCAAATACCGAAATACGGTGATAGCCGAGCCATCTCGATCGGTTTGCTGGGCGGGTCGTTCAACCCTGCCCATGCAGGCCATCTGCAACTGGCCCGTTATGCTCTGACCCATCTGCGGCTCGATCAGGTCTGGCTCATGGTATCACCGGGCAATCCGCTCAAGCCGCGACTCGGCATGGCGCCTTTCGAAGATCGCCTCGCTTCGGCCCATGCGCTCGCCGACGGGCGGCGCATCATCGCAACCGATATCGAGGCCCGGCTCGACAAGCGGTATACGGTCGAGACGATCGCCCTGCTGCGCCTGCGTTTTCCGAATGCTCGTTTCGTCTGGTTGATGGGTGCCGATGGTCTGGTGACGCTCACGCGCTGGCGGCGCTGGCGCGATCTGGCGCTTCATGTTCCGATGGCGGTCGTGCCAAGGCCGGGCAGTAATCGCACCGCACTTTCGGGTCGGGCGACGCACGCGCTCAGCCATTTGCGGGTGCCACCGAGACAGGGGCCCGTCATGTCGCGTTCGAAAGGTGGTGTCTGGGCTTTTCTTCCGGCGCCGCAAAACGGTATATCAGCGACAGCGCTGAGGGATTCTGGAAATTATCCCGCCGCGCGCTCTCTAATGAATTGACCGGAGTGTCGAGCCATCGCCAGAAAACCGTCCGACGAGACGACCACCCCAGCCCGTCGCAGCCGCGCGTCCGCTGGTGAGACCACGCCTGCCACGGGCGAGAAGACCGCAACCCTGAAAACGGCAGGCACGCCGCGCAAGAAGGCCGCCGCCGCTGGCCCACGCAAGACGCGTGCCGCCGCTGCACCGCGCGAGACGGTCGGGCGTGAACTCGTCGAAAAGGCATTGGGCGTGATCACGACCAGCCTGGATGAAGACAAGGCCGAGGATATCGTGACCCTCGATCTGCGCGGTCGCGCCAGCTTTGCCGATCATATGGTGATTGCCACCGGTATCGCCGATCGTCAGATCGCTGCCATGGCCTCTCATGTCGAAGACAAGCTGAACGAGATCGGCATCAAGCGCATCACCATCGAAGGCGCGAACGGTACCGATTGGGTGCTGCTTGATACCGGCGATATCGTGGTTCATCTCTTCAAGCCCGAGAGCCGCGCGCTCTACGCGCTCGAGCGCATGTGGGGTAAGGACCTCGACGACAGCGCCGCAGACGAAGCCGACACGACAGATCTCTGATCGTTCATGATCAGGATCGTCGCCGTCGGTCGATTGAAGAGAGGGCCGGAGCGGGAGTTGTTCGACCGTTATGTCGAGCGCACCCGCCCCAAGGTCGATCTGGTTGAAATTGCCGAATCGCGCGGTAGCGCGCTCGAAATACGCCGCAAGGATGCCGCAGCGATCCTCGCGGCCTGTCCCGAAGGCAGTATCATGGTCGCCCTCGATGAAGGGGGCACGTCTCCCGATTCCCAGCAGTTTTCAACCATGCTCGAGACCTGGCTGGCTACGGGCAAGCAGGTATCTTTTGTTATCGGTGGCGCGGAAGGACTTGAGGCGAGCGTGATTGATCGTGCTGATTCGCGCATTTCCTTTGGGCGCATGACCTGGCCGCATATGATCGTGCGTCTGCTTCTGGCAGAGCAGATCTATCGTGCGCGTGCCATCAGCGCCGGACACCCCTATCACCGCGCAGCCCGCCCGTAGCGCAAAAAGACGTTCTTCTTGCGTTAACAGACAGGTGCCGCCCTCGTGGCAATAAAAAAGGCGACCCGTTTTTGGGCCGCCTTTGGGCGATGCAATGTGGAGCAGGCTTAGCGTAGGTTGCGGCTCGGGCCTTCAAGACCGAATGCGTCATCCGGGGCTTCCGCGACTTCGGTCGAATTCATCGGATGCTGAAGCGCTGCAAAGCTCTGCGTCGTCTCAACAGAATGCGAGCGGATGGAACGATGTGCCGGGGCGGGCGTATTATTAGCCATCATCACCCCGTCATCAGGACGGCCATAGATGAAGCCGTAGGTCGGGTAGATGCTGCCATAGGTCTCGGTCTTGCTGTTGAGCGCGACGCGAACGGCAGACCAGTCGTTATTGGGGGAAACATCGATGACGCGTACGTTTTTCGCAACGCCGTTCTGCGCCCAATGAGACTGGTCGATGACGATGG
Source organism: Asaia sp. BMEF1 (assembly GCF_051628905.1). Lineage (GTDB taxonomy): Bacteria > Pseudomonadota > Alphaproteobacteria > Acetobacterales > Acetobacteraceae > Asaia. The sequence goes on along the minus strand of NZ_CP157575.1, from coordinate 1,912,147 downwards.
TGCGGTTGTCTTCAATCGCACGAACCACGGCTACATGGCCGTAGGGCATGCGACGAATCGCGCGGAAGTTCAGGACAGAACCGGGCTCAGGGGCGGAGCCGCGGGCGTAAACGCCACGGGAGTTGTCCCACCAGTCGCGAGCATTGCCGCTCAGGACAACGTCGGAGGCGGTTTTTGCATAGGCGACGCACTGAATGACATGGCCACCCGAGCGGTGACGGCGCGGCGTAAAGCGGGTCTGGTGAATTGCACCGCGGTGCGAACCGGCCAGATGACCGACATGCGCGGTATGCATGGCAGATTTGTGAGAAATCTTCTGGCGGGCTTCAGCCTTGGGTGCGAGAAGCGCCGACCCAATCAGAACGGATAATGCGGTCAGAGACGAAAAAAACGGCCTGCGCAGAAGTCTGAGGCAACTTTTCTGTCTCACGTTCATTGATTCCGCACCCGCCCGTTATGTGTTGCATCTAGGTAACTGTGTTCACCTTGAATATGCAACCCGTGTAGCGATGAGTCGTGGCGAATTTATGAACTTTCCCCGAGAAAAATTTGTGTCAGCCCGGGGAAAGGTCAAGAGGCCTTACTTTGTTGTGATCAGCATGATCTCAACGAGCATGCGCGGATCTGCGAGAACGGCCTGAACGCAGGCGCGTGCGGGAGCCGATTCCTTGGGCAGCCAGGCCGTCCACTGAACATTCAGCGCATCGCGATCGGCAATGTCCTTGAGCCAGATCTGTGCCTGCAGAATGCGGGTGTTATCGGTGCCATGCAGTTCGAGCAGGGCGTCGAGCTGTTGCAGTACGTCAGCCGTCTGGGTAGCGAAATCGGCATCGAGATCGCGGGCGACAACGCCCTGGGTGAAAACGAAGCCGTGATACTCGACGGCTTTCGACATGACGGGGTTGGGTTCCGTGCGGATGATGCGGCTCATGGTCGTCTCCTGAAAACCTTGTGTTGCCGGGCAGAGTCTCCTGTGCCCGCTGGGCCGAACTCTGGTCCGGGTGAGGCATCGGGTCAATCCTGACGGGAGGATGATTGCTTGCCTGCATGACAGTGTCGCGGTATCGCGCCTTAAGCCCCATAAGGGTTTAGCCCTATCGATGAGCGTAAAGGAGAAGCCGGTCTTGCGTGCCCGCACTGTGAAGGTGACCCCCCTGCGCCAGAATTGCACGGTGCTCGAAAACCCCGAGACCGGACATGCCCTCGTCGTCGATCCGGGTGGCGACGCACCAGAGCTGCTGAAGATACTCGACGGCATGACAGTCGATGCCATCCTGCTTACTCATGGTCACTTCGACCATGTCGGCGGTGCAGATGCCCTGCGCGCCGGGCTGGCACGCCGTCAGACCACGCCGGTTCGCATGATCGGCCCTGACCGGCGCGATGAGTTCCTGCTGAACTCGGTTACAGATCAGGCTCAGGCTTTTGGCCTGTTCGACCTGCATGACGCGCATCCCGATCATTTCGTCGTCGATGGCGAGATTTTGGAATTCTCGGGTGCCCGTTTCGAAGTGGCGCATTGCCCCGGCCATACGCCCGGCCATGTCGTCTTTATCTGTCGCGAGGACAAGCTCGCGATCGTCGGTGACACCCTGTTTCGCGGTGTTGTTGGCCGTTCCGATTTCGCTTATGGCGACCATGAGAGCCTGATTGCCGGGATAAAGCGCACGCTGCTTTCCCTGCCTGATGATTTCATCGTTCTGCCCGGCCATGGTCTGCCGACCATGATCGGCGAAGAGCGACAGAATAATCCATTCCTGAACTGAGAGCCGGGAGTCCAGACATGAAGACATTTTTCACGAAGGGTCTGCTTCTGGCGGGTGTCGCCCTCAGCTTGCCGATTCTCTGCGCGCGCGCCGACGAAGCCGCACCAGCCGTCGCGCAGAAGGCGCTTGAAAAAGCCCCTCTGACGATCACAGACCGCCAGGGTCGCAAGCACGATTTCACCGTTGAGATCGCCAAAACAGAAAAAGAGAAGGAAGCAGGCGAGACGCTCCGTGCGTCAGTGCCTGAAGGAACGGGGATGCTCTTCCTCTTCACCCCGCCCGAGCCGGCTGCAATGTGGATGCGCGACACCCCTGCATCGCTCGATATGGTGTTCATTGCCCCTGACGGGCATATTCAGGCCATTGCCGAAAAAACGGTAC